>NZ_JAYEDA010000003.1:0-432530 GCF_034651565.1 Chryseobacterium sp. MHB01 | reverse complement strand
ATTCTGTTCCGTCTTTTAATGTAAGTGTACTCATAATATTAATTTTTTTAAGTTGTTAATTGTTTTGTCTTGTTTGTTTAGCAAATGTATGGAGGATAAAACAGGTAGAAATTAATCTAGTTTAACTTCGTACATTTTGATACAATTTTTATTAGAGGCAGCTTTTTGACAATTATCTAAAGCTGTTTGTTAATTTCTATGGCAGCTTTTCCTTGTGTAGATTATCCTGAGATTGTGAAAGGGTTTCCTCTTTTTGCCATTACAGACATAATCAGATCGGACTGCAATTCGGGATTAATTCACATTTTCCCTTACCAGTTCGAGTAAATCTTCCGCACCGCCATTGAATTTATTTCCATTAATGAAAAACGAAGGCGTGCCGTTTACGCCGCTGATAATACCGCTCTCAAAATCTGAATCTACTTTCTTTTCCAGTTCGGGTTTCTGAATATCTTCTTTGAATTGAGAAAGGTTTAAACCTATTTTTTCTGCAAGCTGAAATAAGAAATTTTCATTCAGAGATTGCTGATTTTCATAAATGACATCATGCATTTCCCAGAATTTCCCCTGAAGATCGGCGGCTTCTGCTGCAATTGCGGCGGGTCTTGCATATGGATGCATTTCCGACAACGGAAAATTCCTGAAAACAAACTTTACCTGACCTTCGAATTCTTTCATTAATTCTTTAAGAACAGGATAAGCGGCTCCACAATACGGACATTGATAATCGCCGTATTCTACAATGGTAAGGTCGGCATTGTCGTTACCTTGCGCATGGTCAGTTTTACTTACTGATGGTTTTAGTGACATAATTATTTCGTATTAAGTGTTTCTAAAGCTTCCAATATTCCGTCTGCACCAGGATTGATGGCCGTTGGTGACAGATAACTCCATTCGATGATGCCCTCTTTATTGATAACAAATAAAGCCCTTTTGCATTCTCCTTCCTCCTCATCATAAACGCCGTACTTTTTTGCGGTTTCTCCTTTTGCTTCAAAGTCGGCAAGCAAAGGAAAATGGAGGTTCCGTGATTCCGAAAAAGCCAGATGACACCATTTGCTGTCCACAGAGATTCCGAATATTTCTGCGTCGTATTTTTTGAAGAATTTCAGCATTTCGTTGTACAATGCCATCTGATCACTGCAAACCGGGCTCCAGTCTGCGGGATAAAAGGCGAGAATAACATTTTTTCCTTTAAATTCAGATAATGTTATTTTCTGGTCTGGTGTAGCAAATAATGTAAAATCTGGGGCAACAGTTCCTTTTTGTAACATAATATTTAGTTTTTTGGGTTATTGAATTGAAAATCTACAACAAGTTAGCAATAAAATGGCAGGTAAAAGCAAATGCCAGTTTACCAATATATTAATTAAGACAGGAGCTACCGCAGCGTCATATAGAAATCCCGTCCACAATAGCGGAAGATTCCGTCATCATGGGTATGGAGTTCTTTTTTTCTAACTCATATTTAAAGCTTAAATTTTCAGTATGCATCCTATTACTTTTTATGATTATTATTTACAGTTCTTAATTTCTATGGTAAAGCTACTTCCGAATCGGGTATTTTTTAGATCTTATTCGATGAACGGGCAAAATCAGTCGTTGGGCTTTATATTGGTGTAGAAAATAGTGTTGTAGATGTTGTGCATTTTGATTCATTTCGTCAGTTCTACTAGCTTTGCAAAAGCGTATTTGAGAAGTTTATGATTTGAAGATAAATTTCATTCTCGAAACATTTTTCTTCACTTTGTTACAAAAAAATACTCGAATTGACGAAGCAAATATCAAAATATTCAATACACAATTTGTAGATGAATTAAAAGTTATTTGATTACAAACAAGGTATGCTAATTCTAAAAAGGCTGATTGTATTTGCCTGTCAATGCTTTGTTTTCGATACTTTTTGCAAAGTTGGGTGTTTCTTCGTGGTTGTGCGCATCGGAAGCAGCTTGTCTGGAAGCGGCTGCACTTGCTAATTCGATGCCGTGTTCTTTCATATATTCGAACATTTCCGGCGTTGCCGTTGCGTGAATTTCGTTGGTATACAAAGTCGTGTTATCATCAATTTTTGAGGCTTTCAGCTCCCATAAAACCTGCACTTTCGTTCTTCCGTTTTTGGTAATGGAATCAGATATTGACAGCATTCTGCAGTAATCCGGTCGATAGACGGTGGCTACATAATGCTGAATCATCAAAGCGTCTCCGATTGTTTCCACATTCAGCGAAACCGGCTCGCCATCGAAAGTGGTGGAAATAGCCGCTCCTATATGTTGGGTTGAGCATCTTTGATATTCGGCATCGGGTAAGTTTAATAACCAGTCTGCAATGTTAACTTTTTCGAATGGTGCATTAATAACAGCAGTTACACTTGAGTGAGATAATGCATTTTCTGATGTTTGTAGAATTTCCATAATGTTTGGGTTTTAATTATTGTATTAATTGTTGATGTAAAGCTACTGCCAACTTAGCGGGAAATCAGCTGGTGTTCGATGAACAGGCAGAAACTGTCGTTAGATAAGATCGAAAAATTAAAAAGATAAAAAGGATGGTGTTTTTGAGAAAAAACGAAAAAAATCACTGTAAAAACAGTGATTGGTTATATTAATGTTAAATTATATTATTTAAAAAGCCATTTTCTGATCAGCTTTGTATAATTGGGCATTACAACGAAAACCATCAGGAAAACAATGGATGCAGAGATCAAAAGTCCGTCTGAATAATGATTTGCAGGGATTTTTAATAATCTTAAAAAGGGCAGGAGTAAGAGCGGAACCACTAATGATAAAGGATAAATGGCTGACCAGGTTACCAAAAACTGTTTCCATCGTACGGGAACCTTTGTTTCGTTTTCGTTCTCAAAAAGAAAATCGAGCCCGGATTTTATTTTGTAATGGTCATTTTTATGAAATAGGGGGTTGGCTTTTTCAATCAGTTTTTTTCTGTCATCGGAATCAATCCAGTTTTTGAGATTTTCAATCGTATCAAATCTGATAATCACGGTGTAAACAAAAGTTAAACCCTGGATCGGTCTGATGATCTGCCAATCAATAAAACCTTTTGCATGTCTGGTTAAAGGAACGATCTCATTGAGCCATTGCTCGTACTGTTGCTGTTTCCCATCCAGAATGTGATGCGAAATCACTACAGATGCTCCCTGATTTTCCATAACGATAGTTTTCTTTAATTAATAGTTTGTAAAAATAATTCTGCCTCGGAAACTGCTTTTAAAACAATCTCTTTTACATCTTTTAAAGTCTGTTTTGAAGCTGGGTTTTCTCCATTGGTTAATTCTAAAGTATTCAGTTTTTCCTCTAATAAAGGAAGTAATCCCATTATTGCAACACTGGATTTCAAATCATGTGCTCTGAGTTTTACGATCTTAAAATCTGTATTTTCATAAGCCGATTCCATTTCCTGTAAATGACCGGGAACTTTGTCTAAAAACTGCTTTGTGACCGTTCTTTCAAAATCTTGGTCACCATTGCTGACAGACTTCATATAATTAAGGTCAATGTATTGATAAACAGGAATGGTTTCTTGGATTTTTAATTCATTATTTTTATTTTCTTTCAATCCGAAACCTGAAATTAATTTAAATAATTCATCTTCATTAACCGGTTTGGAAATATATCCGTTCATTCCCCGGCTCAGGCATCTTTCTCTTTCTCCGGCCATTGCATGTGCGGTCATTGCGATGACTGGAAGATTCAGATTCAATTCTTCGCGGATTTTTTGTGTTGCGGTATAGCCGTCCATTTGTGGCATCTGAATGTCCATTAAAACCAGATCACAGTCGTGATTTTTAAGATATTCTACTGCTTCCAGACCGTTGTTTGCGGTGTCAAACTCTATATTCCATTGTGACAGAAGGTGCTTCATCAGACTTTGATTGATGGCGTTATCATCTACTACCAAGACTTTCAATGGTGTATTGGATCTGTCTTTAAAATATGTTGTATCATGAGAAGGAATTACAGCAATCTGTTCTTTCGCAATGGCATAAGGAATGAAAAAATGAAAAGTCGTGCCTTTTCCCTGTTCGCTTGCAACTTCAATATCTCCATTTTGTAATTGAATTAAACTTTTCACAATGGATAAACCAAGTCCGGTTCCTCCGTAATTTCTTGTTATAGAATCTTCACCCTGGTTGAATCTTTCAAAAACTTCGCTGAGTTTTTCTTTATCGATTCCGATTCCTGTATCTGAGACTTTAAAACCGACAACAACTTCGTTTTCGGTTTGATTTTTATTGTAAATCTCAATACTAATGCTGCCTTGCTGTGTAAATTTAACGGCATTTCCGATGAGGTTAACCAAAATCTGGGTTAGCCTCGTTGCATCACCATTCAGCGTATCCGGAATCGACGGATCTATTTTGCTGGAAATTGTTAATCCTTTTTCTTTTGCGCGTTCCACAAAAAAAGTTTCTACCGAATTTACCAGTCCGTTGATGCTGAATATTCCTTTGGTAATGCGCATCATTCCGGCTTCGATTTTTGATAAATCCAGAATATCGTTGATAATGGCCATCAGGTTTTCTCCTGAGCTTTGAATGGATGATACAAATTCTTTTGAAGTCTGATCCAAAGGTCTTTTCTGTAAAAGATTGGTAAAGCCCAAAATTCCGCTGAGGGGCGTTCTGATTTCGTGGCTCATATTGGCTAAAAAATTTTCTTTGGTTTGTGCAGCAACCGAAGCTTTTTTTTCTGCGATATCCAATTCCTGGATCAGCAATCTCTGACGTTTAAACTGGCGAAGAATATGAAAGCCAACGATGGATCCGCTCAAAATCAATAAAATCAATAAAGAAATATCATATAACCTTGCCTTTTGCCCCATTGTTTCGGTCTTTTTGCTGAGGTCTACCATATGAAATTTACGGCTTTCATAAATTTTTGCGGTGATTGTTGTGATTTCATTTGATATTTTTCTCGCTCTCGGGTTGGCAATGGAGGTCTGATCATCCATGTTTCCGAGTGTATGATAACGAAGCAATAATTTGTCTTTCGTGGTTTTCTTTTCCATAGCGAGAACACTCAGTCTGTGAATTAGCCTTTCCTCTTCTGCATCGGTGTTGTCTTTGGAAAGGGAGTCTAAAAAGTTTTCTATCTGGCTGATCTTTTGGTCAATTCCTTCAAGGTGAGTAGTATCATTGGTTGCAATGGAAGCCCGGATTCTGCTTTCAACGCCTAAAATATCACGGTCTATTTCACGCAAATGATTGCTGGAACGCAATTCGTTAAGAAGTTTATTGTTATTAAGGATAAGCTCCTTCGTATTCTGCGCTGAATTGATTTGAACCGCGATCAACAGGAGAGAACCTGCAATAAATGTGAGGATGATAAAATAGCTGAATCTCCTGTTGTTCATTACTGAAGATATTTTTTTCATAAATGTTTTTCCTTGTTTTTAATGCATACTTCGACTCCGCTCGGTACTCGCAACGTTTTTTTTCTTATTATTGAAAATATTTAGTTCTAAAGGTACTTCGTCAAGCTTAGCATAAACTATTCACTCAGCAAGATTTAATATTAAGTTTATCATTCTGCAGGAATCTAACCGTGGATGCCGGGATTCCTACGGAATGACAAATACTGTTTTTATTTTGACGCTACTTTTTGTACTGAATCTGCATCTTGGCTTGAGCGGAGCTCTTTTTTGTTATTGCGATGCTGAACGGTTCAACAGATTGCTGCGTGAACTTAGCTCAGGATATACTACAGGAGGATTAAAGCTGCCCGAATAAAATTTAAAAAACATTCATTCTCGTGTTGAGTGCTTTCCTGTATGCATCTGCAACCGGGATAAATTTTCCGTTAATCATAATTCCGCCGTCCTGAAGTGTATCTATCTTGCCGACTGAAACAATGTATGAACGATGAACCCTGATGAAATTATCTTTCGGAAGGCGTTCTTCCGCCGTTTTCATTTTGCCGTGGATGGCAAACATTTTTTCCCGGGTGTAGAACTTTACATAATCGCCCATCGCTTCGGCATAAAAAATGTCATCGAGCTTCAGTCGCCTTGTAATATTGGAATCCCTTACAAAAAGGAATTCATCTTTTGTGACTTCCACATTTTCTTTTCTGCTTTCCAGAATTGTCTGCGCTTTGCTTACTGCCTGTAAAAACCTTGCCGGTGTTATTGGTTTCAGAATGTAATCTGCAATATTCAGTTCAAAAGCTTCCAGTGCATATTCCTTATTGGATGTTGTGAAAATGATAATGGTACCTCTTCCCGAAAGATTCTTGGTAAGTTCAATACCTGTCATTTCCGGCATTTCGATATCGAGAAAAATCAAATCGACGTGATTAGACTGCAAGTGGTTGTAAGCCTCAATGGCATTGGAAAATTCGCTGACAATTGTGAGACTGGGAATTTGTTTTGCCAAATGTGAGAGTGTGGTTCTTGCAATGTCGTTATCATCTACGATGAGAGCTTTCATAAGGATATTTATTTATGGTTACACAAATATAATTATTCCTTTCTGTTTTCCCAATTTATCTGAAATACGAGCGGATCATCCAGGCCATTTCTTCGTGCGTTTCCATCAATCCTGTGATGAAATCACTTGTACCGTAATCTTTGAATTCTTCGGCAAAAGGAGTGATATTCCCTCTCAGAAATTCAATAATGCTTTCGTGGTCGCTTAATAGGTCTTTCATATAGCCTGAACCGTCGTTGGTTCTGTCGGTATATTCTGTAAGATGGGTTAATTCGAGATAGATTTTCATTGTTGCCGGCGCATAATGTCCTATTTTTCGCATGCGTTCTGCAACGCTGTCAATCAGCTCATCCAATTGTTTGTATTGCTCTTCGAAAAAGATATGGTTGGCATGAAAGTTATCCCCGGTAACGTTCCAGTGAGCATTTCTGGTTTTAATGTAAAGTACAGTTTCATCTGCTAATAATTTAGCCAATTGTTCTGCTACTGCTTCTGTGTTTTTTTCTGTGATTCCGATTTTTGTTTTCATAATAATAGGATTTTAAGTTGTTTGTTTTACTGATGTAAAGTTCGATCGGAATGCTGTTATTTTGAGATTATTTTCGATAAATCGGCAAAATGAGTCGTTGAATTTGATATTGAAGATTTTAAATGCCGGAAGAATCGTCATCAGCTCCCGTTGTAAATCAAGGAACTAAGACCGGAACATTTGATTCTTTGTTGAATTTCAACATTATACATACTTTCAATTAAGATGTTTGCTGAAAATTTTGAGTTCTTATTTGATTAGGCAATAATATCCTTAGTATATCATTGCCTTTTTTAATTAATTACAGTAGGAAACCCGCGGATTGGTACTGTTCCCACATTTAAACTGGTATTTAAACTGCAGGTATTTCGGCGTGGGATTATCTGTGACTTCAAGAGGATTCATTGTTTGTCCGTTATAAGAAGGCATGGTGACCTGCGCGGCAGAACCATTCCCCAAAGCAGTATTTTTTGCACTGCTGTTTCCATTGAAACTATAATCCATCATAGCATCCAAAAGACGGTACACTCCATAATAGTCCAATGCATCGAAAATTACTCTTGAACTTGGCATGGCGTGGTCTGTTACATAATTATATCCGTTAACAGTAGACGATTTAATATAAATAAAATCCTTTTCAGCATTAGGAATATTGATATTTTTAAAGATATCAATTGCCATCCTGTGATCGTTGACATCATCCTCATCATAGACCTGGGTGATCATTTTGGTATTGGAAGGAAAACTTTGTAATTGCTGTTGGGTACTTAATGGACTGTTCCAGTTAAAAGAATACCATGGAGCCATAGTGAAAAGAAAACGTCCATTTTGTCCCCATCCTTTCTCTGTAAATGCTTTGTAGGCCAGATCTATACTTGCTCCACCTCCAAAAGAGTGGCCCATAAAACCTACTTTCTGAGTGTCAATAATGTTAGGATAATCTGCAGCAGCCTTTGTGAATCCTTCCCACAGGGTCTGGTAACGATGGTCTACACTTACATCAATGGTACGGTAAGGCACAAATACTACCACGTAACCTTTCTTTGCAATGAATTTGTACAACTCTATATTATATTCTTTGTCTTCGCCACCAAACGGATGCGAAAAGAAAATGGTAGGTCTGGGAGAAGTAATCCCCTGAGGATAGAAAATTGAAACCTGTGTTCCCGGATACTCCGGATTATCAAAGTCAATTTCTGCCACTTCATAGTTTCCATCTGCACCGTATCCTGTTACAGGCTTTTGAATAGGTCCTTGAAGGCTGTTGCCAACCTTTGACTGGAGAGGTGCTGTTTCATAAGTGTCGGTTGCGCTCTGAGAGCATGCTGAGGTGGTAATAAATAAAATTATTATCCATGGATTTAATAGTTTTTTCATTTTCTTTTATTTTTAATATTTTGAATCATCTGATCTTTAATATCCTCATATTTTTTATATTGTTCCTCGCTTAAAATTTGGCTGAGCATGTTAGATTTTTCTTTCTGTAGGGCTTTCAGTTTTCTAAATTTGGAGAGCTTGCTGCTGTTACTTTGAATAATAGGCTCATTCTTCCGGGCGTACTGAAGGTTTAGCGCGGAAATCTGCTGAGTTTGTGAAGCATTTAAGTTTAATTTAGTTGTCATCCACTCCGTCTGCATTTTTGCACGCTGTTCCGGGGTACTGTCCTTTAATTTACTTTTCTGTGCCGATAAGCCTGTACATGCAAGGCATATAAAAGCTGCTATAAGAAAAATCTTCTGTTTTTTTGTCTTTAGAATCATCCTGGAAATTTTAGTTTTTAATAAAACAAATGTAGTAATAGCAATAGTGTATGGTAAAATAAAAAAGGGTGAACCGACTAAATCAGGTGGTAAAACAAATTATTGGTCCAGCCATTTTCTAAAAGTCATGGCTTTTGCCTTGCTGACGATGATCTGGTCCTGTGGTGAAGGATGAATTTTAATTAACAGCCTTCCGTTAAAAAAGTATTCCACGGCTTCTACAGCTTTTTTATTAATAATGAACTGGCGGTTAGCCCTGAAAAAAAGAGTAGGTTCAAGTTCATTTTCCAGCTGTTCCAGTGTAAATTCCATTATATATTGCCTGCCATCAGACAAATGTGCATATACAATCTCATTGGCTGTATGGAACCAATTAATCTTAGCTGCTTCCACAGGGATAAGCCTGCCGCAATAATGTATAAGGAAAGATTTTCGATAGTGCTTCGTCACATTTTGCAGTTCCTGAAACAGAGATGCTTTTTCATTCTGTCTTTTTTCCGAATCAGCAGCAATTAAGATGTGATATTTAAATATCGTGCGCGTTATTTCTTCCGTATCGAAAGGTTTTAACACGTAATCAATGCCATTGTTACGGAAGGCCTCAATAGCATAATCATGATATGCCGTAACAAAGATGACAGGCTTTTTTATGTTAACCTTTCTAAATATTTCAAACGATAATCCATCAGAAAGTCTTATGTCTGAAAATATCAGGTCATAATTATTATCATTTAAGGTAAACCACTCCGTTGCTTCTGCTATACTCTGCAAACATTTTGTGATTTGTATTTCCGGATTGATTTCTTTCAGGATGTATTCCAGATGTCTCGCGGTAGCAGGTTCATCCTCAATAATGATAATATGTATATTTCTTCTCATAATAAAGGAAGCTTTACGATGAAATATTCTGTCGTTTGATGGATCTCTATCTCTTGCTGATTTTGCAGCTTATATCTTTCATTTAAATTGGTAAGACCAATTCCGGCACCCTCTGTCTTGCTGATGGTGGGCTGGAGGTTGTTTCGGATGATAAGCCATCTGTTCTCTTCATAAATCTCTATGATTAAAGGATCTGAAAGTGTCGCTCTGTTATGTTTAACCGCATTTTCGATCAAAGGTTGCAGTGATAAATGAAGGATTTGCATTTGGATTAAATCTTTGCTGATATTGATATGAATCTGGAAGGTGTTTTCCAGCCGCATTGTTATGAGTTGGGTATAAGACTTTAAATGCTCAAGCTCCTTCTCAAGGGTTACCAGATTATTACCTGAATGAACCAATGTATATCTGAAAATTTTGGAAAGATGAAGGATATAGTTTTGGGCCAGACCAGGATTTTCCATGACTATGGCAGAAAGACTGCTCAGGGTATTGAAAAGAAAATGCGGATTAAGTTGTTCCTGAAGCAATTGAAGCTGAGTCTGAAGGTAAGCGGAATTGAGCTGCTCGTTAAGCATGTCTTTTTTTCTGCTTTCACGCATCAGAAGAATGAGACGGATTACTACGGCAATCATGATGCTGCTTAGCAAAAACCTGGCAAAATACCCTCTGATTCTTCCTCCGGGAAGATGGAAGATTCCAAAAATAAAAGAATGGACCAAGCTTCCCAAGACAATTGCTGCAACAATAACCAGGGAATTGCACAGGTAGAATTTCCAGTATTGTTTGTTTTCTCTAAAGACACTTAGAAATTTACCGTCGGAAAGATTAAGGTATAATAAAAGAAGGCAGAATAACATATTATACAAAAACTGGAAGCTATATTCCTCAATATTGAACTGCCAGTAACGGGCGATAATCCCATCACTGTTCAGTGCCATCAGTTTTGCAGAATTTACCATCAATGTGATCAAAAACGCACTGTAAATATATATTTTTCTCTCATTTTTATTCATTGGTACAAAGAAATGAAAATATTAAAATCATTGATATAATAAAATGACCGAAGCGGCAAAAGTTGATGTTGAAATAACATTGCAATAGGATGTAAATACTAATTTAAAAATCTTTTGGTTATTGTGAAAATGATAGTTTATGTAAACAATTTCAATAAACATTTTAGCCATGATTCCTTATGTACCTGAAATAAGCTTTCATTAAATATCAAACAGAAGCAAAGCCGATTGCTTAAAAACCATCAGAAGAAGGTGTAGACTAGGTTCGCGGAAATATGAATATTTTGAGTTATATTTTTCATACCTTTAAACGTTGATAATATAGATATAAATGATCCACTTTTTCTCCGCATTAGGCACTGATGCAATTTTCGATATACTGAAGCAATCCAGTGAGCCCACCGCAATCTATACCGGTGAGGATTTACGTATCCAGTTTGCGAATGATGCGATGCTTAAAATATGGAACAAAGATGAATCAATACGCGGCAAAAAGTTGGAGGAAGTGCTTCCTGAGCTGAATGGAGCGTCCTATTCAGATATCCTGCGGGACACCTGGCATTCGGGAAAAGCATTTGAGGTCCGCAACATACCGATAACAACTGAAGTTAATGGTAAAAAGATCACGCTATATTATGATTTTAAATATAAGCCGGTTGCTGATAAAGCCGGCAAGATCTATTGTATTCTGCATACGGCAAGTAATGTGACGGAAAGACAGCAGGCCTGGGAACTCCTTCGAAACCGGGAGGCTGAGCTCAACCTTGCCAATCATGACCTTTCATCCTTAAATCATGACCTCAGGTCAAGTAACGAAGAATTGACGACGGTCAATAGAGAATACATAGAAATGAACAGGAAGTTGGATCATGCCAATAAGGAAATTTATTTTTTAAGTGATCAGTTGAGAAAAGACAATTCCGATCTGTTGTCCGGCAAGACTGAAAATGAGAGCAATATCTCTGAGCTTACTTTGCATAATAAAGAGCTTAATAGTCAGAATGATCAGCTAAAACATTTAAATGATACCATTTCCTTACTCAACGAAAAACTCACGACCAGTGAAATGAGTTTTCGTGACCTTATCACACAGTCGCCTGTTGCCATGATGCTTTTAAAGGGTGAAGACTACATGGTAACGATGGTTAATGTCGCTATGCTGGAGCTTTTGGGCAAAGATGTAACCATCATCGGGAAGCCTTTATTTAACGAATTTCCCGAGCTTAGAGGACAAAAAGCTGCGGATATGTTAGAAGATACTTACAAAAACGGTGTAAGGCATTCAGATGACGCGTCCCCTGTGATGATCAAAAAGGATGGTCAGCTGGAAGAAAGGTTTTTTAATTTCAGTTACACACCCTATGTTGAAAACGGAGTTATTACCGGGGTAATTGATATGGCTATTGATGTTACCTCACATGCTGAAGCTATAATCCGTTTGGAAGAAAATATCAGAGAAAAAGCAGAACTTGAAAATAACCTAAGGGAGAGTGAACAACGATTGAGGTCGATATTGGAAACGATGGCAGAAGGTGTTGGTGTCATAGATGCATCAGGGCAGATGGTCTATGCCAATCCGATGGCTCAGCAGATTCTTGGTTTAAAGGAAACTGAGATCAAAACTCGTACTTATGATGATCCGCAATGGCAGAATCTGCGTATCGACGGAACACCTCTGCCATCTGAAGAACATCCCATGTCCATCATGATGAAGACACAGAAACCGCTCACTGATCATGAGATTGCCGTACAGCCTCCGAATGGTGATAGAATATACATTTCCATTAATGCGGCACCGATGTTTGATCAGAACGGTGTTCTTACCGGAGGGATAGGAACCTTTATGAATGTGACCGAAAGAAGGCTCATCGCACAAAGTAAAGATGATTTTATCAGCATCGCCAGTCACGAACTCAGAACACCGGTCACTGCACTGAAAGCATCATTACAGATGCTTCAAAAAAGGGGAATGAATTTGACCGAAGAAACTAAAGTAAGGCTTATAGATCAATCCGTAGTAAGCCTCAACAAGCTCACTATCCTGATGAACGATCTTCTGGATACCAGCAGGCTTGAACAAGGACATCTGAAGATCGACAAGAAACCTTTTACACTGTCAGAATTGTTCGAGGAATGTTGCGCTAATTTTGCCCAGCAGACAGAAAGAAAAATCACTTTTGAAGGGGAGCTCCACGAAAAGATTGTTGCGGACAACCAGCAGATCGGACAGGTGATGGTCAACCTTATCAATAATGCCATTAAATATGCACCGGAGTCTGATATATTTATTAAGGCGGATCTGCTGGATGCTAAAGAGATGATAATCAGTGTTAGTGATAACGGTCCCGGAATCCCGAAAGAAAAGTTATCCAGACTCTTTGAAAGATACTACCGAACGGACTATCAGGGGCAAAAATTTTCAGGACTTGGCCTGGGACTTTTTATCTGTGCCGATATCATCAAGAATCACGGTGGTTCTATCGGTGTCGAAAGCGAGGCTGGACAAGGCTCAACTTTTTGGTTTACCCTGCCAGTGTAGTATTTAAAATCTATTTTAATATAGTTATGATGAAATAATTTGGAGAGCCAGCAGGTACTGATTGACTACTGCAATGGCTGTCCAAAGGTGATCAGATTGTTATCAGGATCCAGTATCGAAAACTCTTTTTGCCCCCAGTGCTTTTGTTTCAGATGGCCAGCAGGATGGATTTCAATATTATTTTTAAGAAAGGATTCATAAGTCGCATCGATTTCTGTACATCGGATGTAGATCTGCCCATAATTTTCAGATGGTATAAGCGCTGCAAATTCAAAAAAATGGATTTCCAAACCATCTTTCTTCAACATCAGGTATCCCTGGAAATCATTTTCAGAGACTTCAAATCCCAATTTGGCGTAGAATGTTCTGGTTATTTCTTTATTGCGCATCGGCAATTTTGGAATTACTGCTGTCATCATATTTTTTTCTTCAAAATTGATGATAATATATTAAACTCACACTTGATCGAAATCAAAAAGCAATATTAGCCCGCACTCTGCTCAGCGTTTCAGGTCTTATTTTCAGATAAGAAGCGATCATGGATAGAGGGAACGTTTGTATCAGTTGTGGCTTTGTTTGCAATAGATGATTATATTTCTCAGCAGGACTCATATTTTCATTATAAAAATCCATTTTTAAATTGGGCGCATTGAGAAGTTTGTTAAATTGCAAAAACCTCTGCGAAACTGCAATAAGCGCATGGAGATCCTGAAGCTTAAGTTCACGAACTTCGGACTTTTCAAAAGCCTTTAAAGTTGCCTTTGCCGGTTGTTGCATCACCAGACTCTGAAGATTTATTGCCCATTCGCCTTCAACGTGCAGATCCGTAATAATTTCTTCTTCAACATACTCATTCCGGTAATACTGATAAAAAGAACCTTTGACAATGTAAAACAATGATGTTGAAATACTCCCGGATTCATCTAATATTTCATTCTTATCCAAATGTCTCGTATAGAGATGGTTATCCAATAAATGCATTTCAGCATCAGAGAAATTTCCGAGTTGTTTCAACATGATGAACTTTTTATTATTAGCAAATATAAGATGTGTCGGATGTATTTTAAATGTAATATATCAATAAATAGCATGGCTAAATAATAATATTGAAATTACTTTTCATCTGAGGTTTCCCGTCGAATGAGTTCACAGGGAGATTTTGACATTTTCGTAATTTTAGGATCTTTAGCAATAACTTTCTCCAAAAAATCCCGGTTCTGATCTCCCCAAATGTTCATCGCATCAATAATGGGCATTAAAGACCAGCCAATTTCGCTAAGTGAATATTCTACTTTAGGAGGTAACTGCGGATAGATTTTCTTTTCTATTATCCCGTGTTCTTCAAGTTCTTTCAGCTGTGCGCTCAGGACCCGGCGTGTTGCGTCAGGTAGTGTTCTTCCAATTTCACTTGGACGTTTTATATTCATAGAAATTGCATTAAGTATCGCAGGCTTCCATTTGCCGTTGAGTATTTCCCGGGTAAGATGCAGCCCGCAGTCAATGGTAAGAGGAATTTTTCTTTCGTACATAACAAAAATTTATACAAAAATACATCATATCAACCAATAAGTACATAGGGATAAATTTATCACCAGGGTCTTAATTTATCCATTATTGTTCTTTAGTTCGCATTACTCGAAATTTGTCAGGCATTAACATTAAATAGAAAATGGAAAATACATTATCACCTCTTTTAGAGGAATATCAATTAGGAGATCTGAAATTAAAAAACAGAGTAGTAATGGCATCACTTACCCGCGGAAGGGCGACTAATCCGGAGCTGATTCCTACACCGATAATGGCGGAATATTATGCGCAGCGGGCTTCTGCTGGACTGATTTTATCAGAAGGAACATGGGTGAATCCACAGTCTATCGGCTTTATTAATGTCCCGGGAATTTATACCCAGGAACAAGTTGAAGGATGGAAAACTGTTACGAAAGCTGTGCATGATAAAGGTGGTTTAATTTTTTCGCAACTGGGACATATTGGTGCAGGGGCACATCCTGATCTGCAGAAAAGTGAGCTTCCTGTGGGACCTTCCCCAGTGAATATACAGTCGCAGTCTTTTACGCCGGAAGGTTTTAAAGATACCGTAACGCCGCGCGAAATGACGGTCGCAGAAATCCACAGTACCATACAGGATTATAAAAAAGCTGCTCAAAATGCAAAAGAAGCTGGTTTTGATGGAGTTGAGGTACATGCTATAGCCGGTATGCTCATTCCGCAATTTCTTAGTATTGCCACCAACAGGCGTACCGACGAGTATGGAGGAAGTCTTGAAAACCGTACCCGGATAATCTTTGAGATTCTGGATGCGATTATCGAAGTCTGGGACAGCAGCCGGGTGTCCATAAAATTTTCTCCGGTAATGATAAGCCATGTGGGAATCGTACAGCCGGACGAAGAAACAATTCCGCTATTTAAATATATTTTGAAAAAACTGGATTCTTATAATTTGGCTTTTGTACATATTGTAGGGCCTGCTGAAGATTTATCAGGTACTCCCGTAGATCAGTTGCAGGAAGATTATTTCGCTCATTTTCGAAACAATTACAAAGGCAGAATCATGGCTAATCTGGGATTTTCCAAGGAAAGCGGAAATAAAATTCTAAGGGAAGGAAATGCGGATTTTGTATCTTTTGGAGAACCTTTTATTGCAAATCCGGATCTTGTTGAACGGTTTAAGCATAATGTACCGTTATCACAAAGCGACAGAGATACCTATTACACCGGAGAGGAAAATGGATATATTACCTATCCTAAAGCATTAATTACTGAATAGGAATTATAAATAATAAAGTAATACAAATGTTATTAGAGAGAAGTATTTGTAACTATTTAATTATGAATAAATCTTTTGAAGAAGGAATCATTAATTAATGATTCCTTTTCTTATAATTCGTTAGAAATAAACCTTTTTCAGAACTCTTTGAAAAATTATTGCTGAATTCCCAGAAGAAACGGGCATTTTTTCTTGCCTGCTCATTGGTGAAATGTTCATATTCAATCCTGTAAATTGAACTAAACAAACGGGAACGTCCAACCCCGTGATGACAATGAATCAGAACAGGGTAGTTTTTGGGATCATCCATTATCTTTAAAAACTTCTTCACGGTACTGTCTTGGGGAATCTGGTCTGTAGGAAGGTTAAAATAATGTACATCTGCTATCTTTCCCGCTGCGGCAGCTTCAGTATTGACCTGCTTTTTAGTTTCAGGATTAAGTTTTGTCTGTTCTGCACCGTCGCGTAAATCGATAATGGTTTTTATATGATGATCATTGATAACATCAGGCAGTTTATCTGGAGGAATAACACCGGAATTATAAACTTTATTTTCCGAGATCGTTACCAGATTGTAGCGAATTTTTTTCTGATAAAAAGCAAAAGCTAAACCAAGGAACAATACCGTAATCAATGAAATAATTGCAATTTTCATCTTTTTAGATTTAAAAATTCTGCTCATAGGCTGAAGTTGTCAAATTTTGAAATTTATGGTTGCTAAGATACTATCTTATAATTAAATATCCGGACTTTACGTCATGTAAGAAATTTTCATGATTTTTTTTGATAAGAATTAAATAATTAACGCGGAAAATGTTAGACCATGATAATTTTCACCTGATATTTCAAGGTAAAGTTAATTTGCTTGTGATGTTTTGTGTTTTTTTACTGTTTGTGGTATACTTTTAATCCCTATATAGGCTCGTCTTTTTCTCTATTTTCGTATTTTCGTGATTGAAACCAATATGGAACAATGAAGGACTCGTTATCACTAAATTTTGAACAACTCACTCACATATTTTCTTTCATCAATACTGCCACTGCGGTGCATGTTGGTGAAAATGCGAGGATTGAATTTGCAAATAAAGCTATGTTGGCCATTTGGGGCCGCGGTCCGGAAGTCATCGGGAAAAGCCTGGAAGAAGCAATGCCCGAACTCTCAGGCCAGCCCTTTATTGAAATGTTTGCAAGGGTTTGGCGTGAAGGTATAACGATTTCGGGAAATGATACTCCTGCAGATCTATTAGTTGACGGAGTGAGAAGTACCTACTACTTTGATTTTGAATACCGGGCCGTGAAAGACGAAAATGGCCGCGTAATAGCAATTTTACATACTGCTACTGATGTCACTGAACGCTATCTGAACAGACTTAAACTGGAAGAGGCCAGCCAAAATAAACAGCTGCTCATCCGTGAGCAATCTTTAAATGAACAGCTCGCGGCAGCAAATGAAGAATTAAGCGCAGTTAATGAAGAACTTGAAGCAAGCAGGGAAGAACTCTCCCGTATGAATACTGAGCTTGAACAGATGGTAGAAGATAGGGTAAAAGCTTTAGTGGAAAGTGAAGAGCGCTTCAGGTCTATGGCCGACAATACAGATATTCTGATAGCTGTACGTGATGAAACAGGGAAACTGATCTATTTTAATAAAGCATGGTCCACACTTAGCGGACGTAATGCACATCAGCTGCTGGAGATGGGTTGGTATGATCTTATTCATCCTCTGGATAAACAAAAGTTTTTAAACATTCATCAGCAGGCATTTGTACAAAGGATTTCTTACAGCGCTGAAATGAGGCTTCTGGGATCCGACGGATCTTATCACTGGCTGCTAAAAAAAGGAACACCAAGGTTTCTTTCCGATGGTAAATTTGCAGGATATATAAGTTCCTGTGTAGATATCACCCAAATGAAACTGAGTGAACAGCAGCTGCAGGATATGAATGAAGAGTTGGCTGCTTCTAATGAAGAATTTACAGCGCTTAATGAAGAGCTTGCAGCAACCAATGAAGAGCTTGCAGAATCTAATGAAGAACTGCTCCTCAGTGAAGCACGTTTTAGAAATCTTATCAGGCAGGCTCCGGTTGCTATTTGTGTAATCCGTGCAGAAGATCTTTTGGTTATTGAAGTGAATGACGGTTACCTGGAATTGGTGGGCAAATCCAGAGAACAGCTGGAAATGCGAAGTATCTGGGATGGTGTGGCGGAAGCTGCTGATGTATATGCCCCGATTATGCAACAGGTAATCGAAACCGGAACCGCATTTCATGGATTGGAACATGAACTCGTCCTGAACCGGAAAGGAGTAGATCAAATCATGTTTATCGACTTTGTTTACGAACCTGTTAAAGACTTAAAAGGAATAGTTACTTCCATTATGGTAGTAGGAAATGATGTGACGGCAAAAGTGATAGCGAGAAGACAGATTGAAGATATTGAAGAACGTAACCGTCTTGCCATTGAAGCATCGGAAATCGGAACTTACGAGTTCAGATATGCAGAACAATCAGTAATTGGCTCCAGGCGTTTTGATGAAATATTTGGTGTTACAAGCCCTGTTTCAAGAGCAGAAGTACTCACCAGTTTCCATCCTTTGGATACCCATCTCAGTGATGAGGCTCATGCTACTGCCCGAAAAACAGGAAAACTTTTTTATGAAGCCAGAATTGTCCTTGCTAATAATGTGATAAAATGGATTCGGTTACAGGGTAATGTTCATTATGATAACCAGGGTAATGCAGAAAAACTTCTGGGCACCGTAATGGATATTACGGCTTTAAAACAAATTCAGCAGCAGAAGGATGATTTTATCTCAATTGCCAGCCATGAACTTAAAACACCGCTTACCAGTCTTAAGGCTTCTTTACAGCTTCTTGAAAGAATGAAGACAAATCCTACGGCTCTGCTTCCAAGATTAATTGATCAGTCCAACAAAAGCATGGAAAAGATTTCCGAGCTGGTGGAAGAACTGCTAAATGTAACCAGAATAAATGAAGGCAAGGTGATGTTAAACAAAAAGAAATTCAACTTTGCCCATATGGTAGACGAGTGCTGTTCTCATGTGATCCATCTGGGAACTCATGAGTTATTGGTAGAAGGTGAAAAAAACCTGGAAATTGTGGCAGATGAAAACAGGATCCAGCAGGTTGTTATTAATTTCATCAATAATGCCATTAAATATGCACCTAAAAGCAGACAGATATTCCTGACCATCGAAAAGGACATTTATTCGGTGAAAGTTTCAGTAAGGGATACCGGTCCGGGCATACCTGCTGAAAAATTACCTTATCTTTTTGAACGGTATTATCGGGTAGATCCGAATGGTATACAGGCTTCCGGCCTTGGATTAGGACTCTATATCAGCGCGGATATTATTGAACGCCATGGCGGAAAGATTGGCGTTGAAAGTGAAGAAGGTATGGGAAGTACATTCTGGTTTACGCTACCGGATGAGGATCAGAATGATTAAAGCTAATTTTTCTAAATTTTATCAAAGTTAAAAATTTCATTTTTGCTGAGGTAGCCGAAGTTTGCGTAGTATGCTTACACAGACCCTCGGACAGTCATTAGCAATCAGCAGAAAAATTATTAAAGATTAAGATTAAAACAAATTAATAACAAAGGCTGTCTGATGAAGACAGCCTTTTTCGTTGGTATGTAAGCTCTATAATGCAATAAAAGTTTTTCTGATCGTTAATTTTTTTAAATAACCTCAATCCGGCTTCACATTTCCTCAATTTGGATACATCTGTTATTTTTTATGGGCGCATCTTTGCAATATAAATTTAAAATAATTGAAAATGGACAATAGAGAAGAAAGTAAAGTGGCACTGGTATCGGGTGCCAATACAGGGGTAGGTTTTCAGATCGCGAAAGCTCTTGTAAAAAACGGATACATTGTTTATGTCGGTTCACGTGATTTACAAAAAGGAAAAGCAGCGGTATCCGAATTGGGTGAAAATGCAAAAGCTATTCAGCTGGACATTACGGATTCGGAATCGATCAGAAGGGTAGTGGAAACTGTAGAGAATCAATATGGCTACTTAACGCTCCTGGTGAATAATGCGGCAATCTCACATATTGGAAAGGCAGGCCGAACGATGGAGGAAGTTCTGGGTTCACAGCGTGCCAGCATTGCACCAATTAATGAACTGAAAACTGTTTGGGACACCAATGTTTTCGGGACTCTTGCTTTAACGCAGGCTTTTTTACCGTTATTGCATAAAGCTTCAAGTGCACGTATTGTAACGGTTTCAAGTGCATTAGGCTCTCTTGGGATCAATGCCAATCCGGAAAATCCATACAGGGGAAATTTTGACGCAGTTTACGGTGCTTCCAAGACCGCACTCAACGGCATTTTTCTTTCACTGGCGATAGACCTGGAGCATACGAATATTAAAGTCCATCTGGTAAGTCCGGGATTTACGGCTACGGCGCTTAATAATTTCCAGGGAACTGATTCTGTAGAGGAAGGTTCAAAGGAACCGATCCGTGTGGCTTTAGCCGAAGATCTTCCGAACGGCAGTTTCACCGGCCCTGCCGGTTTCAGTGGTAAAGATCATGTTCTTCCCTGGTAATATTTTAATATAGTAAACCTGTGATCACTGATCATAGGTTTTTTTATACATTTATCGCATGAAAAATAAAGAGGATAAACTGGTTCGTTTTATTTCGATATCGGAAAGCCATAAGGCATTCGGGTTGCCTGCACCGCAGCATCCGCTCATCAGTCTTGTGCATTTCCATAAAGACCATCCTTTTAATACGGAAATGGCGCCGATTTACGATATTCTGAGTTTTTATAAAATAACTTTCATCACCAGAAATAAAGGAAGGCTGAAGTACGGTCGGAATTATTACGACTATAATGAAGGAAGCATGCTGTTCCTGGCACCGAATCAGCTGGTAGGAAGCACTGATTACAACAGTGAAACGTACTGTTATATTTTACTGATTCATCCTGATTTTCTGCTGGGTTATCCTTTGGCCAGGAAAATTAAGCAATATGCCTATTTTTCCTATTCATGGAATGAAGCGCTGCATCTTTCGGATTCGGAAAAAGGAATCATTCTTTCCATTTACAAGATTATGGAACAGGAGCTGAACAGCCGCGTGGATGAATTCAGTCAGGAGGTTGTCATTGCACAGCTGGAACTGCTTTTGAGCTATGTCAACAGGTTTTATAAACGCCAGTTCATTACACGAAAAGTAATGAATAATGATATTATTCAGAAGGTAGAAGTCATTCTTGATAATTATATCAATGATCAGGATACCTTACAACGGGGAATTCCTACGGTACAGTATCTTTCGGAGCAGCTCGGCATTTCGCCCGGGTATCTGAGTGATGTTTTACGTTCCGTGATCGGGAAAAGCACACAACAGTATATCCGGGAAAAACTCACCGAAAAAGCCAAGGAAAGATTAACTTCCACTGATTTGACGGTAGGAGAAATTGCGTATGAACTGGGTTTCGAGCATCCGCAGTCATTCAGCAAAATGTTCAGGGTGCAGACAGGTCTTTCTCCCGTAGAGTTTCGTAAAAATATTTCTTAGTTATTCAAAACGATTTTTAAATATTTAAAATAAGACAGGATCATTTAAATAATATACAATTACGCTAGGAATAAGGTATTTATATAATTTAAGCACTTTCTTTATTTTTCGCCTGGTGACCTGCTGTTGGGAGGCCTCCATAATTGTTTTCAGACAAATAGCTTTTGATGTACCGTATAAACTGGCATATTCTCCGGCAATAATTTCTATAATCTCCGGATTGTTAGTAAGCCTTGCGAAATTCTTTAGCCTTTTATTAAGATCAATAGAATCGTAAAAATTCATTCTGTTAAGATCAACCAGATAAATTGAATAGCGGCTATCTTCCTTACGGATCAGGAAATTATTTGGTGAATTATCAAGAAACTGAATTCCGTCGTTATGCAGACGAAACATTAGTCGTGCATATTCTTTTATAATCTTTTCGCGATCGGTAAAAGACTGATCATGAAGAACACGGTCAAGCGTCCAGACATCCTCCAGTTGTTCACTGATATAGTAGCTGGATGTCAATCCGATAAAATCATGGTTTTCTATGTAGGCAACGGGACGGGGAGTATGGTAGTTCTTGCTGATGAGCATATGAGCATACTCGAATGAACGGTGTGCTTTAGATTTACGGTAAAATTTGTAAACGTGCCTGTTGATAATATTATGTTGTTTGAAGGACTTAAAATTGAGATGCATTCCATTAACATCGAAAACCTTAATCACATTTCGGTAACCATTACCAATTAATGTTCCTTCGCTTTTAAACTTCTTCAAAGTTGATAGAATATCATCTTTATATTGAGATAAACCTTCAGCAAAAATCAATTTCATATCATATATTTTTAGTTTGTGTAATTCTATCCTACGGTTGTACGCAGTAAACGCATAATATCTTCGTTCGTCGTATGCTGCGTATTTACAGAGAAACTTTTTGGGTTATAAGGTTTGTAAAGATTTTCATCAGTTACCATAAATAAACCCACCGTTGGTGTCCCGCTTGCACTGGCAAGATGCATTACGCCATTATCTGCTGCAATAAATACTGCCGTATTGGCCATAAAACCACCCATTTCTCTGATATCCTTACTGTAAAAATGTGGTATGGAAAAGTTGAGTTTGGAAATGTTTTCAACGGGTAAAAGTTCTACAATATTATAATCGGGAAATGTTTCTTTCAGTATATTATAAAAATCGGACCACCATTGTTCGGAATAGCATTTATCGCCCGTAGCATTGGTAAACAGGCAGATCGTAGGTCTGTCATTGTTTGTGATGGAAAAAAGTTTCTTTTTCCCGGCTTCTATTTCTTCGGCATCCAGTTTAATATCAAGAAAGGGAATGTCATTCTTATTTTCCGGAACTCCCAGTTCGGATAAAAAATGTCTTAAGTCATAAATACTCTGTTTTGCAGAATGCTGATAATCATTAAATTCCTGTAAGTATTTTTCATCAAATTCGCCAAACATCTTGTATCTGGAATTGGCTGCTAAGGTGGATATCCTTCCTGAAGATGACCCAAAATTAGCATTGATAACCAAATCATATTTTTTTGTGCGCAGTGACATCCAGCCTTTCAGATATTTAAAAATATTGCTGAACGGTTTTTTCGGAAGCTGGATAATTTTGTCAATATTTGTATAATTTTTATAAATAATAGGAGTGATTTGTCCTTTTACAAAAAGATCAATTTTACTTTCGGGGAATGTATTGATTACTTCCTGTACCAGTGGGGTTAGAAGCAGCAGATTTCCAAGACGGTGATTAGGTCTTGTGATGAGAATTCTTTTTATTTTAATATCGTTTTTTTCAGATTTCTTTAAGCCGGACTTCCCAATATTTTTTGTTAGATTTCTCATTAATGACCTCCTAACCTTGTTAATTCCCTTCGGTATTTTCATGAAAAAATAGTATTTAAAATAGTGCACAATTTACTGATAAATACTAATGTATTTTCTATGTTATTCGGATTTCCGATAGTAATTATCTATAAAGGCAATAGGCATTTATTGTATTGCATGACACTGATTATAATGCTGATTATTAGATAACTCTAATTTTTGCTTTATACATTCAGTCTTTACTGTTACCAATAGTATTCATCAAATCGCTCCACGCTCCTCCGTTATACACATTTTTGAAGCCTCTTTCTTTTAAAATACTTTCGGCTTTTACACTTCTTAAGCCATGAGAACATACGGTAATGTAGGTTTTGTCGGGATCAAGTTCGATATACCGTTCTCTGATCGTACCTAAAGAAATATTCCTTGAGCCGGGGATATGTCCGGTGCTGAATTCTTTTTCTGTTCTCACATCAAGGATTACCGCCCCGTTTTTGATCAGTTGATCCAATCCGTTGTCCAAAGTCTGAAATTTATAAATCCTATAAATTATATATACCGTGAGAACAATTCCCAAAAATATAACCGCGTTTTTCATATTTTGCTTAAAATTCTTCTGTCAATATAGAATGTTCCGAAAGGAATCATGCAGGCCAAAAGCACTTTCCACGTGATTTGTTTAAATTTCCATTGCTGTTCGACACCTACACTTAATGTATTAAACAAAAACAGAAGAAATAATGAACCGTGAACAGGTCCCATTACTTTTACTATTGCCGGATTGTTGTATGCATACTTTAATGGCACAGCGATGAAAACAAGTACCAATAGCGAAATCCCTTCAAGGATGGCGATTATTCTTAATCTTCCGATCCTGGTTTTAAATAAATTGATCATATTATCGTATATAAGGTCTTTGAGCAAGAGGAGAAAACGGCCACGGAATAGCCAATAGTATAATAATCAATGCGATACTGAAATAGATAAGCATTATGGCAAACTTTTCCTGATCGGTAGATTTTCTTTTTGCAAGAGCGGAGCCAATGGTAATCAGAACAATTGAGAAAAGCATCAGTGCAATATGGATCAGTCCGAAAAAAAGGATCTCAAACGATGCTTTGGCTTCATTGAAATTTTTCCAGAAATATTTGACTGTCGGACTTTTGGAATATAATATAATTCCTAATATCAGCTGAACGTGAGCAACTGTAGCAGTCCAGTGTCTTAGGGAATCCACTGTTTTTGAGAATTCCAGATTTAAAAAATACCCTTTACAGGCTTTGAAAATTGAATATACAAGGCTTAAAAGAACCAGCCAGCGAAACAAAGAATGTAAAAAAGTCAATGTCTGATACATGTCACATTTTTAAGATGCAACAAAGATATAATAAAAAACATACTAACTGGTATGTTTTTTTAGAAAAATTATTTTAAGCTGTTAAAATAGGATTTGAGTCCGTTCAGAAATACCAGATATACCTCTTTGGAATTTTCCAGTTTGCCTAAATTTCTCACTCCCCAATATCCAGACATTACAAACACAGCAATTTCCCGGGGATCAACTTCAGTTTTTACCAGGCCATTTTTTTTGCTTCGCTCCACTGCTTCTGTGATGGCCTGTTCCCATTGTTTGGAAAGTTCATTCAAAGTTTTGGTAAATTCAATATTCCAGGGTGCCATCTCCTGGGTGAAATTTGAGGCGGGACATCCGCTTTCAACGGTCATAAAAGAATCCTCCATCAGGATATGGTAAACGAGATCGTAGATTTTTTCCAGTGCATTTTCCGAACTTTTCAGAGGTTCTATAAAGTTTGCTGAAAAATTAGGACGCAATAATTCATTCAGAATAGCCAGCCCCATTTCGTCCTTGGTCTTAAAGTGATAATAGAAAGCGCCTTTCGTCACCTTTGTCTTTGCAATAATCTCATCAATGCTTGTGGTTTGGTAGCCTTTGCTATAGATTAGGATAAAAGCGGTTTGAAGAATATGCAGTCTGGTCTCCTGTGATTTTTTCATAAAGTGTACTAACTGGTATGTTTGCAAAGTAACAAATTTATTATATTATTAGCCTTTACATTTTGCAGATACCGCCAAGTGAATGACAATTAAATCTTTGTTTTTCTTTATTAAATGAAATTCCATTATTATCTTAAAAAAATAAAGATTTATTTCAAAAATTTGTCTTTCCTATCGATAAAAAAGCGCAAGATTATACAAAGAATTATAAAAAAATACTGATTATAAAGCTAAACAAAGGCGTGTCACTTATTTTCGAAAAACAATAATTCAAAATGCACAACGGGTTATACTATTATAAATTGCAAAGAACCGTAATTGTAGTCTAATGGCATAGCTGCCCGTATTTGAATTATGTATATAAATAGCTGTTATTGATGAATCGTAAATTTAACTTTCTTCAGTAATAACAATTTCTTCTGGTAAAAGTAATGTCAAAAGATTAAATCTGAATTCATTTAACGCAACCAGGCTTTCCTGATGAATTTCCCGGTGAAGATTGGAAGGATCCGGAATATCCCATAATCCGCTGTGATGCCATATTTCAGGAAAATCCCAATCGGGTCGGTCAATAATCGGGTAAATGCAGCATCCATATAAAGGAATTTCTTTTTTAATAATTTTGATACATTCTTTATGAATCATTTTCAGCCAGGAATACCTTTTATGCTCCGGAATGCTGGTTTCTGAAATGACAACAGGCCTTCTGTATTGCAGATATACTTCTTCCACAAGGGAACTCAGGCTTCTCCACATCGGATTTGGTGGATCGCAATCCCAGGGAATGCATTGGTGCTCATTGAGCGTCCATTGATTATTAAAATAAAAATTGACGCCAATAATATCAAGATATTCTTCTTTTCCCCGAAGTTCAGGGCACATCTTTCCACTCAATATATCTAAGACCTGAAACTGTTCCTGATGTTTTTCCTGTGCTGCAAAACATAAATCCGGATCAGACGGATCTGATGCTGAAATATGGACAAGCGGTTCGGTAACCATAATTCTTACCGAAGGATCTGCCTCTTTCATCATTTCTATACCTTCTATATAAGCTTTCATCAGCATGTATTTTACTTCCCATCCCTGGTTGATGCAATACGGACTGGTTCCTTTTACTTCCCCGCCCAGCCAGGATAAAAAACTGACTTCATTAATTGGGGTAATGATAAGTGCTCCATCCGGAACAAGGCTCCTGTATTTCTTAACAAAAGCCCTGCAGAGGTGGGCAAAACGACGCGCAAACATAGGATGTAAAGGCGTGAGATCATCCGGAAAACCAAAATGGCAGATGTCCCAAACTACCTGAATATCATGTTTATGTGCATGAATTATTAGGTCCTCCACCTGAGTCCAGTCATACACGAAAGGTTTTTTTTCTACATGGCTCCAGCGGATTCCTTCTCTCACTGTCGTAATATCGATTTCACGGAGTCGTTTATAGTCTTCATTAATCAACCGGTCGTGACCCGTTAATACAATAAGATCAATCCTTTCTCCAAATGCATTCTGATGATCTGCACATTCAAACCCTCCCATAATGAAAGAGCGAAAAGGATTTCCTGAAACTGACTTACTGACTGTCATTTTCTTTTATGATTTTTCGAAACAATGCCAGCGATTGAGCAACCACCTGATCCATATTATAATATTTATAAGTGCCCAGACGTCCCGTAAAGTAAACATCCGGCATTTCATCAGCCAGTTTTCTATACTGATTGTAAATTTCCTGATTTTCTTTTCTGGGAATAGGATAATAAGGATCTCCTTCACCGGTTGGATATTCGTATACAATGGTTGTTTTAGAATGCTTCTGACCGGTAAGGTGTTTAAATTCAGTAATTCTGGTGTAAAGGTTGGATGTAGGATAATTAATCGTACCTGTAACCTGATATTGATGTTGATCGAGAGTTTCAAACTCGAAATTGATAGACCGGTAAGGCAGTTTACCGAAACGGAAATCAAAATAACTGTCTACAGGTCCTGTAAAGATCAGCTTTTGGTGCGGAATCAGATTTACGATGTCCTTGTAATTAGTATTCAGCATAATGTGAATATTGGGATGTGACAGCATCTTTCTGAACATTTCAGTATAACCGTTTTTAGGCATTGCCTGGAAAGTGTCGGTAAAATAGCGGTCGTCGCTGTTGGTTCTGGTAGGCACTCTGGCTGTAACCGATGCATCCAGTTCTGAAGGATCAAGATTCCACTGTTTTTTGGTATATCCACGAAAAAATTTTTCATATAACTCTTTTCCCACGGCATTGATCACTACATCTTCCGAAGTTAAAACCTGCTTTCTGGCTTCAGCTTTTGAGGCCAGAAATTCTTTCACTTCAGAAGAAGAAAGCTTGCTTCCATAAAGTGTATTAATGGTAGTAAGATTGATGGGAATAGGAACAAGCTGCCCGTCGACACTTGCTAAAACCCTGTGTTCATAAGGTCTCCATTCGGTAAATTGTGAAAGATATTTAAAAACTTCTTCAGAATTTGTGTGGAAGATATGAGGCCCGTATTTATGAATCATAATCCCGTCTTCATTATAATGATCATAGGCGTTTCCTGCAATATGGTCTCTTTTGTCTACAATAAGAACTTTTTTCCCCTGCTTTGCAAGGCGTTCGGCAAGTACTGCTCCCGCAAACCCGCAGCCGATTATCAGAAAATCATACATGGATTCCGTTTTTTTCTTTAACCGTATCGATTAACAG
The DNA here is from genome assembly GCF_034651565.1 of Chryseobacterium sp. MHB01. Lineage (NCBI taxonomy): Bacteria > Pseudomonadati > Bacteroidota > Flavobacteriia > Flavobacteriales > Weeksellaceae > Chryseobacterium > Chryseobacterium sp. MHB01. Next base: position 404,465 of record NZ_JAYEDA010000003.1, on the reverse strand, counting down.
GCACATTTTTTCAAAAGTATTGTCCCAGGAATCATCAGCAAGGAATTCGTCAACTTTCAATAACCATTCCGTGCGGGATTTTTTTTGAAGTTCCTCTTCTCCGGAAGCAATAAAGGATTCCGCATTCTTGGTAATATATACAAGGTTTTCTTCACCATACGTTCTTACAATATCCTTTATCGGGCTGGAAATTACAGGGAGACCGGCAGCAAGATATTCCGGAGTTTTGGTAGGACTGATAAATTCTGTTGATTCATTAATGGCAAATAAAACCAGCGCAATATCCCAATGACTGATATAATTTGGAAGTTCTTCATATTTTTTAGGTCCTAAATAATGAATATTCGGGGCTTGTGGAAGTTCTGCCGGATCTATTTTTACAACAGGCCCAATCATCACAAAATGCCAGTCGGGTTTTTTCTGTGAAACCAGATATAACAAATCCGTATCAAACCTTTCATCAATAACCCCGAAAAAACCAAACCTTGGATGAGGGATTTCTTGCTGATCGGGCTGATCTGTCATATTGAGCCGTGCCTTTTGGAAATGTTCCTTATCAATACTGCTCGGAAAAGGATGGATGTTATGATGTCTTTCTTTTTTGGCTTCATAAAGGCTGTAACCACCGGTAAAAACAATATCGGCCTTATTAAAAAGTTCTTCTTCATATTCCAGTAACCGGGGAGGAGCAAAACGGAATGCAGAAAGCTCATCCATAGAATCATAGACCGTAATTTTAGGGGTAAGATGCGAAGTATATTCCAATGCCATCGGGGTATAGTACCAGCACAGGTATTCCCGGATATTATGATCTTTAAGGAAATTATCAATTTGTCTGGCCATACGCTTTTTAAAGTCAGAATGATGGTCTTCTAAATAAATAACCACTACTGAAACCCCATTTTGTTGTGTCAGTTCATACGAATCGGGGCCTGTTTTAGGTTCTTCAAAATAGAAAACATTGTATTGTTTTGCGAAACGGGTAAGTAAATGTTGAGGTCGTTGAAATACGAAATTCCACCGGAGGTGGCTGAAGCATAGAATATTTTGCATTAGATGTTATATTATGTATTCATAAAGCTACTCTTAAAAAAGTGTGAGATTCATGACCGCAGTCATAAATAAAGAAGTTTATTTTATAATTTTATACGGCAACTGGATTGATTTTGCTCCTGATAACAACTATTTATGCAAATTCTAAATCACGGAAAATCATGTACAAAAATGGTTTTCTAAAAAGAAAAAACACCCCTTTAAAAAGGAGTGTAGGATATGTGTAAAAACAAGGTAGTACATCTCAAAAATACTGCGTTTCCATCTTCATTTTTATGATCTGTTGCATAATTGTAATAATTAAAACAGGCAACTATCAGCATTTAACTTTGCCGCTAACATAATGTGTGGGCTGAAACAAAGCAATTCGCGGTCTTTTTCAGTCATTTGAATTAATCTCAGAAGCTGACTGCGTTTTAAAGGGTCTGCCCAATTTTGAAAAAAATTACCGTCGAGCCAGGCCATACCTTCCACGGGTAAAAGATCAATCGTTTCAAAACCTGCGGTGCTGAACTCTGCAATTAATTCTGAAGGACGGTGGTAAAACCCTTTTGGCAGCATAAACGGAAATCCGGATGGCGGTTCATGGATTCCCGAAGAAAGTTCTTCAGCACACATGGCACATATCTCATTCTGATAAATAAGTCCGCTGTGAAGAGCAGCAACAGCAGATGCCGAATGCGTAATTGCAAAACCTAATATGATTCCGTTTTTTTTAAGTTTACGGCCGGCTTCACGCAGTGCTGCAATTCGGTCTTCCTCCTCCTGTAAATGATACAAAGGACCATGCATAATGATCAGATCCTGGCTTGCATCATCAAGCGGAAGGTGGCGTGCTTCTCCCTGCAGGCAATTGAAAAAGTTTTTTGCAGAACGCTTTTTAGCCTGATTGATATGCTTTTTAACCGGATCAATTAGCGTAACATCGTGACCTAGACCAGCCAGCCACTGCGCATAATGTCCCGGGCCACCGCCAATATCAGCAATTTTATCTGATGGAATAAGATAACGGCTGATTAATATTTTATTGCGTTCGAATTCGAGAGGTCCCAAACCTACGGAGAGCCTCAATTCTTCCTGACTTTGTGTATAGAATTGATCTATAGATGAATCTATAAACTTCATAATTGTTTCATTAAAATTAATAATAAGAGTAATGAGCCGGCTCAGAATAAGCTGGCTGAAACGCAAGGATGCGTCTGTATGATATTTATGAAACAATTTTAATGGGATAAAGATAAAGAAATTTTCCATCGGTTATAATAATGTTACAAATGTGAAAATTGACTGACAGGTAAGGACAGGATGCTCCGGATGCTCAAAAACTATATTTTTATTTTCGTTTATTAGCAATACAAAACCGGTTATGACAATTCAAAACATATCAAAGCTTCTATTTTCTTTTTCTTTTCTCTTTTTCTTTTCCGGATTAAAAAGCCAGGAAAAATTTCCGGATGGAACTGCTATCCCGAAATGGTTCAAAGAAAACAAACCAACCGACATCAATACTTTAGGCAAAAAATACATCATTACTGAAAACGGAATGAAGAACGATAGTACCATTCTTCAGACCAAAAAACTTCAGGAAATTATTGATTTGGCTGCGAAAAACGGAGGTGGAGTCATCATCATTCCGAAAGGAACTTTCCTCATCAGTTCAGTTTTCTTTAAACAAGGAACACATTTATATTTAGAAAATGGTGCAAAACTAAAAGGAAGCGATGATATCAATGATTTTCCGGTGATGACAACCAGAATGGAAGGGCAGACCGTAAAATATTTTCCCGCCTTGATCAACGCAGACGGGTTGGACGGTTTCACGATTTCAGGAAAAGGAACGCTTGACGGAAACGGATTGAGATTTTGGAAATCATTCTGGAAAAGACGCGAATGGAATCCCAAATGCACCAATATGGATGAAATGCGACCTAGGATCATCTACATTTCAAACTCCAAAAACGTACAGATTGAAGGAATTACCGTTAAGAATTCGCCCTTCTGGAGCACGCATTATTATAAATCTCAATTCGTAAAATTATTAAATCTCACGATTCTTGCGCCTAAAGCTCCGGTAAAAGCGCCTAGTACAGATGCAATCGATATCGATGCGTGTTCAAATTTCCTGGTTAAAAATTGCTATATGTCAGTCAATGACGATGCGATTGCTTTGAAAGGCGGAAAAGGTCCGAAAGCAGATGTTGACCCAAACAACGGCGAAAACAGAAATATTATTATCGAAGACAATACGTTCGGTTTCTGTCATTCTGCCCTCACTTGCGGAAGCGAATCGATTCATAATTACAATATCATTTTCAGAAATTCTACGGTGAAGGATGCCTCAAGATTATTACACTTGAAAATGCGTCCCGATACGCCTCAACATTACGAATACATCACTTTAGACAATATCAAAGGAAATGTAAAAACATTCTTATATGTAAAAGGCTGGAATCAGTTTTTTGATTTGAAAGGAGAAGAAGCGCCGAAAAGGAGATTGGCAAATAATATCGTCTTGAAAAATATTGACATCGATTGCGAAACTGCATTTTCAGTTGAAGCTTCGGATTTGTATGAATTGAAAGATTTTACGTTTGAAAATTTGAAAATCAGAGCGTTAAAGCCTGAAGAACAGAATTTAAAGGCTATCAAGAATTTGAAACAGACCAAAGTTAACATCACCAAAGTTGCTTCTCTTAGCCAGACTTACGATAAAAAAGACGACTCCGATACTGCTGCAAAATAATGAGTTTTTATTCCAAAATATTCGTTCTTTTATGCTTTTGCTCACAGTTTCTGCATTCGCAATCTAAGGAAATTCAATTCCTGAGCGGGACAGATGCTGAACATACAAAAGAATGGGATTTTTGGATTAATGATGGACGAAAATCAGGAAGCTGGAACAAAATTCAGGTGCCTTCGCAATGGGAACAGCAGGGTTTTGGTTCTTACAATTACGGCCGGGATTATGTTACTTACGGGAGAAATTTTAAGTTTCACGATGAAACAGGTTTGTACAAACACAAATTCACCCTTCCAAATTCCTGGAAAGGAAAAACCGTCAACATCGTTTTTGAAGGTTCAATGACCGATACCGAAGTTAAAATCAATGGAAAGTTGGCGGGAGCAATTCATCAGGGCGCTTTTTATGAATTTAAATATGATATTTCCGATAAAATTCAATTCGGAAAAGAGAATGTTTTAGAAGTTAAAGTTTCCAAAATGTCAGCAGATAAATCGGTCAACAACGCAGAACGATTGGCAGATTACTGGATTTTAGGCGGAATTTTTCGACCTGTTTATCTGGAAGCGACTCCAAAAGAACATATTTTATCAGTGTCAATTGATGCAAAAGCAGATGGAAGTTTTCGTTCAAATATTAATTTAAAAGGAATTAATTCTGCTAACAATGTAAAAGTTGAATTATTTGATGTTAAAAATAATTTGGTTGGTGAATGTCAGGTTCAGATTCAAAAAGGAGATACTTTAAAACAGATTCAGTTTTCTGTTAAAAATCCAAAACTCTGGACGGCGGAAACCCCGAATTTATACAAAGCCAAATTTATTTTAAGCAAAAACAAAAAAACAATCAGCCAAACTGAAGAAAAATTTGGTTTCCGAACCATTGAAATCCGTAAAGGCGACGGAATTTTCATCAACGGAACCAAAATCAAAATGAAAGGCATCAACCGTCACGTTTGGTGGCCTGAAACGGGTAGGGCTGTTACGGAAAATATTGATTTAATGGACGTTCAGCTCATCAAAGAAATGAATATGAATGCCGTTCGATGTTCTCATTATCCGCCAAATAAATCGTTTCTGAAAATTTGTGATTCGCTAGGTTTATATGTTTTGGATGAATTGGCAGGCTGGCAAAAAAAATACAGCACCGAAGTCGGGAAAAAACTCGTGAAAGAAATGGTGACGAGAGATGCAAATCATCCTTCGATTATTTTCTGGAGCAACGGAAATGAAGGCGGACATAATTTTGATTTGGATGCCGAATTTGCAAAATATGATCTGTCAAACCGTCCTGTTATTCACGCACATCACAAACCTGGAAATGCTTTCAACGGAATCGACTGCAATCATTACGAAGATTATTACAGCACCAAAAAAATTCTTGAAGGCGAAAATATCTATATGCCGACCGAGTTTCTTCACGCACAGGACGACGGCGGTGGCGGAACTTCTCTTGCCGATTATTGGGAACTTCACTGGAATTCCAAAAAAGGTGCGGGCGGTTTTCTGTGGGCTTTTGTGGATGAAGGTTTGGTACGGACAGATTTTAATAACCAGATTGATGTCAACGCCATCAACGCTCCTGACGGAGTTTTAGGGCCACATCGGGAAAAAGAAGGAAGTTTTTACGCTATCCGTGAAATTTACAGTCCGGTAAAAATTGATTTGAAAACTTTGCCGAATGATTTTAACGGAATCATTCCTGTAGAAAACCGTTATCATTTTACGAATTTAAAAGATTGCCAGCTTGAATGGAAATTAGTGAAATTCAAAACACCATTTTCTTCCGAATCCGGATTTGATGTAATTCAGAAAGGAAAAGCAGAATCGCCAGATATTCAACCGACAGAAAAAGGAAATATCAATCTCAATCTTCCTCCAAACTGGAGAGAAAACGAAGGATTACTATTAACCGCAATCGATTCTTTCAGAAAAAAAATTTACACCTGGACTTGGAAATTGAAGTCTAATGATGAAATTTCGAAACAGTTTTCCAAATCATTAATCAAAGAATTCCCTGTTTCTCTAGTCGAAAATGATTCATTATTTATTCTAAAATCACACGAAAAAGAATTTGCAATCGGAAAGAAAGATGGATTATTAAAATCCGTCATTGTCGACAAAAAAGGAAAGAAAATAACTTTCAAAAACGGACCGGTTTTCGTGAACGGAACGATGGAATTATCATTCATAAAATCTTTTGCAGAAGGACACAATCAACTGATTGAAATCAATTATAAAAACGGAAATAAAATCATTTGGACACTCAATCCAAACGGTATTTTAGAATTGAATTATGAATATTCATTGTCGGGGGATTATCAGTTTGCAGGCGTAAGTTTTGATTATCCTGAGAATTATGTCATCAACGCAAAATGGCTCGGGAAAGGACCATATCACGTTTGGAAAAACAGAACCCAGGGACAGACATACAATGTTTGGCAAAATTTAAAAAACTCGACAAGAACCGGACAATCACCGTGGATTTATCCTGAATTTAAAGGTTATTTTGATGATGTTTCGTGGCTGCAATTGGATACAGCAGAAGGAAAAATTACGGTTGGAACCACGGAAGAGAAAATGTTCGTCAGATTGTTTGATTTTTACGGAATTTACGGAGCAGAAGCTTACCCAAAATTACCAAGCGGAAATATTTCTTTCCTCGATGCAATTCCGCCATTGGGAACGGTTCTGGCGTTTAACATTAACGACAAAACTGAATCTTTAGGACCAGAAAGCGAACCCAATCATTTGAACGGAACGTTTAAAAGAACCTTATATTTCTATTTTGGTTTGCCGGATTTAGGCGATGAAAATAAACAGTTTACAATGCCAAAAGAAAATATTTTAACAGATTAAAAATGAAAAGTCAAATACAGTTTTTAATGTTTTTTGTAGGTTCGTTTTTGTTCGCGCAACAGACGATATTCAAGTTTGATTTTGGCGGAAACAGAGTAAAAAAAGGCTTTATCCCTATCACTTCAACTTCCAAATTCGATAAGAAAAGTGGCTATGGTTTTATGGATATTTCCGGTTTGAAAGCTGTTGACAATGGTGGAAATGCTTTGACAGGAGATTTTATCACGAGCGACAAACCTTTCTATTTTTCGGTGGCAATTCCGGAAGGAAATTATAATATTACACTGAACTTAGGTGATGCAAAAGGAAGTTCAGAAACAACAGTTCGTGTAGAAAACCGCAGATTAATGTTGAATGATATTAAAACAAGACAAGGTGAAGTCGTTGAAAAAACAATAACTATTCATGTTAAAGACAGCATTATTCGAAACCAGAAAGGAGAAAACATAGGAATTGTAAAATTGAAGCCAAGAGAAAGAAAATACCTGCATTGGGATAATCTGTTGACGATTGAATTTAATGATAAAGCTCCGAAAGTTTGTTCGGTAATTATTCAGCCCAATAAAACGGCGAAAACTATTTATTTGACGGGAGATTCAACGGTTGTTGATGCGCAATACGAACCCTGGGCTTCCTGGGGACAAATGTTGCCTTACTTTTTCGTTCCGAATGAAGTGGTCATTGCGAATTACGCAGAAAGTGGAGAAACTCTAAAAGCCTTTGAAGACCGCCATCGAATCGATAAAATCTGGACTCAATTAAAGCCCGGAGATTATTTATTCATCCAATTCGGTCACAATGACCAAAAAGCAGGGAATAGCACAAAATCCGGTTACCGAAAAAGATTAGAAGAATGGATTCAAAAAGCCAGACAATTGGGCGCCGATCCGGTTTTAGTAACCTCAATGAACCGAAGAGTTTTTGATGAAAATAATAAAATCATCAATACTTTAGACGATTTTCCGGATGCGATGAGGGAAATTGCGAAAGAAGAAAATGTGAATTTAATTGATTTAAATGCAATGAGCAAGACTTTGTTTGAAGCGATGGGACCGGAGAATTCTAAGAAAGCATTCGTATATTATCCCGCAAATGCTTATCCTAATCAACAAAATGCTTTGGCAGACGGTACCCATTTTAATCCATATGGAGCTTACGAATTAGCACAATGTGTTGTAAAGTCAATCGTTGACCAAAATTTACCATTAAAGAAATATATTTCAAAAAACTATAAAAATTTTAACCCCAATAAACCCGATGATGTTGAAAAATTCCACTGGCCGGAATCTGTTTTTATGGAATCTTTAAAACCTGATGGAAATTGATTGGAAAAACACTAATAAAAATCTTTGATTTTTAAACTAATGTGTTCTTCTAAGCATTGGAATCACAAACTTAAACAACTAATGTGTTTAAAAACTTTTGTCACTTTTGTGGTTAAATTAAACAAGTAAAAAATGAATATTCATAATATCATAAAAATAAGCGTTCTCTGTTTTGCCTTCGGAAATCTCTCCGCGCAAAATCCGTGGCCAAAAGCGACCAACACCGCTCAGCCGTGGACGCGCTGGTGGTGGATGGGAAGTGCCGTTGACGAAGAAGGTCTGGACAAACAATTGACAACTCTTTCCAATGCGGGTTTCGGCGGAGTAGAAATCGTCCCGATTTATGGTGCTAAAGGTTTTGAAAACAAATACATCAATTACCTTTCTCCGGAATGGATGAAAATGCTGCAATTCACCACGGATAAAGCAAAAAGTCTGACTATGGGTGTTGATATGGCAGTCGGAACAGGCTGGCCGATTGGCGGGCCGCAAGTGAACGAACAGGATGCTGCAACAAAAATGATTGTTCAGACTTACGAGATTCAACCAAATGAAAAATTTTCTGAAAAAATTGTCCTGAAAGACGAAAAACAGAAGAATTTAAAAACCATAAAACTCGATATCGTTACTGCTTACAATGAAAAAAATGAAGCTGTTGTTTTAACGGATAAAGTCAATGCAGACGGAACTTTAAACTGGAAACCAAGCGCAGGAAAATGGACAATCTACGTAGTTTTTGCAGGCAAGACTTTGCAGAAAGTAAAACGTGCCGCTCCGGGTGGTGATGGCTACACGTTAGACCATTTTTCGCCTGATGCAACCAAAGATTATCTGAAAACTTTTGATAAAGCTTTTGGAAATTCAAACTACGGAATTCGTTCATTTTTTAATGACAGTTATGAGGTTTACGGCGCAGATTGGACACCCGATTTTAAAGAAGAATTTAAGAAAAGAAGAGGGTATGATTTAAGTCCTTACATCAAATATTTGGTTGGAAATGAAGAAAACGAAATCGCCGGAAGAATAAAATCCGATTACCGCGAAACGATGAGTGAGCTGATTCTGCATAATTTCGCTGAAAATTTTACGAATTGGGCACATTCAAAAAACTCTAGAAATACCAATCAGGCACACGGTTCGCCGGGAAATTTGTTGGATTTATATGCTGCAGTTGATATTCCGGAATCTGAAACTTTCGGAAGTACAAATTTTGATATTCAGGGTTTGAGAAGAAATCTGGAAGACATCAACACAAAGGAAGTTCCAGATATTAATATGTTGAAATTTGCATCTTCAGCAGCCAATATTACCGGAAAACCTCTGATTTCCAACGAATCTTTCACCTGGTTGACGGAACATTTCAAAACCTCTTGGTCACAGGTTAAACCAGAAGCTGAACAGATTTTCCTTTCAGGAATCAACCATATTTTTTATCACGGAACAACGTATACGCCGGCTGATGTCCAGTTTCCGGGCTGGTTGTTTTATGCTTCGACGAATTTCGTTCCTGAAAACAGTTTGTGGCCAAATATTAAAGGCTTAAATTCTTATATCGAGCGAATTCAATCTGTTTTACAAAGTGGAAAATCAGACAATGAAATCCTGATGTACTGGCCGGTTTACGACCAATGGGCTAGTCCGAAAGGAAAAGATATGGCGTTCAAAATTCATAATATTGAAAGGTGGCTGCATCCGACTGTATTCTATGAAAACCTTGAGAAATTAGGGAAATCCGGTTATTCTCTGGATATGATTTCGGATAAAATGATTTCCGAAGCGAAATTTGAAAATCAGAATATTCAGGTGATGAAAAATGGAGGTTCTTACAAGGTATTAATTATTCCTCAATTGAATTATTTCTCTGAATCAACGTTAAAAAATATTTTAAACTTAGCTCAAAACGGCGCTTCTGTGATTTTTCAAAGTGAACCAAAAGATGTTCCGGGATTTTTTGAATTTGAGAAAAGAAAAAATGAATTACAGTCTTTATGGAATCAAATTCCTTTCCCGCAAAACGGAAATTTAAAATCGGTAACATTCGGAAAAGGAAAGCTTGTGTTGAGTTCTGATGTTGAAAAAGCTTTAGAATTCTTAAAAATCGAAAGAGAAAAATTAACCGATACAGGATTGAGATTTGTCAGAAGACAGTTTGATGGCGGGAAATTTTATTACGTCGTCAATCACACTTCAAAAGAAATCAATCAAAATATTCCCGTAAATTATATCGGGAAACAGGTCGTTTTGATGAATCCGGAAAATGGCGATTTCGGAATTGCTAAAACCCGGAATAATTCAGTCAAAGTTCAGTTGAAATCTGGAGAATCTTTAATTATAAAAGCATCAGAAACGCCAGATAACTCAATTGCAAAATGGAAATATATTGAAAAAACTGATGCTCCGATTGTTTTAAACCAACCTTGGCAACTGACGTTCAAAGAAGGTGGACCCGAACTTCCGAAATCAAGAATTTTAACGAAACTCCAGCCTTGGACGAATTTCACGGAAGATGCTTCAACGCAAAGTTTTTCAGGAACAGGAATTTACACGACAACTTTAAATTTAAAAAAGAAAGAAGCAGACGATTATCAATTGAAATTTGATAAACTCTACGAAAGCGTAAAAGTGCTTGTCAACGGACAGGAAGCTGGAATTGTCTGGAGCAATCCGTTTGAAATCAATGTTGGAAAATATTTAAAAAAAGGGAAAAATACCATTCAGATTGAAGTTTCAAACCTTATGGCGAACCGAATCCGCTATATGGATCAGAATAAAATCCCGTGGCGAAATTACCACGAAATCAATTTCGTAAACATCGATTACAAACCGTTCGACGCTTCGAATTGGAAAGTACAACCTTCAGGTTTAGATGGCGAAATTCAATTAATTCCTGTATATTTCTCAAAATAATTTTAATGACAGCCTGCAATTAACAATCTTTGTGTTCTTAGCTGAGTTTACGCCCTTGCGAACTTAAAAACAGTTAGTAGTTAAAAAAAACTTTGCGGACTTTGCGTTAAAAAATTATAGAGAAACAGGTTAAATTAAATATTAAAATAAAATTATGAGACAAATCATAGTAAAAACATTAGCATTAGGAACGCTCCTCACATTCGGATTTTCTAATGCTCAAAACAAACCAAAAGTTGTTCTGGACAACTTTTTCAACAACGAAAAAAGAGAAAATAAAGAAACCAAAGTTTTGGAATCGTGGCATTATACGTGGAATGATACAACCAATGGGGGCTTTTCTATGTTGGGCGAACTTTTCCAAAAGCAAGGCGCAGAAATCAGCACATTAACAACAGCTCCTTCAAAAAATGATTTAAAAAATGCTAATATTTACATCATTGTTGACCCCGATATCGACAAGGAAGCGTACGGCGGAAAAGCCAACCTAATGGATGCTAAAACGATAAAAAACCTGGAAAAATGGGTGAAAAACGGAGGTGTTCTCGTTCTGCTAAGCAACGACAATGGAAACTCTGAGTTTGAACATTTCAACAAACTTGCAGAGAAATTCGGGATTCATTTTAATGATGACAGTATTAACAGGCTGAAAGGCAGAGAATTTGAGAAAGGTGCAGTCTACGTAAAACCGGGAAATGAAGTCTTTTCGGAACTTAAATTATATATGAAAGAAGTCAGCACTATTTCAGTAAAAGCACCTGCAAAGCCATTTTTGTACGCTGAGAACCAAGTGATTGGTGCCATTGCGAAAGTGGGAAAAGGAACTGTCTTCGCTTTAGGTGATCCTTGGTGTTATAACGAATACATTGACGGAAAAAAACTAACTGAAGATTTTTCGAATTATGAAGGGACCAAAGAATGGGTAAAGTGGTTATTGAAGCAGATTTCAAAAAAATAACCAAAGTTGTGCAATCGATTAAATTCGAGTGATGTCATTACGAGGGAACGACGAAGCAATCTGCTCAAGCAGTTTGCAATTTCAGCGGATTGCTTCGTTCCTCGCAATGACGATTTCCGCTCAAGTCGTGCTGCGTGCAATTCAGCGTTTAAATGTTATTGATAGAACGTTTGTCATTCTGACGAAGGAAGAATCTTACCAGATAAATTGAGATTCTTCACTGCATTTTTGAACTTCGTTCGTAGACTTTCAGTCTATGTTTAGAATGACATCGAGCAAATATTATAAAGCATTCTGCTAACTTATTAAAACAAGATTTATGAAAATCAAATGCATATTCTTTACATCCGCCATTTTTCTTTCGCAAGTTTTTTTCGCGCAAAGACAAATGGAATACCTGAAAAGAGGAATCGTTGCCATTCCAGCGGAATCAGGAATTTTTATAAGTTGGCGATTATTGGGAAAGGAAGCTCAGAACACGCATTTCGATTTGTATCGCACAGAAAAAAATCAGACCAAAAAACTGAATGATAAACCTTTGCTCAGCGAAACCAATTTTTTAGATAAAACCGCTGACAAAAGAAAAAACTATACCTACTTCGTAAAATCAAATACGCAACATCAGGAAGTTGACCAGGATTTTGCAAAATATACTGCCAATAAAAAACCGTATTTTTCAATTCCGCTGAAAACGCCTCAAGGTTACATGCCGAATGATGCTTCAGTGGCCGATTTGGATGGCGATGGCGAATATGAAATCATCCTTCATCAAACCGGAAGATCGCACGATAACAGCCAGAAAGGAGAAACTGATCCGCCGATTATTCAGGCTTATAAACTGAACGGTCATTTTTTGTGGGAGATTAATTTAGGCAAAAATATCAGGGAAGGAGCGCATTACACGCAGTTTTTAGTTTATGATTTAGATCAGGACGGAAAAGCGGAAATCGTAATGAAAACTGCCGACGGAAGCAAAGACGGAAAAGGAAAATTCATTGGCGACCCAACCAAAAATTACGTCAACGAAAACGGAATGATTCTTTCCGGACCCGAATTTCTGACGGTTTTCGATGGGCAAACAGGAGAAGAAATTCATACCGTCAATTATCAGGTTCCAAGATTTGCAGGAAGTTTAAATCCAACTGCCGAACAAATGACCGAAACCTGGGGCGATGCCAAAGGAAACCGTATCGATCGGTTTTTGGGAGCTGTTGCTTATCTCGATGGGAAGACTCCGAGTGTGATTATGTCACGAGGCTATTACACCAGAACAGCGATTGCAGCCTGGGATTTTAAAGACAAAAAACTGAGTCTTCGGTGGCTTTTCGATACCGAAAGTTCAGAAGAAAACAAACAATACCGAGGACAGGGAAATCATAACTTAACAATTGCCGATGTCGATAATGACGAAAAAGACGAAATCGTTTTCGGGGCAATGACGGTCGATGATGACGGAAAAGTGTTGAACAGCACAGGTTACGGTCACGGCGATGCTTTGCACGTTGGAGATTTAGACCCATCTAATCCGGGCTTGGAAATTTTTGATATTCAGGAACGTTTTGATGATGCGGGAGTGCACTTCAGGGATGGAAAAACAGGAAAAGTGCTTTGGAAATTGCCGTCAACCGTGTACAGTCAGGCGAGTAAATTCCAGGGTCCGGGAAGAGGTTTATCTTTAAATATCGACCCTCGTTATGAAGGTTCCGAATGTTGGGCGGCCGGTGCAGGACTGAAAGGCGTTTATAGTGCAAAGGGAAAGAAAATCAGTGATAAAAATCCGGCAGTGAATATGGGGATTTATTGGGATGATGATTTTTTAAGTGAAATTTTAGACGGAACCGTTGTTTCCAAATGGGACTGGGAAAACGAGAAAACCAATTTGATTTTCGATGCTAAAGATTTTCAGTGTGAATCCAATAACGGAACAAAGAAAAATCCGGCTCTGGTTGCCGATTTATTCGGAGACTGGCGAGAAGAAGTGATTTACAGAACTGCAGATAATCAGGAATTGAGAATTTTCAGCACGACCATTCCGACAAAACACAGATTGTACACTTTAATGCACAATCCGCAATACCGATTGAGTATCGTTTGGCAAAATGTGGGGTACAATCAGCCTCCACACACCGATTATTATCTGGATGAATCGGTGAAAGAAGTTCCAAAACCTAATGTTTATGTTGTAAAACCTAAGATTGATAATTAAATTTAAATATAAAATGAAAAGACTATTAACAACAGGCATTTTTGCACTGATCATCGCAGGAATGACTTCCTGTTCGGTTCAAAAGAAAAATACAGCGACAAATGCAGATCTTCCGAATAAAAAAGAAGTTCTGGAAGTTGCAGAACGAGCCAATCAATACTTTATGAACAAATGGCCGGATCCGGGAAAAGAAATTGTCGGGAAAAAAGTCTGGCCGAGCAATCTATGGACTAGAGCGGTTTATTATGAAGGATTGATGGCATTGTATAAAGTTGATCCTAAAAAAGAATACTATAATTACGCTTTGGATTGGTCGCAAAAACACAATTGGGATATGATGCGCGGAACATTTACAAGAAATGCCGATAACCAGGCGTGCGGACAGACCTATCTTGATCTTTACGAGATCGATGGAAAAAAGCATCCGGAAAGAATTAAATATGTGAAGATGTCGATGGACAGTATGATTACTTCCGGGAAGTCGGATGATTGGTGGTGGATTGACGCTTTACAAATGGGAATGCCGATTTTTACAAAATTGGGAAGAATCACCGGCGACAAAAAGTATTTTGATAAGAACTATGAAATGTATGCTTTTACGAAATACAAACACGGCGGAAATGGCCTCTATAATTCTAAGGATAAACTCTGGTGGAGAGATAAAAGCTTTGTTCCGCCATATAAAGAACCGAACGGCGAAGACTGCTACTGGAGCCGCGGAAACGGCTGGGTAGTAGCCGCACTTGCGAGAACTTTGGAAGATACACCCAAGTCGGATGCGCATTATCAGGAATATCTGCAGGATTATAAAGATTTGTTATCGGCTTTGGTTTCCATCCAGAGAGAAGATGGTTTCTGGAATGTAAGCCTTCACGATCCCACAAATTTCGGTGGTAAGGAAATGACGGGAACTGCATTGTTCGTATATGGAATGGCCTATGGAATCAACAAAGGTCTGATTGATAAAAAGACATATCTGCCGGTTGTAATCAAAGCATGGAATGCCATTGTGAAAGATTCTGTGCAGCCCAGCGGATTTTTGGGTTGGGTTCAGGGTACCGGAAAAGAGCCGAAAGATGGTCAGCCACTTTCCGTGAGCAAAGAGCCTGATTTTGAAGATTATGGCCTTGGTTGTCTATTGCTGGCTGCAAGTGAAGTGTATCAATTAAAATAATAAAAGGCTTTTGTTTTCGAATTTTTATTTGATTGAAACCTTTAACAGATGCTTACAACATGGGTTTTACGTTTAAATGTATACTATAATTATATTTATTTATAGTTTAGAAATTTTAAATTTGCCTTTTCAATCCAGAATCACATTTATTTACATGACACTACAAGATGCGCGATCGATTACATCTTGTTAATTTTCAGACTCAATCGAACGATAAAATTATGAACGCATTATTAGGAGTTATTTTTCATTTTTTAGGAGGTTTTTCTTCGGGAAGTTTTTATTTGCCCTATAAAAAAGTTAAAGGCTGGCAATGGGAAACATTTTGGTTAATAGGAGGTGTCTTTTCATGGATTATTGTTCCGCCGCTGGCTGCCTATCTTACTATTCCGGATTTTTGGGAAATTATTCAGAATGAAAGTTCATCAATTTTAGGATTAACCTTTTTGTTCGGGGCGTTGTGGGGAATCGGTGGCTTCATGTACGGTTTAGGAGTCAGGTACTTAGGGGTTGCCCTGGGAAGCAGTATCATGCTGGGGCTTACCATGGTGATCGGCTCGCTTGTTCCTTCTATTTTTTACGAATTTTCGCCTCACGAAGGAAAGGACAATATCGGACTGATGATTTCAAGCACATGGGGAAGAATGGTCCTTCTGGGACTTTTTGTATGCGTTATCGGAATTATCATCAGCGGAAAGGCCGGTGTTATGAAAGATAAAGAGCTTCAGAAAGAATCTAAAGATCCTCACGGTACATCGGTAAAAACCGAGTATAAATTCGGACTTGGACTTACGGTGGCTATCATTTCCGGAGTTTTGAGCGCCTGTTTCAATTTCGGACTTGAAGCCGGAAAACCTATGGCGATGGTAGCCAACGAAGCATGGAAAGCTGCAAATCCCGGTCAGGGAGAATTTCTGTTCCAGAATAATGTAACCTATATTGTTGTCCTTTGGGGCGGTATGGCTTCTAATCTTTTGGGCTGCCTTTATCTTTCATTTAAAAATAAATCTTATTCAGATTACACTAAAAAAAATGTGCCTGTTGCAAAAAATATTCTTTTCTGCGCATTGGCAGGGACCATGTGGTTCTTACAGTTTTTCTTTTACGGAATGGGTGAAAGTAAAATGGGGAACGGTCCGAGCTCATGGATTTTACACATGGCGTTTATCATCTTGATCGCCAATCTCTGGGGAGTGGTCATTAAAGAATGGAAAGGGGTTTCCAAAAAAACAATTTCTACTATTGTGGTTGGGATGATTGTTATGTTTATCTCTATTCTTATCGTAGGATACGGAAATTCCTTGCGCTAATAAAGCTTTACCACGGTATTATTTCATACAGTTTATATAGTTTAATTTCTCTTAGGTGTTGATTTTTCAACACCTTTTTTTATGCTATGCGTATAATTTCGGGAGAAGGTGTTTGATTTATCTTGAAATTTATTTATTGCGAATTTTTATTTTAATTCATTTAATTGTGACTAAATTTTTATATTTAATTGATTTTAATTATAAAATTGATATTTAATTAACTTAAATAATGAATATTTTAATACAGGATATTGCAGGATGGCTGAATATTTCTAAGGATGTATTTTGGTGATGTAAAAATTAATATATGTCTATTAAAATCAAACAGAAGAATTTTAAGCCACTTATTGCACCGCTATTTTTGCTTGCATCTGGCTTTATGTTCGGGCAAAAGGCAGTAAATGACACTGTGAAAGAAAAGACTAAAGATATTGAGGAGGTGGTCGTTATTGGTTATGGTAAAGTTAAAAAATCAGATCTTACAGGATCGGTATCTTCAGTTTCTGCAAAAGATCTGGCGGCAACACCGGCAATGAATGCTTTACAGGCATTACAGGGCAGGGCAGCAGGATTAAATATTGTTACGGCAGGTGGTGCACCCGGAGCAGGAGCAAATGTTACCGTTCGTGGTGGTGCTTCCATTACCCAGGGAACGGAGCCTCTTTATATTGTAGACGGTTTCCAGCTGGACAACGCGCTTAATATTATTAATCCCAACGATATTGAAAGTATTGATGTACTGAAAGGTGCTTCCGCCATTGCAATTTACGGTGCAAGAGGTTCAAACGGTATTATTGTTATTAAAACTAAAACCGGAAAAAAAGGAAGAATTACCATCAACTACAATTCATTCATGTCTTTCGATATGCTGTCAAAGAAGCTGGACATGGTTTCAAATTCTGAACAGTTTGTGAAATATCAGTATGAAATGGCACAGCTCCAGGGAAAAACCACTCAGTGGAGCAATGTTTTTGATAACAGTTTAGGAACAGACTCTCCCGGATTTTACACTGGTGCATTTGCCAGGATCAACAACCGCTACGCATCTGCACCTGCACTGGACTGGCAGGAAAGAATGCTTGGGGGGACGGGAGTTACCCAAAACCATAACGTGAGTGTTTCGGCAGGTAGTGATAAGACGCAGACGTTCATCAGTTATAATTATAATAAGCAGGATGGTTTGCTGCAGAATTTCAGTGAAACCAGAAACTCTTTACGTGCTAATATCAATTCAGAACTGTACAAAGGAATAAGGTTGGATTTCAGTTCCATGTTTAATTCAAATTCCACTAATGGTGGCGGAGCCTATTCGGGAATGAAAAAAATATTGCTCCAGCCTATCACAGGAGGAACATTATTTAGCCAGGATCAGTTATTCAATACGCAGACTTTTCCTGATTTTTCAGCATTGGATTCAGGTTTCGACACGGAAAATCCGTATATCGAAACGGCAGCATCTACGCAGAACAGAAGGGTAAGAACCTTCCTTGCCAATGTGGGTCTGGAATTTGATTTCCTGAAAGATTTTACATTCAGAACGGCAGGATCTTATAACTGGACCAATACAAAAGCCACTGCTTTTTCAGATAAAAATTCCCGTGCGTACCTTACAGATCCTGTCAATACCGGTATTAACGGAAGTATCGGGAATTCTGAGGCGTACCGATATCAGATCACCAATACATTGACATATAATAAAACGTTAGGCGAAAAACATAAAATAACCGGGCTTATCGGTAATGAAATCATCTATCAGGAAAGTGAGAGCAACAGCATGAGACTGGTAAGATTTCCATCTATTTTAAATTATGGACTGGATGATATATCCAATGCGACCGTTGCGGATAAAAGTACGGACAGATCATCATTCAGCCTGCTTTCCTATTTTGCAAGAGTAAATTATAATTATGATAATCGTTACCTTCTTACCGGTACGGTGCGCCGTGACGGATCTTCAAAATTCGGACCGGATAATAAATGGGGTGTATTTCCTTCTGTAGCTGCTGCATGGAGAGTTTCAGAAGAAGGTTTCTGGAAAAACTCCAAAATCGAAAATTATGTTAATGATCTTAAATTCAGGTTTGAATACGGGATCGTTGGTAATAACAGTATTCCGGATAATGTTTTCAGAACCAATGTTGTGGGAACAGATTATCCTCTGAATAATACGGTAGGAAATCTTGCTCTGGTAACAAGCAGTGTTCTGGGTAACCGTATGGTTCAGTGGGAGGAAATGAGATCCACCAATATCGGAGTAGATTTAGCCTTATTTAATAACAGGATTAAATTAACATCAGAATGGTACAACAACAATGTAACCGGCATGTTGCTGGAGACTGTATTGCCTGCATCTACGGGATATGCGAGACAGTTTAAAAATATCGGTTCCATGAAAAATACCGGTATGGAATTCACTTTAAACTCAATCAATGTAAAGTCCGGTGATTTCAGATGGTCTACAGATGCTAATGTTGGGTTCAATAAATCAAAAGTATTATCACTGGATGAAGGAAGACAATTCAGAAACTTCAGTGTCGGCAGCAACAGGGCGGGTATGGTTACATATTACGCTACAGTTGGGGAAGAACTGGGAGATATGTATGGATATGTTTATCAGGGAATTTATACGACCGACGATTTTATCCAGGAATCCAACGGATCATTAACATTAAAACCAGGAGTTGTAAAACCGGCTTCCGGAACTCCTAAACCCGGAGATATCAAATTTGCAGCAGATAATGAGGCCGGAGATCAGTTTACAAGAAAACTGGTAAAAATAGGAAATGGAACTCCGGATTTTATCGGGGGGATCAGCAATAATTTTTCGTATAAAGGTTTTGATCTTGCAGTATTCTTAAAATTTAGTGTAGGGGGTGATATTTACAATGCAACCAAACATAGTTTGAGCCCATATGCTCTGTTCCAGAATACGCCTTCGGAATTCGGAGATAATTATTATCGTATTATTGATCCTAATACCGGTCAGGCCACTACAAATCTTGCACGATTAAAAGAACTTAATCCTGATGAAGAATCCCGTCTTTGGAGCTTAAATACTACCAACTCAGGATATATTACTTATCCGTCATCGTATTATGTGGAAGATGGTTCTTATTTAAGAATTGCTATGGTAACGCTGGGGTACTCATTCCCGAGAGAATTTTTAAGCCATGTGAAACTTACCAATGCGCGTATCTACTTTACCGTTAATAACTTAGCAACAATTACGGGATATTCAGGCTATGATCCGGAAGTTTCTGCGGCCAGCGGCGTTACGGTTACGCCGGGATACGACAGCTCTTCATACCCACGTTCAAGAAGTTACGTTCTTGGTATTAATTTAACTTTCTAAATGCAAACGATTACATCATGAAAAACAGATATCATAAAAAAAATCTTTTAAAAACGCTGATTATCATTCCGGCAATTTTAGCCGGCAGCGTCAGTATCAATTCCTGCAGTGATGATTTTTTGGATCAGCCCGCCTATAATTCATCCAATACAGAATCGGTATTTGACAATATAGAAACCGCAGATGCTTTTGTCCAGGGACTTTACAGAGGGCTTGTTCCTACTGAAATGTTTTATCAGCTCGGTGCCGGAGATACCGTAACCCACTCTGCGGAAGACGGCTCAACCAACAATTCCAAGTACAATATCTGCAACTATCAGTACGATGCCTATACTCCAAATACCGTTACAGGAATTTATGCTGCCATGTATGCTATTATTGAAAGGGCTAATATTGCCATCAGCAGATTACCGACCATGCCTGCAAGCACAAAGCGTGATGCCTTATTGGCAGAAGCGAAAGCAATTCGTGCATTTTGTTATCATAACTTAATACGCGTTTACGGAGATGTGCCTGCTATTTGGATCCCCCTTGAAGATGCAGATCCTAATGATCAGAATACATTTTATCCGAAACGTTCTCCAAGAGACGGAATTTACGATCGCATCATTGCTGATATTCAGGAATCGGTAAACAATTTGCCGGGTTCAAATGGAACTCCGGAAAGACTGAACAAACAGTCTGCTAATGCACTTTTAGCAAGAATTGCATTGTATGCCGCGGGATATTCTCTTCGTTGGGATCTGAATACAGGATCTGCCGGTACGATGTCCCGTCGCCCTGATAACAGCAGAGTTCAGCAGCTTTACCAGATTGCAGATGCAGCAGCAGCTTCTGTAATTAATGCAGGTACCAACAGCCTGGTGCAGGCTCAGGGAGGAAAAAGTGGTTTCGAAGCCTTATGGTTCAATTTTGACAGAAGAAACTTTGCAGCCGTAAATCAGGAGATGCTTTGGCATATCGCCGAATATGGTCCGAATACCAACTCTGCATTTGGTGTTTATGCACATCCGGGTTCCAGAGGGGGTACATATGGATCCAGAAAAGCTTTACAGTTCATATTGCCAACCTATTATTTGTCTTTTAATCAGGCAGATAAACGCAGGGATGTCGCATGTACTTCTTACAGTATTTATTTTCTGAAAACAGGTGCTGCATCAGACACCTGGGTGGATGTGGGAACTACTTATTCCTGTATTATGCCGGGTAAATTCAGAATAAGCTGGTGTGTGGAGCCACAGGCGGCAGATGCACGTAACCTCAATATTCCGATCATAAGATATGCTGATGTATTGCTGATGTATGCAGAAACTCAAAACTATCTGAACGGAGGTCCTACAGCCGCAGGAACTGCTGCTTTGCAACAGGTGAGAAACCGTGCCGGAATAGGCTCATTGCCAATACCAAGCGGTCAGCAGGCGTTTCAGGATGCTATTGTTCAGGAGCGCAAGTGGGAGTTTTCCGATGAATTTATGCTTCGTACAGACTTAATAAGAATGAACCGCATCGCCAGCGAAATTAATGCGACAAAACAGGCAATGAAAAATCTTTCGGACCGTACAGGACAGTTTGCATCGACCCCGGTGTACAGATTGTATAAATTTCATAAAAATGCACAGGTTTACGGAGATCCGTTCCTGGCAGTTACCTATATAGATTTAACAAATCCGGCAGAAATTGCAGCAGTTCAGGCGGTTCCTACCAATTCTTCAGGGTATGCCGCTTATCAGACAACTCTAAAGAGTATTGCACTGGCAAACGGACAAACTTCAACGGCTGAAGACAAATGGTATCCTGTAAATATGTTCCAGGCTTACACAAGTACATTTAACGGAAATGCAAGAAAAGCGGTAGGATTTGTTGAAGGATTTAATGCATTGCAGATCGGGAATATTATCTATACCAAACCTACAGGTTCCGCTGAAAACGGAGGCACTTATCCGAACTGGATTGAAGGAGGCGGAGACGGACTTTTCTATGGATTTGTACCTAATAAAACAGAACTATTGCCTTTCGCAGCAGCTTCTGCAGGACATCCTTTGGTTGATAATCCTAATTTGACTCAGTTGCCCGGATATTAATTAAACTAAACTCATTCAGCATAAACATTGAGAAGTTCTAGATTTCTTGATGTTTATTTTTTAAAATATAGATCACAAAATATTAATTATGATTCATCCGGATCAGATTGAAATAAACCATACTAAGCTGAATTAAAAGTAACGTGTTAATTTATTTTTACATAAAGCATTTAGCAGTATAGTACGGGATGCTGTACAAAACAGAACAATCTAATTTTGGGTGAGAATTTAGAAATATAAGTAAAGACAATGGAAAAACTAAAAACATTTAGATACGTAAACTATTTGTGGGATGATGAAAAAGCAGCATCTTTTGGAGATGACCAGGTAGCCTTATTTTTATACCGTTCAAATATTCTGGGAGCAGACTTAAGAATCACCAACTACGGAGGAGGAAATACAAGCTGTAAAACCATAGAAAAAGATCCTTTAACCAATGAAGAAGTTGAAGTAATGTGGGTGAAAGGTTCCGGAGGCGATATCGGGACTTTAACAAGAAAAGGAATTGCGGGTTTATATACTGAAAGGTTGAGAAACCTTAAAAATGTTTACGAAGGTCTGGAAGATGAAGACAGAATGGTAGGATTATTTGATCACTGCATCTACGATCTGGACAGTAAAGCGCCATCCATCGATACACCTCTTCATGGACTTCTTCCATTCAGACATATAGACCACCTTCATCCTGATGCATTAATTGCAGTCGCTGCAGCAAAAGACAGTGAAGCTATCACCAAAGAAATCTGGGGTGATACAATGGGATGGGTGCCATGGCAAAGGCCGGGCTTCGACCTGGGTTTGCAGCTGGAAAAATGTTTAAACGATAATCCGGGAATCAGGGGGATTGTTTTAGGTAGTCATGGATTATTTACCTGGGGAGATACTTCCTACGAGTGTTATATTAACAGCCTGGAAGTTATCGAAACGGCTTCAGAATATATTGCTAAAAAAATTGAAGAAAAAGGACAGGTTTTTGGCGGACAAAAAATAGAATCTCTGCCTGCGGACGAACGTAAGAATAAAGCGGCGCAGATTATGCCGTTGTTGAGAGGTCTGGCTTCTTCAGAAAACAGGATGGTTGGCCATTTTACTGACAGTGATACTGTTCTGGAATTCATCAATAGCAATGATCTTGAAAGACTGGCTCCGCTGGGAACTTCATGTCCGGATCACTTTCTGAGAACGAAAATTCAGCCGTTGGTGCTCACTTTAGGTAAAAACGAAGATCTTACTGATTCTAAAGCTGTTTTGGAAAAATTAACTCCGCTTTTCGAACAATACCGACAGGAATATAAAGAATATTACGAAACCTGTAAACATCCGAACAGCCCTGCAATGCGAGATCCGAATCCGGTGATCATCATTTATCCGGGAGTGGGAATGTTCAGCTTTTCAAAAGATAAGCAGACTACGCGTGTGGCCAGTGAATTTTATGTCAACGCTATCAATGTAATGCGCGGTGCAGAAGCTATTTCTGAATACACCTCATTACCAAGACAGGAAGCTTTCGATATCGAATACTGGCTGCTGGAAGAGGCTAAACTTCAGAGAATGCCGAAGGAGAAGCCTTTGTCAAGAAAAGTTGCCATCGTTACCGGAGCAGGAGGCGGAATAGGGCAGGCTATTGCTGATAAAATGATTGCTGAAGGTGCAGTTGTTGTGTATACGGATTTGAATACAGAAGCCGTACAATCGGCTATTTCAAAATACAGCAAAGACCAGGCAATTGCCGTTCAGTGTGATGTAACGAGTGATGAAGCGATTGCCGATGCATTCAAAGAAACCGTTTTGGCATTCGGTGGAGTAGATATCATCATTCATTCTGCCGGACTGGCCATTTCAAAGTCGCTGGAAGAAACTACTTTAAATGATTGGGATCTTCTTGAAAATGTTTTGGTGAAAGGGCAGTTTTTATTGTCAAAAATCGGAACCGAGATCATGAAAAAACAAAATCTGGGTGGAGATATCGTCAACATTGCAAGCAAAAACGGACTCGTTGCGGGACCGAATAATGTAGCGTACGGAACTGCAAAAGCGGCTCAGCAACATATGACCAGACTGTTGGCTGCAGAACTGGCTGCAGATAAGATCAGAGTAAATGTTGTAAATCCGGATGGTGTAATTGTAGGAAGCAAAATCTGGGAAGGAGAATGGGCAGAAGGCCGTGCAAAAGCCAATGGAATCACGGTGGAAGAACTTCCGGCATTTTACGCCAAAAGAAATCTTTTAAATGAAATCATTCTTCCGGAAGACATTGCCAACGGAGTTTTCGCCTGTGTTGCCATTTTAGATAAAAGCACAGGAAACATCATCAATGTAGATGGCGGAATGGCTAATGCTTTCCCAAGATAATTTTTTGTATCAATCCTGAAAGAATTTATTTTAAATCGTAAGTTTGATATTATTATGTTAAATGAATTTGAAAATAAATTTCCTCAACCAGAGCCACGAAGTGGCGACCTACAATAGCACAGGATGCAAGTCCTGTGCATAATAAATATAATTCTGTAAAAAATAAATCAGAATATGATTATAAACAAAGAAAGTATAGAACAAGGCAATAAAAATGAAGTTGAAAATTTCAATTCAGACTTCGCCTATTTATCAGATAAACTCACGAAATCAGGAGCGAATGTTTCTGAAATTGCCAAAAAAATTGCCGATTTTCAGGTAGCCATTCCAAGTTGGGCTTTGGGAGCAGGCGGAACACGTTTTGGAAGATTTTCTTACGGTGGAGAGCCGGCAACATTAGAGCAGAAATTAGATGATGTTGGATTGATTCATGCTTTAACACACTCCGCAGGAGCAGTTTCGCTTCACATTCCCTGGGATATTCCTGGTGATATAAAAGCGATTAAAGAAAAAGCAATAGCTCACGGATTAGTTTTCGATGCAATGAATTCCAATACGTTTCAGGATCAGCCGGGAGCAAAACAATCCTACAAATTCGGATCTTTGAACGCAGCGAATGAAGAGGTAAGAGCCTATGCCGTTGAACACAATAAAGAAGTAATCCGCATTGGTGAAGAATTAGGTTCAAAAAGCTTAACGGTTTGGTTGGCAGACGGCGCAAGCTTCCCGGGACAGTTAAATTTCCAGACCGCTTTGTCGAAAACAGAGCAAAGTTTAAAAGAAATTTATGCAGGAATGCCGGAAGACTGGAAACTGTTCATCGAATATAAACCTTATGAACCGAATTTCTATTCAACAACCATTCAGGATTGGGGAACGTCTTTCATGTTAGCCAATGCTTGTGGAGAAAGAGCCTATACTTTGGTTGATCTTGGTCATCACTTACCCAATTCGAACATTGAGCAAGTCGTTGCCACGTTAATGTATAAAGGAAAATTAGGTGGATTCCATTTCAACGACAGTAAATATGGTGATGATGATTTAACAGTAGGGTCTATCAAACCTTATGCATTATTCCTGATTTTCAATGAATTGGTATACGGGATGGAAAACAATCCGCAGAATCCGTATCCGGCTTGGATGATTGATGCAAGCCACAATATTAAAGATCCGTTGGAAGACCTTATTCAGTCACTGGAAGCGATTTTGATCGCGTATGCTCAGGCACTTTTAGTAGATCAGAAAGCATTGAAAGATGCGCAGCTGAATAACGATGTGGTTCGTGCACAGGAAATTTTACAAAATGCCTACAGAACAGATGTTCGTCCGTTATTAAAAGCTGCAAGATTACAGACAGGCGCAGCGATTGATCCTATTTCGGCTTACAGAAATCTTAAAGTGAGAGAAAATTTAATTTCCGAAAGAGGCCTGAATGTAAAAGCTACAGGATTATAACCTGTTTTAATTTGATAATTTGAACTTTCAAGTGCAATCGAAAGTTTTTAATTATATGTATCCTTATATTTTTATCATTAAGGTTGAAAGTGTTTAGATTATTGGGGTTTAAGCAATATGCTTGAAGAATTAGTGGATTTTTTCTTAATGATCTTAATATCTGAACACTCCTTAATGGTGTTAATTATTACTGTAATTGAATATTTAACAAAATACATTATTGAATTTTGTAGAAGTATATATGCTAAATTCTTTGTGCTCTTTGCTAAGTAGAAAGCCTTTGTGAACTTAAAAACATATAGTATTAAAAAAACTCTTTGCGGGCTTTGCGTTTAAATAAAAGAAAGTGCTTAATTAAAAAGATTGCTTCATCGCTCCTCGCAATGACAAAATGACCTTTGCTTAAAAAAGTTATAAATAAAAAATAACACAATTGAATTTACAGAATATATAGTACATTCTTTCGTGATCTTTGCTAAGTAGAACGCCTTTGCGAACTTAAAAAACGTATAGTATTTAAAAAAAAATCTTTGCGGGCTTTGCGTTTAAATAAAAGAAAGTATTTAATTAAAAAGATTGCTTCATCGCTCCTCGCAATGACAAAATAATCTTTGCTTAAAAAGGTTTTATAATTAAAGATAACATTATGAATTTACAGAATATACAGTACATTCTTTTGTGCTCTTTGCTAAGTAAGACGCCTTTGCGAACTTAAAAACATATAGTATTAAAAAAACTCTTTGCGGACTTTGCGTTTAAAAGTCATTCGCAATGACCAAAATAATCATCCAAGAAAATGTCTAAAAAAAAGAAAGTAACCATTGTATTTGATATTGGAAAAACCAATAAAAAATTCTTTCTGTTTGATAAAAATTACAAAGAAGTTGTCCGGGAATATACCGAATTACCGCTCACAACTGATGAAGATGGCTATCCAACGGAAGATCTGGCTGCACTCCAAAACTGGATCAAAGATAATTTCAATGCTATTCTTGATGATGAAAATTTTGAAGTAAAAGCCATCAATTTCTCTACATACGGGGCAAGTTTTGTACATCTGGACCAGAAAGGAAATGTTCTCACGCCATTGTACAATTACACCAAACCGATGGATGAAGAAATCTTGGATTTATTCTATAAAATACACGGCAGTAAACTTAAAATTGCCCGTGAAACAGCCTCTCCGCAGGCAGGAATGCTGAATTCCGGGTTGCAGTTATTTTGGTTAAAATACAAACATCCCGAAGTTTTCAAAAAAATACGGTACAGTCTTCATTTACCCCAATATTTATCCTACCTGTTTACCGGAATCTGTGTCTCCGAATTTACATCAATCGGCTGTCACACCAATTTATGGGATTACGATAAAGCAGATTACCATGACTGGGTGTACGAAGAAGAGATCGATGCTTTGTTACCGCCGATTGTGCCGACTTCAGCAAGCATTAATACCTCATACAGAAATAAGAAAATTAAAATCGGGGTTGGAATCCACGACAGTTCTTCGGCACTCTTGCCTTATATTTTAAGCAAAAAAGAACCGTTCTTGCTGCTTTCAACAGGTACCTGGAGTATTTCTCTCAATCCTTTCAATGATGAGAGTTTAACCGATGAAGACATCGAAAACAATTGCCTGAATTACATGAGAATCGACGGAAAACGTGTGAAAGCATCCCGTTTTTTCATGGGAAATGAATATAAAATTCAGGTTGAAAAATTATGTGCGCATTATGGAAAAGAGTATGGTTTCCACAGGGAAGTACAGTTTGATCAGGATTTGTACCTTCGTTTAATGAAGCATAAAGCAGTTTATTTCCGTTTTGAAGGCATTATTTTAAAAAGAAAAATGATCAGCGAGACCGATTTAAATTCTTTCGCAACTTTTGAAGAAGCCTATCATCAGCTGATGATCGAGCTTATGGATCTACAAATTCATACGATTGCAAATGCCATCGGAAATTCTGAAATTCAGCATATTTATATCGATGGTGGATTTACCGATAATGATGTATTTATGAAACTGATGTCACACCATTTTCAGCATTATAATGTAATGTCCAGCCATTCGCCGCTGGGTTCTGCATTGGGAGCGTCCATGGTGATTTCCAACAAAAAAATAGATGAAGCTTTTCTGCAACAGCATTATCAGATGAAAGTGCTTCAGCCCTTAATTTTTAATTTGTAAATATGTAAAGTAAAATGTGAAAGGTGAGAGGTGAAAAGTAAAATGTGAAAGAATCAACTTCTAATTTTTACTTCTTACTTCTAACTTTTTACTTCTGACTTCTGACTTTTTAACATAAAACCTGTAATCATGGCTTTCCCATTTGACACAAGATATGCATCGCTTGAGCTTTTAATTGAAAGAGCAAAGAAAAGAATGCCCCGTTTTGCTTTTGAATACCTGGACGGCGGCTGTAATGAAAATATAAACCGTGACAGAAATACCAACGAATTAAGAGAGGTGTTGCTTCGCCCGCGTTATCTGAATAACAATTTTGCCGAAGCCAATATGGAAACCGAATTATTCGGGGTGAATTATTCTGCACCTTTCGGGATTTCTCCTGTTGGTCTGCAGGGATTAATGTGGCCGAATGCCCCGGAAATCCTTGCAAAGGCAGCTTTTAAACATAATATTCCTTTTATTTTAAGCACGGTTACCACAAGCAGCATTGAAAGAATTGCGGAATTAACG
Organism: Chryseobacterium sp. MHB01; assembly: GCF_034651565.1. Lineage (NCBI taxonomy): Bacteria > Pseudomonadati > Bacteroidota > Flavobacteriia > Flavobacteriales > Weeksellaceae > Chryseobacterium > Chryseobacterium sp. MHB01. The sequence goes on along the minus strand of NZ_JAYEDA010000003.1, from coordinate 375,999 downwards.
GAAGGAAAAGCATGGTATCAGCTTTATCACCCGAGGGAAGAATGGCTGCGTGATGATATTCTCAACCGCTGTGAAGCTTCGGGATATGATGTCCTGGTGATTCTGGCAGATGTTCCTACCTTCGGATACCGAGCCAAAGAAATCAGAAACGGATTGGCGATGCCGCCACAACTGAATTTCCGGAATGTTTCCCAGGCACTGGCAAAACCTCAATGGTGTCTGGAGATGCTGAAACATGGCGTTCCGGGTTTTAAAACAATGGAAAAATATATGGATAAAAACATGAATGTAAAACAGTTGGGACAGTTCATGAACTCCACTTTTTCAGGAAGATTAAATTCGGACAGAATCAAGGCGATCCGCGATCAGTGGAAAGGAAAACTGGTCATCAAAGGCGTGGCTTCCGATGAAGATGCGGAAGAAGCAGTACGTTTGGGTTTCGACGGAATGATTATTTCCAACCACGGAGGAAGACAGCTGGATGCAGGAGAATCTACCATTGCGGTGGTAAAAGAAATCAGTGAAAAATATAAAGATCAGATTAAAATTATGATGGACAGCGGCGTGAGAACCGGTCCTGATGTAGCCCGAGCCTTAAGCTGCGGTGCCGAATTTACCTTTATGGGAAGAACATTTATGTATGCTGTAGGTGCTTTGGGTGATCAGGGTGGTGATCATATTATTGAAATGCTCAAAATGCAGTTCAGACAGGTAATGGAACAGCTTTGCTGTGAAAAGCCTGAACAGCTGCGGGATTTTAGGGTGAGGTAGGTTTTGAGCGCGAAGCTGGATGATGGAAGTTAATAAGCTTTCTCAAAAAATTAACAGAAGAAATTGATTAATAGAAACGGGCTTTAAGCCCGTTTTTTATTAGTGTATCTCGATCGGCTTTAGCCGAAACTTAAACAATGTAAATGTAAAAGTTTTAATTTGTGCTGACTCTCATAAGTCCATCAATCCCTCTTTTTCCATATTGATTGACAGATTGACTTTTGGGAGTAATATCAATCTGTTTGATGTTTAATTTATTTAATACTTCAATTAATTTACCTTTTTCATAATCTACTATTTTCCAATCTACCATTAATAGTGGATTTTCTCCAAGCTCATTGTTGGCTAATTTAACCTTCATAAATTCAGGAATGTTATATTTCTGAATCGTGGAATCAGAACTGTAATACTGGGGCTTTTCAATTTTCAGATTGTTATTTTGAATTAAATCCCAAAATTTTTCTGACCAATTTCCAACATCCCATATTTTTATTTTCGAATTTAATGTATTTTCAATGGCAGACTTATCACTACCATTTTCAATTAAAAGCTCTGATACTATATACATATCATAAGGAAAAGCCGCAGTTTCTAATTTTTCAAATAAAATCTGATTATAGGGTTTTAAATCAATTTTAGACAATTTAATATGGTACAAAAAATTGCCTAATTCTGTACCTGTTTTAGATCGTAAATTTGAAGATATGTACTCGTTACGTTCACGATTACTCATTTTTTTTAATGTAAAAGCATCATTTGATTTACAACTTAAAATCATCATCAAAATGACAAAAAGAATGCATTTTAATTTCATGGTCGAAATATAATTGTTGCAAAAATAATTAATTTACTTTTTCTTCTCCGCTTTCACAGCCTGTCTTGCCAATAATTTCCAGTCGTTTTTAACTTTAGCCCAAACCAGTAAAATATCCAGAGTGACATCACCGGGAGCTTTTCCTGCGTCGGCGGTCGTTGCGTAAAAATGATGGCGGACAATCGCTGTATTTCCAACAATCTGCACGGTTTGATTGGTTATATCAATTGTAAGAAAATCAGATTTCTTCGTAACTAATTTTTCCACAAATTCTGTGGCATCATCAATGTGGCCTCCGGAATGTCCGTATGTAAGTTCAGGTAAAATTAAAGATTCGAGAGCAGATTTTTCCCCGCTTATCATGGCCGTTCGCAACTTTTCGGCGGCGGCTGTCACAGCATCAGTATCATTTATTTTCTGTGCGGTGATGGTAATTGCCATGATAAAGCTCAAAGCAAAAATTAATTTTTTAATCATAATGAAATAATGTATTTAAAATAATAAAATAGTGTAATCGATTGCGCAATTATTGCGGAGTTTAAAATACTTTTAAAGAGAATCCCTCTGAATAAATTTGAAAACATTGTTCACCGATTCTTTTTTGTTCTTTAGGATCATATATGCTGCAGATTCGCCCATCGCTTTAAAATCAGTCGTGATTACGGTAATTCCCAGCAGTTCCTTTAGCGGTGTCTCATTGTATGAAATAATGCCGATATCTTCACCAAGCTTCAGATTTTTCTGCCTGATCTGTTTTACAAGGTTTACAAGATCACGTTCACGGATGGTAATAAAGATATCTTTGTCCTGCAGTTCCATGTCATGATAAATTTCATCGAGAATTTCATAATCAAGCTTAAAATCCCTGCAGAATTTTTCAAAACCTCTTACGATCCTGAAAGGATAGGGATGGATGGATTTATCGGGATACACGAGTATAATTTTCTCGTATTTCCTGATCTTATCCAGACCTTCTTTTAAAGCATTGTAAATATCATGCTCGAAATCCTGAAAAATAGAACCGTATTCTCCTGAAATATTGGGTTTTGTATTGTCCAGCATCAGCAATTTATTCTTAGGAATTTTTTCAATCATTTCAATTACCTCTCTGGTAGAGCTCGTGTGTTTAGACTGTTCGTCCCGGAAATGGGGCATGATGACATAATAATCAAAACCTCCTATATTTTTTTTCAAAGCATTTATAAAAAGCGTTTCATCGCAGTGGTAAATATACATTTCCACATTGCCTTTGGTACCGATTGCATTCACAAAATAATTATAAATCATCATTTTGTATGTGCTCGGCTTATTGATCAGAAAGAAAATATTAATCGTGTCATTCTTATTGATTCGGGAAATATAATATCCTTTGCCTTTCACAGATTCAATTATCTGTCGTTTTCTCAGTTCTTTATATGCTTTTTCCACTGTATCTCTTGAAAGAAAACAGGATTCACTTAACTCATTAATGGAGGGAATTTTTTCGCCGATGCTGATCTCTCCGCCATCAATTCCATTTAAAATAGAATCTACAATCTGTTTGTATTTGGGAACTCTGGAGTTTTCGTTGATATGTATTTCAAAAGTTTCTGCCATAGCTTTTGTGGTATAGGAATTATTTTCTTTAACCAAAATGAATTTTCAGAAAAATGATTTGTTAAAGAAGACAAGTTACAAAAATTTATAATAACTGATAATCATCATGTTTAATGAAATAAATTAATATAAATAACTTGTTTTCAGTGTTTTATAGTTGTGGATTCATATGAGTTTAAATTTATTAAATTACCAATCCTCAACTGTAAAACGATGATAACTCCAATTTTATTGTAAACTTTAATCCGAACTTTGAACCCTAAACCTTAAACAAAAAAGCCTGCCCTATAAAAGGACAGACTTCAACTATATGAATGTGAAATTTTTAAGGCATCTTTTTAAACCCTTCCGTTTTTATTTTCCAGCTGCCGTCTTTCGGGAAACCTGGAAATTGTCCTGTTGAACTGTCCCAACCTTCCAGCATCATCGCAACGGCTGTTAAAGTTCCGCCGTTTCCGGGAAGATAAATTCTCAAACGTCCATCCTGGAAATTATGCCCGTTTTTTAAATAAGTATTGGTCTGAATATCCATAAAAAGCGCATCCAGAGCCTTATTCGGAAGTCCAAGCCTTGCAGCATTCATCGCCGTCATCGGGAAATCCCAACCCCAGGTATGAGCCCAGTTCCATCTTTCCCAAACGGTATCCAAAGTATTTTTCATAATCTTTTTATCCAGTTTCAGAGATTCCGGAACCATTCCTAATGCTCCCAAAACTGAAGGGTGGTCGGTCATCCATTTTGGAAAAGTGAAAGAATCTTTCGCCGATTCTGTTGACAAATAAACGCCGTCCTGCACCGGAAGCGGAGCCAGTTTGGTAATCACGTCATCCCATTTTTTATTTCTTGATTCACCCAGTCTTTCTTTCCATTGCTGAGCAACTTTCAGCGCCCAATCCCAATAAGCGACTTCGTAAGTCGGATTATAAGTATCTTTTGCAGGGAAAACTTCCTGTGCCGGAATCACACCTTTTCCGAGATTATAACGGTTTTTTTCTTTGTCGAAAGTCGCAAAATCAGCCATAAACTCAGCCGTTGCAAAAACCAGGTCTTTATATTTTTCTAATACTTTTTTATCCTTTTTATCACGATATAAAAGCTCGGTCATATAAATCAAATGCGGTTGTTCCCAGATCAAAAATGCAGCCACAGAAGACGGACTTTCATTGCCGTCATTATCCGACATTTTAATCCAACGAACGCCTTTATAGCCTTGTCTTTCCGCTAGCTTTTTAGCTTTGTCAAATGACCTGAAATAATAATCCAGTTGCTTTTCCAAAATTTCAGATCTTCCCCACAAAGCGAAATGAACGCCGTGCCACCAGTGCATTTCGGTGTGTGGCTTTCCGTACCAGCTGTTGAAGGTCAAACCTGTTTCCTGCGGCGGATTGCTTCCTCCACACTGAACTTTCGTTAGATATTCAGACAAAACAATTCTTCGCTCTAATTCATTGGCTCTTTTATCCGTACTTCCTTCAAAATCAACAGCAGCACCGCTTTCCCAAAAGTTTTTCCAGCCGGAAATACTTTCTTTTTCAGCATCCGTAAATAAACTTTTTGTAGTCTTTTGATTTTTATCTGAAAACTCAACTGTCAATTCAAGAGTTTTGTTTTTTGAAGAAGGTTCGTAAACAAAATGATGTTTTCCGGCTTCACTTAATTTTCCATCGGTGAAATATAATTGCGTAAAATAATCTGCAGTTTGTAATTTATGTTCAATCAATCCCTGCGTTGAGTTTGATGAAATGATTTTTGTTGAATGTTTATCTGCGTTTCCATAAAAAGCCGCTTCATCTAAAAACTGTCCGCTCGGATAAGGATATTTAGCGAAAACCTTTAATCTTTTCTGACTAATCAAATCAGATTCAATTTTCACCCCGATTTTATCTGAATTTTGGAAAGAAGCCGTCCACACTTTTACAGGAGTTCCTTCCAAAGTAAATTCACTCGTAATAATTCCCGTCCATAAATCAATTTTCTGATTGATATTCTGCAAATCTGAAACCTGAGCTTTTTGGCCGTCTTTTTTAAGCAGCTCAAGACCTATATTTCCCAACTGCAAACGATGTTGATTGACCCTGAAATATTCCACCGCTTTTCTGTTGCGTTCGGGTTCTTTCAGTTGAACACTGTACAAAGCTTTTCTACCGTCATTATTGAAATCGTAAGGTTTTAAAGTTTCCTCAAACGTATAATTTTCAGTATTCGGAAAACTGTTCCAGCCCCATTCTGACTGCGTTCCCAATGAAACACCGTTTTTGTAGTATTCAGGGAATGACTGCATTCCGGTAATGTCAACGGTGTAGGCAAATTTCCCGTTCCCAACCGTTAAAGTTGATAATGTATCTGCTTTAGTGTTCACCACATTATGTCGTTGAACAACCTTCTTACGGTCGATTTTCTGGGCATTCAGGGACGAAAATCCGATGCAGAAAAGACTCAGATATATTGCAATTTTTTTCATTTTATGGATTAGATTTATTTTTTATTATTTGCATTGCAATGTGTTAAGATAGCGCTCCTACGGAGCGCAAGACATCCAAACTTGTTTTTTCTACACAGATAATGTTCCGCTGGAACATCTTTTATTCTTCTTTATATTCCTTTAGGAATATTATATGTGTAGATTTATTATTTTTCAAATTTTAGGGCGTTCCATAGGAACGCTATCTTATTTTTTATTAAACATTAATTCGTTAATTCGTGGCATTAATTATTTTAAAACCGTCGCACTCATCATTCCAATCATCACATCATTGCTCACAGCTGTTAGTTTCACAGATTTTAATTCTTTATTCGGGGCAATCGGCAAATCCAAAATCGTTGCAGAGCCGCCATCAACCTGCCGGTCCGTAAAACCTTTGATACTCGAATATTTACTCAATGTTCCGCCTTTATATAATTCCCCCGTTTTCAATTTTACACGATACGGAATTTTATCATCCGGAATTTCAAACGCAAAATTATCATCAAACAAATCCTGCTCAATCGGCCACCAGTTCATCGGATTTTTCAATTCTAATTCCGAAGTTGAACCATCAACGTATTGAACGGTAATTGTTCCATTCACAATCTGCGACTGCATCGGATTGGTAGAGCCGGCCATCAGGAAATAGATTTTTTTGCCTTTTCCTGAAACCGGAATTTCAATCGAATCCGGGTAATTATCCCACTGACTTGCAAATGCAATATTTTTATCTGATTTATCAATTAAAAAAGGAATTCCAAGGAAATCAACTTTGTTATTTTTTCTTTTATTCATCAACCCAGAATCATCAATTTGAGCAGTAATCAATGGATAACACCAGTTTCCGATTCCCTGCCACGGAAGTTGTAGAGTAGGGAATTCTAACCTCGGCGAAAGATACTTTTGATTGAAAATCTCTGTTACTTTTTCATTGTATTTTGAAGCTAATGAAATGTTGTTAAACTGACCTTGGTTTTCTACTTCCCAATCCGTGATTTCAATATTTTGTTTGATTCCGTTGTATTCAAGCTCGATAGAATTGGTTCCTTTGCTTAAATAATTTACAGGAATTTCAATCGATGAATTTTGATTTTTTTGAGTGCTAAATGTTTTATTTAAACCATTAGTGCTCAGTTTTCCATTAATTGAATTTGCAGATTTTGACTCAATCTGAAGTTTTTTATTCACCCATTTTGTCTCCAACGGAAAACGAATATCTACATTCACAGGTTGCCACCAAATTGTTCCGTTTTGCTCAACTTGAACGAAAAAAGTTCCTTTTCTTTCTTCCTGAATCAAATTAAATTGACTTCCATTTCTGGATTTAATCAATTCCTGAGGGTCAAGAACATCTTTAATTTTCTTTTTTGAATCAAAATTTAGCTGAAGACTTTCAGAAATATAAGTGATATAATCGGTCTGTTCGTTTTTAATTTCTTCTCCCGAATAATTGATTTCAATTTTAAAATCTTTCGCTTTGGGAGTTTCAAACTGAATAATTGGCTGTAAAATAGAATTCGATTTTACTTTCCAATCCACATTTTTACCATTCACTTTCACCGATTTGATATTGGAATAATTCACAGGAATCTGCATTTCCAACGCTATAGGATTCTGGTATTTTGATTTGAATATATACTCCGTCGTTTTCGAATTTCTTTTAAACTGATACTCCCAATCCGGAAGTTTCAGTTCGGCAGAATTCCAGTCTTTCGGAAAACCAGGTTTGATGCTGATTTTATTTTCCAACAAATTCGGATGAACGCCAAAAAGTCCTTCCGTCAAAGTTCTGGACGCCACACCAATCGGGTCAGCAAAATCTCTGTACAATTCACCACGAAACGCATCATAATGAGAAAGCTGTTCAAAATTCCCCGGGCTGATGCCGTAATACATCGACTCCATCAGATTTCCTTTCCAAAGTTGGTACGCCTCAGCATTTCTTCCGGCCTGCCAATACGCCAAAGCGGTTTGTAGATTTTCCGCCAAAGCAACATTGTTAATCGACCAATCGTAAGGTTGCCAGTTGGTCGTCGCCAACGTAAAATAATCTTTATTGTCCGCACCTTTTACCGTAATCGGAATTTTCGGTGTGTGATTGTTGATGTATTGTAAGTTCTGATAATCCTCAAATTCATTCAGAATATAGGCATCGGAAACGTGGTAAATCGACCATATTCCCGGTTTATCGTGAACGATTTGATTGCCTAAAGCATCTTTAAATTCAGCAAAATAACCTTTGTTTTTAATCCAAAGTTCATTTCTCATTGCCTTTAAAATCGCATCAGCTTCTTTTTCATAAGGTGTAGAATCTTCACCAATAATTTTTGCCAGTTTCGCCATTTCACGGTTGGCTCTGTAGTTATACGCCGAAGTGTGCGTCACTTTTCCACCCGAATATTGCAGGGCATCACTCGCCCAAATTGCCGCATACGCATCATACAAATCGCCACGCTTGAAGTTTCTTTTTTCCCAATCCATATGTCGAACCATCGTTGGCCACATTTTTTTCAGAAATTCTTTGTCTCCCGTGTAATTGAAATGCGAAAACATCTGGTCAAAAAACACCAGATTCATATCGTAATGATGCGGTTTTGTATTGTCATTAGGATTTCTGGAAATATATCCGCTTGAAAAAACGGAAGTTCCCATTTTCTCCTCGTGACGGGCTAGATGGCGCATCGTATCCATTTCCACAGGCGCAGAATCGGGTTTCAAAACCTGCGAATTGGCATAACTTTCAAAATGTTCTTTCGCCCGGTCGTGCCAGCTCAAAGCATCGGCCGTGTAAGCTCCTCTCCAGGCATTTAACCGCATTCTCCAGGCAACAGCGCCGTGAAGGAAAGTCGGACTTTCCCAAATTCCGTCTGCGGCAACCGCTAAATTGGCTCCGAAATTATTCAAATCTGCATCCGGAGTTTTTAACTGAATTCGATTCGTTAATGTTAAACGAGCTTTTTCAGCTTCATTAAATATGCTTTTCAATTCTTCGTCAGAAAATTTTTTAGCTGATTTTCCTTTTGCAACCTGAATGTAAATCAGTTGTTTTTGCGAAGAATACGAAGCGTAAACAATCGGTGATTTGTCTGTCTTATTTTGAGTAAACTCACCCAATTTTTCTAAAGTTGTCGCATCGGTTTGCTGTAAGGAACTGACATTCGAAAAACTTCCGCTGACGATCTGAATTTCCTTTTTCTTATTTAAATAATTGAGCTGAAACTGATTGTTATTAATCTGAAACTGATTGTTCAGGCAATATTCAGGTAACAGGTAAAATCCGGATTCCGGGTCTGCGCCGATGTCGCCGTTTCTGCTGAAAGTCGTTCCGCTTGCTCCGCCGTAAACCGCATAGATTTTTGTTGAAGAATCTATGTTTTCAGTTTCCATTTTTACAACCAAACCTTCTTCTTTAGCCTGCGCTAAAACTGTTAATTTCAAAGTTCCGGTTCCAAGAATCGGGTCTTTGATTTCATATAACATAGAACCCGGACGATAACGGGTTCCAATTTTATCAGCCTGAATTAATTTCTTGATTGAATTTCCTTTCTGAATAACGAATTGAAGGTTTCCGCCCATTCCGGGAAAATACAATGCAAATTCCGGCAAGTCTCCCGCTTCGACTCTTGATGCACGGTTGTCTCCGTACAACGCACGGTTGAAACGGTATTTCCCGTTAACCAGTAAAAAGTCGCCTTTGTCTTCTTTGTAATGCAATTCACGCTCGTTGTTCTGCCAATGTTTCGATTGGGCAAAAGAGTGTGAAATTGATGATAAAGCAATCAGTCCGGCGACAATGGTCTTTCTACGCATTTTAGGGTTTTAACTCGGTTAAAGGCTTTCCGTTTACAGTTACATTTTTTAAGGTCACGTTTTTCATATAATCTACTTTGTACGGAATCTGAACACCGACCATTTTAGTATTAATCATCGTGAAATCGGTTACAGGAGAAGATTCGTAAGCATCAGAAAATACGGCATATTTTCCGCCTTTTTCAACAGTTAGATTCTCGACCCAGATATTTCTGATGGTCGGAATGTGATTTCCAGGCTTTTCATAATGCATATTGAAACGCACTGCCGCTTCTTTATAAGCGCCCACTTTTGTGTTGTAGAAAAATACGTTTTCGATAATTCCGCCACGGCTTGAACTGGTTTTAATTCTCAAAGCTCTGTCAAGGTTTTTGCTATCCATTACATTTCCAACGGCATAAATATTTTTCGCTCCACCAGCAATTTCGCTTCCGATAACGACTCCGCCGTGACCGTCTTTCATTTCACAGTTTTCGACGATATGGTTTTCGGCAGGTTTTCCGATGTCTCTTCCGTCCTCGTCTCTTCCGGATTTGATGGCGATACAGTCATCCCCGGTATCAAAATAGGAATCTTTGATCCATACATTTTTACAGGCTTCAGGATCGAATCCATCGTTGTTAGGCCCGTGACTGATGACTTTTACTCTTTCAATTAAAACATTTTCACAAAGCACAGGATTCAGATTCCACATCGGAGAATTTTTAACCAAAACATCTGCCATATAGAAGTTCTTGGACTTGTAAGGCTGAACGAAATTGGGTCTCAAATACCATCCATCCCCGAAAATTCTTTCTCTCGCAGGTTTTCTCTGCGCCATATATTCGTGAAGTTTCGCTCTTGCCGGATTTTGTCTTCCCGGACGGGTTTCATTGTAACCATATTTTGTCGCACCGCACCAGAACCACCAGTTGTCATTATCTGCATTTCCGTCCAATGTTCCTTTTCCGGTTACGGCGATGTTTTTCTCTTCGTAAGCATAAATTAAAGATGAATAATTCATACATTCCATTCCTTCCCAACGCGTGAAAACGATAGGGTAGTCATTGCTGTCCTGGCTGAATAAAATCGTAGAATCATCATTTAAATGAAGTTCGACGTTACTTTTTAAATAAATAGCTCCCGTTAAAAATATACCTTTTGGAACGACAACTCTTCCGCCGCCTTCAGCATTACATTTTTCAATCGCTTTTTTGAACGCTTCCGTATTTTTTGTTTTTCCGTCGCCAACTGCGCCGAAATCGGTAATCAGATAATCCGCTTTTCTGAATTCAGGTTTTTTGATTTGCTTTTTTAAAGCTTTGATTTCCTTTAAAGGCTGTTTTGCGGAAGCCCAGGGTTTATATTGAGCCGAAACTGTACCGGAAAGAACTAAAAAAAGAAGAAACAGAATATATTTTTTCATAAGAATCAGGGAAATGTAGAATGGTTTTATGTATTGCAATCTAAAATAAATATAAGAATTGATTGTCCTGCACTGTCGGTAAGAAAAATTATTTGTTCGGAAATAATGTTTTCAGCCAATCGGAACAAAGTTTCTTCCAGTTATCGGTTAATTCTGATTTGTTTGTGATTCCGATTTTATGTTCGCCTTCCAGGAAAATAAATAATGAACCTTTCACCTTGTTTTTTGTCATTGCCTGATAATAAAGAAGGCTGTTCATCACCGGAACTGTCTTATCATTTTGCGCGTGAAAGAGAATGGTGGGCGGTGTTTTTTCGGTCACTCTGTTTTGCATAGAATATTCGCTGATTTTTTCCGGAGAAGCATTTTCACCCAACAAGCTCTTGCGACTTCCCACGTGCGCAAATTCTCCCAAATCGATAACGGGAGAAATTAAAATTGCAAAATTGGGAATGGTGGAAATGGAGGTCCAGCTGTCCTTCAGTTCTGTGTAATCCGTAGCGATATTACTTACAGATGCGGCCAGATGTCCGCCGGCTGAAGTTCCGATCACACCGATCTGCTCCGGTGAAATTCCGTATTGTTCTGCATTTTTTCTTATGTATTTTATCGCCGCCTGAATATCCTGCAACGGAGCAATCTCCCGCTGTTTTACATCAGGAGAAATCGGTAATCTGTAATTCAGGACAAAAGCAGAAATTCCTAAGGTGTTGAACCATTTTGCAATCTGGTAACCTCCAAGATCATACGTCAGTTTGTAATAACCTCCTCCGGGAATCACAATGACCGCCATTGGTTTTCTTTCTTCTTTTGGAGGCAGAAAGGCAAATAATTCGGGTTCTTTTATCTGTATAATTCGTCCGTCCTTTTCTTCAGTTTTTAACTGTAATCCTTTGGAGTTTGGCATCTGGCCTTTTGGCCACAAAATGATTTTCTCCTGTGCAATGGTTAAGTTTACCATTAGAAAACACAGAAACAATAACAGTTTTTTCATTATAAGTCCAATTTATTGATGATCTTATTTTTCAAACTCTATACTGGCGAGTATAAATGGTCCGGTTCCTTTGGCATCGTTAGAACGGATCTTTTCATTCACATAATATTCGTAAGAACCATCTCTGTATGGCTTTCCTCCTAAACCGGCAACCGCACAGCATTTGTTGAGATTAACAACGCCGTTTTCATCAACTGTGATTAAATTTTTAATAATTCCATGATAGCCTTTTTTAGCGTACACTTTATAAGATTGGGGAAGATATCCTTTGTTGACGGCTTTTATCATTGTATAGACAAACATTGCAGATGCAGTTGCTTCTTCATAATTCCCATTTTCCAAAGGTTTATCCAAAACCTGATACCAAAGTCCGGAATTTTTGTCCTGAACTTTGATGATAGCGTCTGAAAAAGATTTAATATAAGAAATTAATCTCGCTCTGCCGGGATGATTTTGGGGTAAATAATCCAGAACATCTACCATAGCCATTCCGTACCAGCCCATCGCTCTGCCCCAGAAATTAGGTGATAATCCGGACTCTTTATCAGCCCAGGCTTCCTTTTTACTCTCGTCCCAGGCATGATACAGCAGTCCTGTTTTTTTGTCTAAAAGATTTTTCTGAACAGAATCAAACTGGAAAATAATGTCATCATACGCTTTTGCGGCATCATTTCCTTTTGAGAAATCTTTTGTGTAATGAGCGTAGAAAGGCATTCCCATATAAAGCCCGTCCAGCCAGACCTGATACGGATATATTTTTTTATGCCAGAAAGAACCTTCATTAGTCCTTGGCTGGCCGGTGATTTGTAAACGAAGAGTTTGAAGTGCCTTAAGGTATTTTCCTTTTTTCTCTTTTTCATAAAGATAAAGCAATACGTTTCCGCTATTGAGAAGATCGATATTGTATTTTTCCAGTTCGTACGTGAGAATTGTACCGTCCTCTTTTATGAGTTTTTCTCCGAAACCCCTGATGTAATCGTAATATTCCTTTTTGCCAGTCTTTGTATAAAGCTGCTCGGCACCGTCCAGTACAATAGCTGAAGGGTAAGTCCATTTCGGACTTTTACTGAAATCAAGCATCCAGGATTCCGGAAACCGATGCATTTCGGAAAGCAGCATTCTTTCTGACCATTTCAGATTTGTGGGCACAACATTGCCGGATTGTGCTTTTGCCGTTTCAGCTTTGTTGTGAATTGCAGGCTGAGCTGATGTCTGCATTATTCCTGTATGAAGAATTGTGAAGACCAGGATTTTTATTTTATCATTGATGAACTTCATTTTCAAAATATTAATAATTGCAATCTAAGACAAACGCCGGTAAATATTGTCCTGCACTGTCTGGATTTCATTTGAATTTACTAATCTGATTGCTTTCATTTTGGTAATAATTCAGATGTAATTTTATAAACTAATGATAATAATTATTTATCATTTTCATATTCGTATTATTTTATTGAAAATTATTCTTAATCTGATGAAAAGTTTTTAAATTAGTAATAGAATAAAAACTAAAACCAACCACAATAATGAAAATCTTTTTAGTTGATGATGATCCTTTCTTCGCGGAAATGCTTAAATATTACCTGCAGCTGAATCCCGATTATAATGTTCATATCTGCAACACCGGAAAAGAATGTCTTTCTGCACTTTACCAGGCTCCTGATATTATCTGTATTGATTTCGGATTACCTGATCTGCAGGGAGACGAACTGTTTACCCAAATTAAGAATTTATACCCCGATCTTCCGATTATCGTCATCAGCGGACAGGAAAATATTGAGGTAGCCGTTAATTTTTTAAAACTCGGTGCGAGAGATTATATTGTAAAAAACGAGCATACAAAAGAACTGCTCTGGAATTCAATCATCAGGCTTAAAGAAAATATTTCCCTAAAACAGGAGGTTAAAGATCTGAAGGATGAGCTCGGAACCAAATATGCCTTTGAAAAAACCATTATCGGCCAGAGCGAATCTGTGAAAAGAATATTTTCAAAAATCAACAAAGCATTACAATCCAATATCAACGTTTCGATAACCGGCGAAACCGGTACAGGGAAGGAAGTTGTGGCTAAAGCAATTCATTACAATTCTCCCAGAAAAAACAAGCCGTTTATAGCGGTGAATATGGCTGCGATCCCAAAGGAGCTTGTCGAGAGCGAGTTTTTCGGGCATGAAAAAGGTTCATTTACAGGTGCAACAGAAAGAGCGTTAGGAAAATTTGAGCAGGCTAACGGCGGAACTATTTTTCTGGACGAGATTGCAGAGCTTGATCTCAATATCCAGAGTAAACTGCTTCGTGCGCTTCAGGAAAGAGAGATTACCAGAGTCGGCGGAACCCAGAAAATAAACCTTGATGTACGTGTTATTACGGCAACACATAAAGATCTTGCTAATGAAGTTAAGAAAGGTACTTTCAGGGAAGATTTGTATTACCGGATTATCGGACTTCCGATTGAGCTTCCGCCGCTTCGCGAAAGAGAACAGGATGCCTTAATTCTCGCAAGACATTTTATCGAATTATTTGCAAAGGAAAATAAAAGCAAACCTTTAGCTTTGTCGGATGAGGCTAAAAAAAAACTTTTGTCATACAGTTTTCCGGGAAACGTAAGAGAGCTGAAATCGGTTATTGATCTGGCATGTGTAATGGCGGATAACGGGGAGATTATGGCAGAAGATATTACTTTTTATAACCTTGAAAAAAAATCGGAGAACTTCCTTAACGGCCGGAAAACACTGAAAGAATACACCACCGATATTATCTTCCATTTTCTGAAAAAAAATAATAATGATGTTATTAAAACAGCCAAAATGCTGGATATCGGGAAATCAACGATATACAATTTACTAAGCCAGACTGAAAATAAAAGAACAGAATAACATGAAAGTTGCCGAACTACTTTATAAGAACAGAGAATGGAAGCTTGAAAGGAATGATGAAAACCTTAACTACGAAAATGCTCAGCTTGTATTGGCTTACGGAGCAAGAAACATTATTGAAGATGCCTCTTTTTTTATGCTTATAAAAGAAAAATTTCCCAACGCGGAGATCGTTCTGTCCTCATCTTCTGGCGAAATTTACGACAATGATGTTTACGATGATACCGTAGCAGTAACCATACTCAAGTTTGAGACAGCCTGGCTGAAAACCTCCCAGATTGATATTACCAATTTCCCGGATAGCTATCAGGCCGGAAAAGTGCTTATGGACAAGCTTCCCAAAAAAGATCTCAAATGGGTCTTCATTTTGTCGGACGGAAGCAGTGTCAACGGAAGTCAGCTTGTTGAAGGTCTCAATTCCGGACGTCCTGAAAATGTTTTAATTACGGGAGGTCTGGCGGGCGACGGTGATCATTTTGAAAAAACGGTAGTAGGGTTAAATGCTATGGCAGAACCCAATAAGATTGTGGCCATAGGATTTTACGGCAACAATTTGGTATTGTCTCATTCTTCATTAGGGGGATGGGAAAGCTTCGGACTCGAAAAAACAGTTACAAAGTCCCGGCATAATATTCTTTATGAAATCGACGGAAAAAATGCTCTCGAGTTGTACAAAAAATATCTTGGGAAATATGCCCAGGATCTACCGGGATCAGCTTTACTTTTTCCGCTGTCCCTTACTTCAGGCGATCATTCATATCCTGTGGTGAGAACTATTTTATCGGTAAATGAAAATGACAACACGATGGTATTTGCAGGAGATCTTCCGGAAGGCAGCAAAGTGAGGTTCATGAAGGCCAATATAGACCGGCTGGTTGACGCAGCTCATGAGGCAGCCAACCAATGTCTTGAAATATGCCGCCAAAATCCTAAAATGGCAATTATCATTAGCTGTGTGGGCAGAAAACTCGTTTTGGGAGACCGTACTGCAGAAGAAGTTGATATGGTAAAGGATGTTTTAGGTCCGGATACTTTAATTTCCGGGTTTTATTCTTACGGCGAAATATCACCGCTGCGACCTTTTGATAACGGTGTTTTACATAACCAGACCATTACCATTACTACCATTAACGAAATTACACAAAATGGAAATTGAATTTCATAAGCTATTAAGAAGGCAGATTGATAAATACCTTACGGAAGACTGCAAAAATCATCCTCAGTTTAAAGGCTTTATCAATGCAGTCAATGAATCGTATAAATCTTTTGAGCGGGATAAAGATCTTATGGACCATGTTTTTAAGCAAAGTGAAGAAGAGTATAATGAGATCAATGAAAGCCTCAAAAATGAAAATATTCTCAAGCAAAAGTCAATTTCAAATCTCTATGAAGTTATTAAAATGCTGGACTCTTCTGTTGAAAATCAGGGTTCCGAAGATCTTACAGAGCTGTCATCTTATGTTTCCGAGCAGCTTAAAAAGAGAATATTCTTACAGGAACAGCTAAATAAACAGCTTGAATTTCAGAATCTTTTAATGGATATATCTTCAGAATATATCAATATTCCCATTGAAAAAGTATCTCAAAGTGTTAATAAATCCCTTAAAGAAATGTCTGAATTTGTACATGCAGACCGTGCATATATTTTCAGATATGATTTCGCTGAAAAAACTTGTTCAAATGTTTATGAATACTGCAATGAAGGAATTACTCCGCAAATAGACAACCTTCAGGATATTCCTCTTGAAATGATGGGCGATTGGGTAGAAATCAACAAAAAAGGAGGAAGTATTTATTATCCCGATGTTGATGAACTTCCCGAAAGCGAAATTAAAGAAATTTTGCAGGCGCAGGATATCAAAAGTCTTTTCGTTATTCCGGCCATGATGCAGAATGAATGTTTAGGTTTTGTCGGTTTTGATTTTGTGAAAGATTATCACAACCTATCAGATACGGAAAAAAACCTGCTCACCATATTTACCCAGGTTCTTGTCAATGTGAGAGAACGGCTCGTATTGGAAAGAAACCTTTCCCGAACTGTGGAAATGCTTAAAAAGCTATTGGCCAATTTACAGTCCGGGATATTAATGGAAGACGAAAAGCGTCAGATCATTTTCACCAATGATCTTTTTTGCAATATGTTTAATATACCTGTTTCTGCTGATGATATGATTGGTCTGGACTGTACAAATTCTGCGGAAGAATCTAAGACGCTGTTTAAAAATGAAGAATATTTTGTTCAGAGAATCAATAAAATCCTTGAAGAGAAGAAAATTGTAACCAACGAGCTTCTGGAAATGAAGAACGGAAGGTTTCTGGAAAGAGATTATATTCCCATTTTCATTAATGACCGCTATCAGGGACATCTCTGGAAGTATAATGATATTTCTGAAAGAAAAAGGGCAGAAGATCATCTCAGAAGACAGGAAGAAAAATACCGCAATATTATTGCCAATATGAATCTGGGGCTTATTGAAGTCGATAATAATCAGATGATTCAGTACGCCAATCAAAGCTTTTGTGACGTATCGGGTTTTGAAGCTGATGAATTGATAGGAAAAAATCCATCTCAGCTTTTCCTTTATGGAGAAAATAATATGAAATTCCTGGAAGAGCAGATCGAATTAAGAAAAAAGGGAGTTTCTAGTGTTTATCAGCTTCCTGTAAAGAACAAACGCGGAGAAATAAGGTGGTGGGCAATAAGCGGCGCGCCCAATTATGATGACCAGGGAAATCTTCTCGGTTCTGTAGGAATTCACCTGGATATCACAGATCAGAAAAAACTGGAAGAAGAACTGAAACTCCAGCGCGCCAAAGCGCTTGAAGCATCTAAAGCGAAAGAAGTTTTTCTCGCTAACATGAGCCATGAAATCAGAACGCCGCTCAATGCCATTATCGGATTTCTTCGTGAACTGAAAAGAGCAGGAGTAAGTGGTTCGCAACAGGAATTTTTAGATTACAGCTATAATGCTTCCCAGCATTTACTTTCAATCATCAACAATATTCTTGATATTTCAAAAATAGAATCCGGTGAGATGCTGCTGGAGAATAAAAACTTTTCATTAAAAGAAAGTATTGAAAATGTAATTACGATCCTTAAACCCAAAGCACGGGAAAAAGGACTGATGCTTACCACCTCATTTTCCGATAAGCTCTATCCTGTTTTTAAGGGAGATCCTTCTAAAATAGAACAGGTTTTATACAATATTCTCGGTAACGCCCTTAAGTTTACGAATCAAGGGAAAATTGCGGTTGATTGTAAAGTGCTGCAGGATTTACCTCATCAGCAGACATTCTCAATCGTTATTACTGATACTGGCATCGGGATGAGCGAAGAATACGTCAGAAGCATATTTAAAAAATTCAACCAGGAAGACAGTTCTATTTCCAGAAAATATGGAGGCACGGGATTGGGAATGTCTATTACTAAAGAGCTTATCCATCTGATGAAAGGAGAAATAGATGTGAAAAGTGAGAAAAACGTCGGAACTTCCATTACCATTCAGCTGGTTCTTCATAAAGGAAATGAAAAGTTAAACCTGGACGTTTCAGCAGAAAAACAGCATATTGTTCTGGATGGTATCCGTGTGGTTTTGGTTGAGGATAATGAGCTTAATCAGCTTGTTGCCGAAAATTCGCTGAAACATTACAACTGTCTGGTCACAAAAGCAGATAATGGCAGAATAGCAGTAGAACTTCTTGAAAAAGAACAATTTGATATTATTTTGATGGACATTCAGATGCCCGAGATGGATGGTATTGAGGCTACCCAGATTTTACGGGAAAATATGGGAGTCAAAACACCGATTATTGCACTTACCGCCAACGCTTTTAAAAGTGAAATCGACAAATGCATCAGCATCGGAATGGATGATTATATTACCAAACCTTTTGCGGAAGAAAGCCTGATCAACATTATTGAGAAGCATATCGGGCGGCAAAAAAATCAATCAGATGCAGTGAAGGCAAGAGCAGTGCCTTATGATTTAACAGGCATTCAAAAGCTGGGACAGGGCGACGAAGCTTTTATTAAGAAAATCATTACTTTATTTATTACTCAGACGCAAGAAATGATTCCGATGATAGATCTTGCATTCAATAACCAAAACTTTACAGAAATCGCCAGGCTTGTGCATAAACTCAGACCGAGTGTGGAAGCGGTTGGCATTGCATCTATATCTGAAGAAATGAGAGAACTGGAAGTTTCGGCAAAGGAGCAGAGCATGGAGAGTTCTAAAATGTATTCCTTATTTGAAAAAATCAAAAATATACTTATCGAAGCAATTGAACAGATGAAAGAAGACCATCTGTAACGATCCGGAATCCGGATTAAATTCCATATTATGGAAATGTATTTAAATTTAAATAATTGAAAATCATATACTTATGTAAAAGGTACGGTTGTGGGGAGCTTATTCTATAAATTAATTATAAAATGGAAAACACTCACAACCTGAAGCTTTTTATTGTAGATGATGATCAATTCTGCTCAAGCATGTATGAACGGTATTTAAAAAATCACCATTACAGTGATATTACCATCTTCAGCAACGGCACGGAATGTCTAAATGCGCTTCATCTTAAACCCGATATTATTTTCCTTGATCACAACATGGAGGATCTCAACGGCTTTGAAGTTCTGAAAAAAATAAAACGCTACGATCCGAATATTTATGTAATTATGGTTTCGGCACAGCAAAGTATTGACACCGCTGTAGATACGCTTAAATACGGTACTTTCGATTATTTGGTAAAAGGAAATGATGTCTGCGAAAAAATGAAGGAGACCATAGAAAAGATTGTAAGCATCAGGCAGGAAATGGCCCAGAATAAATTTAAAACAATCAGAAGGTTTTTTTCATTTTTATTTTAAAGCCATGTTGAAAAAATTACTCTTTTACGCAGTTGTCCTACTGTCGGTGCTTTCGTGCAAGACGTATAACGTTCTGGAAGAAGAAAAAGCCACACGGAATATGCAGGATTTCAGCTTTGATCCGTCCTATCAGTACAGGATCAGGAAAGATGATAAAATTACCTTGTCGGTGTGGGGGCAGGATGATCTCAGTGTAGGCTCGGTGTACGGAATCTATAACTCCAATGAAGTGTACGGAAAATGGCTTCTGGTAGATGCCGGCGGAAATATTGAAATTCCGAGGCTGGGAACTACGCCGGTGATCGGGAAATCCGTTCCGGAACTTAAAGAAGAAATAAAAAACAAGCTTAAAAAATGGCTGGTGAATCCCATTGTTGATGTAAAAGTGCTCAACAAGGAAATTTCAGTGATGGGAGAAGTCCGTAATCCTGCGGTAATCCAGGTTGATAAAGATCAGAATACTCTGCTGGAGCTGGTCTCCAAAGCCGGAGGTTTTGAAATGTATGCCAATCTGAAATCAGTCAAAATATTAAGACAGGAAGGCGAAAATGTGAGGGTAACCAATATAGATCTTACTCAGATGAAGGATATTCCTAATCAGAATATTGTACTGCATCCTGGAGATTACGTTATTGTTCCTTCCAAAAAAAGCAAAGACTTCGATAAGCGAATTTCTACCATTATCCCGTTTGCTACGGTTACATCTGCTGCGGCAATATTATTCGGAATGTTATAACGATTACCATGAACAACGAGAATGTAAGATTTTTAAAACCTCTGTTAAGAGGGCTTCCCATTGTAATTGCCGTGATGGTGATTTCCGTATTGGGTGCAAAAAAATACCTAAATTACGTTACCCCGATGTACGAAAGTACTGCCAAACTGAAATTGGCAGACACCCAGGAAGGTGTTCCCAGTGCCAATCTTTTTAAAGATTTTGATGTCTTTGCATCGCCCAATAAAATAAGCACTGAAATTGAAGTCCTGAAATCAACATCATTAATTGAAAAAACACTCGGAAAATTACCTTTTTCAACGGAAATATACCGAAAAGGGAAAGTCCGTTCCGTAGAATTATTCAATGATTCTCCCATTAAGGTAGAAGCAACTTTTAATGATAAAAAAAACGATGATAAAAAATTTCAGCTTGTTGTCACTTCCCAAAATCAATACACTTTATTAGTGCCGGATTCATCAAAAGAAATAAAAGGAACTTTCAGTATTCCGGTAAACATCAAAGGCGGGAAAATAATAATCTCAAAAAATGAAGAGTATCTTTCGGGAAAACGGGATGCAAAAATCATTGATCAGTATGAGTTTGAATTTCTGAGCAGGGAAAAACTTTTAGATAAAATCAATAAAGACCTGGATATTGTTGCGGTTGATAAAGATGTTCCCGTTATCAGGATCAATTTTAAAAGTAATGTGCCTGAAAAAGCTTCACTCTTTGTGAATACGCTGGCTGAAACTTATATTCAGGATTATATAGAAAATAAATACCGTGCTGCCAATACCACGGTAGATTTTCTTAAAGGTGAGATCGGACAGGCCAACAACAAACTTTCGGATGCCGAAAACAGGATAGAACATTACAGGGAAAAGGAAAATATCATCAATATCCCGCAGGAAACCGAAACGGATCTCAGGAAAATTGCACAGCTGAAAATTCAGAAAAGCAATATTAAAATGAATCTTGATGCCATCAAAAGTCTTAACAGCTATGTAGAAAATGGAAAAGATAATTTTCCTGATCTGGCCACGAATTTTGAGGCTTTCAACGATCTTCTTTCAACGGAAATGATCAAAAATATCAAACAGCTGCAGGCTGAAAAAAAGGAACTTCTTCTTACCTACACTCCCGAACATGAAAAAGTGAAAACCATTGATGCTAAAATAAAAGATCTTACCGATTATCAGATCGAAAGCATTAAAAATACACAGAATAATCTCCAGATCAAGTATAATGATCTGAACCGAGATATCAACGTTGCCGAACAGGCTTTTGTAGGGCTGCCGGAAAAAGAAAAACTACTCAACATAATGAACAGGGAATTTAATCTTTATGAGAAAAATTATAACTTCCTGAATGAAAAAAGGATAGATGCGGAAATTGCCAAATCTGCCAAAATTTCTTTCCATAAAATCATTACCAGAGGAGAGCTTCCCGAACACCCGGTGTCTCCCATGCGCTCCATTATCATTATTGTTGCCGCTGTTGTGGGAATGATCGGTTCAATCATATTGATTTATGCTGTTCATTTTGCCAAAGCTAAAGTAAATGATATTTACACCATTGAAAAGAACAGTTCAGTACCTGTTGCTTTTACGACGCCTTATATCAGGAATAAGAATCAGATAATGCACCATTTCCTTGAAAATATCCTGGAGATGGATCTCAAAGGTATTCTTAAAGAAAAAAAAGTCATCTGTCTTACCTCTTACGACGATGCTTCTCAGCATGCTTTTCATGCAGAACATATGATAAAGGCGTTAAATGCTCAGTCAAGAAATATATTGGTAGTTGATGTTGCCGGAACATTAAAAAATACAATCGGAGGTCAATATATCCATTGTTCAGCGGAAGAAAACCTTCAGCATACTGCTCATGAAATGGAAGAGATCATCCGCCGGAATATGGAAGATAAAGACCTCTGCATTATTAATAATCAGGCTATAAAACAGGGAAAACTTCCCTTGATGTTCCTGAAACTTGCCGATCAGAATATTTTTCTGCTGGACAGCCGGAAAACTGCCGCCCGAAATATCATGAATGTAGAACTCCTGAAAGATGAATACCATCTTGATAATCTATGGTTTGTCCTAAACAAAGAAGGATATAACCCAAGCCTGATGACCACAATTATGAAGATGCTGAAAAAATTCAGATCATGAAAAATATTTTTAAAATCGTACAAAAACATTCTTTTCTTGTCTTGGCTGACCAGATGATATTCAGCGGATCTAATTTTCTGCTGGCATTTCTTCTGGCCAGGAAATTAAGCATTTCGGGTTTCGGATTTTTTTCATCCGTTCTTTTGATAACCTATCTTTTGGTTGCAGTTTCTAATGCGCTTATTGTACAGCCATTTCAGATTCTGGCGGCGAAAGAATTCGGTAAAAAATCACTGGGGTTTGTATTTCAGGCTGCACTGCTGCTGCTATTGATTTTTGCCTTGCTGATATTTTCGTCTGCATTTTTACCGTTTTCAGTTTTGACAATTTTTCAGCATCATATTTTTTCTATTATAATTTTTATATCAGCATATATTTTACAGGATTTTCTGAGAAAAGTGTTGCTGATAACAGACAAGATTAAGCTTGTACTTATTATCGACAGTATTTTTCTCCTCGTTTTTCCCCTAATCGCTATCCAGGAAAATCTTTCGCCCGGTAAAAGTTTGATGATCATTGGATGGGTCAATGGTATTGCTTCCATACCGGGAATCTACCATATCGTAAGGAATTCGGATTTAAGCATTAAAAATTCCGCTCTCTGGAAGTATCACTGGAATGCGGGAAAATGGTTCGTAAGCGCATCCCTTTTACAGTGGTTTTCATCGAATTTCTTTACGCTGGCTGCCGGAATATATTTAGGGGCGAGTGCGTTGGGAGCTTTACGACTGGTGCAGTCGTTTTTTGGAGTCATCAATATTATCCTGCAGACAGTAGAGAATTATTATATTCCTAAAACAGCAAAGCTGTACTATGAGGATCAGGAATCAGCAAGAAAAACACTGTTTAAAAATATGGTACAGTGGATGACGGCCCTTGGAATCGTCATTGGGTTATTCTTCGTTTTTTCCCAACCGCTGATTGCTTTGCTTGGCGGTGAAAAATACCGTCAGTACGGATTTGTAGTAAGGCTCATTTCGGTACTGTATCTTTTGATTATTTACAGTTACCCAACCCGCATTTCCATCAGGGTGCTTGAACAGAATAAAGCATTTTTTACCGGATATTGTATTTCTTTTTTATTTTCTGTTCTCAGCTTTCATTTTTTATTACAATTCGGAGGATTGTACGGAGCCGTGGGCGGACTCGCCATGAATCAGATTCTGATGATTGCTTACTGGAAAATTCTCCTCAACAAAAAAAAGATTTCACTATGGACATAGTACATCTTATATTAGGAAAAGCGAACCCCGAGAAAATGAACGGGGTGAACAAAGTTGTTTTTAACATTGCTTCCAAGCAGGCTTCGCAAAAGATGAAAGTGGAAGTTTGGGGTATTTCGGAAAATACAGAAATTAATTATCCTGCGAGAGTATTTATTACAAAAATTTTTAAAAGAAGGAAAAATCCCTTTTCCATTCCGGAAGGATTGAAAAAAGAAATTCTGAAAAGCCGTCAGGAAACGATCTTTCATTTTCATGGCGGATGGATTCCTGTATTTTCCTCATTGAGCCGGTTTTTAAAGAAAAATAACCGCAGATACGTGATCACGCCGCATGGTTCCTATAACGAAATTGCAATGAAGAAAAGCAAATTTGTTAAAAAGCTGTACTTCAGGTGGTTTGAAAAAAAAGTTATTATCGATGCCCAAAAAATTCACTGTATCGGAGAAAGCGAAATCGATGGCCTTCAAACGCTTCAGCGTACTGATAAAACGGTTTTAATTAATTACGGATTTGAAAAAATAAATTCAGATCGTAATACAGCTACAGCAAATGGACCTGTTGTTTTTGGTTTCGTAGGTAGGCTTGATGTGTACACAAAAGGACTTGATCTTTTGATTGAAAGTTTCACAGCATTTTCTAAAGAATATCCGGAATCCCGGCTGTGGCTTATCGGAGACGGTGCGGAAAAAGAAAAGCTTCATCAGCAGATTAAACAAAATAATCTTGAGAATGAAGTAGAACTGATGGGCAGTAAATTTGGAGAAGAAAAAAATGACCTTATCCGGAAAATGGATGTTTTTCTGCACCCTTCAAGAAATGAAGGTCTTCCGGTTTCTGTAATTGAAGCGGCTGCTTTCGGCAAACCTTGTATTGTAACCAGAAATACGAATGTAGGGCATCTTATAGAAAAATATAACGCAGGCATTTGCATAGCCTGTCCTGAATCAAAACTTCTTACTGATGCTTTAATTAAAATCTGCAACATACGGCAAAAAAATAAACAGGAATATCAGATGATGGGCAATAATGCCTTAAAAATGGTAGAACAAGCCTTTAACTGGAATACAATTCTTGATGAAATGAACAGAAAATTATACACTTTCTGAAATGCAAACACCCACTACAGAACATCAGCGCTTTCTCAAAAAGATCAACAATCAGCTTTTTATTATTCTGCTGCTTATGGTGGCTTGTTTTTTTACGTGGAGTGAAAACGTAGCCATTACGAGAGCCATAAAAGTTGTCGGCAGAATGGGAGTGATGATTTCATCTATAATCGTTTATTACAGAATTATTTCTTACGGAAGTGTTAATTCATTAGTATATAAAAATATATTTTCACCGATTTTATATATTGCCTATCTTATCTTAGGCTTTATCTCGTTTTCCTGGAGCACCAATCCGGGATTTAGTGCTTTGCAATGGTTTATGACTTTTCAAAGCTTTGTTTTTGCTTATTTTTTTGTGAAAAGCCTAGCGATACTTGATGTCTATTTTGAAGGTCATTCAATACGGCTGTATCATCTTTTAGGAAATACGGTTTTTGTACTGCAGCTGGTTTTTGTGATCGGCATGTGGACGAATCCGGACGTTTTTTTCCGTCTTACAGACGGAGGGGAAGAAGCCCGTCTGGGGGGAACTTTAATGAACCCCAACGAATTGGGAATGCTTGCCGGAGTAGGCTCTGCCTGCCTTATTTTTGATCTTTACAGGTTTAAAAATAAAGCCTGGACCATCATCAAAATTATGATCATTTTATATGCATTATATATGACCGGTTCAAGGTCTTCGCTGATTGGTGTTCTGCTGATCATATTTTTTCATGTTAACCAAACCAAACGGAAAGGACTGAAGCTGGGCATTATTGCAGTGGTTTTGGCAATAGCACCATTTGCAGTGTACACGGTCATTCTTAAAGGCGGAGACCAGTCCAGGCTGGAAGAAGTGATGAGCCTTACGGGAAGATTGCCTTTCTGGAAAGCCCTTATTACAGAAGGGTTGCCCAGGGAACCTCTTCTGGGCTTCGGTTTTATGAGGATTGACTATAAAGAATTCTTTCAGAGTGCTCATACCTATCCCGGAAAAATGACGCACAATACCTTTATGCAGGTACTGATGAACCTCGGTTTTATCGGTTTTACCATCGTTCTTTTTCAGGTATTTTTTACCGTTAAATCCATACTTTCCGCACAGAAGGAACTAAAACTTATGCTGATTGGTATTCTGATACCTATCCTCATCAACTCGTTCACCGAATTCGGAATTTTCGGAGAAAGTAACTATGGAATATTATTTTATCAGATCATTATTTTCTCAATTGCATTCCGCAATAATAATCATCTTACGAGAATACAAAGAATAATTCTTCAAAAGAAAAGACCGGATATGATGGGGCAATTCGAGTTTAAAAATTAGACTTTATTCCAGAATATGGAAAAAAGGTATCTTTTTTATTGTGTTTAAATTATTGATAATCAAATAACTATATTTTTAGCAGCGTATTTATATCTCTTTGTATAAAAGCAAGAATTATGAAGACTTTATTTAAAAATACAGGATATAAATTGTACGCCAAAGAACAGCCTGAAAGTTTTAAAATATCTTTTTCTTACATCAGAAACACAGACGGTTCTCTACGCTGGTTTTGGAATTCAAAATCAAAAAAACCATTGTTTTTAAAATTTTATAATGCTTCTTCTTTTAAAGCAAAATTATATGCAATAGCGGTAAAACTGGTATTTGAACTTGGTCTGCAAAATCTGATCTTCGAAAAAGAAATCTTATACTATAAAGTTGAGGGAAATCCTATTTTCAATATCAAATCAGACTGGGCCATGTTCACCGGAACACCCGGACCTAATAATAAGGCTCTGTTGTATACAGCGGGAAGTTTTTATAAAATTGCCTGTACGGAAACAGCAAAAGACCTGTTGATCAATGAATTTGCCAACATACGCTTTGCTTCCGCCAGCCGGTTATATACTGTTCCGAAAACGGTCTTACACAACGGCAATATTCTACAGACCGATGATATGTCAAAAAAAGGCAAGCGAAGCAATACCTTTGGAAGAATTCATGCTAAAACAGTGCAGGGTATTACACAGAAATATCAGCGGTGTTGTTCAATATCAGAATGGAGGTATTTTCAGATGCTGAAAAAAGAAATTAATACATTAAGCGATGAAAGAATACCGCCGAATCTGCTAAGGAAGCTGAATTCCCTATTGGAAAAAGTAGATGAAACCGAACGTATCAGCCTTTCTTTTTCTCACGGTGATTTCACTCCATGGAATTGTTTTCTTCACCATAATACGCTGTCGGTTTACGATTGGGAACTGGCTTCCTGCGAAAAGCCTAAAGGATTCGATTTCTTTCATTTCATTATTCAGAAAGGAATTTTAATTGATAAAAGATCTTGGAAATCTATCCTAGACGAAATTAGACATAAAAACAGGCTTACTTTTCATTTTAATGAAGATGAATTGTATCATCACCTGAAATTTTATCTTTTAATCAACATATCAGTTTACCTTAAAATATATTCGGAACAAAAGGAATGGCATCTTCAGATTCATTGGCTGCTGAAGACCTGGACAGAAGCGCTGAACCATTTTGCAAAAGAAATATATACGGAAAGGGAGCTGTTGATCATGGATATTTTTGACAGTCTTCACACGATTCCTTACGCAGCGTTGAAATTTCACGATAAGAAACCTGAAAAGCTAAGCCTTGATTCTGACATTGATATTCTGATGTCTTCGCAAAATGCAGAAGGATTAATTCGTTTTCTGAAAAGGAACAGTCTTGCAGAACGTGTGGTAGTTTCAAAAAAATCATATATGTACAGAGTCAGGATTATTACAAATGACAAGCAGATTCTTCATCTTGACCTGATCCTGAAAATCCAGTGGAAAGGTTTTGAATTTATGAATGTGAATAAAGTCATCAAGCACTCTGTTTCAAATGAATATGGTGTTAAAACAGCCTGCGACAGTGATACCGCCAAATACCTGCATTACTTCTATACTCTTAACGGCAGTGAGATACCGGAATATTACAGAGGTTTTACTGAAAAAAATATTTCAGAAAATAAGCTTGTAAAAATAACAAGTCATGTTAATCAGCTGAAAATGAATGCAAAACGAAGAATATCCTTTTTAAAAGACACATTCATATATATCAAAGACACATTCTCAGAAAAAGGATTTGTTATGACCTTCAGCGGTGTTGACGGTGCCGGAAAATCAACAGTCATTTCGGAAATTTCGAATCTTATTGAAAAACGGTACCGCAGACCGGTGAAAATTTTAAGGCACAGACCTTCTTTACTACCGATTTTAAGCGTCTGGATAAAAGGGAAAGAAAAAGCGCATCTTGATGTAGTCAGTTCATTGCCAAGACAAGGCAGCAATAGCAACACATTTTCGTCTTTTGCAAGGTTCTGTTATTATTATACGGATTACATCATCGGGCAGTTTATTATTTATCTGAAATATGTCTTGCGTGGTAAAGTTGTTCTGTATGACCGGTATTATTTTGATTTTATGGCCGATGCCCGTAGGAGTAATATTAAACTTCCCAAATCAATTGCCGAAAGCGGGTATTTTTTCTTAATGAAACCGAAGTTCAACTTCTTCCTGTATGCATCACCAGAGAAGATTCTCAGTAGAAAAGAAGAACTTTCTTATCAGTCGATCTCCTATCTCAATGCAGAATACAATAAACTGTTCTCGAAACTGGGAAAGCATAATAACAGTGCAAAATACATTGCAATTGAGAATAATGATCTGAATGACACTTTAGATATCATCATGAACAGCATCATCACAGCAAAATGAAAATATTGATCGAGAAAATTGTAAAAATGAGAAACCCGGATTTCACAGTAGATCCTGGTTTGAATTCCGGTGCGGTTATGCAGATGATCTGGATTCAGGCGTGCAGCATGCTCCGCGGATTAAGCGTTCTTTTATTTCTTAAAAATCCAAAAGGAATGTTGTTGGGAAAACGGGTAGGTTTTTTTAACCTTTCCAAAATAAAATGGGGACAGTTTTTAAGATTGGGAAATGACGTCTATGTTTCCGCACTGGGAAAGAAAGGAGTGGAGTTTGGCAATAATGTTTCCATCGGGGCTTTCAGCCGGATTATTCTATCCACTTCCATGAACAATATCGGAGAACAGATCAAAATAGGAAATAATGTCGGTATCGGAGAATTTGCCTATCTCGGTGGTGCAGGAGGATTGGAAATTGGTGATGACTGCATTGCAGGACAATACTTAAGCTGTCACCCGGAAAATCACAATTATGAAAATCCTGATGTTTTCATCCGGCTTCAGGGGGTAAGCCGGAAAGGAATTAAAATAGGAAGAAACTGCTGGATCGGAAGCAGAGTTACCATTCTGGACGGTGTGAAAATAGGGGAAGGAAGCATTCTGGCAGCAGGAAGCGTTATCACAAAATCATTCCCCGCAAACAGTATCATCGCAGGAGTTCCTGCAAAACTAATAAAAACAAGAAATTATGAAAACGAATCAGACTATATTGGCGAGTTGCTATGCCGTAAATCCATATAAAGGATCCGAAGATGCAATGGGCTGGAATTTTGTATGCCAGATTGCGAGATTCCGGAAAGTAATTGCGATTACCCGGGAAAACAACAGGGCAAATATAGAAAAATACATTTCAGAACATCCGGACGGTGTGCACAGAAATATCACCTTCCTTTATTTTGACCTTCCTTACTGGATGAGGTTCTGGAAAAAAGGCAGCAGAGGAGCATTGCTGTACTATTACCTATGGCAAAAAGGCATCGTTTCTTTCATCAAAAAACAGAAACTGGATTTTGATATCACGCACAATATAAATTTCCATAATGACTGGACCCCGAGTTTTCTCTGGAAACTCCGTAAACCAATGGTTTGGGGTCCGGTAGGGCATCACCCGCTGATTCCGGGTCAATACTTAAATATGTATTCGAAAACACATTTTATAAAAGACAGGCTTACGTGGATGGTTAAGAATTTTTTCTGGAAATTTTCGTCTTCATTACAAAATACCATCAGACATTCCGGACATATCTGGTGTATGAATACCAGTGTTCCGCAGAAACTGAATCTTGCTGAAAGTTCCTATTCTCTGTGTCCTTCAGTTGCAACGGAAGATTTTAAGAAACATGAGGAAATCAGCCCTAAATCAGGATTTACGGTAATAAGTGTGGGAAGGTTTGTCCCTTTAAAAGGTTTTGATTTAACGATACGCTCATTTATAGAATTTATTAATCAGCTTCCGGAAAAAAAACAGTCCGAATGCAAACTCATCCTTGTAGGAGCAGGAGAACAGAAAGCGCTCTACGAAAGCCTGATTGAACGCAGCGGAATGAATGATTTCATTGAAATTAAAGAATGGGTAGAGCGTAAAGAACTTATGAAACTGTATGACAGCGCTTCGGTATTTCTTTTTCCTTCCCACGAAGGTGCCGGAATGGTAGTGCCTGAAGCACTCTGTTTCGGTTTGCCGGTGATCTGCCTGCAAAATGAAGGTCCCGGAGAATTTATCAATCATTCCTGTGGTATTGCCGTTCCGAAGCAGAGTTATAAAAAAACATTGGAAGAATTGAGTCTTGCTTTGATAAGAGTGTATTTAGATGAGCCTCTCAGAAAAAAATTAAGCCTGGGAGCCAGAAAACAATATGTTGAAAAGTTTTCATGGGAGAAAAGGGGAGAGCACCTGGATGAAATTTATAGCAAAATGTAATATGAACAGAATTGTAGCCATACATTTATTAAACGACTATAGCGGAAGCCCGAAGGTATTAATGCAGCTTCTAAAAACCTGGACAGGAAAAAATATAGAAGTTCACTTATTTACTTCCGGCGGGAGTACAGGCTTTTTATCAGATTTGCCTAAAGTAGCCCGCCATCTGATTTGGTACCGGTTTTCTCAGAACCCGCTGATAAAAATCTGTAGCTTTTTTATCAGTCAGCTTTTTCTTACGATTAAGCTTCTGTTATTCCTGAAAAGGGAAGATATTATCTACATTAATACCGTGCTTCCTTTTGGAGCAGCTATTGCGGGAAAATTACGGGGCTGCAGAATAATTTATCATATCCATGAAACTTCCGTAAAACCTAGAATTTTTAAAGATTTTCTGTTCGGAATCGCAAGATTAACGGCTTCAAAAGGGGTTTTTGTTTCAGATTATCTGATGAAAAAAGAACCGATTGTTCAAAATCAGGTACTTCTTTATAATGTTCTGGAGCGCGAATTTGCTGAAAAGGCAGATCAATCCCATGGTATTTACGGTAAAGAACCTATTATTTTAATGATCTGCTCTTTAAAGTCTTACAAAGGGGTAGATGAATTTGTAAAACTTGCAGAAATAAACAGGACGTATCTTTTTAAACTGGTGCTGAATGCTTCGCAGAAGGAGATCGATATTTATTTTAAAGGAAAAACTTTACCGGATCATCTTAAAATTTATCCAACCCAGACTGATACCCATTCTTTTTACCGGGAAGCAAGCATTATTGTTAACCTTTCCCGACCGGATGAATGGGTGGAAACTTTCGGATTAACGATTCTGGAAGGAATGCGCTACCGGCTTCCTGCAATAGTCCCGCCGGTGGGAGGAATCACAGAACTGGTAAACGAAAATAAAAACGGTTTTCTTATAAATTCTGCAGACGTATATGAGCTGTCCGGCAAAATCCATTATCTGATGTGTAATGAAGAAATTTACAAATCTTTCAGCGAATCGGCATATCAAAAAAGTCTGATGTTTTCAGAAGATTATTTTGAAGAAACCTGTGTGCAGATGATTTCCATTTAACGGTTGTTTTTCCGGAATCTGGAATAATGGTCATTTAATTTTTAATTTAAATATTTGAAAATCAGTTATTTGTAATTTAATTTGAATTTGGAATATCAATAGTATAGATTTTATAAAAATATAATCGTATGAAAACTAAAGTAGCTATTATCGGAACTGTCGGACTTCCTGCCCGATACGGTGGATTTGAAACCCTTACGGAACATCTTGTAGAAGAACTTTCTGATACTTATGATTTTACGGTGTACTGTTCATCAAAAAAATACAGCAGGGAAGAAAGAAAAGAAAGCTGGAAAGGCAGCAGACTTAAATACATTCCTCTTGATGCAAACGGAATTCAGAGCATATTCTACGACAGCTGGTCTATCCTGCATGCATTGCGCTGCAGTGATGTGTTGCTCATTCTCGGAGTTGCGGGGGCGTGGCTTCTGCCTTTTGTAAGAATGTTCACCAATAAAAAAATAATTATTTCTATTGACGGAATCGAATGGAAGAGAGATAAATGGCCGCTGGCTGCAAAACTATATTTGTGGTTTGCAGAAAATCTGGCCGTAAAATATTCCCATATTGATATTTCAGATAACGAGTCAATTCAGGATTATACGTCTTTACGGTATGAAACCATCAGCAGGGTTATTGAATATGGTGCAGATCATACAAGAGTAAATGCTGCTCCCTCAGAACAGGATTTTCTGACCTATCCTTTTTTATCAAAGCCATATGCAGTAAAAGTATGCCGGATAGAGCCCGAAAATAATGTTTTAACGATTTTAAAAGTTTTTAGTGAAAATCCTGAGCATCACCTTGTGTTAGTCGGTAATTGGGAAAACAGTCATTATGGAAAAGATCTGAAGCAAAAATTTTCTGTTTTTGAGAATATCAGTCTTCTTGATCCTATTTATGACCAGCATACATTAGATATGATCCGCGGGAATGCTTCTCTGTATATTCACGGGCATTCGGCTGGAGGAACCAATCCTTCTCTAGTAGAAGCGATGTTTTTGGGGCTACCTGTTATCTGCTATGGCGTTTCATATAACAGAACGACAACAGGCGACCAGGCCTTCTATTTTTCTGATGAGAAAGAGCTGGAAAACCTCCTTAAGACCCTTACGCAGGCTGATATTAAGAAATGCGCTTTGAGAATGAAAAAAATTGCGGAAAATAAATATGTATGGAACACTGTCGCCGAAAAGTACAGCCAGGTTATTCAGGAGAGTTTTTCGGTTACAGCAAAGAAAAATGTCTATCCTGAAATTTCAAGGCTGGATAAAAAAATGCTTGAAAAATATAATATCAGTCATCTGCAGAATATACAGTTATTTAACAATGCTAAAAGCAGGATTTAAAAATTAAACCATTATGAAAAATTTTACAGAACTTACCGTGTATGGGCTTCTTGCTTTTACCCTGTCGATCTGCATCATTCCGCTGATGACGATGGTTGCCCAAAAATTTAAATTAGTTGATGTTCCTAACGCCCGGAAGGTGCATCAGAAAGCCATTCCGCTTATTGGTGGCTTAGCGATAGGTATTATCGTGGCATTGCTTGGCGGATTAACCAGCATGAAGGATGTAGAGGAAATCTTACCGATAATCATTACTTCTTATATAATGCTTCTGGTGGGGACTATGGATGATAAAACAGATATCAAGGCAATCTATAAGTTAGGAATTCAGATTTGTATAAGTATTATTATTGCTTCTTCAGGAATAAGAATTACCTCTTTATACGGACTTTTCGGGATCTATGAAATTGACGTGCTTGCTCAATATATAATTACGGTGCTGGTGATTGCAGCTGCAGTGAATGCCTTTAACCTTATTGATGGTATAGACGGACTGGCAGGAAGCGTTGCCGGAATTGGCTTCATTTTGCTTTTAGCGATTGCCGTTATCGAAAAAAATTACGGTTTGATGAAACTGGTGATGTTATTTATAGGAGGTATTGCTGCTTTTCTCAGATATAATTTTTCAAAAAAGAATAAAGTTTTCCTGGGAAATTCGGGATCACTATTCTTAGGATATTTTCTGGTGTCAATAGGAATTTATATATCAAAATTTGATCATCCGGCGTCCGGTTTCCCTCATGGATTATTTTTCCTGTTATTTGTGTTTACCATCCCGATGATCGACTCCGTGAGAGTATATGCAGACCGGGTATTGCAGGGTAAATCACCTTTTAACGCAGATAAATCCCATATTCATCATTACCTTCTGCAGCTGGGAATATCACATAAAAAAATTACAATACTTTTTGTGATGATGAATATTTCCATATTTGCTGCACAATACATCTTTCTGAAAAGCTTTTCCATATATACCTTTCTGGTATCATTGATTGCTTTTGTGGCCATTTTTAAATGCATTAAAGTTCTTAATTTCTTTACCATATGGAAAACTAAAGTGAAAGAATTGGAAAATAATGCACAATGATGATTCTGGGTCTGGTTAATAATTTTTGTTTAGCTAAAGTTGTTTTTCATGTATAATTAGTTTTTGAAAATGCTCCGGAATTTTTCGGAGCATTTATTCATTTTAAAAGTTAACCCTGATGTCTGCAGGTTTTTTCATTCTTATGGTAATCTTTAAAGGATCATCTGTGATCTGATAATCTGCGTCTTCATAGATTTCATCATCTTTTCTTTCCTGTACTTTGATTTCATCAAATCCGATCTCTGCCTTGGAGATCTCGATCACGAAATCATTTGTATTTTCATCCTCTTTAAAATGTTCTTTTTTAAAATCAATAAACTGCATAATATTTTGTATTTGGTTTGTTTTACAGATGGAGCAAATTGTATGCAAATACGATCTTTATTAGGTTTTTAAATTTAATGAAGATAAGAAAAACCGATAAAATAATGTTTTTCCGAATGGTGCTGTAATCCATAATTAAGTCCGGCGTCGATTTTAAAATTTTTCATCACTTCCATCTGAAGGGCAGCATTAATGTAGTTTGAAAATTCATGTGCTTTAAAATCGTAAGTATAATAAGTTTCTGCAATTCCGTCAAGGTTTTTGGTCAGCGGATGACTTATGGTAAGAGTCTGCAAAATTTCCGTATGCATTTCGGGAAGGTCCTGGTCTTTCAGTCGGTCCACTTCTACCTGAAAACCTAAATTCCAGTCTCCTGCAAATTTATAAAGCATAGGTACGATCAATCCGTATTCAAACCGGCTTTCGTCATCATATTGTGAAGAAGGAATTTTAGCATACGGCAGTACTGCCATTACAAAATTGCCTTTATCGTTTCCTGTAATATTCTGTTTTATCCGTAAAGTAATATCACCAAAACCATGCGTTTTAGAAATATCCCCGGAGCTTTTTTCAGTTTCTTTTTGTATGCCGTAACTCTGAAAACCGATCTGTACAGCGGTTGATCCGGTAATTCCGATTTTTATATTACCCTGATTGATTAGTAAGGTTTTTGTTTTCGTAAGATCAGATTCTTCTCTTGTTATTCGTACGGCATCTGTTTCATATTGAATATGCCCGGCATCCACTGTGTATGGTGATTCTGTGACATCAGGACGGTCCGTTTCCATTTCCCGCATCATTGATTTCGGAACGGGATTAAATAATGTATATTTTTTTTCATGTTCTTCCTGTGCACTGCAGGTGAAAGAAATTAAAAAAGCCGATAAAACCAATAAGGAGAAACTGTAATGATGAGTCATTGTTTTTTTTAATGACTATTGCAAATTGTATACTAATTTTCATCATAAAACTTATATGTGGTATTTAAAATTAAATTTATCTGCAGGCATAATAGCCAATCAAGAAATTCCATCTTGTAAATTGTTTTCAAAGCAATTACTTTTGCATAGGCTGAATGCAAACTTTTTATTCTATGAATACATTTCCAGAACATCATCATATAGGTTTGGTTTCCTCATTTCCGGAATTGGTAAAAACACAATTTCGGGGGAATGTGAATGCTGTTTGCTGGGAAAGAAATCTGGAAGGCGATTTTCAGGAAATTGTATCAAAACTTAAACTGAAAGAGAATATTACAGAAGTTTTTATAGATGATCTTTTGGCACTTGATCTGTCTGAAAAAGGGAATACAGCAAGAGAAACCATCATAAAGGATATGCAGATGCTGTCGGATTTTGGAGCAGCACCGTCCCTTAATTTATTGAAAAAATATGAGCGTGATGATGAATTTGATTTTATATCCACCGATGTTTATTCCTATCATGCAGACCGCTCCCCAATAGAAACTTCTACTTTTTTATGTACATACTACGGAGCAGCAAGCGAACTTATCCCGAATGATCAATGCACGCAGAAAATTCTCATTCCTGAAATAAGAGAATCTCTTAAAAAATTGTACGAAGGCTCCGATGAAGAGTTTGAAAATTTTCTGAAAGACAACTTTTTTGACCTTCATTATGCGGCAAATGAAGATGCGAAACCGGTTAATTTAGGAAAGGGTAACCTATGGAGACTTGCAGTAGATCATCCCGGACAAAATGTTTTACCCTGCATTCATCGGGCCCCGCAGGAAAATCCGGGAGAATACCGTCTTCTGTTAATTTGTTAGTAGGCACTACTTTGTAATTTTATACTTTTGTTTCAGAATCCCTTTTTATTTGACGGGACAACATATTAAAACGTTGGGATTAAATTGATATTAAAAAAGTTTGTCAATCACTTTTCTCGTCTGCTCCATCGCTACGCCAAATACTAGATGTGACCCGAATTCCCATACCCACCAGGATGTTGGCATTTCGGAAACTTTTCCCTGTAGATTAAGAGCCGGAACGGTAGAACCGTGGGTTAATGCCCAAACCGCTGTTCCTGCTGCAATACCTTCACCTGCTGTGAATTTTTTTCTTTTATCTGTCAGAAAAATATAGCTTACTCCAATCAATGCTCCTAACGTGTAATGGATGATTTTCATGGATTTCATTGTGCTATTATATGAAAGTTCTTTTCCTGTTATCTCAGAATATACTTTTTTAGCCAAAACCGCCGGCGGCATATTTTCCGCCTGATGGGTTACATCTGCACCACGCAACTTCAGTTCATCTTCTTTGGGCGGAAATTTTTTTTTTCCTATTTTCTGAAGTGGTGGTTCTGCAAGAGATTTGACATAAGAAGCAATCAGTCCTACAGCAACTCCCTTTATTAATATTTTTGTAATGGTATTCATTTTATAATGTAAGATTGTTATTTGGACAGATTTTCGGGCGGCCGTTGAAAACGGCCGCCCGAAAATCTTATATTCAAAAAAACTAAATTATTTCTTCAGAACAGACATTAATTTTTCTGCAACACCTTCTGAAGAAGCCGGATTTTGTCCGGTAATCAGCAATCCGTCCTGCACAACATGTACGCCCCAGTCGTCTGTTCTGGTATAGTGTCCGCCTGATTTTTTAAGTTCATCTTCAACAAGGAAAGGCACAATCTCTGTAAGCTGAACAGCCTCCTCTTCACTATTTGAAAAACCGGTAACATTTTTATCTTTAACAAAAGGATTACCGTTTTCGAGAACGATATCTTTAAAAACTCCAGGAGCATGACAAACCGCTGCTACTGGCTTTTCATTATTGTAAAAATCAAGGATCAATTGCTGAGAATCTTTGTCAAAAGCAAGATCCCAAAGCGGACCGTGGCCTCCCGGATAAAAAACAGCATCAAAATCAGCTGCTTTCTGATCGCTCAGTTTTTTGGTATTGGCAATGATATTTTTTACTTCTTCATCCTGATAATAACGTTTTGTTGCAGTGGTCTGCGCATCAGGATCTTCACTTTTCGGATCAATAGGAGCCTGTCCGCCTTTTGGGGTTGCTACGGTAATATCAAATCCCGCATCTTTCAGTAGATAATAAGGTGCTGCAAATTCTTCTACCCAGAATCCTGTTTTTTTTCCTGTATTTCCCAACTCATCATGGGAGGTTACTACGAATAGTATTTTCATTGTATTTATTTTATGGTTGATTTTTTAATAGATTTAGGTTGAAAAGTGTACTGTTTTTCAATAGAATGGCAAGTTTTATCAATAGAAAATCCTGCCTTTTCTTAAGGTACTTTTCACACCATATTCGGGTACTACTATACAACTTTATTGCCAATCAGGATCAAAATCAAATAAAATGTGGTATGTAATGAATAGATTAAAAAGAAGGAAATATTTCTTTGATCTATTGACTTTTCATCAGAAGCTCGATCATGAGGATAATAGAAATAAATTTCTTAGAAGACTGATATTTGGGATTTAGCTGTTCCCGGATTTCACCCAGCGCATTGCTCAGCTTGTTGCTGACGGTTTTATTGCTCAAGCCTAATGTTTCAGCAGTTTCATCTACCGACATATTTTTGCGAATTCTCATGTCATATACCTTTTGCTCAGTGGCAGGAAGTGTTGAAACAACTTCGTCAATCATTGCAAAAAGATCGGTAATTTCATATTCGTCAAGAATTTCAAAATATTCTGTATCAGTAAGGTGTACAAAATTTTCAGATTCGTCAATGCTTACGGTAGCCCATTCTTTTTTATGGCTGTTGAAATAATCAATCACCCGGTAATGAAGATGCTTCAGGAAATACCCTTTTGCACTTTCGTTTCCGTCGGTCTGGATGCTTTCTGTATCTTCCAGAACTTTTATCCATAGATTCTGAAGTAATTCTTCTGCCAATTCCTTGTCTTTGGTTCGTGCAAAAACAAAACGGTACAAATCATCCCAATACCTTTCATAGAGTATCATAAAAGCCGGCCGGTCGCCTGTTTTTATTTTTTTCAATAAGATGTGATCCGTCTGATTCATTGATGCAAAATTACCTAAACGAAAATTAACTTTTTGTGAACTTTGGGGAATGTAATATTAATTATTTCTGAAAATGAGACATGAATAATGGAATGAATTTTTATAAATGATTAAAAAATACCGCAAATTGTTAACAAGTCGATGCTAATATAAATACAATGTTAAATCCTTGCTGGGGAAGTTTTTCATTTTTGCTGTTTTATAGATGTAACGGCAAACGTTGATCAGGCATTTATGAAAAACCTACAGTATAAAGAAATTCAGGCATTCGTTTTCAGACTTTGGGAAAGGGAGGTTACTGAAGAAAAAATTTCAGAAAAAGAAAAACAACTTTTAGGGCAATGGAAAACCGGTGTGGAAAAAAATCTGGATGAACACTATATGAAAGAATCAAGAGAAAGAGTTCTGTTTTCTTTGGAACCTTATTTTGCATCAAGACATATTTCACATCATTCGAATACGTTTAAAAAACATTTTTTCCGGATAGCGGCTGCAATCATATTGCTTTTTACGGTAGGTGGTTTTTTCATCTATCATTCGTTCTTTAAGGCGAACAAATATTATGCAGAATCTGCCAATAGAAAAATAATACTGGCAGACGGTTCAGTTGTCATATTGCTTCCCGGTTCGCAGCTTACGGTAGAAAAGTCTTTTCCACAGGATACCCGGATTGTTGATCTGAAAGGTAACGCTGTTTTCACGGTGGCAAAATCAAAAAAACATCCGTTCATTGTACATGCTGAAGGTTTCAGTACAAAAGTATTGGGAACTGTTTTTAAAATTACACAAACCGGAAACAGTAAAACAGTAGATCTTTATGAAGGAAAAGTTGCCGTTTCTTACGCGGGTGCTCCGGTCGCTTTTCTGAAGCCTCATCAGAAATGGACGAATTTCGGGATTTCACGCACTGCAGCTGTAATTTCTTATGAAAAAGAAAAAACTACTCATAAAATATTTCCGTCTTTATTATCATTAAGCTTTAATGATGTTATGATGAAGGAAGTAGCGGAAGTTCTTCAGAAAAACTACGGTATCAGTATCATTTACCCTAAAGAATTTGCAGAAAAGAAAATAACCGCCGATTTCACAGGTGGTAGTACTGACGAAAATATTGAAGCACTTGCTTTCATACTTGGACTTGAAGTACAAAAAGAAAAGCAGACCTACATTCTTAAATAATACCAATTAAACTAATAATCAGATCAATATAATAAAGTAAACACTAGAAATGAAAAGTTTGAAATGTAGTTTTACCATTGCGGCCATATTTTTTTCGATAGCGGCAGAGGCGCAGGAATTGTCACAGAAAGTGTCGTTTACGGCTCCGGCAGGAAGGTCTTTGATCGAAGTGCTGGAAGAATTTGCAGGTAAAACAGGAATGAGATTGGCTTATTCAAAGACAGATATTAAAGATGTAAAAATAAAAAAAATACAGTGTGAAAATATTCCTGTTCATCGATGTCTGGACGATTTAACCACCGGGCTTCCTGTAGTATATCGTCTTCGTGGAGATCTTATTTCGGTTAAATATAATGCATCTGAAGTTTCCGTATCGGGAAACGGAAGAATATCCGGAAAAATAGTGGATGAAGTCGGGAATCCGGTTACAGGTGCAGAAATCAGTATTGCAGGCAGAAAAACCGTAACTGATAACAACGGAGATTTTGTGATAGAACTTCCTTCAGGAATCTACACGTTAATGGTAAAATCTCCCAAATACAACTCTTTACGTGTAGAAAAACTGCAGGTAAAAGATAATACAACCAATACCGTTTCTTTTGCCATGCGGCCGGTTTCGGATAAAGTTTCAGATATAAAAGAAGTGGTGATCACGGCGACAAAAAAAGCAGATACACAGGCCGGATTATTAACGCAGCAAAAAAAAGCTGCTCAGATGAGTGATGGAATCTCGGCAGAACAGATTTCAAAAACACCGGATAATGATTTGGGTGCAACTCTGAAAAGAGTAACAGGTGTAACTACTATTGATAATAAATATGTCGTTGTGCGATCGATGGGCGAAAGGTGGAATACGGCAGCCATGGACGGAATTAATCTTCCGAGCACCGAAGCGTATAACCAGAATTTTTCCTTTGATATTATTCCGAATTCTATGGTGGAAAGTGTTGTGATCAGTAAAACCGCAACACCCGATATGAATGCAAGTTTTGCCGGAGGATTTGTAGAAGTAAAAACAAAGGACATTCCTAATGAAAATTTTACAACTGTGACACTGGGAACTTCTTATAATGATATCGCAACTTTTAAAGAATTTCTTACCCGGAAAAGAGGGAAATATGATTACTTCGGCTATGACGATGGAACAAGAGATTTTCCTCTAGACCTTGTGTACACAGATTGGAATAATCCGTTGTTTTTTGAACAGTCAAAGCGTTTTGTTAATGATAATTTTACCAATTATAAGACAAAGGCAGATCTGAATTCCAATATGCAATTAGCATTGGGAAGAAGCTTTAAATTGAAAAATGATAATAAATGGGGACTTGCCGGCGCACTGACTATTCGGAACGAACAAAATAAACTAGATATAGATCACACCGGAAGGGGAGGATGGCTGGATAATGCAGGACTTATCAACAACTGGCAGGAATTGGGAGTGGCACCAGTGAAGTTTTTTAATTTTAAAAATAAAGGAGCATCTTACAGTTACAATTCCACCATCGGAGCAATGCTGAATTTCGGATTGCAGCTGGGAAAGAACAGGTTATCCTTCCGTAACTCATATACGCATATTTACGATCAGACCCTTACAAGAATTACGGGATGGAACGAGTATACCGGTGGTACCGGCCAGCCGGCAATGGCAGAAGGTTCATACAATTATTTTTATAATGGGATCATCCCTGATAACGATCCTTCTCAGCTTGCTGCCCTGGATCGTCCTTATACGGATAATACGGATTATCCTGTTTATCAGACCTTACTGCAGAATAAGCTGGAGGGAAACCACAAGATAAAAGAGTTGGAAATCAACTGGTTTGCTGCAAGAACAGGTGTAATTTCAGATACTAAAGATTATACGCAGTACCAGACTTTTTATGATTTTGTGGGAAATGAAATTTTAACCTACCATCAGATTTATAATTCAGGGAATAATTTTTCAAGAGGATATATCGGAAATAAAGAAACCGATTATAATTTCGGAGCTTCGGCAAAATGGAAAATGAATGCCGGAAACTTTAAGACCGATATCAAAATAGGGTATGCCGGCGCTCTGAAAAGCAATACCAACGAGCAGCAGAAATTTTTCCTGAAAGTGGATGAAAACCTTGATGTTCCCAATAGTGAAAAAAATTACCTGAAAATGTACGGTCTGCTTTCAGACTGGTTTGATGGTTCACACTATACGCAGGGAGGCATCGGATGGCAGACCAAACCGCTTTATAAAAGTGATACATATGAAGGAGAGGTAGATCAGCATGCACCCTACATCATGTTTGACAACCGCTGGAAAAACAAATTGAGACTGGTTTGGGGAGTTCGCGCCGAATATTTTAAATATACACTTATCTCTCAGCAGCTGGATGCAGATGATCCTAGAAACGTAACCAAAGGATCTATTGAAGAAAAGCCGTGGCAATGGATGCCTTCTGCCAACTTCACGTACAGCCCTTCCAGTAAAATTAATGTGAGGCTTGCGTATAACAGATCGGTAATCCGACCACAATTTAATGAAAGAACCGGTCTGCCTTATTTTGATCCTGTTGCCAATGGGTTGATTTACAATACGGAAATGACCTCTTCCGTAATCAATAATTATGATTTCAAATTTGAATGGTTTCCTAATTTGGGCGAAATTATTTCAGCAGGTCTATACTACAAAAATATCGATCGGCCAATAGAACGTGAAGGTTTTATTTCTAATGAAGGAAATCTTTTTTTATACAATGGAAATTCAAAAAATGCAAAACTGAAAGGATTTGAAGTGGAGGTAAAGAAAAGTTTGGGTTTTATACAAGAGAGCTTTTTTCTGCAGCATCTTTTTATCAGCGGAAACTTTACCTATAACACTACGAAGGTAATCGCTTTTAAAGACCGTTACAAAACTGAAGATACCGATGAGACTTATGAAGTGGAACGGCCGCTGTATGGACAGACACCCTATGCTTACAATCTTGGACTTTTATATGACGGAGAGCGCCTTGGAGTGAACTTCCTGTACAATGCCAAAGGAGACCAGTACATCACTGTAGGATATGCTTACATCGGGGAAGAGATCCAGAGGCCTTATGCAGTGGCCGATGCACAGATTTCTTACAAATTGTTAAGGAATAAAAGCTTAGAAGTAAAATTTAATGTCAGAAACCTGTTTAACAGAGTAAAAGAATTTTACAATAATTTCAATTCCTATTCAGTCTTTAAAGGATCCGGAACGGATTATCAGACGCAGAGAGAAGCGCTTGAGCTTCTACCCGGAGCTACCGATAAATATGATAAAGATATAGACAGGATATTGTTCAGAGCTTATAACGGAAGAACTTTCGGGTTAAGCGTGAATTATACTTTCTAAATAAATGAATATTCAGTAAAGAGCTCATTGCAATGTTACAGGTCTTATCCTGATGATTTGAATCAATATAATACTGATGATGCGCGCCACAGTATTGATTCGGAAAAAGCTGATACCTTCCCGAATATCAGCAATGAAAAATAGGGGACTCTTCATTATAGCTCCTCATGTAATGTTGGGTAAAAATAACCAAATCGCAGAAATACAGAGGCGGGTATTTCTAAATATTTAAAAACATCAGGTCTGGAAAAACTTAGATAAAAGGCTTGATCATTCAAAAACTTTAACAATGAGAAAATTAACTTTAATCGCAGTTACAGCTTTATCTCTTACAGCTTGTCAGCATGAAACTTTAGCAGATGCTACGACACCGTTCGAAATGCAGTCTGCTTCTGCAGAATATTTAACAGCTTCTTCACTTCCTGTTACCACAGTAAGCGGAGCCATTACATCAAATACTACATGGAGCGGAGTTGTTGAGCTTGATGGTATTGTAACCGTGAAAAACGGAGCGGTACTTACCATTCAGCCGGGAACATTTATTAAAGCAAAGCCAACTGCTGCCAATACGGCCACCGGAGTATTGGTAATTTCAAGAGGAAGCAGGCTTGATGCTCAGGGAACTTCTTCTCAGCCAATTGTTTTCACAAGCTACAACTTATTGGATGGAGACGAAAGCACAACCGCTAAGCCTGGAGATTTTGGAGGGGTAATCATGCTGGGAGCTGCACCGACCAACAAACCGACCACTACGGTAATCGAAGGGTTATCCGGAGCAGATTACCAGTACGGAGGATCTAATGCTTCAGACAACAGCGGAATTCTGAAGTACGCCCGTATCGAATTTGCAGGGTACGATCTTCTTGCTCCTAATTCAGGAAACGAAATCAACGGATTAACTTTAGGAGGAGTTGGAAGCGGTACTACTTTGGATCACATCCAGGTTGCTTACGGTAGAGACGATTCTTTCGAATTCTTCGGAGGTACTGTAAATGCATCAAATCTTATTTCTTTTGCATCGGATGATGATAACTTCGATTTCGATTTCGGATACAGCGGAACAATTGACTGTGCTCTGGCATTGGCAGATCAAAATTCTACGCACAGTCTTAGTGGTTCTAATCCTGATTCTAACGGTATTGAGCTTGATAACGACGGAACTGGTTCTTCTGCTTCACCATTTACGCATCCGGTAATCAACAATCTTACGATTGTAGGAGCGGGTACTTCTTCATTCGGAGCTTTGTATGAAAATGCAATTCACGTGAGAAGAAATGGAAAATTAACATTAAACAATGCTACGGTAACGGGCTATCCTGTTGGGGTACTATTGGAAACGGTAAGCGGTGCTCCTGTGAACCTTTCTGATCTTAATTTTACGAATGTACAGGCTTATGGATATACTTTCAATTTTGCTTCATTAGTAGGATCTACAAAGTCTGCACTTACTGTTTCCGGAGGTACGGCAACCACACTTAACGGAGGTATGCCTCAGCCGTTCTTCAACTCAGGTACTGTTAATCTTGGATCAAGAAACTGCGGAAATTTCTTTGCTTCCTGGACTAAATATGATTTCTCAATCGTAGAATAACTTTCAATGCAGGAAATAGTGGAGATGCTGC
Organism: Chryseobacterium sp. MHB01; assembly: GCF_034651565.1. NCBI lineage: Bacteria > Pseudomonadati > Bacteroidota > Flavobacteriia > Flavobacteriales > Weeksellaceae > Chryseobacterium > Chryseobacterium sp. MHB01. Next base: position 331,519 of record NZ_JAYEDA010000003.1, on the reverse strand, counting down.
TGTTTCCTGCTTTTTTAATCTGATAAATATTTTCATAATGAAAAAAACAATTTTATTTTCTATTCTGCTTCTGCCGCTGATGGCTTATTCTCAGATTCCTGTATGGGTAAATTCTTTTGATACCCCTGATGATCTTCAGGGATGGACGTTTTTTAACGGAAATGGAAACAGCAACCAATGGCAGCAGGGAAATAATATTTACTACAACGGAACGGCTCTTACATATGGTGCTTCAGGGGTTTTAAGATATTCCATTAATCTTGTGCCTACTGGTACAGCTGCCAATTTTTCTACGGAGAATGACTGGATTATTTCGCCTGAAATCGATTTAACAGGAGCTTCAGGAACGATCACTCTTGCAGCCTATATCAGCAGACAGAGAACAACCCATACTATTGTAGGGAGAGATCTTTGGATTTTTACCAGCACCCCTCAGAAACCGGTTCCTACCGTTGCAGATTTCCAGGCAATGACGGTAGACGGAAACGGTAACACCATTACAAGCCCATATACCATTATCGCCGGAAATACGGCGAATCCGTGGCCTTCTACAGATTTAACACAGTCTGCGGAAAGTTTAGTGAACCTTTCAAGCTTTGCTGGAAAGAAAATTTATATCGGTTTCTGGTCAAATAGAATTACTTCAGGACTGAACGTTCAGAATATCAATATTGATGAGATAGGAATTTATGCATCCTCATTTGTTCTTGGGACAAAAGAATCAGCAGCACAAAAAACACTTACGAAAGTAAAGGAAAATCCTGTTTCCGAATTTTTGCAGCTTAAGCTTAATCCGGTATTGAATGAAAATTCGGTTGTGGTAAGCGTTTACAATATGTCAGGACAAAAAGTTTTGATGTCAAAGTATTCAAAAAACATTAATGTTACAGCTTTATCTTCAGGAACATATGTGGCAGAAGTATCCGATGGTAAAATAGCGGAAAGACTGAAGTTTATTAAAAAATAAAAGATTCCTTTACAAGGAAACCATGAAAACTCAAGTAAACATTTTCAATTAGATTTTAAAATTAGGTAATTGCCCGATGCCAGATCGGTTTTGGGCAGTTTTTTTAATGTTGATAATGACCCAATACTAATAAAATGAAAAACTTTTTAGCATTTTTAGCGTTCACCATATTTTTTTCATGCACCGACAACAGCACGTTGGAAACTTATGATAAAGATCAGATTCCTGCCGAAGTTACGGTGAAAGGATTTTCAAAACCGGATATTATTCAGATGAGGCTGAATGGCCAGCCCGTTTCCATCAATGGTGCCACATCTTATACGGATAAAATAGAAACCAAAATCAATTTTGTGCTTGATAACGGGGAAACCGACGAATTGGAAATTTACAACCATCAGACAGGAAGCAAGATTGTTGCATATTCTATTAATTATAATAATGCCAAGGGTTACAAAAATCTGTATTTCTTCAATCTTCCTGGAATTTTCCTGCAGACCTATGCCGTAAAACCACAGGTGAATTTGGGAAAAGTAGGCTTTGAGTTTATCTTTCCCAATCTTGGCGAATTTTCAGGATCTTCCCTTCAGAGTGTGAAAGGTGTCCTAAAAAGAGAAAATGGCGTCGTGCTTGCCGAATTTGACAACATTGGAAGAAGAGATTTTACCAGTGTAAAAATATATAACTATTTCAGTGCTACCGCTCCTGTCTATCTTGAATTGTATAAATCTGGAACTACGGAACCTTACACAGGAACTACTATTATAAAAGCAACCTTAAAACAGGATATTGGAGCCAATATGATTGTTCTTCAGGAAAAAATGGAAAATGGAGTATTGGTCATTAAAGGAGATATTGACGTAGCAGATTATTTATAAATAATTATTTATGAAAGATTTTTTTAAAATTCAGTTTTTGTGGGTAATGATGTTGTCAGCTTTCACGGTTTCTTGTAACTGGACGGATGATGACGTGCCGGACTTCCCGGAAGGAACTACGGAATATACCAACCGCTGGATTCAGGATAGCATGCGCCGGTATTATTACTGGGCAGATCAAATGCCTGCAAAACCGGACTATTATCTTTCTACAAAGGATTTTTTTAAAAGCTTATTATCATCCCAGGACCGCTTTTCTTTCATTGTTAATACTGCTGATCCCAATACATATCCGAAATCTGTACGGAACTTGTTCGGTTTCGATTACGCGATCCTGCAGTTGTCAGGAGGTGAAATAGTAACGGTAGTTAAACTGGTTTTAAAAAATTCTCCTGCTTCCAACTCAGGCCTGGAACGTGGAATGGTGATCAAAAAAATAAACGGACAAGCCATTACTGCTTCCAATGCGAAACAATTGACGGAATCCATTTCAAGCAAAACCGTTATTGATCTGACAGTCGGAAACTGGCAGAACGGATCTGTTATTAATGAAAAAAATGTAACGGTATATTACGGTTATTCTCTTGAACAGCCGCTACTCTCCAAAATTTTTGAGCAGAACGGTAAAAAAACCGGTTATCTTTACATGTATGATTTTCCGGATGGAATGACTTCCGCTCTGAACCAGAAGTTCAGTGAATTCAAATCATCAGGGATTCAGGAACTTATTTTAGATCTCCGCTACAATTACGGAGGTTCTGTTTCCTCTGCAGCAGCACTGTGTGCAATGATACCTTCAGGAATTTCAGCGAATTCCAAGTTCATTATCTATAAAGGTAATAAGAACGGTGGTGAACTCAGCAGAACCTTTTCCCAGCAAATGGCCTATGATCCCGGTGCACTATCTTTTGATGCTTTGCATGCCCATTCCTTAGGCTTAAACAGAGTGTATGTGCTGACTTCGGGAAGTACAGCATCCGCCGCTGAAATTGTAATCAATAATCTTAAGCCGTACATGGAAGTAATTCAGGTAGGAGAGGCTACTTTAGGAAAAGATATGGCCGGATTTATCATTGAGGATAAAAGAAAACCGAAAAAAATTACATGGCAGCTTCATCCTGTTATTTATAAAGTGTTCAATGCCAATGAAGAGGGTGGTTATATCAATGGTATAAGTCCGCAATTTGCTGTCAATGAATTTAATAATTTACCGTTAATGCCTTTAGGCGATCCTGCTGAAGCTTTACTTTCATCTGTTCTGAATAAAATCTATTCTAAGCAGGGAAATACGAATGCTGATGAAAATGAAATTAAAGTTTTATTTCAGAGTGACAGTCCGGCAGCGGGATTTTCAGGGTTAAATTTTAAATAAACAAAAATGCAGGGAATAGAGCCGAAAATCCATACCAGTCTCATCGAAAGAATGAAATATTATTCGGATCTCATCAAGAATTCGAAACATGAATCCTGTATCAATCCGGAAGATGCTCATCAGATGATGATCGAGCTGAATGAGCTGTATGAAGATTATTTAAGCAAGAAAAGAAACCTGGAAAAGAGTATAAAAAAATACCGGGAGTTCTATCAGGGACAACAAAAATTACTGACTCCCAGAATACGCCAGTTAAAAAGGACACGGAAATAATACTCATAAAAAGAGCTCACCGTTATGCGAGCTCATTGATTTATCATTAAATATTCTGAATTAAGAAACGATTTGGTCAGCAATTATCCCTGATTTTAAACAGGTTGCCACTCTTTTTCCCGCGGTATCACAAAAATCAAGACCCGAATAATCCGGATTGAGTCCTGCAATGTATGGCACGGTCATAATAAAAAGATTTTGTGTTGCCCTTCCGTAATAATCAAGTGCCTGGAAATAATCGTTTATATTCAGTCCATCCACACGAAGATAATAGTTTTCCGGTTCGATTTTCAGGATTTTTTTATTGCCTTCTTCAAACTGCATTTTCCCTGTACTTGTATCTTTAAACTTAAGATATCCGGAACTGATTAATCCTTCTTCACGAAGTGTTTCGAATGGAATATCATTGAATTGTACCGGCTGCTGTCCCACAGCATCAACATACATTCTGTAATGATCTGATTTTGCCTCTCCTGAATGATGATCGGTATAATGATATATTGCACCTTCTTCCTGATGGGGTTCTACATGGCTTTCATCATCTACGCTGACAAGACTGATGAGCCCCTGATTATATAAAGCAATAATTTCCCTGTATGAGGACTGTGGTAATGATGCAATAATCACCGAAATAAGAGGAAGCAGCGTTTTTTTCATCCTGATCATATCTTCTGCCGAAAAATGCTTGGCAGGATAGTTAATCGCATAGCTGAATGCCGAAAGCGTTTCTTTCCAGGCGATGGTCTGATGTCTTTCGATTGATTTTTGTGCTTCGTAATATTCTGCTTTAAACAGCTCGAAACTGTCCAGTTCCTCACGCAAAGCCAGCATTTTTTCTACAAACTGTTCAATGGTGAGGTCTTTAATTTCATTATAAAATTTTTCATTTTTTTTACGGAGCGGCTGCTTGAAATTGCGTTCAAATACATAATTTAAATCTACAAAACCTCCGTTTTTCTCTTTGTATTCATAAATTTCTTCCTGAGACATAATCCATCCCTCTGAAAAAGCACTTCCCTCAGAATGAAAACGAAGCGCAGGAAGATACCCTCTTTTTGAAAATAAGGTAAGGGAAAAATTACTGCTGTTTTCATGTAAAGTATAGGTCATCTCATTATCTTTTTCACTAAATGTTCCGTTAATTCTCGCAAGTGTTTTAATAGCATCAACCGCTGTGAGAGAAGTTCCGCGTATGGCAATCGGGTAATTGGTTGGCGAAGAAAATTTTGACGGCGGATAAGGAGAATCGTACCATCCGTTTTTATTTCCTTCAAATTTTTTAGGCCAGTGATGCCCGGTACAGATAATTGTTGCCGAGCACTCATAGATATCATCCCCACCTGTAATAATTTCAAAAAGATGATCTTTTTTGCGGATATCAATAACTGTCGTTTCGGTGAACACTTTTACTGTAACACCTTTTTTTCTGGCAGTATTCAGAAGTATTTTGAATTGTTCTTCCAGATAATCGCCTAATATTAACCTCGGGATGACTTTATATTCATTGATATCGCGATAATCTGAGAAATCAGGATGATGCGGATAAGGTTTTCTTTGGATAAATGATGAAAAAGTTTCGGGAAGCTCAGGAAGTTCATTGGCAGAAACGTTAGCTACATGTTCTTTGGCTGCACCTTCTTGGCTGTAAGGCATTCCTGCGCCTATTCTCGTGTTTTTTTCAAAAATATATAATGTCTGGGGATATATATTTTCGGAGATCAGATGTTTGACAACAAATAATGCTGCCGGTCCGCCCCCGACAATTCCTATACTGTCGATTTTTTCCATATCTATACTTCTATTTTGCAGTAATTGATGCATCATTGAAAACCGGTTGTATAAATTTTTTTGAACCGGTTTATGATTGCAGTCATGATCTTACTCCAAAGCGTATGCCAGTACCTGGGTACCTAATAAAATGTGGTATATATAGAATTAAAAAATGATTCTGATCATCTAGATCATCTTTGAAAATTCTTCGGCGAAAAGTTTTACCTGAAGTGGCCGTTTCTTTTGATCCACTTCCAGTCTGTTGTAAAATCCGGTTTTTACAATAACCATTTTTTTTTCAGGAATCATAATGATAAACTGGCCTAAAAAGCCGTAGAAAAACCGGTATTGTAAAGAATCTTCATCATCTGCCCAGATGGTAAAGCCAAATGCGTCATTTATTTTCGTTGGTGTCAACATTCTTTTGCAGTATTCTTCGCTGATGATTTGTTTTCCTTTCCAGCTTCCATTCTGCATCACCAGCTGACCAATTTTAGCAAAATCTCTTGATCTGGCATGAATGCAGCAGAATGCTTTTTCTACACCTTTTTTATCAATGCTCCATTTTGCGGGAGATTCCATACCCAGAGGTTTCCATATTTTTTCAGAAAGATAGGTGGCAAGATCTTTTTGTGTGGCTTTTCTTAACGCAAGACCAAGAAGCTGTGCAGCAACGCTTTGATATTCATAATGCTGACCCGGCAATTCTTTACATTCAGTTTCAAAAGCCTGTTGGGCAAGATCTTCAACAAAATATTGTTTTGAATTTTCAGAAAAAGGGTGGTGGTATTCTTCCTTCCAGTCCAGTCCGGCCTGCATGGTCATGAGATGGTATAAGGTAATATGCTTACCGTATTTATTGTTTTTATAGGATGGAAAAATTGATGATAGAAGCTGGTGTTCCGACTGAAGATAGCCGTCGTCAATGGCACATCCCACCAATAATGAAAGAATACCCTTAGCCATTGAAAAAGAATTCATCAGGGATGAAGAATTGTGGTCTTTCCAATATTTTTCGTGAATGATTTCGTTATTTTGGATAACAATAAGGGATGAGGCTCTTGTTTTTTTCAGCTCTTTAAGAATAGTTTCCGGAATTGCAGCAGAATTGTACGATGTTGATTTTTGCCAGGGCTCGGGATTTTTATTCGGAATGCTTCTGGAAGAAAACTTTTCTGCATCATCGCTTGATGGCGTTATCGGACCTTTTTTGATATTCAGGGCAAACACTTTAAATATAAAATGGTAACCTGAAAGACAGATTACAGCAATAAATGCTGATATTACGGCGATGAATACAGACAGAAATTTTTTCATATTGATTTCAGATGAAGTCGGTTCAGATTGCTGTAATTATAGTGGATATCCTGATGATCCGGTTTTACAATTACAACACATCTGCTGATTTCATTCAAAGGCTGTGCCGACAATATTTTGGAATCTGAATATGATGTTTAAGAATTATTCAATATAGAAATTATAAAAAATCAGTCTTTTATAATTTTATCCACATGCGATTTAGCATATTGGAGTGCTTCTTCCGCATCCTGAAATAGAATTTTCATGGAGATCTGAAAACCGTTCATCATAAAATAAGTAACCTTACTTTCCGTATCAAAGCTTAAAAAGGTAACATGATCAGCGTTGATAATTAAAGGACCACCGGAAACTTTTGCACCGTCAATCGAGTTGGGTCTGCTTACTCCTATAATGCTTGAAGCTTTAATATAAATCAATCCTTCCTTCGTTGTTTTTATGGTATAAGACACCTTTATTTTTTTGCTAATGTATTAAAACATTGGAGAAAAAATAATAATTGTGGTATGTAAAGCAGGTTGATGAAATTGTAATGATTTATGATTACAATGTTAAAATTTCAGGATTTTTGAATTTTATTTTCTGTACGAAAGATTTTGGGAGATTTGTTGGTGGCAGACTTAAAATATTTTCCGAAATGTGAATTGTCGCTAAATCCGAGTTCGTAAGAAATTTCAGTAACGGATAGATGAGTGTGGAGCAACAGCCTTTCTGCTTCCAGAATTACCCTGTTTTTTATAAGCTGTCCTGCACTTAGGGCAAGATGTTGCTTAATAAGCATGTTTAAATAATTAGGACTAAGATTTAATTTTTCTGCATAGGGGGCAGTTGTTTTCAGTTCTTTATAAAACTGATTGACAAGCTCTGAAAATCTGGCAACAATTTCTTTTTTATGATCGGCAGGCAGGCTGTGTTCTTTTATTATTTTAGAAGCTCTTATGTATCTCAATATGAATATCTTAAGCTGCATACAGATCATTTCTTTTGCAAACATCCGGTTTCTGCCGTATTCTTTTCTGATGATATAAAATTGCTGCCAGAACTCCGCTACAGATGATGCACCAAGATCTATCATCTGTGGCATTTCCGCCATTGCGGTGTCGCTTCTGATGAGCTTATTGCCGGTATAAACATGATTGTAAAAGGATTTTGTAAATAATATCACATAGCCTTCGGGAACCCATGAAAGATTAAAATAATATACCTGGTTGTAATTAAGGAAGAGCAGACTGTCTTTTTTCAATTCATACAAATGATCATCAATGATTACCGAACCTTCTGCTTCTTTAAACAGAAAAATAGAATAAAAACGGTTTCGCCAATGTTTATTAACGTTCATTTTATCAAATAACAAAGCAACAGGGAGAATCAGTACTTCATTTTTCAGATAATGCACTTTCTCCAGATGATACAATTGCAGTGTTTTGATATCCTGTTTCACAATGTATGCTTTTCCTTTATTGATTTAATACCGAAAGTTTAAAAATTAAACTTCTGCCTTTTCGGATTTTTTCTTCATTTTTAATGAATTGACTACCTTCTTGTCTACATAATCTGAATTCATAGCACGCAGTACAGCGAGATAGCTTACTCCGAAATTGATTTCGTCGCCAACTTTTAAATCTTTTTTATCATCGGTGATATTCAGAATCATCATGTCTGAGCTTGCTCCCAACACTTCAATCCCTTCAGAGAGAGGATATACCTGCTTCACATCTATATCAAGAACGCCAAGATCTACAATGGCCCTTACAGAAGTCTTGTCCCTGTCTTTTTCATCGTATTCCGGACTTTCACCGGTAAGATTTTTTCCCACTCTTCCGGTAGGAACCATGGGTTTTTTAATCATTTCAATTACTTCCGCCGTCAGGGTAAAAACATCCTTGTGCATTCCTTTAATGTAAGTATCATTAAAGACATCGGTTCCGAAGAAAAGACTTTCTCCAACCCGGAAATGATTGATTCCGTCCGGAACTTTGCCCTTGCTGATCAAAGGAATCGTTACGGATGAACCTGCACTGATGTATGGAATTTTCTTTTTAAAAATCTTCTCAGTGTTTCTTCTGTAATTGACAAGACGATTGAGTTTTTCCCGGTCCGGAAGAATGCCGTTAAGACATTTGAGGTTGGTTCCGATTCCTGAAACTTCAATATTGGGAAACTTTAAAACTTCCGCATAAAAATCAGGAAGAGAATCTGCCATAATACCTTCCCGAAGCTCACCCATCTCTATCATAATGACGATACGGTGAATTTTGTCTTGTTTGAAAGCTTCTTCTGAAAGTGCTTTTATGGTTTCAATTTCTGAATTGAAACTTACATCTGCATATTTTACAATACTTGCTGCAAGACGTTTTGCCGGAGGTTTTATGTAAACAGTTTTGGTTTCAGGGGAAAGTTCCTTGATTTTTTTCAGATTGCTGAGACGCGAATCACAGATATCCGTATCTATTACTGAAAGAAGACTCTTCAGGAAGATTTCGTTTCCGCAGAGAAGTTTGGCAACAACTGCCCATTCTATTTCATGCCTGTCAAAAAGATGATTTAAAAAATCATAATTCTGCGCAAGCTTTTCTGTATTTAGAGTGATATAAGACATATTATTTTTTTAATCGCATTTCAAGATATTTGCTTTTGAATCCAAGTTTTTCGTAAAGGTTACGGGCAGGATTTTCGCTTTCACAGTGAAGAGCGATATCTCCATCTGTGGTTTCAATAACTTTCTGCATGATATTTTTTCCAATTCCCAGTCCTCTGGATTCTTTGTCTGTAGCAATGTAAACCAGAATATTTTCAGGAATGTAACCACTCATTCCGGTTTTGTTGACAACACAGACTCCCTTCAGTTTTCCGGTCTGCTGATCCACCGCTGTGACAATTGTTCCGCCAGGTTTATTTTCAATATCTAAAGCATATTCTATAGCTTTTCTGATATCTTTCTCAGGATCTCCGTACTGGCCGAGCTGCTCGAAGAGAAATGCTGTTAATGCTGAAATTTCAGTTGTTTCTGTTAAATTTTTTGGGTTGTATATATTAATTGTTATCATCTTTATTATTATCCCGGAAAAGGTAGTGTAATGTCGTAACCCGCCGGTTCCGGATCCTGGGCAGGCATGTCATCATCCTTAAAAAACAACAACGGAACGGATGTGTTATTAATGATCTGCTTGAAAAAATTCTCAGAAAAGAATGATTTCCAGCTTTCTTCATCCTGATAATTCAGAATAATAAGATCAAATTCGGCATCTTTAGAAGCTTTGGATATTTCCACGGCTTTATCGTTGCTCACAGTAAATGAAGTATAATGTTCCGTATCACTTCCTTTCAGAGATTCCCGTATATTTATAAAAGCTTTTCGGATGCTGGTAAAATTTTCATCTCCCGAAATTCCGAAAAGACTAATAAAACCTTTATTCTTTTCGGCTATAAGTTTTGAGATTTCCATTTTTTCCTTAAGTTTTTCAAGAACACGTACAGGAACCAGGATTCTCTCAAATTTGAATTGTCTGGAATCTTCCGGCATCATCAGAACCGAACAGTTTACTCCTTTAAGAATCTGATAAGAAGACGACCCAAGGATAAGCTCCCGCAATCCCTGTTTTCCGGATGTTCCGGTAATGACAATGTCTACAGATTCTTCCTCAACAATTTTATTGATGCTGTTGGTAATGGTCTCTGTCCCGATTCTTTTTAAAAAGGTAATGTCGTTATAGTTTTGCTGCAGAGAATTTTTAATCATTTCAAGACTGTTTTCTGCTTCAGCATATTGTTTAGTAACTGTATCTTCACCTACGATCTGCCTGCCTGTCCGGTCAATGATAAAAAAATTCATTACATTATGGAACAGGATGATTCTTGCATTATGTCTTTTTGCCATATGTACGGCAAGAATTGTTGCGCTATCTGTTTTTTGGGTAAAATCAATAGCAACTAAGATTGTTTTTATTTTGGTGTGTTTTTCCATATCAATTGTGATATAAGAGTGCAAAATTACGGCCAAGCATAAGAAAAACATGTCATGATTTATTGTTGTTATGGTATATTTTACTTTTTATATTCGATTACGTCTCGTATTGTTTTATCAAATGAAACTATTTGACAATCGTTCTGTGTGGAAAAAAAAGTTCTCTTTTAAATATGGTATGTTAAAAGTGGAGTTATTTTTTTAATTGATTTTTGGATTGTATTAATGAATAAAAGATATTATTTTTAAATTTTTGACTGTCAATAGTTTAAAAATTATTTCAACAGATCCTGCGTTAAATTACTTAGCATTTTATTAGTGGCAGCACTGTTTTAAAACGGGTACATTACTTTGTAATTCAATAAATTTTAAGTTTTATTTTTTCATTTATTTTCTTAAATCTGAATATATTTTACTAAATTTGAATTCAATATGCGGTGATATAATAAAATCCGGAAAAATTATATGAATATTCTTATAGGAAATAAGAAGTAATTATTATATTTTTACTATGTCTAAATTTAGAGGTAAAAGCTTTATCTTTAGGTGCTAAAAATTATTTTTACTATGAACATAAAACTATTATTATCCGGAATCTTATTATTATCCCTTTTAGCGGCTTGTTCGGATAGGTATGAAGAGGGAGATTCATACCCGAAGACGAGTAAGACTTCAGAAGCTTTTAAAATTGAAAGCAAACAAGGAGATGAAACCGCTAAAAAAACAGATTCAACAAAAAGCAAGGAAATTATCGATGTACCACAAGCAATCCCAGCAGACATCTCCGCAGAACAGGCAGGAACTGACACAGGAGAAACAATTGATCCGACAAAACCGGACAGGCCTAAGTAAGCTCATTATTGAGATTACGGCTTCTGTTTTTGTTATTATTTCAGCTATATTGCCTTTTCTGAACAATATAGTAGGATACTTCACTGATGTAACGGTGCAGTTGGATAATAACGCAGGTGTAAGAAGTCTTGATCTGGATTCTGCTATTTACTTTTTGTCGATACCGGTTTGTATGATACTGTTGGCGCTGGGCGGATTGTTCAGGGCAAACAGGTTTACTTTTTATGCGGCTTTAATATCGGGGTACTTTCACCTAAGCACTTATGTGAAATTTGTGTTCTTTAACCAGAACAAAATTTCCGCAATTGCAGATGCAGCAATAATTTGCCTGCTGTTGGTAATTATAGTCCTTGTGTTTCTGCTGGATAGATATTACAGAAAAATTTATCTGCTTGATAAATTTAATAACAGTACGCTTGAAAGATTTTCTTCCATATTATTTAAACGTTTAGGAAAAAATGAGTAGTCACAGAGATAGATTAAAGATTCTTGTTGCTCTCTCGGATAAATTATGGGAAGATTATGACAATACGGTAATATCTGAGGAGGAATATATAAGAAAAATGAATTTGGTAAAGAAAGAAATCAATAACGGATTTATAAAAACCCTTGAGGAACTGGAAGTATTTACCAATGAACTGGGGTATATCGTTATGTCTGTACCTACGAAGAGTTTTATTTATGGTTCAGAAAAGATTATCATTAATAAAAACTAATTTATTTGGCAGATATTTTCATTGCTGAAAGTATTTCGTTCAACATCTTATTTTGTTCTGAAATAGCTTTACTGTATTTCTTTTCAATTTTACTGATCTGGCTTTGCAGAAACATTAATGTTTTGTCCTGAGTATTATACTGGGCAAACAAATTGGCAAGCAGATCTCCAATCTTATCATTAATCTCATTAGTATAAAGATCATCATTCCGATGATCTTTTTTGTTTTTATCAGCTTCTGTTAACAATTCTCCTTCACCGGTGATCAGCCAGACAAGGTTATCATTAAGGTCCGGATAGACTCTTAGAATCCGGGCAAGCTTATCTACACCCAGGTCACTCTTCAGTCCGGCACCTTTAAAATTGGATGCCGAAATCCCGCTTTCTCTGTAAAAAGTTTCCTTTTTAATGTTGTTTGCCTCTAAAAAAATTAAAATTCTTTCTTTCGTGGTCTGAATTTTGTCCATAATTATTTTTTATAGTCGGAATTTAGTCTATATTTGCAAAGATAAAACAAAATTATAGAATATTAATACAAATGAAAAATTATATGCAATCGGCGAATGACTATTACCGTCATTTTATACAGCCAAGAGATTTTATTGAATTCCAATCCGGATTTTTTCTCTCTGAAGGGATTTTCAGAATATCCGGCGAAACACAATGCCAATGGCTTTTACAGATCATCTGTTTTCAGCAGAAAGCATCTGGTATACAACTGGTGGAGTTCTGGAAGCTGAAGAGAAAAGAAGGGTTAGAATATGAGCTCCAATGCAAAGACAGTTCAGGAAGTATTCTTTTTGAAAATACTTTTATATCACCGGATTTTTTATTTAATGAAATCACGATATGGAAAATTGGCAGCTACCTCATCTTGCCGGGAGAATATAATGAATTTGTAAAGCTTATCAAAAATGAAACAGCCAATCATACTTCCAAAAGTATGGATGATATTAAAACAAAATTGAACTAAAACTAAGAATAATTAATTAACTAATCTCATGAGTATTAAAAGAAACAAAAAAAGAAATTCCGTAAACACGCTTTACGACTCTTACACATCAACAGAAGAACTGTTTGAATTTAAAGAAGGTTATAAATTAACCAAAGGAATTGTGGATGTTTCCAACGAAGAAGATTGCAGCTGGCTGCTGGAGATCATTCTGGAAGAACAGCCAAAAATCAACTGTGAAACACAGCACTGGCATTTTAAAAGAGTAGAAGGAAACGTTTTCAGGCTTTACTGTACCGATGAGGACGGAATAATTCTTACTGAAAAAAATGACATCTCTATTCCTTTTTATTTTGATGACCTCTTCCTGCTGGTAAAGAAAAACCTTCTTTGTCTGCCGATTGAATCAAAAATGTATGCGTAACCATTGGAAATGTTAAGATTTGAACTCAAAATTTATTATTAAATAAAGTGCCGTTATTGAATAACGGCACTTAACTTTTCTGAGGTATGCGCGGAAAAGTATCCCAGCGCGCCATTACTGATGTTACTCGGCGGATTGGCCGGCGTAATTCCGCCACCGGGACCACTGCCGGAAAGCTGAAGAAGAGCAGAGTAGAAGGTATATACCTGGTTATCGATACACTGCATTTCAACATAAATAATATCTCCGGGCACAACTTTTATATCTCCGGGGTCACTGTCATCATTAGGAAGCAGCAATGGCCTTTGATTGAGCATACCATTATTTACATTGTCTGAAAATTCAGAGAAAAACTTTTTAGGATTATTGTTTACGGTGAAACTGAAGAGGTAACGGTTACCTAAGGCAGGAGGATCCGTGAAAACAGGCAGAAGTGTATAGCTTGTTTCGCCCGCCACTACAAAAGAATCCTGCATAAGACCTTCAAAAGCAACCGGCTGGGGCATGGTGCTCTGCGCAACATATTCATTACCTTCAGCTTTTACTGTCAGGGTATACGTTCTTCCCGGCTCACCGGTGATCGCCGAGGTCCGATAGTTTCCGCCGCCTATGTACTGCAGTATTTCAGAATGTCCCGCATCGTCTCTCAGGGTTACCTGCGCACCTTCTACGGCAGGATACTCATTGAGAGAGGTAAAAGAAGCCGATTTTGTTATTTTTACAATATAAGGACCTGCTTTATCCGTAATATTACCTTCAATTACAATTTTTCCGCTTTGATTTTCGAGATCAAGATCAATTTCTTTTTCACATGAAACGGTTATTGTAAGTGCTGCTATGATTAAAAATATTTTTTTCATGATTAAAACTTAAAATTATAAGTGATATTGGGAACCCATCTGAACAGGGATGTCTGTACGGCCCTCGTTGTTCCCGGGCTGTCAGGATTATCTTCAAAATTAATTACATAGGCATTTTCCCGGCCGTAAACATTGTAGATCCCGAATGACCATGATCCCTTAAAGCGTCGGTTGGAAGCGGGTTCATAAGTGGCATTCAGATCCATTCTGTGATAAGCCGGCATACGGTCTGCGTTTCGTTTGCTGTATTGAAAAACAGTTTGCCCGTTCAGTTCATATTTTCCTGTAGGGAAAGTTACGGCATTACCGGTACTGTACAGAAACAATCCGGAAAAAGACCATTTCGGATTAAGCTGATACGTTGCTACTAGCGAAAGATCATGCGTTTTATCCATTCTTGCGTTATACCATTCATTATCATTAATGCCGTCAATTTTTCTTTCCGTTTTCGAAAGGGTGTAGGAAATCCATCCGGTAAGTTTTCCGCTTTTCTTTTTGGCGATAATTTCAAGTCCGTATGCTCTTCCTTTACCGAAAAGAAGCTCACTCTCTACATCGGCTGCCGTATCGAAGGTTATCTGTGCCCCGTTTTTATAATCGATCTGGTTCTGCATAGATTTGTAATATACTTCAGTATTAAGTTCATAATTATTATTACTGAAATTTCTGCTGTAGCCAATGCTTATCTGATCTGCGATTTCCGGTTTCACTGTATAGCTGCTTCCGATCCATTGGTCTGTAGGATTTCCGCTTCCACTGTTGCTCAATAAATGCAGGTTCTGCGTATTTCTGGAATATCCTCCTTTTATGCTGCTTACATCGTTGATGCGGTAGTTGGCTGTAATTCTAGGTTCCGGATTTATATAGGTTTTGCCAAATTTTCCTTTTTCAAGAAATTCCGAACCTGTAAGAACTCCATTTTCATACGTGTTGAAAGTATCACCACCTAAAACACTGAATAAGGAAAGCCTTATCCCGTAGTTCACGGTAAGTTTCTCATTTACTTTATAATCATCATTTATGTAAAAAGCATTTTCCCACGAGTGTCTCGGATTTCTGGGAAAACTGCTGACACTGGTTCCGGATGCGCTGCTTGGTGTAATGGTGTGGTAAATCGACTGAAGACCAAACTTCACGGAATGATTATTCCCCGCAAACCAGGTAAAATCCTGCTTCAGATTCCAGTCTTCAATTTCGGAAGAAAGTCCGAAAGTATTATTGTTGCTGCTTAAGCTTACATTATAATTATAATTGCTGAATATAAAAGAGGTATTGGAAAACAATTTGCTGCTGATGATACTGTTCCAACGTAGGGTAGCAGTAGTATTTCCCCAGTCGGTTGCAAAAGTGTCACCCAATCCCAAAACATCTCTTCCGAAATATCCTGATAAATAAAGCCTGTTGTTTTCGTTAATCTGGTAATTAGCCTTTAAATTTAAATCGTAAAAATAAAGTTTACTGTCTTTAAAATCATCGGTTGCCTTTAAGAATACATCAGCATAGGTTCTTCTTCCGGAAACAATGAAAGAAGACTTTTCTTTTTGAATAGGACCTTCAACACTCAGTCTGCTGCTGATCAGTCCGAGGCCGCCGTTCACATTATATTCTTTATTATTTCCATCCTTCATTTTAACATCCAGTACAGAAGACAGGCGGCCGCCATATTGAGCCGGACTGTTTCCCTTGATAATACTCGCATCCTTCAGAGCATCACTGTTGAAAGTACTGAAAAAACCAAGAAGATGTGAAGCGTTGTAAACGGCAGCTTCATCAAGCAGAATAAGGTTTTGATCTGTTGCTCCGCCACGAACGCTGAATCCGTTGCTGCCTTCTCCATTGCTTTTTATACCCGGTAAAAGCTGAATGGTTTTCATAATATCTTTTTCGCCAAAAAGAACAGGCAGTTTTTCGATATTTTTGATGCTTAGCGTTTCTGTTCCCATTTGTGCGGTAGTCAGGTTTTTGTCCTTTTTAACTCCCGAGATGACTACCTCCTCAATCTTCGCTACTTTTTCTTCTTCCTGACCGAGCTGCAGATCCTGTTTTATATTATCTTCAACCGTAACATTTTGCTGAAAATCTTTAAAACCTGGATTTGAAATGATGAGGTGATAAGTGCCTTTGGGAAGCGAAAGCGAATAAAATCCATAATCGTTGGAAACTACAGAAATGGTAGGGTCTTCAGCAACTTTTACTGTAACCCCAATCATAAGCTCTCCGTTATTAATATCTTTTATAGTACCGCTTACAGAATATTTTTGTTGTGCAAAAACAGCCGTACTGAAACAAATTGCTGCTGCGGAAGTGGCAATTTTAAAGGATAATATCTGCATTTTGGTTTAATTGATTGAGGATGTAATAATATTTTTAATCTGAACTGGTCAAAAATACAATTTTTATAGACGTCATCATATCTCTTAAGACATGATTTTTAGCGAAAAGAAATTATCTGTCGAGAATGAATTATTTCAGATGATTATTGATAAAATCAGCCAGCATTTTCGTATTGCCACCATAATGATGATCTCCGGGGATATGTTTCATCTGATAATTGTTCTTCAGGGTAATTTGTTGATAAGGAAAATGCGTGTATTCAAAATCGCTGAGGACAACCATTACCGGAATCTGCGTTATTTTATTAATTTCCGGGATAACGGGTAAACTTCCTTTAGGTTCCTGACTCAAATATTCTTCAAGATGAATTTTAAAATCATTACTTTTTGAAGGGCCAATAATAAATATTTTCTGAATTTTATTTTTTAAATTATTTGAAAATCTGTTATATACGAAAGGTGTGACATCTGCTCCAAATGAAAATCCTATGATGATCACATGCTGGTTTTTTCTTCCCTGCAGCTGTTCGTTAATATACTTTTCAATATCGGAGGAAGTCTGTTCCGGTGTTTTTTTATTCCAGAAATAAATTTGGGTATTCAAGGCAAAAATATCATATCCGAAATGATGCAGGTTTTCACCTAAACTTTTTGAAAAGGTATTAAAACCGGCATCTCCGCTGAGGTAAAAAATAATAGGTTTTTCAGAATGACTATTCCATTCGGTAATCCTGAAATCAGATTCAGATTTGCATCCTCCGATGGTCAGAACCAGTGATGCGCAGATTATTTTGAAGATTAATGTAATGAATTGCTTCATGGTTTCATTATTTTATTTAAAACGGCAGGCAGCTGCAAAAGATCGAAATCATTATCATATATTATATACTTGTTTTCCCACAGATCGGCATATTTTTCCTTAAAATTTCTCAGGGTTTGATAATGCTTAAAACTTCCGACTCTCTGATAGGCAAATTTCATTATTTCTTCTGCAGTATTACCGGGTTCTTTAATCCCGGCCATTGGGGTCATTCCCATATTAATGAATTTGAGGTTTTTGCTTTTAGCATATTCTATTAATTTCACAATCATGGCATCAGTAGAGCCATTGGGAGCATTTTCAGTTTTCCTGATCATATCATAACTACACTCATCCGGAGCGCAAAAAGGGATTATATTAAGAAAAGCAATACATTTTCCTTCCGGATCGGATATCGTTATAAGGTCCTGGTTTTTTACAACTTCACGTTCAAACATTCCTTCAGCAAAAACAATTTCTTTTTTGTCGAATTCTTTCAGCCATTCGTTCGAAACAGCCTCCACCTGATCTAAAGTTTTTCCATCGTGTGGGGCGTATTTTATTTCTGTTGAATATCCGGATTTCTGAAGAGCATTAATTCCGTTTCTTACTGACTTTCTTTCTTTACCTGTCAGATTGAAGTTTTCGGCATCCAGAATAGCATCCTGACCAATAAAAAGTTTCTGCTTTTGAAGCGGATTGAAATAAATCAGGCTGCTTTCCCCAACGCGGTAATAAGAAGTTTTTAGGCTGTGATTTCTGCAGTAATTTTCAAATTCCAGAATACTGTTTGTTTTATTACCTTCTGCGCATACGGGATCTTCAAGCACTACCGCAAAACCATTGGCGATCCGGTAAGATAAAAAAGCTTCCCTGTTTTCGGAAAAGAAAAACTGCTTATCCCGGGTCAGTTTAAAATAATCTAGAGAAGAGGCTCCGTATTCTTTTACCAGGCTTTCTGCATCTGCATGATTTTGTGAACTGTTCTGCTTCTTATAAGTATTGGTACGGTAAAATGAAAAGATAAAAACAAGCCATGAAATAACTCCCAGGATATAATTTAATTGCTGAAAATCTTTAGCAAATCCTGTTTTGGGCACCAATCCGGAATCTTTAAAAAGAAGAAAAGTATGCAAAGTATAATACAGGGCTTGCTCCTTTGTAAAATCTATTCCGAAATGAGACTTACTGATAAAATAAAATGCAAGATAATTAAATAGAAAGATTGCCGTGAAGATTCCTATAAACCACTCAAATCCGCGCTGAAGTGACATTCTGCTTGTTGTGAAAGTATATTCTTTACGGCTGTAAAATAATAAACCAAGTGTAAACAGTGCAAATAATGCCTCTTCGTAGTCGAGGGCTTTCGCAATATTGAAAATAACTGATGTGATGGCCAGCCCTACCGCAAAATACCACGCTCTTTTTGTTCCCTTAAAGAGATTGGCGGAAGTTACCAACAGCAGAACTCCCGCAATAAGGGTGAGCATTTTTGAAAGATGAATAAAATCTAATGATAAATAATTTTTTACAAGATTCAGCCTGTTGGCCAAGGCCGGGGTAATAACTGAAAGAATATTAATCACACCAAGTAAAAAAATCATCATAACAGGCAGAAGGCGCGCAAACAATTTCCGGCCACCCCACAGAAAAGCTAAAACTCCAAAAACAAGCGGCAGCCAAAATTCAAAAAAACGATAAAGAAGAGTGATTCCCAATCCTTCAGAATGCTGATAGCCAAAAACAGAAAGAATATAAGTAAGGGAAAATTCCACAGCACCCAAGCCTCTTAAAAAAGGAGATATGATCATCAGCAATACAGAAATTACATAGGAAATTGCTGCGGCGGAAAAAGAATCTTTAACGCCAAAAGCGTACATTGCAATCAACAAATGAAAAACACCGCAAAATTCTATAATTACCGAAATCGCAACGGTGTACCAGAAGTTTTTCTTGTTGACCTCGCTGCTGAAAATTTCTTCGGAGGAACTGATCAATTTTGGAAATCTTTGTCCGATAAGATGATAGAATCTGTTTTTTCTCTTAAAAGAAATAAAGATTGCATACAATAAGGAAAGTGATGCAATTAACACAAAAATTCCAATCCAGCTGTTACCAAAATTTTTATGAATTGATAAAGCATAAAAAAGTAGGGGAATTCCTACAATAACAACGGTAAGAAGACCTACAAAACCATAAATGGCACTGGCCTGATGCACTTTTGAAGATTTGTAGCCGAGAATTCTTATATTTCTTGGAAGATAAGCCAGAGAGCTCACTCCTCCGGCCGGCAGAAAAACACTTAAAAAATTACGCTTCAAAAAAAGCGAAATGGCATCAGGAATACTGATAGACAGGTCAACACTTTTAAAGCTGGTAACATACATTAAACCCTGGAGAAGAATATAGATAAGTGATAAAAAAATTCCGGCGACAATCCATGCAGGGTCTGATTCCTCGAGTTGAGGCCCGATAGAAGCAAGTTCATGCCTTTCACTTCTGAAGAAAACAAATGCCAAAAGTAAAATGACAATGGCAAGAATTTCTTTCCAGCGGATTAGTTTGAAGACTCCTGATATTTTGGAACTTTTCATATCAGTTAATTTTGGATTTAGCTTCTCAAAAATACTAAAATTCCGTGTTGAAACAGCTGTTAATAATCTGATATTTAAAAAATCTAATCCGACTTTTGTTAAAATTTATTAATTAATGAAAAGCTTTTAGAAGTGGTTTTTAGATATATAAAACGAATATTATTTAAATAATTTATATTGTTTTGAGGTATTAAGTGATTTTTTAATGATTTTAATGATTTTCATAATAAGCAGTTTTTTGAACTTTATTTTTTTCATCATAAGCATTTGTGTAATTTTATTCTCTGGAAACAGAATTTATATTAATATCAATACAATGAAAGGATATAATTATGGGATGGTTGGTCTCGGAGTGATGGGAAGAAATCTTCTCTACAACATTGCTGACAACGGATTCTCAGTAGCAGGTTTTGACCTCGATGAGGAGAAAGTAAAACAGCTGCACAGCGACGCAACTTCGGAAATGCAAATCAAAGGAACAGGCTCTCTGGAAGAATTTGTAGCTACATTGGAAACTCCAAGAAAAATCATTCTTATGGTTCCTGCAGGAAAACCGGTGGATGCCGTTCTGGACAATATTTCACCATTACTCAGCAAAGGTGATATTGTAATTGATGCCGGGAATTCTTATTTTAAAGATACCGACAGACGTATTTCCGGGATGTCTTCCAAAGGTCTCCATTTTATGGGAATCGGCGTTTCAGGTGGTGAAAAAGGGGCCAGAACGGGACCGAGTATTATGCCCGGCGGAGATGCTGAAGCATTCGCCCTTCTTCAGCCTATGCTTGAAGCTATTGCTGCCAAAGTTGACGGAGAAGCTTGTACGGCGTATATGGGAAAAGGTTCTGCCGGAAACTATGTGAAAATGGTGCATAACGGTATCGAATATGCCATTATGCAGCTCATCAGTGAAGCGTACGATCTTCTAAAAAGAGGAGCAAACCTTTCCAATAATGAATTGTATGAAGTATTCAGAGATTGGAATAATGGTGAAATGAATTCATTTCTCATCGAAATCACCAGAGATATTTTTAAACAGAAAGACGAATTTACCGATCATGATCTTCTTGATCAGATCCTGGATAAAGCCGGCGCAAAAGGAACGGGAAAATGGACCTCGGAACAGGCCATGGAAATAGGTGTTTCTATCCCGACTATTGATATTGCGGTAACATCGAGAATTTTATCCGCCTATAAAGATGAAAGAATTCAGGCTTCAGAGCTTTATGCCGAAAAAGAAATTAACACTCCTGAAGATAAAGAACTTTTCATCCGTGAAGTTGGAGAGGCACTTTACCTTTCCGCTCTTATCAGCTATGCGCAGGGATTAGCTTTACTCATCAAAGCCTCTGAAGAGTATGACTTCGGAATTCCTTTAAAAGATGTTGTGAAAATCTGGAGAGGCGGTTGCATCATCCGTTCGCTGCTTCTTGAAAAATTCTATTCCGCTTATACGGAAAATCCTCAATTAACGAATATTTTACTGGATAATGACATTTCAGAATTGGTGAAATCCAAAATAAAGTCCCTTCGAAAAACTGCTGCATTTGCGGTTTCAAACGGAATTTCAAGTCTTGGCATTCAGACAGCTCTGGGATATTTTGATGCGTATACCACAAAATCATTGCCGGTAAATCTTATCCAGGCACAAAGGGATTATTTCGGCGCTCACACTTACCAAAGAATTGACAGAGAAGGAATCTTTCACACAATCTGGAACAGTACAAATCAATAAAATTTCGGGAAAATGAATGAAAATAAAAGCCTGAGGCCAACTACTGTTATCATCTTTGGTGCTACAGGCGATCTTGCAAAAAGAAAATTATTTCCGGCATTTTATAATTTATATATTGACGGAAGAATGCCTAAAGGATTCAATATACTTGCTTTGGGCAGGGCAGAAAATACGGATGAAGATTTTAAAAATTATGTAAAAGAAAATCTTGAAAATTTCTCAAGAAAAAAACTGACTCAGGAAGACTGGGCAGGATTTCAGGCGCATATTACCTATTTCAGACATCAACTTGACCAGGAAGATTCTTATGCAGATTTACAAAAGAAGTTAATAAACTTCGACACGATCTACGGGACCAGGGCCAATCGGTTATTCTATTTGTCCATCGGACCAAATTTTATCTCCACCATTTCCAATCACATTAAAAAAAGTGAGCTTGCTTCCGATCCTAAAAAAGACAGGATTATTATCGAAAAACCTTTCGGACACGATAAACAATCGGCCATTGAGCTGAATAATCTTCTCTCCGAAGCTTTTGAAGAAGAGCAGATTTATAGAATTGATCATTATCTGGGTAAAGAAACCGTACAGAATATTCTGGCTTTCAGATTCGGAAATTCTATTTTTGAGCCTTTATGGGATCACAAACATATAGAATCGATACAGATTACCGTAGCAGAAGAAGTAGGCGTAGAGACAAGAGGAAGCTTCTACGAACAGACCGGGGCACTCCGTGATATGATCCAGAACCATTTGCTGCAGATTCTCTGCATGGTGGCCATGGAACCGCCTGCAACACTGGAATCCGGAGAAATAAGAGACCGTAAAGTTGACGTCCTGAAGTCAATCCGAAGAATTCCCGCCGATAAGGTGGATCATTACGCTGTGAGAGGTCAGTATGGAAGAAATAAAATCAATGGTTTTGAAGCCAAAGGCTACCGCCAGGAAAACGGAATTGCACCGGATTCCAACACAGAAACTTTTGCAGCGGTAAAATTCTATCTTGATAATGAACGTTGGCAGGGTGTTCCTTTTTATGTACGTACTGGTAAAAAAATGAAAGAGAAGCATTCTTATATTACCATTCAGTTTAAACCGCTCCCGAATTCCACTTTTTCAGATACGCAACATCATCTTGCGGCTAACAGGTTGGTTATCAATATTCAGCCGCTGATGGATATCAGGCTGCAGTTCATGGCCAAAAAGCCAGGACTTACCCTGTCGCTTGAGCCGGTAGAAATGATCTTCGATTATTTCGTGTGTCAGGAAGATACTCCGGAAGCATATGAAACATTACTGCTTGATGCATTGTTGGGAGACCTTACTTTATTCATGCGTTCCGATCAGGTGGAAGAAGCATGGGATGTTGTGAAAACAATTCAGGAAGCCTGGGAAAACAGTAAAGACGCTTCTTTTCCGAATTATAAAGCCGGAAGCTGGGGTCCTGATGAAAGCTTCACGCTGGTGGAAAGACAGGGAGACAAGTGGTGGTAACTTTAAATAAAGAAAAAATGAATATCAGAATATTTGATGATTTAGATACATTGTATACGGAAGCAGCCGATATTTTTAAGGATCTTTCCGAAAAATCAATACACGAAAAAGGACGTTTTACCGTTGCTTTAAGCGGTGGCTCTTCACCAAAAGCCATATTCAAATTGCTCGCAACACAGCAATATGCAGAAAAGATTGACTGGAGTAAAATCTATTTTTTCTGGGTTGATGAAAGATGGGTTCCTTTACATGATGATAAAAGTAATGCAAGAATGACCTTTGAAACGCTGCTGGATAAGGTTCCGGTTCCTGATGATCATATTTTTCCGATGTATAAAGATCACACCCTTCCTGAAGAATATGCTCAGGAATATGAATCCTACATCCGAAATGTACTCGGAAATGAGGGCGTTTTCGATTTTATCCTTCTTGGAATGGGGGATGATGGTCACACCGCGTCGCTGTTTCCGGGAGAAGAAATTCTTAATGAAAAAGAAAAATGGGTTTCTGCATATTATTTAAAACCACAGGAAATGTATAGAATTACCCTGACTGCACCTATTATCAACAAGGCGGAAAATATACTGGCCGTTGCATTCGGTGAATCTAAAAAACATGCATTGAACGAAATCCTGAACGGAGAATATAACCCGGAATTATATCCTATGCAGCTTATTGAAAAAAAGGAAAATTTTATGTTCTTTACAGATCATAAAGCAATGGGAAAATAAAAATCGTAAAATATATCATTTGGTCCTGCAGAACAATCTGCAGGATTTTTTTATTATAAGTATATTATAAATTGATTAATTATTAAGATAATACAGATTTCATATTGTCTGATTTAAAAAAATGCATAGTTTTGTATGAAAACTAGAAAATAACCTTTATGAAACACTCAATTTCGATGCATATTCGTGCAGCAATTCATTAAAGCTTTAATTAACCGGCAATTCTATCATGTCCTTATTTTGATGTGATAAAAGTTCTGTTATACGCTTACAATTAAGAAATAATCTTTTAAAATATTCAAATAATTAATAACTAAAAAAAACGAAACATGGCAGACGAATCAAAAAGTATATTCATAGCACATGCTAACATCACTTTATGGGGTGGTACGCTGGAAGGAATCATTGACAATTCACAAAAGTTTTACAGCCTGAAAACCTTGAAACCAATAGAATTGAGCAAAGTACAGATCGGAGAAACAAAGATCGGAGACGAAGTTGCAAAAGCGCAACTGGGGCTGGAAGATTTAACAGTTGATTTCATGGTAGAATACCAGGGGGATTCTGCAGCACAAGGAAGTCCGAAAAAAAATGACAATTATACAAAAATGGTTTTTGCAGTTACATCAAAGGAAAAAACTGAGCAAGCATTAAAAAAAGGAGGTCTTTTAGGAAATGACTTTACAATCAATTCGGTTAAAGTAGGATACCTGAGCTATGGTTCGGAACAAGAAAAACAAAAGGAAGAATTTGTCACCTGGATGAACGACAATGTAAAAAAGCTGGAAAAATAATATTCTAATTTACAAAATCGAACTTTTATAATATTGGGAAGCCATTGATGCATTTGCAGAATGGCTTTTTATTCTTACCGTTACACTATGCATTTTCAACTGCCTGTAAAAATACAAGCTTTACTTCTTGAGGCTCCGGAACAAATGATCGGTCAGGATATTGTTTTTGAAAATATACCCTGGTTCAATCAGCAGGAAGAAACATTCATCAATTCGCTTACGCCGTTTGTTTCGCAATCGGTGATTCCACGGCCGTTCTCCAATGATAATCTTATTACTTTGGGAAAAGGGATGCACCTTCACTGGTCGCTGCCGTCTCTGCTGAAAACATTCGATGAATACGGAACTCTTCCCGAAGTGCCCAACCGGTGGCTGGTTATAAAACACGATCAAAACGGTAAAAAAGAAGAGTGGATTGTAGAAAGCGATTATATCTGGGATATCAATACAGATGGATTTTCCAGCGCTGAACTTTGCTCTTATCCGATCATAAAAAAAGGACAAAATTCCGGGATAAAAGAAGGTTTTGAATTTCGGTATGTAGGAAGGAAATATCTTAAAGACGGATATAAAGAAAGTCAAAAATCAGATTATCTTGAAGGGCTCACCGCCCTGGGTTGGGGAAGTCTTTCATTTGACAGCCATTACGCAAATTGCAGAAGTATTTTCGGTTTTTATGATGATGATTTTAATGGTGAAATTGATTCAACATATACCATCATAGGCTATTACAGCGAAAATAAAAAAGAACAGGATTATTTTAAAAAACTGCTTGAGGTAAACAGGATTAAGCTCAAAAAAAGAATAGAGTCTCTTGATCTCCGGAAGATGGCGGATGATGAGCTTTTCAGAATGGGAATTCAGGCTGAAAGGTCAGAAGGCAATTTTTCTGCAGAACAGCTGGAGGTCATGAGAAATTTACATATTGATTATCTATCCGAAGAAATCAATAAAGCTGTGATATTTGATCCGGATCATGCATTCCGGTATTTCGTCAACAGAAACTCTTTCAAAGCAGATGATTACGCACTCCATCTTTCGGAATCTTCCGTGAATATTAACGAATGGAAGATCAATTCTTTTAATATAAGTGACATTTCAGGAGATATAAAAACAATTTGTTTTGGGGTTTTTGAATATAAAAAATCGGCCGTTAAAGAATACGAAGACCGTTCGGAAAGTCTTAATATTTCCATTGCAAATACATTACCGGAAGCGCTTACAGCCATCCTTTTGAAAGATCATGATGAAGTGGAAAAACTGGTGAAGGAAGAGCAGCTGGAAGCCATCCTTAACTGGGGTGAACTGAATGATAAAAATCTCGACTGGGTAAGCAGGCTGCGTCACAAAAGACATGAAAATCAGTTTAAAACAAACGGAAATATAAGAAAATGGGAAATTGTTCCCTCCCGAAAACCGGATGAAAACGAAGAATCTGCAGTTCCTGAAATTCCGGTACGTATTGAAGAAAGGCTGGACAGTCTAAATGCAAAACAGGCTCAGCTTGATTCTGAAAAATATAGGTTATATCGCGACCTGGAAAATCTTTATATGGACTGGCATACTTATCTGATGAGTCTTTTCGTGTATAAGAATGAAGATATTTCCAACAGCAATATCCGCGTGATCATGGAGAAAAAACTGCTGCCGGTTATTCTCAATACGGAACGTAAAATAAAAATGCTTCGTGCTAAAATTTATAATCAGAAAAAATACATTTCAGATCTGCTGGGTGATCAGTTTATATTGGAACGTAAAGATGATTTTTATTTTCATGAGCCTATTCCGCCTACAGTTATTGTTTACGATAAAAAGAGTTCCGTACAGGAAAAAAAGAACATTGATTTTCTGAGAAATTCTTATGAAGAACCGGTTAAAGAAATTTTGATTTCTGATATCATTTTTGATGAAGCGGCATGCCGGTTTTCAGGCAGGAAGATCATCAACTTTTTAAAAAGTATACCCTTGTAAACTCATGGAATACCTATAAAATTGATTGGGAAGCTTTTTTTATGGCTCACAAAACCCCAAAACCAGAAACAGGATTCAGCCAGGATTTTTTAACGGCAGGCTATATTTTGGATGATCAGAATGCCGATCTTATTAAGAAATATGATCTTCAGAATCTTATTTACTCTCAAAATCCGGATTTATATTATGGATCTTCATTTGTAAATGATTCGGTAAAAGGATTTGTTGAAAGCAAACTCAATGCTTTTCTAAACAGCCAGGACGTTGAAAATGTCCAGATTACGGAAGGGAGTCCGGATAAAGTAAAATCCGGTAACAGGCAATATATCCGGAATATAAAAGAAAGCCTTAATTCTATTGATTTACTGGAAATAAGCCTTAGCGATTTTAATACTATTTTTACCCAGCGGACAAGTGCATTAAGTATGATGCCACTCATTCCCAATGGTTTCAGAGATCATCGCGAATTAGCAGGAACCATCACAGGACTGATTAAAAAATATGAGTCGAGGCTTAATCTTCTGACTCCAAATTCCAATGCTGCTTTCAATCCATTCAGAAATGGAGCATTTAAAGTCAACAGAATACGGTTGGTAGATACTTTTGGCAGAAGTAAAATGATGACCGTAAATGAGGTTACAACAGGATACCATCAACAGATTCCAGCCAAAAAAAACTGGATTTCCTTACCTCCGAGGTTGGCGCAGCCTGTATCGGTTTCCGGAAAATGGAAAAAACTTCAGGATACCAATTCTCCGGTACTCGGCTGGTTTGTTCTCAATACAATCAACACCAGACTTGAAATATTCAACGAAAAAGGTGATCACCTGGGTACTTTTACGGATAAAGGAAAATGGGAGTTTTCTCCTTTTGATCATGCTTTTGGTGAAGGATTTTCGGAAGAGGATCAGAATAACGATCTGAATCTGGTTTTAAGCTGGCTTAATGTACAAAGCAAAAAAGAGAATTTTATTGAAAATTTTATTGAAGAAACCATATTTGCGTTAAAAAGCGTTCAGCCGGAATCTGCTTATGATCCTTCGTTATTAGAAAGTATATCAACAACACCTATTGCTATTACCCGTTTAGATGTCGGATTACATCTGAAAGGCGGACTTTATTATGATTTAAGTACGGAGAGCCAGAAGATATTTTCCGAAAAAGGAGGCGAACGTAACGATCTGGAATATTCCAGGGTTAAAATTCCTGTAAGTATCGGCGATCCGAATCAATACAATGATGGGTGTGTTGCCTATTGGCACTGCAACAATGACAACGATGGAGAAACACGCAGTATTTCTGAAGAAATTTATTTTAACAGTTCTCAGAAAGCGGTTTTTAATCCGGATAAATCAATCGATGAATCTGTAGTTAATCTGGATGATCAGTTCAGGGCATCAAATCAGCAGAATAACGGTACAAAATCATTTATCGAAAAACGTGAAAGCCTGATCCGTTTTCTCAATGATCTGATGGAAAACGAGGATACAGGCTATATCAACCAGAGAGATTTTCTGAAAAATTACATCATTGAAGGAAACAATATCTGGTTTAAATTAATGGAAAAAGGAATTCTTATTCCTTATCCGGAATCTTCGCAAAATACGGCTGTCAGACTGAAAAAAAGCGATACGGAAAGCTGGCTGGCTGCAGCAACGGATTTACGTACCAGATCCTATATACTTCTTATGCATCCTAAGGGAGAAGTTTTTATAAAGTCTGGTATTCTGCCTGTTACAAAACTGCAGATGCCTTACAAAAAAATTAAAAGTGCACTCAGGAAAATTGCTTTAACGATATACACCGGACCAGTTCTTACGCCTAAGGATCGCTTTGAAATGACACTGCTAAAAGATCACCGCTATCAGTGGAGCTGGATAGAACTGAAAAAAGAAAAGAGCAACCTATCTGCGGGAAGTGGAAATAGCGTTAAAAAAATCCGGCTGACACAAATAAAATCGTTGGATCTTAAAAAATGCAATATTGAAGGGGAGTTCAGAACGGTAAGTGAACTTAGGGAGTATCTTTTCATGCAAAAAATTATCACAAAGATAAAGCCCTCTGTTAAAGGTCATCCGGATGCGTATATTGTTACGGATCAGAGGAAAAGAAGAACTTCTTTTGTTCAGGCTGTTTACGAATATGCTGAACAGAAGTTTTTTGATAAAAGATGGAGACTTTTTGATCCGAACTTCGGACAGGATTATATTTTGGCAGAAATAATCAATTATACTTCAGGTTTAAAAAAAACACTCCTGGACAATGAGATAATTTATGATGCTCCTTTTTTTCATGATGAAAAATATATTGTGGTTACAGAAAAGTATTTTCAGATGTTCAGCAGACAGGATTCTGAAAATGAAAAGGTATTAAAAAGAATTCGTGTTCTTGCTTCAGAAGAGACGAAAGACATTCAGATTCAGGCGAGTAAGCTTGTCGATGTCGATGATGAGCTTTTGATTCACATCAACCTGAATCTACGGTCAGAGCAATATCTTCAATCTGTATTTTTGAATCCCGATGATTTTTTTCCGGATGAGCATATTTATTTCATCAATGAGAAACCATATGCTGAATTTGAGAGCATTTACAATGACTGGCATTATGTGTATGATACTTTTTCAGAACAAAATCTTATAAAAATGGAAAAAGATAACCTGTCCGTTAAAAGCAGGCTGATCGGTGTATTATCTTTTTCAGAAGCTTTGGGTGCAGAAAATATCCCGGAACTAAAGGTAATCGATATTTTGAATGCACGGAGACAAATACTTATTGATGACAGGGAACAATACGAAATACTGTTGGATTTTTTTGAAAGAATTGAGCTGATGGTTTTTAACGGCAATGAAGATGTACGTTCTAAATACTCATTAAGAAACAGGTTTTTCCGCATCATGGCTGCTAAAGAGAAAAATTTTACGGAAAAGCTTAAGAATCATTATAAAACATTTGAATTCATTCTTGCAAACAGTCAGGCAATATCCTCGATTAATGATTTTAATACCAACAACCCAACTGTTCCAGAACTCATGATGAAAGAAGGCTGGCTATCCATAAAACCTACTAATAACTAATTATGAATAAAGAAATTTTTTATTGTTCGCTTGATCAGTTTGACAGTTTCAATACTGTGATCAATCCCTGGGCAGATTCCCGGAAAGAGGGTACGATAAAGCTTGAAATAAAAAATCCGGAACTGCCGTTAATGAGTTTTGACAGGTTTAAAGGTTCTTTTATGAGAATCCGGAACAAAACAATACTTCAGATAATTCCGGGAAACAATGATCTGCTGTTCGGGAATAATTCTCTTAGTGTTAATATATTCTTGAATATCAGTTTGATAGCTGAATCAGGTAAAAATAATTTTATTCTTTTTGATATAAAACTCGATGAGTTTTTAATAACTTTTTATCTGATTAAAAATTCAGAGAAAAGCAATACGGCAGAAATTTACATAGACTGCAGAATGACGGGAGATAATGAAGAAATATTTGATGTGATCAATCAAAAAACCGGTATTGAAATAAACCTGGATTATTGGTATAATGTCAACCTGAATATTAATAAAAAAGGAGTCTTGGAAATCAGTGTATTATATATAAATTCGGTATTACATTCAGGAAATATTTCGGAGCGCCTTGCAGGTAGTTATCAGCTTGATCTCAAAGAACTTATCGATAACGACAATATTAATTTCCGGAAAATTCATGCTCTCAATTTCGGGTCGGAGAACAATAAAGGAGAATTCAATCTTTCAGATCTGTATTTATTCAAAGGATTAAATGAAGAAGAATTGTGGGCGTATATTGAAAAAGGGGTAAATGTCTCATCCAAATATACTTACAGATCCAGAATCAATTTTGAAATATTTACGGATTATCAGGGCGAAGAATATAAAGGCATTCAGGTTTTTGATCGCAGAAACGAAAAATATATTCTGAAACTTTTACCGGACCGCTATTCTTTTGCTTCAAGAGCAGGAAATTCAAGCATCATCATAAAACTGAAGAAAGGATTTTTTACAGTAAGTGATAAGGAAAACCTATTTAAAATTAAAGAAGAAAAAGATGAATTGCAGATTTCAATGGATTTTAATGACAACCTGTTGGAGTATGAATTGTCGCATGTAAAGGCTGTTAGCATTGCCAATACGGAAAACCTTTTTGTCCAGTGCGAAATTACGGACATTACGGTGTTTGAGAATAATAATCCTGTTGAAGTCTGCGAAAGCCTTTCGATGGATAAACTGATTTTCATTAAAGATCTGTCAAAGAAAACAACGGTTCCTTTAGATGCTATGATGTTGGGAGAGCCATCTTTTGAAATTAAGCCCGATACGGAGATTCTTGTACAGCTTAACCTGATCAACAAATCCGGGAATGATCTGAAATTTATCCATCAGGAATCCCGTGGAATAAAAGGAAGGCTCAAAATTCATTCAATTTTCTGGAAGCAGTTGATTCCAAAAGATGCGGTTTCTCTCATAAAAATAGAGGCCAGACGTATTTCAGGAAATGCGTTAACAGAAATCAAAGAATTGGTTTTTAAATGCAGTCAGAATGAAGTATTTCTGGAAACCAATCAGGATTTTATACTTAAAAAAGATGAGATTATAAGATTTAAAATCAGTGGTTTAAAGATAAATGGCTTATCAGAGCTTACTCCTCCAGGTGCTTATCCTTTTCAGATTCAGTTTGAAAATATCGAAGATTATAATGACGGCAGTATTCCCTTCACAATCGGTCTTATAGCTGAAAAGGAACTTTCCTGTCCTGTTGGAAGCATTGTTGCCTTCTACACCAGAGATATACCTGAAAACTGGCTGTTGTGTGACGGACAGCGTGTTGATGCAAAACTTTATCCGGAATTGTATAACTTATTGCAGCACCGAAACGTACCGGATTTAAGAAACCGTTTTTTAGTAGGTGCGGGTGACAATTATCCATTGGGTAGTACAGGAGGCCAGGAATCTGTTACCCTGCAGACAAGCCAGATTCCTGCTCATACGCATCATATTAAGGGAATACAGAGTAACTATGAACCTTTCAAGGAAATTGACCTTGGATGGACACAGAGAGAAGAAATGCACGGCGTTTACGGAACAGATCGTACGGTATATTATTATGGAAAGGATTCGGCACGTTCCACAACCTTTTTCAACACCAAAACATCTACTCCGATCCAGAGTACAGGTGACGGACTTTCCCACGAGAACAGACCTCCTTATCATGCAGTGTACTACATCATAAAAGCAAAATGAGATGAATGCGAAAATGATCGTCCTTTCAGCTGATGTTCAGATTTTTAATAAAAATTTCATCCTTACAGGTTCTGTACAGGAAAAAGAAACGATACTGCAGGTGAAAACCAATGATATTGCTTTCATTGTGAAGGATTTGGTGGGCGATGCATCATTTTTTTCGATGATAGAGGGAATCTTGCCTGAAGAGGTTGAGCTGTCATTAATAATACCAAAAGGAAAAGAAAATATCCTTTCTATATCCGTAGATTTTGCGGAGAAAAAGGTCAGTATTCAGATTGTTAAAACCGGAAAATATACGTTATTCAGCTGCTGGATCAACAATTCAATCGGATTTTCCAATCTTCCGCTGGTGGGAGAATATATCCCGGCAGAACATGCTATTTCCGGGATCGGTTTTATATATCTGAAGAAGCAGGACAAAAATAGTACGATTTATCCTGAAGATTTTTCATTATTGCTATTTCCGCAACTGGAAAAAATGTATTCTGATGATGGTAAAGCCATGATGCTGAATGAAGGTGAAAATATATTCATACATTACAATGCAGGAAAAGGAGAAACTTTCTTAACCTATCCTGAAGATCTGCAGGATATCAGTTCTGATGCGGATAATAATATTTCGTTGCCGCAGAAGAATAATCCGGAAAGCAAGGAGTCTGTATTCAAAATTACTGAAGTAGGAGCTGATACCGATTTTCAGAACGGCAATAAATCGGTACTCCTGAAATTATCGGCCAGACTTTCCATATCAAGATTTTCCTTTGAAGTGATCGGGTTAAATGTCGGCCTGAATATCAATCATTATTTAGAAACTATAAAAGAATATTCCAGGAAAAAAGAAAGTGATCCGCTTAAATTAATTGCCGGATTTTTTAAAGGAACATCTTTTGGAATCCAGGGATTGGCACTTCAGTATAAATCGCCTGCTTTTTCTATTTATGGAGGCTTTTATCGTGAAAAATCTGCTAAAAACGAAGAATACAACGGCTTATTGACCATTAAGCTACAGAAAATTGAAATCATAGCCTTAGGCTCTTACGTAAAACAAAGTACATATTCTTCATTGTTTGCATTCGGATATCTAGGTGTAACGATTCCTCTGCATCCCGCATTTGAAATTAAAGGCTTCGCGATTGGTTTAGGTCTGAACCGGGAGTTTAAATTGCCGGCAATCAGTGAAATTGAAAATTTCCCGTTAATTCAGATTGTCAAAAACAATGGGCCGCGTCCCGGAGAAGGCATTAAAGAAATCTTTTCAAAACTAAACCATTATATTCCACCTAAAGAAGGGGCTTATGTAATCATGATCGGCTTACGTTTTCAGTCTTTTAAAATAATTGATACCATCGCACTTATTGCGCTCAATATTGAAAACGGACTGGTATTTAACATGCTTGGGCTGAGTGTGATGGAAGTTCCGGAAGTCTACAGGATCAAATTTGCATTTTCATTACAGGCAGATTTTAATTCGGGTTTTGTGATCGCGCGGGGGGAAATTACCGACGGAAGTTACCTGATTTTTAAAGAAGTTAAACTGCAGGGAAGCTTTGTTTTTGCAATGTGGTTTTCGGAAAGTCTGAAAGGTGATTTTTTATTTACCATCGGTGGATATCATCCCAATTTTAATGTACCGAAACATTATCCGTCTTCCGGAGAATTGTATCGGTTAGGATTTTCGTTACGACGCGGAAATCTTTCGGCTGCGCTCCAGATGTATTTTGCTTTGACGCCACAGGCAATTATGTTCGGGTTAATTGGTAGATTAAATTACACATTAGATCTGTCAAAAAGCATTACTATTGATTATTGGATCGGATCCAAAACTTTTACTTTTACCATTGGTGTTGAAGTTGAAATAAAACTTGAAGCTCATTTTGTAATGTTTTGGAAGCCTTTTAGTTATAAGGCTGATTTAGAGTTGCTGTTTAATGTAAGACTCTATGCGGATTTCTGGTTTTTTGCCATCAATATTAATGTAAGTCTCAATGCAAGATTAAGCATTTGGGGGCCGGATCTGGAAGGAGTGGCATATCTTAGTGTTGCAGGATATAGTTTTACGGTGAAGTTCGGGGATTCGGTTTCCAGAAATTCGCAGTTGAGTATGTATGAATTTAAAAAAGAATTTATTCCTGACGATCATCTTAAGCTGAATATTTCCAATGGTAAGATTGGCAAAGAAACGGATAAAGATGATCATACGGAAGCTACTGTTGTGAATCCCAAAGAGTTTATGATGGAGTTCACCAGCCAGATTCCAATTACTTCATTAACACTAAAAGATACAAAAGTAATATCCGGTAATTCTGCATTTGGAGTTACGTATCAAAGAGATAATTCAAAAGCATTTATACACGAAGTTAATATCGAAGTGCTGTATATGGAAGGCCGCGTGCCTCAAATACAGAAAGGCTGGATGATGGAACCGCTCCTTCAGAATATGCCTAAAGCTTTATGGAGCAGGGTACCGTTAACCCAGAATTCTGTACTTTCAGGGGATGGACTGATAAAAAACTTAACTACCGGAGCGGTAATTAAATTCCCGGAAGCAAAGGCCGGACAAACCATTTCCGGAGAAAAAATACAGAGTTATGACGAAAACCTTTACCGCTATACCCAAAAAAGTACCACAAAAGTTCAGGATTTTAAAAAAGAAAAAATAAAAGAAAAAGGTGAAGCCGCCTCAGTGTTCGAAAATTTTGGCTCTGATAAAAAAGTTTTCGCTGCCATCCTCGATGAAAACGACTGGGATTTTACCGACGTACTGTCTGGTAAAGAAATATACTCATACCAGTCAGATAATGAAATTATTAGCTATTCAATCAATGCATAATTATGGCTGAAAATACTATAAATGTTATAACATCCCATATTCCTCAGGTCGCTGCAGGAAAATACCGTATCAATGTGAAATCTGAAAATGAGATTCTTACAGCTTCATCGTCTGTAGATTTTATTGTTTCAGGATTTGTCAGTCAGATTCCGCAGACGGAAATATTATCGGTTTATCCGCCTAAAGAAGGACATGGCAATTACGCAGGCACTTTTCCTATGGTTCAGTTCAGCAGAAGCTCTCTTCCGTGGGATTTTGAATTCACTGCAGAAGGGCAGAGAATACCATATCTTTTTCTGGCACTTTTTGAAGAAGATGAGTTTGATCAGGAGTCCGGAAGTATAGATTCAACGAAAATAAAAATAAGAAACGGAAATACTTCCGATCTGGAGCCGGGCAATGAGAAGGATAAAGAATTTGCCTATCTCACTGTTCCTAAGGGAAGTATGCATCTTTTACCGGATGCTGATGAAATGAGACATCTTGCGCATGTAAGAATTCAGGAAGATCAGAATACGGAAATGAATTCTCCGTCACAGACTTCCATTGTGCTTTCGAAAAGGATGGCTTTCCCGGAAAAAAAATACAGGGCAGTTGTCTGTTCTTATCTTATGCGTTCGGGAAATACGTTCCGGCTTTCAGGAGAAAAAACAGAGGTGCTGATTGTTCTTTATCAATGGAATTTTGAAGTGCTTGCAAATAATGCTTATCAGTTTAATGATTTGAAATTCAGGGGTTTTTATGATGAAAATACAAGTGAGAGAAGAAACTACGAAAATCCCGTGCTTTATGGAGAGGACAAATTGTTTGCATTTTTAGAAAAGAATAAATCCCGTTTTGGGAGTATGCTTAAGGGTATTAATTCGGATGATAAAAAAAGATCGGAAATCTTGTCTCTTTTAAAATATGAAGGCAAAACATTAAAGGGACTTCTTCATGAACTCAAGTTTTCAGAGATTGGTTATCACAAAACGTTGATGGGCAACCAATGGACCGCGGAATTAATAGACGTTGGCAAAGTACCGTTGCTTCATCACCTGAAATCAGGAGGAAAAATTGTTTCGTGGTATCATGGTCCATTCGTGAGAAGCGGGTATAATGTTGTTTTTAAAGAGTTTAGCATTAATCCGGAACAAGGAATTGATTTGTGTGAAAATATTCCGGATCATTCGGAAAAATTGATTTTTTACAGCAAAGACACAAATATGCTTGATCTTGGCTATGCGGCAGCGTGGCAGTTGGGCAGACTGCTGGTTATGAATAATGTTAAAGTTGTTCAGGAGATCAAAAAGTGGAAACATCAGCTGAAAATAAATGAACTGATTCTTTCGCAAAATCAGGAATATAGTCCTGTTAATTTATCTGTCGATAATAGTGTAAGACAACTTCCTGATCTTATAAGGAATTTTATCATAAACATTTTGAAGTTTGTTGATTTTCCATATGACTACCTTTTTCCGGACGAAACGATGCTACCTGAAGGTTCATTAAGTTATTTTAAATTAGATAATACCTGGATTCTATCATTACTTTTCGGGATATTTAGTATAGGTAATGATTTTAAAATCAGAGATTTTAAAAGATATGTGCTTCACAATTCTTCATTGAGGGAGGTGTTCGATTATAAAAAAGACTATACCGGTTTTGTAATGCATTCGGAAATTATTTCCAATTGGCCGCAGCTTCAGATTGAAACCGATAATATTTCAGGTTTTCAATATGTTACGGATGTTGCCTCTACGGTAAGAATATTCCTGGTAAATGGAACTTTCAAAACAATATCCTTATATATGAAAAATGAAAACGCACATTTTGCCCTGGATTTTCCCAATCAATATGCGGTGAACAAAAATACGGATGGACTGTTAACTTTCTCAAACAAGAATGGAGACACAGAATATTCCGTATCTGGATTTGAAAAGAATATTTATAAAAACAGAATGCCTTTCGATCTTTTATTCAGACAGCCAAAAGTGGTTTTTACCATCAGTTAAATATTGCTTTTAGTTTATATAAATGATTTATGGCGTTATGGTTATCGTTAAAATTAATAACTAATTGTCTGCTTTGGTGTTCATTGCATTATTTTAACGTGTTAATGTCTTCCTAATGTGGTACTTTTTCATTAAATTTGTTAGTGGCCCTGAACATAGTAAACACCATTCACAAATGTTATGAGCATAAAGAAAACTTCCGTGTCGCTTTTTTTAATGCTTTCGGCAAAAATTTTCTGTCAGCAGTTTTCTTTAAAATATTGCATGGAGAAAGCGCAGCAAAATAATACCGCAGTAAAGCTTGCCGAACAGTCGCTTGAAACCCGGCAGAAGCTTCTCGAATCCAGTAAAAATAACGGACTCCCGAAGCTTGACCTTCTTGCGGGGTATAATTATATCGGTGAACCTCTAAGAGTCAATCTGCAACAGGTAAAAGACGGTATCGTTGAAGGCTCTGCCAATCAGGCGGTATATTCAGCAAATACTGCTTACCAGCAGATTACAGGCAATCCGCTTTCACAGCAGGTACAGAATGTGATTTATCAGACCTCAAAAGATATCATCAGTGCTGTTTATCCTGATTATAATCCTGAAATCACGAAGCAAAGTTATTTCCTTGCCGGCCTCGTTGTACGGCAACCCATTTATCTTGGTGGGAAACTGAAATCTTCCCGAAAACTTTCCGAAGAACAGGTAAAAAGCAGCGAAGCAAACCTTCAGTCTTCAAAAGATCTTACGGCTTACAATATTACCCTGCAATATCTACAGGTGATGTATCTGAACTCAATGATTGATAAGCAAAAAAGCAGTCTGGAATCTTTACAGAAAAATGAAATGTATGCCGGAAACCTGCTTAAAGCAGAAATTATTCCACCTTATCAGAAGAACTGGGCAGATATTGCCAGAATGCAGGGCGAAACCAACCTGAAAAATTTAACGACTGAAAAAGAAAATGCTCTTTTCATTTTAAAAGATATGATGGGAATTCCTCTCGACGAACCGGTAGAAATTACCGAAATGTTGAAAGAATCTGCAGAATTTCCGGTTTTTTCATCACAATCGGTAAATGCCGATGTAAAGTTTCTTCAAAGTAAGAAAGCAGAAGCGGAAACCGGACTGGATATCACAAAATCATTGTCAAGACCCAATATATTTGCCATAGGAAATGTTCAGTTCTTCAGAAAAGACCTTCCTGTAATTACTCCTCCATGGCTTGTAGGTATAGAGCTGCAGTGGACACTTTTTGACCCGGAAAGACGTTCCAGGAATCTGGCCTCACAATCTCTGGTGAAAGAAGCTGATCTTCTTATAGAGCAAAAGCAGAAATCGGTAAACCTGGCTGCGAAAATAGCGGAAAATAAAATGATGAGTCTTAAACAACAAAGTGAAACCCTGGATGCATCACGCAAACAGGCGTATCAGACAACGGATATGGTGAGAAAGAGAATGGAAAACAGCCTTTCTTCCGTAAAAGATGTTAATGATGTATTACAGCTGCAGTATGAAACCGAAAAGCTTTATTTTACCTCACTGGTAGCTTATCAGACCGCTCTGGCAACTTATTTTTATATCATCGGAAAACCGGAGAATATTACCAGTTATATTCCCTGATAGTAAAACGTGGACTGAGTATATTTCTTGCATAAATTAATAACCGGATAGTATCCGAAGCATAATCAACCAACAGATGAAAAATTTTATAAAAAACTACTGGGCTGTTTTTATTCCGGTTGCTGTACTCGCAGCAGCGCTTATTTACCTCCTGAAAGAAAAATCTGCTGATACGCCTAAAGATGCTGTGATCGGTATGGTGGATGCTGAGTTTATTGATGTTTCAGCTTCTCTTCCGGGGCGTGTTCTGGATATTCCGGTAAAGGAGGGGGAAGACGTGAAAGAAGGACAGACCGTGGCCCAAATGAAAACTTCCGAAATAGAAACCATTCAGTCTCAGGTGGCAGATGCGGTTGAGATTGCACGCAGTCAAATGGATAAAATAGATCGTGGAGTAGAGCCGGAAGTGCTGGCTTCTGCAAAAAATCTTCAGCAGATTGCCCAGCAGCAGATGGATCTGATGTCTAAAACCTACAGCAGGTTTCAGAATCTGTATTCCGAAGGAGTAGTTTCCGGTCAGGAAAAGGACGTCATTTATTTTAAATATAAAGCCGCTCAAAAAGAACTGGAAACCGCAAAGCTTAATGTACAGCTTCTGGAAAGAGGAAGTAACAAAGAAATGAAAAACTCTGCACAGGCTATTCTCAATCAGGCCCAGAAAGCGGAAAAACTTACACAGAAAATTAAAGATAATGCTTCTATCAAAGCGCCTGTATCCGGCAGAATATCGACCATAGTTTCTAATAAAGGCGAAATGGTAAATGCAGGATATCCCATGATGACCATTCAAAAAGACGATTCATTTTTTGTGAAATTTAATCTCCGCCAGAATCAGATGGCAAAAATTGATAAAGGGAGTATGGTAACGATGAAAATTCCCGGCTGTATTCCGGAAACCGTGAAAGGTAAAGTTTCTGAACTGGCTCCGGCATTAGGGTATGCAGATTGGGTCCCTGAAAAACAGAACGGAGAATTTGAGCTGAGAACTTTCCAGATCAAAGTAAAGCCCGAAAATCCGAAAGCCATAAAAGGACTTCGCTCGGGAATGACAGCACAGCTTATCTTACCTTAATTTAAACTTTTTAAGCTTGAAAAAAATCAGCATCATCATGGTACGCGAATGGAAACGGATTTTTTCGATTCCTAATTTCTACGTGGTATTGCTGATTATTCCACCCATTATTTTCCTGTTTTACGGTTTTATTTATCAGAAACAATTTGCCAGGGAACTTCCGATGGCGGTTTGGGACGAAGACAGGTCCTCTGTTTCCAGAACGCTCACGGATATGATGGAGCAGAATGAAAACATCCATTTTACTCATGTTGTTTTCAGCAATGCGGAAATTGAACAACTGATGAAAGAAGGGAAAATTTTCGGAGCCGTTCATTTTCCGAAAAATATGGAAGCGGATGCCAAGAAAAATCATCAGTCGAATATCACATTGTATACCAATGGCGCTTACCTTGTTCCTGCAAAAATGATTTATAAAGGTGCTGCCGAAATCATCATTAAAGGAGGCCTTGCGGTGGTGCTTCAAAAAGCGGAAAAGCAGGGAATGGCAGCTGATAAAGCCAATGCTCTTGTACAGCCTGTTAAACTCAACACAACGGTTCTGTATAATCCGGAATTCAATTATCAGATGTATCTTACCCCGGGGCTGATTACCGTAGGCTTGCAGATGGCGTTAATTGTCGCTTCCGTTCTTATTCTTAATCTCGAATTTAAAAAAGAAACAATAGACAGTCTGCTGAAAATTTCTGCTTCATCTTCACAGATCATTACCGGAAAGTTACTGGCTCATCTTTGTATAGCCTGGTTATTATTTATCCTCATCAGTTTTGTGGTGTTTCCTGTTTTTGATCTAGGGAAACCGGAGACGGATTTCAGCTTTTTCATATTATACACATTACTGGCTCTTTCATGCATTGGGATCGGAATGATGCTTTCCGCGATTTCAGACAACCTGCTTTTTGTGGTGGATGTAGCACTTTTTTTTACTTCACCGGCATTTGTGTTCAGTGGTTTTACGTTTCCAAGATGGGCAATGCCGTGGTACGATCAGCTGTACGCAGACATCATGCCTTATACACATTTTCTGGATGGTTTCATCAAACTTTATTTTATGGAACTTCCCATTGGATATGCCATTCCGGAGATGGTAAGGCTTCTGGTTTTTACAGGAATTACTTTTCCGGTGGCCATCATATTTTTTCAGAGAAAAATTAACCGGTATCTAAAAAATCATCGGGCATGAAAGATATTTTTAACATAATGAAAAGAGAAGTAAGGAATATTTCAGGAGATTCCAGCCTTTTTCTTATTCTGTTGATTGCTCCGGTTTTATATGCTTTTATGTACGGCAGTATTTACCTGAATAAAGGTGAAGAAAAAGTAAAGCTGGCTCTTATTGATGATGACGGATCTGCGGTTTCAAGATTACTTACCGATCAGCTTAATGTTACGCCTATGATTGAAATTGTTCCGGCTTCCAATATCTCGGAAGCCCAGGAGAAAATGTGCCACGGCGAAGTAGAAGGGTATTTTTATATTCAGAAAGATCTTGAAAAATATATTCTTTCCCAAAAACAGGGCAATGTAAATTTAGTCTTAAATGCGTCCCGTTTTCTGCCTTCCAGCGATTTGCTGAGTACCGTAACAAAAGTCTGTCTTACGGTGGGAGCCGGTGTAAGAAAGACCTATTTTAATAAGCAGGGAATGGGTGAAGACGAATCCATGAAAATGACCAATCCCATCAATATGGATTACAGACCTTTATACAATTCGGGGATGACATACGGCTCTTTTCTTTTGCCGGGGTTGCTCGCCATTATTCTTCAGCAGACGTTACTGATTGGTGTTGCTGCAGGTTTTACATCCGAAAGGGAAGAAAAGAAATTGCCGGAGCTTTATAAGATTTCAGGATTCAGCATTTCAAAATTAATCTTCGGGAAAGGAATTCTTTATCTGTGTATTTTTATGATCTTCGGAACTTTTTTTACCATCGTTAATTTTTCAGTGTTTGGCGTTTCGGTAAGGGGAAGCTTTATGGATCTTGCTCTTATTGCGGTTCTATTTATTTCTTCCATAATCATTTTGGGAATGCTGATCGGAAGTTTTTTCAGAAGTAAACTTTTTGCTTTTCAGGTATTGGTATTTTCGTCTTACCCTATATTTTTGATTACGGGATATTCCATGCCTTATCAATCATTGCCGTCTGCCATTCAGGTAATGTCTGACCTGATTCCCACTTCGCCATTTCTGAAAATATATGTATCAATGGTTCAGGCGGGCGGATCACTCATGGATAATATTGATTCGGTAATACATCTTGTGATTTTGCTTCTCGTCCTTCTTATTCTTTTAATTTTAAGGTTGAAATATCTTATAAAGTCCGATAAAAAATAACAGTATTTATTAAATTTAAAAATATATTTAAATATTGATCTGCTTTATTAGAAGGGTTTAATTTAAATTGCTTTAAAACAGACTTATTAATAATATCCTAAAACTTTCATCCAGATTCCGCCAAGTCCCATATAAATAATCAATAAAACAATTCCGATTTCAAGTCCACGCAGCCACCACGATTTCAGATCAACATAACCACTTCCGAAAAACACAGGCGCAGGGCCATGCCCGTAATGCGTGAGTACACCGTAGATAGATCCTAAGAAACCAAGCATCATTGCCAGGAGCATTGGCGGAATTCCTACAGCAATTCCTACCGCCAG
This sequence comes from Chryseobacterium sp. MHB01, assembly GCF_034651565.1. Classification (NCBI taxonomy): domain Bacteria; kingdom Pseudomonadati; phylum Bacteroidota; class Flavobacteriia; order Flavobacteriales; family Weeksellaceae; genus Chryseobacterium; species Chryseobacterium sp. MHB01. The sequence continues at coordinate 289,297 of NZ_JAYEDA010000003.1, read as the reverse complement.
TAAAGCGGCATACATGGCGGCAACGTGTGCCGTGGCACTCGCAAAAATATAGTGACTGAAAAAATACACCAGAATAATAACCGGAAAAGCAACAGTCCACGTCATACCTCCGATTTTTTGTTTAATAAGATCACTGAACCATCCGATGAATCCCAGTTCATTTAAGGAACTTGCCATCATCACCAGAACCGCAAACCAGACAATGGTGTCCCATGCTCCTTTTTCAGATTTCACATCTTCCCAGGTAAGAACCGATGTGAGTAACAGTAACGTAAGACCGATGAAAGCTGTTGTTGTAGCATCAATAGACAGGCTTCCTCCAAAAATCCAGAGCGTAAGCAATATGAAAAACGCAAAAAGCATGAGCCATTCATTTTTGCTGATAGGGCCCATTTCTCTCAGTTTTTCGGCGGCCATTTTCGGGGCATCACCTGTTTTTTTCAATTCCGGCGGATAAAGTTTATATAAAACCAAAGGGACGATGAAGAATGCTGCCAATCCTGGAATAAAGCCTGCCGCAGCCCATGACATCCATGTAATATTGACTCCCAGGTTAGCTGCAAATTTCTGGCACATCGGATTACTGGCGGTTCCCGTTAAAAACATCGAAGAGGAAATCAGATTCATATAATAACTGTTGAGCGTAAGATATGAGCCTAATTTTCTGTGCGTTTCAGGTTTTTCAGGTACCGAATCGAAACTGGTTGCCATTGATTTCATAATGGGATAAATAATTCCTCCGCCTCTGGCTGTATTGCTGGGAATTGCCGGAGCGAGACAGACATCTGCCAGTCCTAGTCCGTAAGCCAGTCCAAGAGAACTTTTACCAAATATCCGGATAAATAGAAACGCGATACGATTTCCCAGTCCGGTCTTGATAAATCCTCTGGCTATAAAAAAAGATATTCCGATCAGCCATATTACCTTATCTCCGAAACCGGAGAGCGCTTTGGTAATAGATTTTCCCGCATCTCCCGGAGCGATTACCTGCGTAAGTGCAGTAAAGCCGATAGCCATCATACACATCGTGCCCATCGGCGCCGCTTTAAGAATTATTCCTAAAATAGTAGCCGCAAAAATCGCAAAAAGATGCCATGCGTTCTCACTTACACCTTCCGGTACGGGAATGAACCAAAGGATAAGTGCTACTGCAAAAGTAATTGCAACATTTTTGATATTTATTTCTTTCATGATAATTTAAGTTTTTTAGAACCGGCTCTGTACCTGAATGATAAAGAGATTATTATTGTATTGCGTGGTATTTTCCACCTGATATTTATAACGGTCAATCTGCATCCCAATCTGAATTCGGGCTCCGTAATTTTTCAGAAATTCCAGGCCGAACATGGGAGTAATGGTTTGCCTCGGGTTTGAATGAACTCTAAAGCTTCTGTCTAAATATTCGTACCGGCAGGAAAGCTCAAAGGCACTAAGATTTCTGTGGTTGATTTCATAACGGATGTTCGGAAGGAAATAAGCTCCTCTGATCAGGTATTCATCGGGATTCCGGGGTCTTGTTTCGGGATCTTCCGAAAAATAAAGAGTATGATTCGTTGCCTGTTTTGCCTCAAGCTGCATATCCAGGCTCCATTTGGAATCAAACTGAATTAACGAGCTGATGTCTATTCCCAATGCATATACTTTTTGTCCAAAAACTTCTCCGATGCCACCGTTTAAGCCCAGGTTCAGATTATATTTTTCTGAGAAACCGAAAACAAGCCTTGTGGAATATTGTTTACCGTTATCATTGTCATTCACCTGGTTTTTACCATTACCGTTCACTACAGAAACGGCATACTGAAAAGGAATTTTACCCAGATTGAGCTGGCCTGTTGCTGAAAGACCAATCTGAAAGCTCGTCCAGCCCAGTCTACCAAATTCGGTATACTGATTGGACCAGTCCAACGATTTAATAATATCGATAGGGTAGGTCTCTTCGATCCCGAACCATGGGCGGAACTGCCCTACAGTGAATGCCAGCTTAGGATTAAAAGTGTATTTTAAATATGCATTCTCGAGCACTCTCGACTTAGGGTCATTTTTAAAATCCGCAAGATTAGCCAGCGCCACAACTTCCGTACGTTTGCTGATCTGGGCACGCATCTGAACTCTCATATATTTGATCATGAAATTATTATCAGTGCCGCTGTGATCAGAATGATGGAGTCCGTTTACATCCACGTCTTTACTCATTCCCACCAGATATCGGGCTTGGAAAAGCCCTTTTACCTGTAGTTGGGGATATTTTATATTTTCCTGTTCCGGTTTGGTGTATAATGAATCCGGTTTCTGAGCGGCAGTTAAACAAAAAAATATGATAAAGAAAGAGGTGGCAGCCTTTTTTGTAAGTAAAGCCATATCGTATTGTATTTGATTAATAAGATATCCGAATTACTTTAACCCTAAAAATGTAAAGGGTTTTGTTTCTTTAAAGCTCGTATTGGCTTTGCCGCTGTATGTCTGAAAATTGCTCAGGTCCAGTTTCATGGTCTTACCTTTTGGGCTGAGATCAAATTCCTTAAGATTTATCCAAAAAGTATTCGGAGTAAAAACGGTTTCAAAATAATACGTCAGATTTTTTTGATCGGAAACGGAACGCCACCTTGTGGAGGAAATATTAGGTTCTGTTTCGGAGGTAATTCCGTACGGAACAGAACAGTTTCGGATGACACTGAATACGCTTGCTACAGCGGTTCTTGTATCCGATGTCTGCGGAATGGCATTAATATAATAGGAAGCTCTTACAAAACGGTCGGCGGCGCGGTTGGTTCCGGGCAGCATTATTGTTCCGGGAATTCCTTTCCAGTAATTGTTTAGCGCAAGCTGCTGATCAAAAACAGGCGAGTTGGTCATTACAGTGTAATCTGAAGAATGGTGAATTACCAGCCTGCCTCCGATATATTCGAAAACGGCGCTGTCTCCGGACGCATCTGAAATGGAAAGATGAACGGTAGTAAAACGTTCTGTTCCGGGAATATAATCGCTTACAATGACGAAGCTTTCTTTTCGCGCAGCTTCCACGGCTTCTTTCACTGTTGCAAAATTATCAAGAAAGTATTGTGCCCATAAAGAGATGGCTATTCCTTTCTGCTTTCCTTTTGGATCAAATTTCGGGTACTGTGACTCTCCAAGCCAGAGAAGATTGGCTACAAGTCCGCTTTCATTCATTCCGTCGCAGGAGGCAATATCCCAGGAAGTACTTACTACGCTGCCGTATTTCGACTTCCATTTCATAGAAAGCGGTCCTACTTCACCATTTCTTTCTGTTCCTTTGGGAAGAATCCAGATGTTGGCAGGGATTTCATCTCGCCAATCCATTGATCGGGCAGTGATTACTGTGTTTTCCGGACCTTTATAAACGATCCTTGTACAGGCTTTGGAATGGGTCCATGCTCCAAAAAGAGCAGCTGACAGCAGACTCAGATAAAATGTTTTCATGATATAGTATTTTGTGTGATGACATTATTTTATGCAGTTATAAAATAGTATCCAATTGGTGAAATAAATGTAATGAAATAATTTTACAATCCCTGCATACCTGTTGACATAATTTTCCAGATCAAACGATCAAGGAATGATTGGGTAATGTTTTTAAAAAAGGTAACGTTTTTAAAAAGGTTATTGTAAAAATTAATCAGGAACAGGAATTCCTGCAGAAAAAATCATGAAAAGTTATTCTTGACGGATGATAAGAATGTTGTATAGAAGTTCAGCCATTGATATTACATTCAGTGACCAAAAAGCAAATTGAAATTCATAAGAAGATTTTTCCTATGCTTACTGACCAAACTCTATACGTAAGGATTTAATTAAGTTCGTAATTGGAAATAATCATGCTCAACATAAAGTGGATATAATTCTGGTCCGCTTCTTTTCTATTGATCAGTTTATTTTTATAATCATAAGAATTTAGCACTTTTGATAATTGCTGATAGGCATCAAATTTGTCATCTTTGATTTTTACCCTTAGATTTCCATCTCTTCTTTTAATAATTTCATCATCCAGTGTTCTTAGCTTAAAGATAACCTCGCATAATTTCGGATTAAAATTCATTTTACCGGTATATCTTTCAATAATATTTACCTTAAATGTATCAAATTTTATGGTGTTAAAAATAAGATTAGAGCCAGACTCCTGTGTGTTGAGCTCAAGCGTGTAGTTCATAAGTTTAAATTTAGTACAAATGTAATCAGAAGCTGAAAAAATTCAAAATAATTTGATCAACTAATGTACCATTTATATCAATTTTGTTTTTAATTTCAGAAAAGGGTAGGAGGCAACACTATTGAGTACCGAATTTCTTCACCCGGATTTTCTTTTCTTTCACTTTAATAGTGAACGGACTGAGTTCGGCTATTTTTCCCGGTTCAACATTAAATTCCTGAAGGATATTCTCACAATAAGTATTGGAAGGCAGCGAATTTTCATTCAGTTTTATCTTGTAATTGCCGGATTCTATGAATGATATGATCTCCCCGTTGTCATCTGATATTGTGTGTCTTACAAGTGTGTCATCCTTATAGATGTCGAAAGCAATAGCCGCCAGTTTGGGATCGAATTCAAGTGAGGTTTTGGCATCAAAATCATAAGTTACTTTCCCGTGAACCGTTCCGTTCTGATGCAGCGGAATTTCTAAAGAATGGTTGTGCGTAGTTACATCAAAGGCTGCTTCATCATAATACCACCCCTGCTGAATAACCTGTCGCAAATTATATTTGTTATAAGGAATCGCACGATATTCAATATTTCCATTGTCATCTGTTTTAAATGATATATTGTTAATCATAATAATATATCCTGCAGCTTTTTCGTCTCCGTCATCATAAACATTATTATTATTTCGGTCATAATATACAAAAGCTTTAATATTACTTTTCTTGCCCGGATCGAGGTTATTGCTTCTTAAATTAATCGTAACCCCGGCTTCTATTGTGAAAAGATTATTGGTGAAATTATTAAGGGAATAATTAAACCATGAAGAATTCAGATAGAACCCGTACTGCTCTTTTGAGTATTTCAGATTGACAAATCCTGAAGGAGATTTTCCATAAAGTGTATCTTCTGTGTAAGACAGCCCGGAATTGATGCTCAGCTTTCCATGAAGCATATTGTGGGTAACAAATGCTGAAGCTGAAGATTTTTCATAATTGCTGTTAATGGTTAATAATTTAGAAAATGCAAATTCTGAAAGGTAATAGCTTCCATACTGGTAAATAAACTGGAAATTAAGCCACTTGTAAGCATATGTTCCGGTAAACCGCATCTGATATTGATTGGCATCGCTGTCAGGATAATTTACAAGTCCCGTTTCAATACCCAATATGGATGAATGCTTCCTGTCCGGGCTGGACCAGCTTACACGTTCCACCAGCCTTTTCGCGCTCATTTCTTTAAGATCCCTGCTTTGGGCAAGCCCTAAAAAAGAATTATAAGTATTGGAATTTTCATTCTGATACTGAAGGCTTATGCTTAATCCGAAATTTTTTCTTTTAGGAAAATTGAATCCCGTTTCCAGCCTGCTGCTGTTGGTCTCCAGGTTATTATCGAAAAAATAGAATTTAGGAGAAAAATTGGACACCATGAAGTTGGCGTAAATAGATTTGTCGTTAAATAAACTGCTGGAAATATTCTGCTGAATCTGGAATATTCCTCTCTGGTTTCCCGGATAATAGTTGGAGCTGAAAGAATAGTTACCGCTCAGGTTAATTTTATTGATGGTTCCTGAGTATTGTGTTTCTATTGCACCGGATGGTTTTGTAGTATTGATCGTTTCATAAATGCTCATCCCGCTGAATAATTTACCGCTCATTTTCCATTCTTTATTAAAAGCATACTGGAAATCGGTTCCCAAAAGATTATGCTTTACATGTTCGAAAGGATCACTTTTAAAGATATAGGCTGCTGAAATATTGCGGGTTGCATTGCTTGCTCCCAGTGTGCCGCGTACATAAAATCCATATCCCAGTTTCAAAAAACGGGTCCTGTCGATAAGGCTGAAACTCTGGTCTATAAACCCGAATTCAAGCTTTTTGTCTTTATCCGCAGACGTAAAAGCATATTCTGCGCCTCTTCCGTACAGCGAGACTTCAATGATTTTGGTAATGTTTCCGAGGGTAAACTCATTCTGCTCTCTTTTATACGTTATAAAAGTATTGTTCACTACAGGATCTTCCGGCCCGTTGGTTTTGTAAATGTTTCCTCTGATTGAAACATATCCGGAAGGAAGGTTAAAGCCTCCCGAACCAATAACCTGATATAAATACGTTTCCCTCCCCAGATAGCGTAAGCTCGTTGTAATGCTGTTTTTGGTGTAGCTGAGCGTATTGTTGTCTAAAGAGTGATACCGTTGCATGGAAGAGTTATTCTGAATGGAGACCGTACTGTTTCCGAATATTTCTTTATCAGGTTCTCTGAAACCAACGACATTTACACTGAACTGAGGAATTTTAACCATATTAGCGGAAGGTCTGAACCTGTAAATAAACACCGAATCTTTCTGTACCGAGATGCTTCCTTTTTGCTCTGCAAAAAAACTTCCCTGGTCTGTTTCCGGAATTTTAAATACAATAGTAACATTCTGTTTTTTATTGCCTAAATTCGATACCCTCGCTCTTATTTCTATAGAATCGTTCACATTACTCATGTAGATAACAGGAATATCCGTACTAATCGCCATGGAATTGTTTTCTGCAATGGTGTGAGAAAGGGTATGTGTTTTTATAACATTATTCTGTAAGTCTGTAAGGGTAAATTCTATTTTGCTTTCTCCGAAATCGGCATTGCTGTTTACAAGTATTTTCAGGGGCAAAAATAAATTTCCTCCTGCGGGTATTTCAATGTCTGAAGCATTTACTGAGATATTTCTGAAACCTTTTGGAACAATAATATTCAGTTTGCCTTTAAAAGGATTTTGAGAATCATTTTTAATTTCAGCAATGGTACTTATAATACGATCCTGTCCTAAATTGGAATCGTTCCGGATTTCCATGGTAATTCCATTACCGGTTTGTGCGGAAACCAGTGCAGAAATGAAGGAAATAAGAAATACAAATAAAATTCTCCGGAATTGGCTTGAAAACATTTTGTTTTATTGAGGTGTTATCTCGTACTGAAGAGTTGCGGTATAATCGTCTGATTTTGCATTGATAAAAATTTCATCATTATGAATGGTAGAATATTTCACATCATAATAAATCATATTTCCCTGCGTAGCATTTCCTTTGGCAACAATTTGTGACGCTGCACTTAATGAGATAGGATACACGTTTATATTGGGTGTCGCTGAAGAAAGTGCCAGTTTTACAGCATCTATCGGAATGGTATTACCATAAGACGAAGTAAACTGAGACTGCAGTGATTTCAGTTTAATCTGATAATTGGTATTGCTTTTCACCATCAAAGCATTGTTGTACATTACACTTACTCCGTTGGTGTAATCATCCATGGTTTTGAATTCCAGTAACGCATTTTGTGCATTCGGTGCAAAAGTAAGTGACATTTCAGGAATATCCACAGGGGGAGTTCCGGATAATGTACCAATCTGGATTTCAAAGTTATGGTTCATTTTACCGATAACATTGTTGTATTTATCATACATGGTAAATTCTACCGGGGCATAGAATTTCATCCACGCAGGGTATGTACCAAGATAAGCTCCTCCCATTACGGTAAGGCTGAATTTTATCTGCAGGTTATAATATCCGTTCGGCTGTGAAGGCTGATTGTACAATGGTGCATTAGAATCCGGAACCAGAAATACTTCCTGGCCATCCTGAAGAATAACATTAAGGGGCATCCCAATCTGCGGAATGGTAGGAACCGGCCCGGGCTCTCCCTGTCCTGAAGAGGCTACAGGATGAAGTGATATTTTGTTTCCCGGAATGGTATAATTACCATCAGTAGATTTTATGGGCTGTTTCAGTTTTGCAGACAGACGCCATGAAGGAATATTAAAATTGCCGTTTCCGCTCAACATGGCGGTGTAAGCGTCGGGATTTGTGTTTCCTTCGTAGGAATTTATCTGAATGTAACTATTTACCCAAGAATAATATGAAATTTGTGAATAGCAATATTGACTTAATAACAGTACTAATACTGTGATTATTTTAATCATACGTGAAGTTTAACTCTCCGAGTTCAAGGTTATTATCTCCGTAATCAATCATTACGGAAGCTGTATATTTTCCTTTCGGAAGATCTGCAGGAAGTGAGATCCCCATTTCTCTTTTATTACCGGGTAAGGTATAAAATATGATAGGATCTATGGAAAACTTCTTGCCGTCTTCAATATTTACAAAATCTGCGTATACTTTACCGTCTGTCCAGATATTTCCCTGATTTTCAAAAAAAAGGTTAAGCTGTTTTTTAGTTTTATCAAAGATGAGGTTCTGGATTTCGATTTTTTTAGTCTTCGCTGATGGAATTTTATGAAAGACCTTAATACCAGAGCGGATACTTACTTTGATTTTTGCGCCCTTATTATCCACATCATCTACAGGATTCATCTGGCTTACAAACAAAACAGCGGTGTGTGCCGCCAATGTATCCGTAGGTTTTGTGGGTACGGTAATGGTGACATCTATGTCTTTTCTTTCTCCCGGTGCCAGTGAAAAATAATTATCTTCTTTTTTTACACTGATCCATCCCGCGCAGGAATTTTTCAAGGTATTGGCTGCGTACATAAGATTTTCACCTTTTTCGCTATATTCCCAATCTCCGAGGCTTACCGCAAGATCCAGCGTATTTTTTGTACTTACGTTGGTAATGGTAATAGTTTGTGTGTTACTGTTTCCCGCAGTAGATTCGAAATACAATCTTGGGGGAGACACGGAAACACCTGTTTGTGCGTAATTCAGGGAGAAAAGCAAAACGAATATAAAAAAGTAAATGCGATGATGTATTGTATAGGTCTTGTTCATCATGAAATTTAAGACTAAAACAGCATGAAAAATGCCACAATTTCTTGTAGCATTTTTTATTTTATAAATAGATCTACAATATTATTGTGCAATAATGGTGTAGGTAAGCTCAGTACTGTATACTGTAGGATCCTGTCCTGCGATATAATTGTCAAGGTAAGCATTTCCTCCTGCACCTTTGTATTCAACACTGATTTTTTTGTTTACACCTCCGGCTGCAGATGTTACCAATGTTGTTTCGTTGGCAGAAAGAGTAGTGCCTTGTGCATATTGTGCTCCGTTTACAGCATCTGTACCTGCAGACGCTTTAATCTGGATGGTATTAGCCTGAATGTTTTTACCGCCGTTTTGTAAAGCTGCACTGGCGCTTTTTACTTTTACCTGGAATCCTCCTGTACTGTAGATTGTTAAGTGATCTGCATTAAGAGAAGAAACTCCGTTTGCATAATCATCTTTCGTTACATAGTCTAAGTTTACAATTTTCTGAGAATTGTTAACTACCAAAGTCTGGATTGGTTTTAATCTTACGTTTAACGTAACAGTTTGTTGTGCTCCTACAGTTATGAACCCTAATAACGCAGCAGAAGCTAGAATACACTTTTTCATAAATTGATTATTGTTTTTTAATTTTTAATTCAAAAATTATGGTGCAAATGTATATACTTCTTTGAGTAGCGTTATTGTGAAAAAAGACTATTTTTTTGTGATTTTTGTCGCTGATAATAAGCAACATAAGAATATACTTTTATTGAATATTCAATAAAAATTATTTATGAAAGTGGAAATAACTCCACAAATGACGATTATTTTATCGTTAAATAATCATTAATTAATTATGAGTGGAAAATTAATAAATCTTTAATTCTATAAAATTTTATTTTTAATATTAATTTTTTCTTCTAATTGGACATCATTGTTAAAATATAGTAGTTGTTGTCCGTATTTGAAGTATAATTTTTTTCTTCTTTAGCATGGTGATTAATTTCAAATGTTTTTTCAATAACACCTTTTTCATAGTTAATAAGATTGTATGCTTTATCTTTTTCCCCAAAAAGATGTCCAGAGTCTGAATTTTTTAAACCCGCAAACTGATTTTGCATATTTTGCTGCATGATAATTTCAAATCCGGAAGGACTTGAGATAACAACAAAACTGGATTCCTTATTAACTTTTGTTTCGGGTGAATTTATAACCGCAGGGTTTATAGCCAGCATCTGAACAGGGTATAAACGTACATTCACAGTAGTTCCGTCGTGTTGAGCACTGACAGAAGTAAAGGCCAGAAGACAAAATACTATGAAAAAATATTTGATGTACATTTTCTGATTTATCACCGTGTGGTTACTTAATCAAATATACAAATATTTTTCAATTATCTCATTTCTGAAGGGTTTTTTTTTGTGTGTTTTTTAAAAAAATTTGTAAAGTTGCCTTCATCGCTGAATCCCAGCTCATAAGCGATTTGAGAAATCGTATAGTTGGTATAGCTGAGCATTTTTTTAGATTCTGCTATAAGTTTTTCAATGATAACGTGTTTCGCGCTTTTTCCCAAAACATATTCAGTCATTTCAGTGAGTTTTCTTGGGGTAACATTTAGCTCGGATGCATAATGGGAAACTTTTTTTGCAGTCTTGTAATCTCTCTGTAAAGTAACTTTGAACTTATTTACACAATAAAGATAATCAAATTTTACATCTTTTTTTACTTCTTCGGTGGGAATATGAATAAACGCTTCCAGCATTAATCTCTCAATTGCATTGTGGGCAGCAGAAAGATAAAGACTTTTGTCTTTTTTGCGGAAAGTATCCATTCTGTCCATGAAGACCACCCGCATTTCTTTTATATTAATAAAAGGAGCGATGAAGATGTCGGAATTATAATTGAAAAACAGTTGTGAATTTATAAACAAGCTGTCTTTTATAGACCTTTCGTAGAAAGTAGAAGAAAATGTAATGAGGAAGGTATCGGAACCTCGTGCTTTTAAAAACTGTACATTTTTTTGAGGTCCTACAAAAACGATATTTCCGGCGGTTATGTCATATGAATTATTTTCTACTATCAGCTGAAGATCTTCCATAATAATATAGATGCAAAAGTATTCAAGCGTGTTAAACTGTCTTTTATTATTGTTTCTCTTTATAATCTGATCCAAACGGTTGATGCTGAAACCATTTTCCCTTAACTGATCTGTAATAATATACATATTATGTTTTAGTAGACTTAATAATGGGCTAAGATAATTTTTTACAAAGATTATATCGATATTATTAGATTAGAAATAATTCTATAATTAGTATGGAATTATATAGTATTTTTTATATCAAAAACTGGTCCTGAAAAGAAAATGATGTTATTGTTGGTATTAAAATATAGTTAATCAATTAATGATAATTTCAAATAATTTTTATCAGTAGTCATACAATATTCTCTTAAAAATAAACAGCTGACATTCATTTCTAAAATCAATAAGTATTTTAATTATCCACAATATTGCGGTATTAAAAGTTGTAAGAGTATTATGCTGAATGCTATTTATTTATTGATCTAAAGCGTGAGATATCGTATGGATATTCCTGCTGCGTAGAATTATTTGCAATTATTATACACATAATTTATTATCTTTGGCGTGCTGAAATTGTATTGTATTTAAAATGAAAATGGTGTGTGACACTGCAATAGCTCTTTCAAAAAAAGAAATGTTTTTAACTTCAGAGAGTTAGAGCTTAAGCCGTAATTCCGGGTTGCAGTTGCTGCGCTCTGGTTGTTTTTAATGCCGTTTTCATTTATTTGCATAAAATACATACTGTATAATTGATACGCATTTTCTTGACCTGTTATCAATGTTTCTAACCGTAGCTGCTGCTTTTTTGTTATTCGTTATATATAATTATAATGATGAAATGTTGATGATCATTTAATTTTAATGCTATATTAAATTAAGAAAAGAAAGCATATATTTATATGAAAAAATATAAATGAATTTTTGATGGGAGTATATTATAATTGAATAAAAAATAATACAATTTAATTATGCTGATAATCTGATAATTCCATTTTATGATAAATAATATTCTTCTTATTATAGCATTTCGGCAGAAAAATTGATATAAGAAAGCATTAAAAAATCACACATAAAGTGTGATAATGGATTTATAATATAAACTTTTAAAATAAGATGGCTCTCTTAAACAGAGTGCCGTCTTAGCAGAGTGAATGAATATGAATAAAAATATCATTACGTATCTATTATTGATATCAATTACCTTACTTTCCTGCAAGCCCAAGCAGAACATGGTCTATATGTCTAAAAGCAACATGGAAGAAGAAGTTGCAAAAGCGAAATACGACGGACTGCGCATTCAGGAAGGAGATGTACTTCTCGTCCTTGTCTCCGCACTTGATGAAGCTGCAGTGAAACCCTTCAATCTTAACACCGCCAATAAAGTTGGAAGTGAGAACAGCACAGGAATTAACCAATATGTGCAGCCAAGTGAATATCTTGTAAATGAAGAAGGGTATATCAATTTTCCAGTTCTTGGACCTGTATTTACGAAAGGTATGACGCAAATCCAGCTGAAGCAGGATCTGGAGTCCCGTCTGAAAAGATATCTTACTGATCCTTTGGTTACCATCACACTTAAAAACTTCAACGTCAGTATTCTTGGAGAAGTTAAACAGCCCGGACAAAAGGAAAGTGTTTCTCAGAAAATTAACATTTTTCAAGCGCTTGGTTTGGCAGGAGATATGACGGATTTCGGCGACCGTACCCAAGTAAAGCTTATCCGTACAAAAGATGATGGTAATGACGAAATTGTTAATCTGGATCTTACAAGATCAGACATTGTAAGCTCACCTTATTATTATATGAAACAAAACGACATATTGTATGTGCAGCCTGATAAAAACAAACAGATCCAGGCTAATTCTAATCCGAACAGAGCTCTTACCTTCCAGATTATTGGTGCAATATTAACAGCAGCTACTCTAATTGTTGCTCTAAAAAGATAAATGTAAATATGCAGCAGTTAGAATTACAAGAGAAAGAAGAGAAAGTTGATCTAAGAAAAACCATCGCCAAATATCTCAACAAATGGCCATGGTTCGTTGCATCTGTCCTGATTTGCATATTAGGTGCTTATATTTATCTCAGATATAGTGTTCCTAAATACCAGACAAAGACTACCCTTAAATTTGATAAAAAAGAAAGCGATCTTACTTCCGCGTTAGCCGATCTTTCCAACCTGGGTACAGGCCTCGGAAATTCAGATGAATTAAAAAGTGAGGCAGCTGTAGTTACTTCAAGACCAATTTTAATGCAGGTTGTGAAAAACCTTCATCTCAATGTAGAGTATTTCAATACCGGTGAGATTAAAGATTCCCAGCTGTTTACAGAACTGCCCATATCCGGGAGAATTCTCAATTTTAAAAAAGATTTTGTATCATCAGAATATTATATAAGAAAAATTAATGGCGATGAGTTCACCCTGACGAGCGAAGCGCACGGTAAATTTACGGGAAAATTTGATGTGCCTTTAAAACTCGATTTCGGAACTGTTATTTTAACCAGAAACCGACAGCTCGTTCTTAAGCCGGATTACAAAGTTATTTTCTGGAATCCGATCGAAAAAGTAAAAAAACTTGAAAAAACAATTCAGGTTACTTTACCCGATGAAAAGGCTCTTCTTATGGATATTACCCTGATTGGTACAGTGCCGGATAAATCGGAGAGAATCCTTAATGAAGTTACCCGTCAGTATAACTTAGATGGGCAGAAAGATAAAAACCTGCAGGCTGAAAATACCCAGAAGTTTATCGATAAAAGACTGGAAGTGATTACCCGAGATTTGTCAGGAGTAGAAAATCAGAAGGAAGATTTCCAGAACCGTAATCGTATTGTTGACCTTCAGGCACAGGCAGAACTGGCTCTGCAAAATACCAGTGAAAATACAAAATCACTTCTTCAGCAGCAGGCCCAGCTTGATCTTCTGAACTCTCTTACTGCGGAAGCCGCAAAAGGCAATAATCAGCTGATGCCTTCCAATCTTGGGCTTAATCCATCACTGGAACAGTCTATTGCGCAATACAATCAGATGCTTATCAGTAGAAATAAAACGCTGAAGCAGGCTACCAGCGAAAACCCTGCTGTTATTGAAATGAACAGGGAAATTGCTTCTTTAAAAGATATCATCAGAGATAATATCAGGGAGCAGAAAGATGCGGTAAAAGCTACTATTTCACAAATCCAGAATCAGATTACAACAAGCAACAGCCTTATAGAAAAAGTTCCCGGACAATCGAAAGTATACAGAGGAATTGAACGTCAGCAGAATCTTAAAGAACAGCTCTTCTTATTCCTTCTTCAGAAAAGGGAAGAAAATGCGATAAACTTATCCGTGGATGTTCCTAAAGCTAAAATTGTTAACCCTGCATTTACAGATGATATACCGGTATCTCCTAAAGGAAATATTATTCTTATGGGAGCTTTCTTCCTTGGGTTATTATTACCATTCGCTGTCTTCTATATCGTATTTATCGTAGATGATAAGATTTATAACAGAGATGATATAAAAGCCCGTTCAGGCTTGGGCGTACTGGTAGATATCCCTTCATTAAACGAAGATGAAAACCACCTGGTACAAAAAAACGACTTCTCAGAACTTGCAGAATCATTCAGAGTGTTGGTTTCCAACCTTAAATTTGTTTTGCCTAAAAAAGATTCGGCTAAAGTGATTATGGTTACTTCTTCCGTAAAAGGGGAAGGGAAAACCCTTGTATCCGTTAACCTGGCATTAACAATTGCCAATAAAAACGGAAGAGCCCTGCTGATAGGTTCAGATATCCGGAATCCGCAGATTCAGAGATATGACAGTGAGCCTGTAAAAAGAAAGGGTCTTACAGAATATTTATACGATGAATCTGTAGATGTGGAAGATCTCATTCATACGTCTTATACCAATCCGTACTGTGATGTAGTTTACGCAGGAACCATTCCTCCGAATCCTCAGGAACTTCTTTCCAATGGAAGATATCAGAAGCTGATTGCTCAGATGGCATCTCAATATGCTTACATTATTATAGACTCGGCTCCGCTTATGCTGGTTTCAGATACCCTGAGCATAGCAGATGTTGCTGATGCTACATTGTATGTAGTAAGATCGGGAGTTTCAAGAAATGTTCTTATTGATTTTGCGGAAGATCTGGTAAAAGAATCAAAACTAAGAAACGTATCGTTTGTGGTAAATGATGTTTCCAAGAAAGCAAGAGGATACGGATATGGTTATAATTATGGCTATGGTTATGGCTATAATAATAAAGAAACTGAAAAAAGTTGGTGGAATAAAATTTTTAAATCATAAAAATGGGTAAAATTTTAATTACGGGAGGAGCAGGGTTCATAGGCTCCAACCTTACGGAGTACTTTTTAAATAAAGGCTATCAGGTAGTCTGTCTGGACAATTTTTCAACCGGACACCGCCACAATATCGAGCCTTTCTTAAAAAATCCGGATTATAAACTGATTGAAGGAAGCATCTGCGATCTTGAGGTCTGCAGAACCGCAATGGAAAATGTAGATTATGTGTTGCATCAGGCGGCATTAGGGTCTGTTCCAAGATCAATCAACGATCCCATTACCAGTAATGAAGTTAATGTTTCAGGTTTCCTGAACATGCTTGTTGCAGCGAGGGACGCAAAAGTTAAACGTTTCGTGTATGCTGCATCATCTTCTACATACGGCGACTCGGCTGCACTTCCGAAAGTGGAAGAAGTGATCGGAAGACCGTTATCTCCCTATGCGATTACAAAATATGTTAATGAGCTGTACGCAGATGTTTTCTCTAAAACCTACGGGATAGAATGCATCGGGCTAAGATATTTCAATGTATTCGGACGCAGACAGGACCCGAACGGTACTTACGCAGCCGTAATTCCGTTGTTTGTAAAACAGCTGATGAATCACCAGTCTCCAAAAATCAACGGTACGGGAGATTATTCCAGAGACTTTACTTACGTTGATAACGTGATCCAGATGAATGAGCTGGCGATGCTTACCGAAAATCCGGAAGCTGTAAATACCGTTTATAATACGGCAGTGGGAGACCGTACCACATTAAATGATCTCGTACATTATATTAAAAAATACCTGAGTGAATACGACGGAAATATAGCTGATATCGAAATCGTACATGGCCCGAACCGCGTAGGAGACATTCCCCATTCACTCGCATCAATTGAAAAAGCTAAAAACCTTTTGGGATACAATCCCAGCCATACTATTGAAAATGGTCTGAAAGAGGCTATTAAATGGTATTGGGAAAATTTAAAATAAACTATTTAAAAGAATTTTTGTGGAAAAACAATATAAAATTGCCGTTATCGGTCTTGGGTATGTAGGATTACCGCTGGCCCGTTTATTTGCAACACAATATCCTGTAGTAGGATTTGATATCAATCAGAAAAGAATTGAAGAATTAAGAACAGGAAACGACAGTACGCTCGAAGTCGAAGCTGATGTTTTACAGTCGGTTTTAGTCCATCAGAGTCCTTTTAATGATGAAAAGGGAAAAGGATTCTTTGCTTCAGCTGATATTGAAGATATTAAAGATGCAAATATCTATGTGGTCACTGTACCGACACCTGTAGACAAGCATAATCGTCCGGACCTTACTCCGCTTTACAAATCTTCTGAAACCGTAGGAAAGGTTTTGTCTAAAGGTGATATTGTAATTTACGAATCTACCGTTTATCCCGGTGCCACTGAAGAAGAATGTATTCCTGTACTGGAAAGAGTGTCGGGCATGAAATTCAATGAAGATTTCTTTGCAGGCTATTCTCCGGAGCGTATCAACCCGGGAGACAAAGAACATACAGTAGAAAAAATTCTAAAAGTAACCTCCGGTTCTACACCGGAAATCGGCGAAATTGTAAACAGTTTATACCAATCTGTTATTGTAGCAGGTACCCATCTTGCACCTACCATCAAAATTGCTGAAGCGGCCAAAGTGATTGAAAACTCCCAGAGAGATATCAATATTGCATTCGTGAATGAGCTGGCGAAAATTTTCAACCTTCTCGAAATCGATACGCATGAAGTACTGAAAGCGGCAGGAACAAAATGGAACTTTTTGCCTTTCAAGCCGGGATTGGTTGGAGGTCACTGTATTGGAGTGGATCCTTACTATCTTGCACAGAAAGCACAGGAAAACGGCTATCATCCCGAAATCATCCTTGCAGGACGCAGACTTAATGATTCTATGGGACAATATGTAGCGTCTGAACTTGTGAAATGCATGATCAAGAAAAATATCAACATCAACGGTGCGGAAGTTCTGAATTTGGGAATAACATTTAAAGAAAACTGTCCTGATGTACGCAATACGAAAGCCGTAGATGTAATCTGCGGACTTGAAGATTACGCATTGAAAGTAACTACTTTCGATCCGTGGGCAAATCCTGAGGAGGTGGATCATGAATATGGTCTTCAGGTAGTGAACGAAATTCCGGAAAAGAAATTTGATGCGGTGATTCTTACCGTTGCCCATAAAGAATTTATGAATCTTAATCTCAAGGATTACCTGAAAGAAAACGGTGTAATCTACGATGTGAAAGGAATTCTGGCAGATTGTGATTCCAGATTATAACAAAAGCAGTAAGACGATAATATGCCATTAATGTCAATAAAGTCTAAAATATCTGGTTCAGGTTTCGTTAAAAAACTCGTATTAGGTACTTTTTGGATGACCTTCGGATCATTGATGTCCAGAGGATTGTTTTCCTTAGCGTCGATAGTATTGGCAAGGATTTTAACTGTTTCTGAATTCGGGGAATTCGGAATGATAAAATCAACCATAGATAATTTTCTGATATTTGCTTCATTGGGAATCGGCTTAACGACAACAAAATATATTTCTGAGCTGAAGGACGATCATAAGCAGGAAGCTTCTTCCATGCTCGGAGCATCGCTGTCACTCGTAGTATTGCTCAGTTCAGCCGTTGCAGTAATTATCATGCTGTTTTCCGGACCGATATCCGGAACCTTTTTAAACAATCAGGATCTCCAGATCCCGCTTATCATAGGAGGAGGTACCCTGGTTTTTATTTCTCTGAACGGAACGCAGATGGGCGCGCTGCTTGGTTTTCAGGCATATCGCAAGAACTCCACTGCAAATATCCTTCAGGGTTTGTTTCTGTTTTTAGGTTTAGTGATAGGAGGATATCTTGGTGGCGTAAAAGGAGCTTTACTGGGAAACCTGATTGCAATATTTTTAGTATCGATTGCTTTGCAGAAACTGGTAAGGGATGAAAGTAAAAAACAGTCTATCAGTGTAAGCTTTAAAGAATGGAAAGCTAGTGTACGGAAGATCTACAAATTTGCCATTCCGGCTTCATTAAGCACCATTATCGTTGCGCCGACAATATGGGTTTTAAATACCATGCTGGTTAATCAGCCGAATGGTTATAAGGAACTTGGGCTATATAGCGCGGTAATTATTTTCTCCACTGCTATTCAGATGTTTAACGGTGCTATCGGGAATGTTCTGCTGCCTATTTTTCTTTCCAAGTCAGAAGGAAAATCGCCGAAAAAAGAGTTCTTCAATTATTTCGGTTCATGGATTATTTCCATTATGATTGCTATTCCGCTGATTTTATTTCCTGAAGTAACTTCACTTATCTTGGGTAAAAAGTTTAGTATAGAACAAATTGTGCCTATTTTAGGCATGTCTATAATAACAACTCTTATCATTACCAACAGAGCGGGTGTTTCAAGAGATTTGATCGTAAAAAATAAAATGTGGCTCAGTGTTTTCAGTATGGGACAATGGGCAATTACGAATCTTATTATATTTTATTTTTTAAAAGATCTTGGAGCATGGGGATTTGCCTTTTCATATATGATTTCTTATGTAATTAATTATTTGGTTTTTGTTCCATATTTTATTAACAAAGGAATATCCCCCAGAATTATATTTTACAACAAATGGAATATGATTTTATGGCTAATGATAGCATCGCTTGTTGCAGTAAATGTTTATTATTTCGATGTTTTATTTCTTAGAATAATTATTTCTGTTATAATATTACTGATCATATTATTTTCAATTTTTAAACTGTATAAGGTATGTTTGCAAAAATTATAAATTTATACTGGAAATTATCAAGTTCTAAAATAATAAACCGAATTGGAAAAAGAGGCGAGAATGTTATTATTGGAACTCCTATAGATATAACCAAACCAGAAAACCTTCAGCTAGGAAATCATGTTTATATAGGACCGAATGCTTGGATTTCAACATATGGAACCGTTCAAATAATGACTGGAACGATCATAGGACCGAGATTAAAAATTTATACAGGTAATCACAATTATAACAGTGATAGACTTTTGCCTTATGATGAAATTACCATAGCAAAAAATGTTACTATAAAAGAAAACGTCTGGATTGGAGGTGATGTAACAATCCTTCCGGGTATAACTATAGAAGAGGGAGCCATTGTAGGAGCTTCTTCGGTAGTGACTAAAGATGTTCCTAAAGGTGCTATTATAGGCGGAAATCCTGCGAAAATCCTGAAATACAGAGATCTTGAAAAATATGATAAATTAAAACAAGAAGGAAAAATTTATCTGCAGGAAAAAACGAAAACAAACTTAAAAATGGTTGTGAAAAATTATGAAAGCAATATTTAGTGGATATTATGGTGCGAAAAATTCAGGGGACGATGCTTTTGTGGAAGTTTCAGCCTGGGGAAGCCGGAAATACTGGAATTCAACAGAACAGCTTTTCTTCGCCGCTGAATTGCCTACAATTTTAACACCGGCAGACCACTATTTTGCGCATAAAAACTATCTTTCTTTTGCACGGGCAGCCAAAGATATTATGTTAAGCGATGTCTTTGTGTCTGCAGGAGGATCTACATTCCATTCGGCATTGAAAAAAACGGATCTCCGTACTTATGCAAAGCTTAAGAAAAAATTGGGAATGAAAGGCCAAACCGGCGCCATAGGAATTTCATTAGGACCTTTTGTGAATGCCGCTGCAGAAAAAAATACACAGGAGTATTTAAAAACACTGGATTTTCTTGCATTACGGGATGATGTTTCTCATAAGCTCGCACTTACTTATGATCTGCCTTATGAACCGGTGAGAGCATTTGATCTGGCGGCGTTGCTTCCGGAAATATACCATTTTAATCCTGATAAGAATGCAGACAAAAAAGAATTTGTCATCGGGATCAGTGTTTGTCAGTATGAATCTTATACAAACGGTGATCTGAACAGGGAACGTAAAAGAAATCAGTTCATCGAGAATGTAATTAAAAATTTAAAGAAATACCACAATATTAAGTTTCGTTTTTTCGTTTTTAATGGTAATTCTATGAAAGGTGATCATAAGCTTACGATGGAAACAATCGGAAATCTTAATACAGATAACACATTGAATTTTGAAGTAGTAGCGTACAATCCTCTTGTAAAAGATACTTTTGAGAAAATTGCGGAATGTGATGCTGTGATCTCAACAAGATTACATGCGAGCATTTTTGCGTGCTACAGCAATACACCTTTTTTCCTTCTGGAATATCACAGGAAATGTACCGATTTTCTGAACGATGTAGGACAACCCGAAAAATACAGGGTCTTTGATGGTGATGCGGAAGTAGAATCAATCGTTGCGGAAATAGAAAAAATTGTGTTCAATAAAGAAATTACGGCTCCTCAATACATTCGGGAAACAACAGAACGTGCCCGGCTGAATTTTACCGCAACCTATAAAACCATATGATTACAGTAGTAATACCTTTATATAACAAAGAAAGAAGTATTTTAGATACAGTACATTCGGTTTTGGCCCAAACTTATAAGGATTTTGAGCTGGTTATTGTAAATGACGGATCGAAGGATAACAGTCTCCATGTTGTACAAGGCATCAATGATGTCCGTGTGGTAATTGTAGATAAAGAGAACGGGGGTGTTTCATCGGCAAGAAATGCCGGTATACTGGCCGCTAAAAACAACTATATCGCTTTTTTGGACGGTGATGATATCTGGCATCCCGAGCATCTGGGGATCCTCGCAGATTCTATGAAAATACTGGACAATGATGAAATCGGAGGGGTGGGATCAAGCTTTTATAAATCAAATTCAAAAGAATTTGACGGATCAAAGTTTAAAAGAGAAGAGGCGGTAATTATTGATGATTATTTCAATTTTATGTCTTCCTCAGCTCCCAGATTCAATTCTTCAACACTGATGGTAAAAAAGGATAAGGTACTGGAGACAGGCCTGTTTGATGAGCAGTTGAAATACGGTGAAGATGTAGATTTCTGGTACCGGCTTTTTTCAAAATATAAACTGATCTATAACAAAGCTGTTACCACCATCTATTTCATAGCGGCGGAAAACAGGAGTGTTCATTATGTAATGCCTCTGGAAAGAAGATTTCACCAGTTTGATTATGCAGGTAAAACAGCTTCCGAAAAAAGATATCTTGATAAGCTTGTTGCATTGATTGTACTGGATTATTTCAATCAAAAGGCCTACAAACAGGCTGGAATCATCTTAAAAATGTATGCTTCAAGAATGGTTGGAGTGATGCTGTACTTTATAGGATTAATTAAAAAGAAATTAAAATGAGAAAATATCTGGCGATCTTTCTGTTTTTAATACCTGTTTCATTATTTTTTGCCCAGGTTAAATATTTTGACCTTACGAAAGTACTTCCCAAAGGATATGTAACGGACGGAAGTGTAGATTATACCGAAGTTCTTCAGAAGGCAATTGATCAAAGCGGGGATATTACCTTTCCCAACTTTCCGGTTTTAATTAATGATAACGGACTTAAGTTAAAAAACGGATGCTCTTATACATTCCAGGCTAATTCCAAACTTATTTTAAAACCTTCCTTGAAGTCCGGGTACAATATGCTGGATTGTAATAATAAAGAGAATATTACAATTACCAATGCTGTACTGGTTGGAGATAAAAATACACATCTCGGCAAACAGGGAGAGTGGGGATTCGGGATCAGTGTAAGAGGATCAAAAAATATTACCATCAACAAAGCCAAAATTTATGACTGTTACGGGGATGGCATTTATATCGGCCGTCTTAACAATAAAATATCGGATAATATTACTATTACCAATACTCTGGTATCCAACAGCAGGAGAAACGGACTTTCAATAACTTCCGGAACCAATATTAAGGTCTATCATTCCAAATTTATGAATTCCAGCGGTAAAGGACCTTCAAGTGGCATCGATATTGAACCCAACAATGCGCAGGATGAGCTTAAAAACATTACCATCAGCGATGTTTCTACTGCAAATAATGAAAATTGGGGACTGCTGCTGAATCTTGTGAACCTGAGAAAAGATAACTCCATTAATAAGGATATTTCGATTACCATTACTAATTTTTCTGACAACAGATCAAAGTACGGAATGTCTATGTGGCTGAACAGGAAGAATAACTATTCCAGAAATATATCCGGTAGTATCACCCTGAATAATGTAAGCTTGCTTAATAATACGGAAGAACCTGTAAAATACTACGGAACTAATGATAATGCCATCAACGTTTCCGTAAACCAGCTCACCGTAGATTCAAAAAGCTATAGAAAACTACAGAATACCATCAACAGTTACCAAAACGATCAGCGAATTAAATTTAAACAACTGAAAACTAAATAAATTGATAAAGCTTTATAAAAATAAAACGTTTTTTAATCTGCTAAATGTCCTGATCGTCATCGTAGCATTCATGCTCTTTGTCTTTCCGAATTCATTTAGGAATATTAAACTGCCGTTTTTACTGTTGTTTTTTATCGTTGGTCTTTCTCAGATACATAAGATTGAAAGGGTAGTTGTTTTCAGTCTTCTGCTGAGTCTGATGATCACCATTATTTATCTTGTGATCGGGGTCAATAAGTCTAAAGATCCTATGGAAGCACTCAGTCAGGTTCTCATTGTTTATGCTTTTACACCGATCATGTGGACGGTTATTATGAATTACTGCTTTGAGAAATTTCCTTTACCAAAAATCATCAGATACCTCAATATATACATGGTTCTGGGCTGTATTTCCGTATTTGTGGCCATCTGGCTTTTCATGAACGGAAAAAGACAGATTCTGGAGCTCATTATAGAAGATCCGAATATGACCTTTACTAAAAAAGGTATTGTGGAGATGAAGCTTTTCGTTTATGGTTCACTGATCTTTTTTATTCCTGCATTTATACAGATACAGAAAATTTTCCCGAGAAAAATCCTGTTTTTTGTGATCCTTCTTTTAACGATAAGTACAGCAATTGTTTCCGGAAGATCCGCACTTCTTTTAAGTGTTTTTTTAGGATTGTTTTTTTATGTTATGATTAATGCCTCCTTTGAAATTGTAAAGTATATTTTTCTCGGGCTTTTATTGGCGGTCTTACTGTTTTTTATATTAAACAGTTATGGGGTAAATGTATTCAACGTATTGGAAGGTTTTTATGATAAATTATTCGGTGGAGGAGATAAGGTTCGTGCAGAGCAGACCGAGGCACTGATTAAAGGGATTAACAGAAATATTTTCGGAGCCGGGCACGGCGTAGGTGTTGACTATATTAGAAGTAAAAAATTCCCCTGGCGTTATGAAAATGTGCCTTTTGCAATCATTTTCAGAGTAGGGCTTTTCGGATTTTTAATTTATTCTATTCCTTTTCTGTATTCGGTATATAAATACGTGACGTTAAAATCAAGAAATCCGTACGATCATTATATGCTGGTAGGATTTATATCGATGCTTGTAGCCACCTTTACCAATCCTTATCTGGAATCTTTCGAGTTTAATATATTTTATGTGATACCATTCATATATTTTGTAAAAAGAGATAAAATTTTTAATGAAAAAAATAGTTTACTTCACTAAATATTCTTCTTTGGGTGCAAGCAGCAGGCTCAGGAGCTTTCAGTTCTTTTCTTCTTTACAGGAAAAAGGATTTGAAGTAAGCCATTCTTGTCTTCTTGGGGATCGATATCTCTCGGCTTTGTATGATAACAGGAAAAGTAGGTTTTTATATTTGGTTGCAGGATATTTTAAGCGGATGCTTGTGCTGCTTTCCGTCAAAAAGTATCATATTGTTGTTATAGAAAAAGAATTATTCCCTTACCTGCCGGCTTGGGCAGAGGTCGCTTTAAATAAAGCCGGAATCGGATATTTCGCAGATTATGATGATGCTATTTTTCACAACTATGATCTTAGCAAAAACAAATGGCTGCGAAAATTTTTGTCTGATAAAATAGATATCGTGATGAAAAACAGTAAATGTGTATTTGCCGGTAACAGCTATCTTGCAGACAGAGCAAAAAAAGCGGGCGCCAGGAAAATAATTCTTTTACCAACGGTAATTAATCGTAATAAATATTATAAAATAGATAATAAGGATCTTTCCCATTTTACACTAGGCTGGATCGGTTCACCATCTACCTATAAATATATTGAAGAATTATTTCCTGTATTCAAAAAACTTAACGAAGAATTTCCGCATTTCAGGGTCAATATTATCGGGGCCAGGCAATCTCCGGAAACAGATGGATTTATCAGCTTTATTCCCTGGAATGAAAATACAGAGGTTGAAGAAATCAATAAATTTGATCTTGGAATAATGCCTTTACATGACACACCTTGGGAACAGGGCAAATGTTCTTACAAGCTCATACAGTATATGGGATGCAGTATCGCGGTTCTTGCATCGCCTGTAGGGATGAATAACGATATCGTAAATCCGGGGAAAAACGGAGATTTTGTACACGGAGATGATTGGTATAATGCCATAAAAAAATACATAGAAAATAAGCAGGTAACAATTCAGGAAGGTCATGAAGGAAGAATGTTGATAGATTCAACATACAATACAGATAATAACTTGAAAAAAATAATTAGAGCGTTTGAAAACTAAATTAGTACGTATAACAACAGTTCCGGTTTCTCTGAAAGTATTACTGAAGGGGCAGCATAAATTTATGTCAGAATATTTTGATGTAACGGGCGTTTCTTCATCAGGACAAGAGCTATATGATGTAAAAGATTCGGAAGGTATTAATGTGGTAGCTATTGAAATGTCAAGGGCAATTACTCCTCTCAGCGATTTAAAATCTCTTTGGAAAACCTATCAGTTTCTAAAAAGACAGAAACCACAGATCGTTCATACGCATACTCCGAAAGCGGGAATTATAGGAATGCTGGCTGCAAAATTGGCAAAAGTTCCGCTTAGGCTTCATACTGTGGCTGGACTGCCTTTAATGGAAGCACAGGGAACCAAGCGTAAAATATTGGATTTTGTTGAAAAACTCACCTACACTTCCGCAACAAAAGTGTACCCGAATTCTAAAGGATTGTATGATTTCATCCTTAAAAATAATTTAACACAAAGCAAAAAACTGAAGGTTATAGGCAATGGATCATCCAACGGAATCGATACCCGCTTTTTTTCTCCTGAAAATATTAATGATGAACAAAAAGATCAGCTAAAAAAAGAGCTCAACATCACTGCATCAGATTTTGTTTTTGTATTTGTAGGACGTTTGGTAGGTGATAAAGGCATTAATGAACTGGTTCAGGCTTTTTCACAGATCAGTAAGAATGCAAATCGGTCAAAATCGGTAAAGCTTTTACTGATCGGCCCTTTGGAAGAACACCTTGATCCCTTGCAGCCGGAAACAGTGCAAGAGATAAAAAACAATCCTGATATTTTGGATTTAGGATTTCAGAAAGATGTGAGACCCTATTTTGCGGTTTCAGACGCGCTGGTTTTTCCAAGCTACCGTGAGGGCTTCCCTAATGTTGTTATGCAGGCGGGAGCGATGGAATTGCCAAGCATCGTTTCCGATATCAACGGCTGCAACGAAATCATTGTTGAAGGACAAAACGGAATGATTATTCCGGTAAAAAATAGTGATAAACTCAAAGTAGCCATGGAGAAAATACTTTCGGATACAGATTTGTATCAGAAGCTGAAAATAAATTCCAGGCCTATGATTCAGTCGCGGTACGAGCAGTCTGTGATCTGGAATGAATTATTAAAGGAA
This sequence comes from Chryseobacterium sp. MHB01, assembly GCF_034651565.1. NCBI lineage: Bacteria > Pseudomonadati > Bacteroidota > Flavobacteriia > Flavobacteriales > Weeksellaceae > Chryseobacterium > Chryseobacterium sp. MHB01. The sequence goes on along the minus strand of NZ_JAYEDA010000003.1, from coordinate 263,317 downwards.
TATAAAACCCTGCTTAAAGAAAATAATATAGATGTATAAGAACTTATTGAAAAGAGTAATTGATTTTCTGATTGCTTTTTCAGGTTTGATTTTATTGTCACCTGTTTTTCTTATTGTACTTGTGGTGCTGTATTTTCAGAATGACGGCAAACCGTTCTTTTTCCAGAGAAGGCCGGGACTTAATGAAAAAATGTTTAACATTATTAAGTTTAAAACCATGACGGATAAAAAAGACAGCAAAGGAAATTATCTGCCGGACGCTGACAGACTTACGCCAATGGGAAGTTTTATACGCCAGACTTCTCTTGATGAGATTCCGCAGCTGATCAATGTTCTTAAAGGAGATATGGCCATCATTGGTCCGAGACCTTTATTACCGCAGTATCTGCCTTTGTATAATGAATCTCAGAAAAGAAGACACGAAGTTCGTCCGGGAATCACAGGTTGGGCTCAGGTCAATGGAAGAAATGCTATTTCATGGGCAAAGAAATTTGAACTGGATGTGTGGTATATCGATCATGTTTCATTTGTCCTGGATTGTAAAATTGTACTCCTTACTGTTAAAAAAGTTTTTAAAAAAGAAGGAATCAATAAAGAAGGGCAGGCAACAACAGAAGCCTTTAACGGAAATAATTAAAAGTGTAGCAGTATATTTATATGGGAGTAAGCGTCATGGCAAGGTAGTTGCTGAAACTGCAGAATAAAACGGATTCATATTGAAGCATCCATAAATGAAGATATTTCAGATAAAATTCCTGATTATTCTGTACGTTATAAACTACATAAGAAATATAGAAGTCGTTATTGCGACAGAAAAGACAAATAAGAAAAAGTAATTGATCAACTGTTATTAATTATTTGAGCTTACCTGACCCTCCAATCATGAATATTCAAAAATAGTACATAAAAATGAGTGTGCTTGTAGTTGTCCCAAGTTTTAATTAATGTTGCTGATACAGTAAGAAGTTTCAATAGCAAAAAATGGGAAGACTATAAATCACCAGATTTGAGATAGTAATAAATTAAAAAAAATAATTATGAGCATTGAAATATGGCTCTCTTCCCCTCATATGGGTGGAACAGAAATAAAATATGTCAACGAAGCATTTGATACCAATTGGATAGCTCCTTTAGGTCCGAACGTAAATGGCTTTGAAACTGATCTGGAAAAATTTCTGAACCAGGAAGTAAAAGTTGCGGCACTTTCATCCGGAACAGCAGCCCTGCATTTAGCATTGATCGAATGCAATGTTGGTTACGGCGATGAAGTGATTTGTCAGTCTCTTACTTTTTCAGCTTCGGCCAATCCTATTGTATATCAGGGAGCGACCCCTGTTTTTGTTGATTCAGAAAAAGATACCTGGAATATGTGTCCTGTCGCATTAAGGGAGGCAGTAGTAGACAGAATTTCCAAAAATAAAAAACCAAAAGCTATTGTTGCGGTTAATCTTTATGGGATGCCGGCAAAAATGGATGAGATTTTAGCCATCGCTACAGAATTTGATATTCCTCTTATTGAAGATGCTGCCGAATCACTTGGTTCTACTTACAAAGGAAGATCTTGTGGTACTTTCGGACGTTTTGGAATTTTATCTTTTAATGGAAATAAAATTATCACAACTTCCGGCGGAGGAGCATTGGTATGCCATTCAAAGGAAGACAAAGACAGGGCCGTTTTCCTTTCTACACAGGCGAGGGATAAGGCACCGCATTACCAGCATTCAGAGATAGGATACAACTATAGAATGAGTAACGTTTCAGCAGGAATAGGAAGAGGGCAAATGGAAGTCCTGAACAGCCGGGTAGAAGGCCGAAGAAAAATGCACGACTTCTATGCTGAAATTACCAGAAATATGGATGGTGTAGAACTGTTTTGCGAGCCGGACACAGATTTTTTCAGCAACCACTGGCTGTCGGTAATAACAATTGATGAAGCAAAAGCATCTAAAAACCGGGAAGATCTTCGTCTTGCATTTTTGGAAGATAAAATAGAATCACGCCCAATCTGGAAACCGATGCATATGCAGCCCGTTTTTAAAGAGGCACCCTATTACGGAGGAGATTTTGCAGAGAAGCTTTTTGAAAGCAGCCTGTGCCTGCCATCGGGATCTAATCTTTCTGATGCTGACAGAGCAAGAATTGAAAAAGTAATGGTAAACGTTTTTTCAAACAAAAAACTTTCAGATAGTATTGTACCTTAAAATCCTAAATAATTTATAAGGCAAAAACAAAAAGCAGAGATGATATTATCTCTGCTTTTTTATAGTGTAAATACAAGTATCTGTTATCTGAATTTCCGGTTAGAATTGCTGTAATTACCGGCATTTATTCCGTGGAAATTATTGTAGGTGTAATAAAGATCCTTAAAGTAAATATCCGTATCGGCATCATACTTTTCGATCGCAGGAAGAGTGTGCTGCTTCTTGGATGCGCTGTAAGCGTATTTCTTTTTGGAAACTGTTTTTTTCTTAGGACAATGGCAGTGCAGATGGTCCTGTTTTCTGTGCTCATCAAGTTCAACAACTTTAATCTCAGTACGCTCATACTTTTTGAATTTTTCAAAAGCATTCAGATCAAGGGTAAACCAGGGTTCGCCATGATAAAAATAATGATCGGTAATTTCAGGATTAAAAATATCTTTATTTTCTAGTGGTGCGGATGAGTAGTAACCATTGCAGTCAGTACACTTGGCAACTTGTATTTTTATCGACATAATATTAGGATTTAAAGTGATTCTCTTTGCTATATCAGAAGTTGTGCCATAGGTGCAAATCTCACATAAAAATTAATAAACCACATCAGGAAGATGGCAAATAATATCAGAATAGACTTTACGTAAAGAAAAACTCCGGTGAATCTTCATCAATAATAATTTCTTTTTATTTAATTTTCGGTTATCATAAATTTAATCTCCAAATTTTCTCCCGATTTTCTTTTTGCTATAATTTTTACGTCTTGCATATAAAAATGGTTAAGGAAAAATCAAAAAATTAACGAATTTTTATGTCTAAAAGTGTTTTTTTTACACTTTTTAATAAAAAAAATAATCTTTTTTTTAACGTTTCTTATCATAGTATTTTAAAACAAAATTTCAATCTCTTTTTTTAATTATTTTTTTTCCAAGGTGTTGTAAACTCATGTTTTAAGATTGACATAAGTGTAATTTTAATGATAACCTTATCATAAAATATATACAATTGTTATCATAAAAAATCGATATGTAAATAGTTGATATGTAAGTGTTAGCAGTAAATTTATTTTTTTTATTCAATTGAATTTTTATATTTGTGATGTTACATAAATGTTAACGATTAAATGAGCCCTGACTTTATTCATACATACGTGTCTGTAGATTGTGTAGTATTCGGATTTGATCTCGAAAACCGCCTGAACATTTTATTGGTTCAGCGACATGTAGATGAGATCCCTTTGGAAAGAAGAAGAAAACTGCCCGGAAGCCTGATCTTTAGCAACGAAGATGTAGATGATGCTGCAGAAAGAGTACTTCATGAACTTACAGGAATCCGTAAAATGGTTCTTAAACAGTTTAAATGTTTTGCAGATCCGGGACGTGCAAATAATGAACATGATATCACGTGGATGGGTAAAGAATATAAACACCATATCGACAGGATTATTACGGTGGCTTATCTTTCACTCTGCAAGATTGATCATAAGATCAACAGTACCAAGTATGATAATGTAGACTGGTTCCCGATTGATGAAGTGCCGGAGCTGCCATTTGATCACAATAAGATTATCAGTGAATCACTGGTGGAAATCAGAAAATGGATAGAATCAGACTTCTCTATCATTTTTGAACTGCTGCCGAAAAGATTCACCATCAGACAGCTTTATCAGCTCTACAGCGCATTAAGTGAAAAATATATTGACATTAAAAATTTTCATAAAAAAATATCATCATTCAACTATATCGTGCCGCTGGACGAAATTGAAAAAAATGTTTCGCACCGTGCTGCAAGATATTATAAGTTCGATGCGAAAATCTACAAGAAAAACAATACTAAACTCATTAAATAAAAGCTCCTCAATAAAATTATGTACTTACTAGGCTATGACATCGGCAGTTCTTCTGTAAAAGTTTGTCTCATCGAGGCATCCAGCGGAAAAGTGATTGCTTCAGAATTTTCCCCGAAAAAGGAAATGAAAATCACCGCTGTGAATCCGGGATGGGCAGAACAGAACCCTGTTGATTGGTGGACTAACCTTAAACTGGCACACGAAGCCGTAATGCACGAATCAGGAATTCATCCTGAAGACATCAAAGGAATCGGAATTACCTGGCAGATGCACGGTCTTATCCTGGTAGACAAAGATCAGAATTTATTGAGACCGTCTATTATATGGTGTGACAGCCGTGCGGTACAGTATGGCGAAAGAGCTTTTAAAGAAATAGGAGAAGAAAAATGCCTGTCGCATTTGCTGAATTCACCGGGTAATTTTACGGCATCCAAATTAGCCTGGGTAAAAGAAAACGAACCGGAAATTTTTGATAAAATTGATAAAATAATGCTTCCGGGAGATTACATCGCCATGAGACTTTCCGGACAGATAGGAATGACCATTGAAGGCCTTTCGGAAGGGATTTTCTGGGACTTTAAAAACAACTGTATTTCAGAAGATGTGATTGGCCACTACGGAATACCGAAAAGTTTCTTCCCTGAGATTATTCCTACTTTTGGAATCCAGGCTTCGGTTTCTGCAGCAGCAGCCCAGGAATTAGGCCTTAAAGAAGGAACCCCGATTTCCTACAGAGCCGGAGATCAGCCGAACAACGCACTTTCACTGAACGTGTTTAATCCTGGAGAAATCGCTTCCACTGCCGGAACTTCAGGAGTTGTTTACGGAGTGCTTGATCAGCTGGAATATGATAAATTATCAAGAGTTAATACGTTTGCCCACGTTAATTATACTCCGGAACAGATCAGGCTGGGCGTTTTACTCTGCATCAACGGGACAGGAATTCTGAATTCATGGTTGAAGCATAATTTTGCAACGTCATTATCTTCATATGGAGACATGAATGAGCTGGCTTCGCTTTCGCCTGTAGGATCTAAAGGTCTTAGCATTGTCCCTTTCGGTAACGGTGCCGAAAGAGTGTTGGAAAACAAAGAAACCAACTGCTCAATTCACGGAATTAATTTTAACATTCACACTAAAGGAGATATTCTGCGTGCGGCGCAGGAAGGAATTGTCTTTTCCTATGAATACGGAATGAATATCATGAGAAATATCGGGATGGATATTCAGGTAATCCGTGCAGGAAATGCCAATATGTTTTTAAGTTCAATATTTCGTCAGTCACTTTCCAGTGTCAGCAATGCGGTTATTGAACTTTATGATACCGACGGAGCCGTAGGAGCTGCAAGAGCTGCGGGAATAGGAATCGGGTTTTATGCAGATTCTAAAGAAGCTTTTTCATCACTCGAAAAAATAGCAGTGATAGAGCCTGAACACGAAAAACAAGAACAATATCTGGAAGCTTACACAAGATGGAAACATCATCTTAATGAAATAATCTAAAAAATCAACAGAAGTTTTCCATAGCTCTTACCGACCTCTCAAAGCCGGTGAGCAGGGGATTTCTACGCAAAAAAAAAAATAAAATAAATAAAAAATATGAACACTTTAACTGGTACGAAAGAGTTTTTTACGGGGATCGAAAAGATTAAGTTTGAAGGGAAAGAAAGCAGAAATCCAATGGCATTCCGCTACTACGATGCAGAAAAAGTAGTAATGGGAAAACCCATGAAAGACTGGACCCGTTTTGCAATGGCGTGGTGGCACACTCTGTGTGCAAACGGAAGCGATCCGTTCGGAGGGGCAACCATCCATCATCCGTGGGATATCGGAAATGATGCCGTAACAAGAGCAATGCACAAAATGGATGCAGGCTTTGAATTCATGTCTAAAATGGGATTCAGCTACTACTGTTTCCATGATATCGACCTTGTAGACCCGGCAAATAACTGGAAAGATTATGAGAAAAACCTTCAGACTGTGGTTGAGTACGCCAAACAAAAGCAGGCAGAAACCGGAATTAAACTTTTATGGGGAACCGCCAATGTTTTCACCCACGAAAGGTACATGAACGGAGCTTCTACCAACCCGAATTTTGATGTAGTAGCATGCGCGGGAACTCAGGTGAAAAACTCTATCGATGCAACCATTGCTTTAGGTGGAGAAAACTACGTATTCTGGGGCGGAAGAGAAGGATATATGAGCCTTCTAAACACAGACATGAAACGTGAAAAAGACCACCTTGCCCGTTTCCTTTCAATGTCCAGAGATTATGCGCGTCAGCAGGGTTTTAAAGGAACTTTCCTGATCGAACCTAAACCAATGGAACCTACAAAACACCAGTACGACTACGATTCTGAAACGGTAATCGGGTTTTTAAGACATTACGGACTTGACAAAGATTTTAAATTAAATATTGAAGTAAACCACGCAACGCTGGCAGGACACACTTTTGAACATGAGCTTCAGGTAGCGGTGGATGCCGGACTTTTAGGAAGTATTGACGCCAACAGAGGAGACTATCAGAACGGATGGGACACAGATCAGTTCCCGGTAGATTACCTGGAAATGGTTCAGGCATGGCTGGTGCTTCTTCCGGCAGGCGGACTGGGAACCGGAGGGGTAAACTTTGATGCAAAAATCAGAAGAAATTCTATTGATCCGGAAGACTTATTCATCTCTCATATTTCAGGAATGGATGTTTTTGCAAAAGGACTTCTGGCCGCTGCTGATATTCTTGAAAACTCAGACTATAAAAAATTAAGAACAGACCGCTACGCTTCTTTTGACAACGGAAACGGAAAGGCATTCGAAGAAGGAAACCTTAAACTGGAAGATCTTCAGAGAATAGCGCATGAAATAGGGGAACCTCAGCCAAAAAGCGGAAAACAGGAATTGTTTGAAGCTATCGTAAACATGTATATCTAATCTTAAAAAATGAAAAGGCTGCTAACACTAGGGATTTACCAGAACTATAATTATTAATAGCCTTTTATTCAACCCTAATATTTAAAAATAATAATTATGAACCGATTTTATTTAGCTAAAACCAATAAGGCGGCCCTGTTTTTTGCCATGGCCTTATTACCTTCCGGCTTCGCGTATGCCCAGGTTAAAAAAGATTCGGTAACAAAAGAGAGAAAGATAGATGAAGTTGTTGTTATTGGATATGGTACACAAAGAAAAGAAGCTGTCACGGGATCTGTGGCTACCGTAAAAGGAGATGTTCTTCGTGAAGTGCCTTCAGCAAACATTACACAGGCTTTACAGGGAAGAACTGCCGGGGTAGATATTTCCCAGACTTCTACAAAACCTGGAGCAGCCATGCAGATCCGGATCAGGGGAACAAGATCATTAACAGGGGACAACAACCCGCTTATCGTTCTTGATGGGATTCCGTTCGTAGGATCTTTGAGCGATATTAGCTCAAGTGACATTAAAAGTATAGACATCCTCAAAGATGCTTCTGCAACGGCAATTTATGGCTCAAGAGGTGCAAACGGAGTTATACTCGTAACAACAAACAGAGGATCAAAAGGACAAAAACCGAGATTTACCTACAACTCTTTTACCGGAGTTCAGACTCTGTTTTCAAAATACCCGATGATGGATGGGCCTAAATTTGCCCAGCTTCGTGCCTATGCCACACCTGCAGGAAACACAACGCCTTTGTACACCAATGGTGCAGACGAAAATAATAATAACAATACCGACTGGCAAAGCCTTTACTACAAACCGGCAATGATGACCAGCCACGATGTCGGTGTTTCAGGAGGTACGGAAGGAGGAAATTATAATGTAGGATTGTCTTACTTTAAACAAGATGCATTAATACCGCTTCAGAGTTACGAAAGATTCTCTTTGCGTACGGCAATAGATCAGCAGGTAGGAAAGTCCTTTAAATTCGGATTCACCACTAATACCAATTATTCGGTTTCAGAAGGAAACGGAGTAAATCCGGGAGCTGTTCTGGGGTATTCACCGCTTGCGGATCCTTATAATGCAGACGGCACCTTCAAAAGAGTAATGAGTACTGCAGGAGGAATAGATCAGACCTGGATCTATACCCGTAAAACATTAGAAGGATTAAACGATAAATATGTAGATGAAACCAAATCTTTTGCCTCGTACAATAACCTTTACGGTGAGGTAAGTCTTCCTCTGAACGGTCTTAAATACAGATTGAATGTTGGATTAGACTTCCGTACAGCCAATAACGGAAATTACACGGGAGTTGGAGTATTCAATACCAATCCGCTCGGGCCGTCATCTGCAGGAAGAGGGAATAACCAGACCTATCACTGGGTAGTGGAAAACCTTTTAACTTACGACCGTACATTTGGCAAACATAAGGTAAACGCGGTAGGATTATATTCGGCAGAAGGAAACAGGTTTACAAGTTCCTACATGAGTGCAAAAAATGTACCTGCAGACTTTTTCCAGTATTATAATTTAGGACAGTCTCCTCAGGCGGACATTACCGTAAGACCGGAAGATCAGAGGTATGAGCAGACAGGTCTTCTTTCAGCGATGGGAAGAGTAATGTATACTTATGACAATAAATATATGTTGACCGCAACGCTTCGTGCAGACGGATCTTCAAGACTTGCTCCGGGAAATAAATGGCATACCTATCCGGCACTGTCTTTAGGATGGAACATTACGAATGAATCTTTCATGCAGAATATCAAGGCGCTGAATCTTTTCAAGCTAAGAGCAGGTTGGGGACAAACTTCCAATCAGGCAGTAGCTCCTTACTCAACATTAGGATCACTTACCGTAACGCCTTATAATTTCGGAGGTTCAAATGGTACAGGGGTTTACGTAAATCAGGCTCCCAACGCTGATCTCGGATGGGAATATTCTAAAACACAAAACTACGGAGCAGATTTCGGATTATTCAATAACCGTATTACCGGTAGTATAGAATATTACAGAACACATACTTATGATCTGTTATCTAATAAATCGTTGCCACCATCTTCAGGTCTTTCTTTTGTAACGAAAAATGTTGCGGAAACAGAAAATAAAGGATGGGAATTCTCTTTAAACGGAACAATTTTAGACAATCCGGACGGTTTCTCTTTGGATGCAGGAGTTAACTTTTATACCAACAGAAATAAGATTTTAGCACTCGCTTCAGGAATCGACAGAGATGTAAACAACCTTTGGTTTGTAGGCCATAATATTAACTCTCTGTATGATTATCAGTATATTGGTCTTTGGCAGGCAGGAGACCCATACCAGAATATTCTTGAGCCGGGAACGGCAGCAGATGTGGTGGGTTCTATTAAAGTGCTGTATACCGGAGGATATAATGCGGACGGAACTCCTGTACGTGCTATTGGCCCGGATGACAGGCAGATTTTTGATACGGCACCGAAATATCAGGGCGGATTTAATATTCGTCTGGCATATAAAAATTTCGAACTTAGCACCGTTGGGGCTTTCCAGCACGGCGGAATTTTAATCAGTACATTGTACGGATCTGCAAGTTACCTGAACAGATTAACAGGTAGAGGAAACAACGTAGATGTAGATTATTGGACGGAAAATAATACAGAAGCATACTTCCCTCGTCCGGGACGCCATTTAAGTGGTGACAACCCGAAGTATTCTTCCACGTTAGCTATGTTTGATGCTTCTTATCTTAAGCTTCGTACTATTACTTTAGGATACAACATCGATAAAGATTTCTTAAAAGATCTGAAAATTACAAGTTTCAGAATTTATGTAACGGTTACCAATCCTTTAGTCCTGTTTTCACCATATCATAAGTTTTCAGGAATGGATCCGGAACCTAACTCTTTCGGAAATGAAAACCAGGCGGTTAGCGGATATCAGAGCCGTCAGCTTATTATCGGAACCAATAATCCGTCTACAAGAAATTATTTAATGGGTCTTAATTTAACTTTTTAAAACTGTACAGTCATGATAAATTTTAACAAAAAAATGATATTGGGAGCAATCTTTTTATCATTAACATTTACAGGATGTAACGAGATTCTTGACGAGCAGCCAAGGTCCGTCTATACTGTTGATTACTTAAGTACACCAGACGGTATCAACCAGAGTTTTACTTCTTTATACAGACAATTACGACTTTTATATGGTAACGGTTACTTTATGAGCAACTGTCAGAATGGTACCGATGAATCTACCTGGGCACAAAGTGCGGATGGTAATTTTAAAGAACTGGATATGTCAGGACAGGGGAATATCAATTCCAATACATTTCCTACAAGCATGGTTTGGGGTTCTGTTTTTCCATACATAAATACAGCCAACGGAATTATTGAAAAAGGGCCTGCTGCAGGTGTTGCAGAAGCCATGATTTCTGAAGCCAGGTTTTTCAGGGCGTTTGATTATTTTATGCTTGTTCAGACCTACGGAGGTGTTCCTTTGGATCTCGGTTCGGGAGAACTTAAATTTAATACAGCACCGGTAGCTACTTCCACAAGAAATACGGTACCGGAAGTTTACTCAAAAGTAATTTTCCCGGATCTCAAAAAGGCGGTAGACAATTTGCCAATTTCACCACGTGTAACGGGAGGAGTTACGAAAAATGCAGCTAGATTATTTTTGGCTAAAGCATATCTTACCTACGGTTGGTGGTTGCAGAACCCTAACAATATCCCTACCTATCCGGAAACACCCAGAACTGATCCGGACGGTCACAATGCACAATGGTATTTCCAGCAGGCTTATGACGTGGCAATGGCGGGAATTACCAATCCTGCACCGTACAGTTTACAGGCTACTTTTTATGATGTAAATGTAGGTTCCAATGATAGAAATAATGAATGCATGCTGTATGCAGACCATACTTCATCCAGCACATATTATAATGAAAGTGATCCTGTAGGATTTGGTTCAGGATGGGCTCCTGATAACTTTGCAGCCTGGATGCAGACCTGGAACTATACGGCCATCAAAAGCAGCAAAACAGCAGCATGGGGCGCGAATGACGCTGTGAGTTCTATTCAGCGTGAAGCAGCTCAGTCACTGGGAAGACCTTGGGTTCGTATGTGTCCTACATTAGGTGTTATTAAAAATACTTTTGCCGATAAAACCCTTGATTCCCGTTACGATGGTACTTTTGTAACCACGTATAGAGGAAACTGGAATAAAAACGGAACAGGACTTACAACAGTACCGGTTCTATACAACGCAAACAGCCTTCCGGTACAGCCTGGAGGAGCTATTCTCAGCTTCCTGAACGACGATTCTCAAACTCCTGCCTATCCTTCAGGGGCAGGACAAAGCGGAGTAGGAGCAGGAACACTGCCAGGAAGAGCAGACTGGGTAATTGCACCGAACGGTATCAGCAGAATTGTTTATCCTGGTCTTTGGAAAATCGGAACTTACCGTACGGATGATCCGAATGGCTTAGGTTATCCGAATGCAGGCCTTACCCGTCCGTTTAATGTTGCGAAATTCTCCGAATTTTACTTCATTGCAGCGGAAGCAGCCGTAAAAGGAGCTTCTGGAGCGATGAGCGCAAGAGATCTCATCAACGTTATCCGTGCAAGAGCAGGAAAATGGAAGTTCAATAATGCGCAGAATGTTTCTTATATCGCTGATAACAGCGCAGCTATGATCGCCGCAACGCCTTCAACAATCACTATTGATTATATCCTTGCAGAAAGATCCAGAGAATATTATGGAGAATTCTACAGATGGTATGATTTGGTACGTACCCAAAAATGGGAGCAGTATGCAGCTACCTACCAGATCGCAGGAGCTTCTTACGGAGACCATACGCCGCAGACGGTAACAAGAACAATAAAACCTTTCCATTATCTGAGACCGATTCCTCAGAATCAGCTGGATGCGATGGAAGTGTCTGCAGATGTAAAAGCAAAATACCAGAATCCTGGTTATTAATTGATTTTTATTCTTACATTCATATTAACAGCAAAGTAGGTGTTTACCAAAAAGCACCTGCTTTGTTTTAATAAAATTAAAATATAATATTATGGAAAAAACATGGCGTTGGTTTGGGAAGAATGATCAAATAAAGCTTGGCACACTCCGGCAAATCGGGGTAGAAGGAATTGTTTCTGCACTTCATGATATTCCGAACGGAGAAATCTGGAGTTTAGAGGCTGTTAATGATTACAAAAACTATATAGAAAGTCACGGTCTTCGCTGGTCTGTTGTGGAGAGCCTTCCGGTAAGTGAAGCAATAAAATACGGAGGTCAAGACCGGGATTTTTTAATAGATAATTATATCAAAAGTCTCGAAAATCTTGGAAAAGCAGGAATAACAACAGTATGCTATAACTTTATGCCAGTGCTCGACTGGGCAAGGACAGATCTATTCCACGAATGGGAAGACGGTTCATCATCATTATATTTTGATAAAGCTAAATTTGCTTATTTTGAAATTCATATTCTGAAAAGGAAAGACGCAGAAAACGATTATACACCGGAGATTCTTCAGAAAGTGGAAGAGCTGAAAAGCACGCTTACCGAAGAAGACAAAAACATTCTCATTGATTCGGTTATTGTAAAAACCCAGGGATTTGTTAATGGAAACATTAAAGAAGGTGATTTAAACCCTGTCGACAAGTTCAATAATTTACTGGCTTTGTATGATGGAATTGATAAAAACCAGCTTCGCCAGAACCTTAAATACTTCCTTGAAAAAATAATGCCGGTTTGCAAAGAATGGAACATCCAGATGTGTGTACACCCCGATGATCCTCCGTTTGCGCTCTTAGGCTTGCCAAGAATCGTAACCAATGAAGAAGATATAGAGTGGTTTCTGAATGCCGTGGACAATCCTCACAACGGATTGACCTTTTGTGCCGGCTCTTTAAGTGCCAACCCGAATAATGATGTACCAAAGCTGGCTGAGAAGTTTGCCCGCCGGACAAAATTTGTTCACCTGAGAAGCACAAATGTTTTTGAAAACGGAGATTTCATAGAGGCACACCACCTTGGAGGAAGAGGTAAATTGATTGACGTAGTCCGCATATTTGAAAAGGAAAATCCTGAGTTGCCGATGAGAATTGACCACGGAAGACTTTTAACTGAAGATATCGGAAAAGGTTATAATCCCGGTTACTCTTTCTTAGGAAGAATGCTGGCTTTAGGACAGATTGAAGGCGTGATGGCGGCTGTACAAAATGAAATATCGAAGAAAAAATAGGATCCGAAGGATCCAATAATAGTAGCCACATGTGAAACCTGTGGAAAATATATCAATCATCATTTATCATCAATTATAGTCATGAAAGATTTATTCAGCATTAAAGATAAAGTTGCGATCATTACAGGTGCTTCAGGCGTTTTGGGAGGAAGTCTTGCCAAAAGTTTCATAGAAGCAGGAGCAAAAATAGTAGCATTGGGCAGAAATCAGGAAAAACTGAATGCTCTTGTAAAAGAACTGACGCTATCAGGAGGTGAAGCATTTGCCGTAGAAGCAAACGTGTTGAACATTGAAAGTCTTGAAGCGGCCTCAGAAAAAATTAAGGAAAAATACGGAAGAATTGATATTCTGCTGAATATCGCCGGTGGAAACATTCCTTCCGCAACATTATCTCCGGAACAGTCATTTTTTGATATGAATATACAAGGCTGGGATGAGGTTACCGATCTCAATATCAACGGTACCGTTTACCCGAGCTATGTTTTCGGAAAAGCAATGGCAGAGCAGAGAAGCGGAAGCATCGTAAATATATCATCTATGGCAGCTTATTCTGCGATTACCCGAGTGGCAGGATATTCTGCGGCCAAATCCGCAATTACCAACTTTACCCAATGGCTGGCTTCAGATGTAGCATTGAAATTCGGAGATAAAATCCGTGTGAATGCAGTAGCTCCCGGTTTTTTTATTGGTGACCAGAACCGGGCGATTTTGTTAAATCCGGACGGTTCTCTTACGGACAGAAGCAAAAAAGTAATTGCTAAAACGCCGATGCAGCGTTTTGGTGAAGTAGAAGAACTAAACGGGGTAATACAATTTCTCTGTTCAGATGCAGCAAGTTTTATTACCGGTGCATTATTGCCTGTTGATGGTGGTTTCAGCGCTTTCAGCGGAGTTTAAATTTGAGTTGATTTTCTTCATGTTAAAGTAACAGAAATACATGCAGGAAATGTATATCCTTTATAATATCAGATTATTAAAGTGATAAATAAAAACGAAACAGCTTAATATCAGTTTGCAGTTTGAAGTATTAAAAAAGTAAAAATGAAATCTAAACTTTGCAATATCGCAATCTGTCTTTTGATCAGTATATTTTCCTCTGCCCAAAAAGGAGGAAAATATAAGCTGTGGTACAGCAAGCCCGCCCAGCAATGGGTTGAAGCTTTACCTATCGGCAACGGAAGAATTGCTGCAATGGTTTTCGGAGATCCTCACAAAGAAAAACTTCAGCTTAATGAAGCTACATTCTGGTCGGGAGGACCTTCCCAAAATGATAATCCGGACGGCCCTAAAGTCCTGGATTCTATTAGATATTATCTCTTCAAGGGAAATTATAAAAAAGCACAGATTCTTGCTGATAAAGGTCTGACGGCAAAAACACTTCACGGCTCAGCATTTCAGAATATTGGTGATTTCACACTTGATTTTCATAATCTTGATGACATTAAAGATTATTACAGGGAATTAGATATTGAGAAAGCACTTACGACGACAACTTTCATTTCCGGCGGAGTTCATTTTAAAAGAGAGGTATTTGCCTCAATTCCGGATAATATAATGGTGGTTAAACTCAGCACTGACAAAAAAAATGCATTGAATTTCACAGCAAATTTCGACAGTGAGCTCAAAAAAAATACTCAGGCTGATGGTGTTACATTGCAAATGAACGGTTTATCCTCAATTTTAGACGGTGTACAGGGGCGAGTGAAATTTAATGCCGTGGCAAAATTTATTACAAAAGGTGGAAATATTTCTATTTCAGGAAAATCTATCTCGGTAAACAATGCAGATGAAGTTACCATTTTGATATCAATCGCTACAAACTTTACAGATTATAAAACGTTAAATACAGACGAAGTTCTGAAAAGCAGAAAATACATTTCGGAAGCAGAACATAAAAATTTTAAAACCTTATTTAAAAATCATTTAAAGACATATCAAAACTACTTCAAAAGAGTTGATATTGATTTAGGAACTTCTGAAGCCGCAAAAAATCCTACTGATATTCGTGTTAAAAATTTTGCATCAGGTTACGATCCGGAACTTATCTCATTATACTATCAGTTCGGGCGTTACCTTTTAATTTCTTCATCACAGCCCGGCGGTCAGCCTGCCAATCTTCAGGGAATCTGGAACAATTCGAATAAACCGGCATGGGACAGCAAATACACCATCAATATCAATACGGAGATGAATTACTGGCCTGCCGAAAAAACCAATCTCTCTGAAATGCACGAACCTCTGATTCAGATGGTCAGAGATTTAAGCAATACAGGAAAAGAAACGGCGAAAGTAATGTACAACAGCCGAGGCTGGGTAGCTCATCACAATACCGATATCTGGAGAATAACAGGGGTTGTGGATTTTGCGAATGCCGGAATGTGGCCGATGGGCGGAGCGTGGCTTTCGCAGCATCTTTGGGAAAAATACTTATACAATGGTGATAAAAATTATTTAAAATCTGTTTATCCTGTACTTAAATCAGCTACAGAGTTTTATGAGGATTTTTTAATTGAAGAGCCTACGCGCCAATGGCTCGTGGTAAGTCCGTCCATGTCTCCAGAGAACATTCCTCAAAGGCATCAGGGAAGTGCATTGGCAGCCGGAAATACCATGGACAATCAGCTAATGTTCGACCTATTTACAAAAACAAAAAAAGCAGCAGAAATTCTCAATGTGGATGCTGGAAAAGTTCAGGTCTGGAATTCTGTTATTTCAAAATTACCACCCATGAAAATCGGAAGATATGGACAGCTGCAGGAGTGGATGGAAGATCTGGATAACCCTGAAGATAATCACAGGCACGTTTCCCATTTATACGGATTGTTTCCCTCCAACCAAATTAATCCGTTTACTGCTCCTGAACTAACGGATGCTTCGAGAACGGTTTTAATTCATCGCGGCGATGTTTCCACAGGCTGGTCAATGGGCTGGAAAGTAAATCTCTGGGCAAAACTTTTGGATGGAAATCATGCAAATAAATTGATCAAAGACCAGCTTACCTTGGTCGAAAAAGATGGCTGGGGGAAAAAAGGAGGAACCTATCCGAATCTTTTTGATGCGCATCCGCCGTTCCAGATCGACGGAAATTTCGGCTGCACTTCAGGAATTACGGAAATGTTGCTGCAGACACAGAATGGCTTTATCGACGTGCTGCCTGCACTTCCTGATGAGTGGAAAAACGGGAAAATTTCCGGTTTAAAAACATACGGAGGTTTTGAAATAAGTATTATATGGGAAAATAATAAGGCAAAAGAGGTAATGATAAAGTCAGGACTTGGCGGGAATTGCAGAATAAGAATTCCGAATGAAATGCAGCTTTCAGGAAGCTCAAAACTTAAAAAAGCACAAGGTAAGAATCCGAACCCGTTTTTTGAAATTCCTGAAATCAAAGCACCTTTAATTTCGGCAGATGCAAAATTAAATCCTTTTGAAATTAAAGCATCGTTGATATATGATTTCCAAACAGAGCCGGGAAAAACATACATCTTAAAAATAAAGTCCTGAAAGGACGACCTAATCAGAATAGGATGAAATCCTATTAAACAATGAAAAACAAACCCGAAGGGTTCAACAAAAATAGCCACAGGTGAAACCTGTGGATAATGACAAAATAATAAAGAACCCGAAGGGTTCAACGTTTAAAACAAGAAATTAAGAAATTTATATATGAAAAAGAAACCCATGAATCCAAATTTTTTAAAGAACAGGACTAATATTCTGGCAGCAGCGGTCCTGCTTTCCATAAGCAATATTTCCGCACAGACATTCTCCAATTTCAATTACCGTGGAAACGATAAAATATACAATGATAATTCTTTACAGTCAGATGAATTTTACTCACCGATTCTTCAGGGCTGTTATCCGGATCCGAGCATCACTAAAAAAGGTGAAGATTATTATCTGGTAAATTCTTCATTTTCAATGTTCCCGGGAGTTCCGATTTTTACGTCCAAAGATTTGGTAAACTGGAAGCAGGTAGGGCACGTTCTGGACAGACCTTCTCAGTTGAAAGTTGAAAAAGGAGGAGTCTCGCAGGGAATTTACGCACCGGATATCAAATACAACAAATACAACGATACATTTTATATGATTACGACCCAGATTGCTGGTGGAGTAGGAAATATGGTCGTAAAAACGAAAGATCCCGCAAAAGGTTGGAGCGAAGTTCAGAAGCTTAATTTCGACGGAATCGATCCTGCGATTTTCTTTGATGAAGACGGAAAAGCCTACATCGTTCATAATGATGCACCGCCAAAAGGAACCGAACAATACAACGGACACCGCGTGATCAAAATCTGGGATTACGATCTGGAAAAAGACCAGGTGGTACCGGGTACAGATAAAATTATAGTAAACGGTGGTGTTGACCTTACCCAAAAACCAATCTGGATTGAAGGTCCGCATCTTTACAAATATAAAGGGAAATATTACCTGATGTGTGCAGAAGGAGGAACCGGTGGCAATCACAGCGAGGTAATCTTTATGGCCGATTCTCCGAAAGGCCCTTTTATTCCTGCAAAAAATAACCCGATTCTTACACAGCGCTATTTTCCGAAAGACCGAAAAGAGAAAGTAGATTGGGCAGGTCACGCCGACTTGGTGGAAGGCCCGAACGGACAATGGTACGGGGTTTTTCTGGCCATTCGTCCGAATGTAAACAACCGTGTGAACAAAGGCCGCGAAACATTCATTCTTCCGGTTGACTGGAGCGGGACGTATCCTGTTTTCCAAAACGGACTGGTTCCCATGAAACCAAAGTTGAAACTGCCTCAGGGTGCGCAAAATCAAACCGGGAAAAATGGCTTTTTCCCGAACGGAAATTTTACATATTCGGATAAATTAACCGATAAAAATCTGGATTTCCGATGGATCGCTATGAGAGGACCGCGTGAAAATTTTATCACAATAACAAAAAACGGAGTAAAGGTGAATCCTTTTCAAACCAATATCAAAGCATTAGCACCGGTTTCGGCTTTATTCCACAGATTGCAGCATGAGGATTTTGAAACATCTGTCAGTTTGGATTTTAAACCTAAATCTGAAAAAGAACTTGCCGGAATCACCTGCTATCAGAGCGAAAGATTCAATTATGTTTTCGGAATTACGAAGAAAGATAAAGATTTTTATATGGTCTTGGAAAGAACTGAAAAAGGGGAATCTAAATTGATAGCAAGCGAAAAAATTTCCTGGTCGAAAGCTTTTACACTAAAAGTAACCGGTGAAAAAGATATGCTCGGTTTCAGTTATTCTGCGGATGGTAAAAATTTTAAAAGTCTTGGAGAACCGGTTTCGGGAGATATTCTTTCTACAGATGTTGCGGGTGGCTTTACAGGAAGTTTAATAGGATTATACAGTACCTCTTCAAATGATATTGTTCCGAATTAATTAAATACTGATTCTAAATCTTCAGGATTTCAAAACCTTGAATGCTGTAAAATAACCATATCACCATGAATATCAAAAAATCATTTTATATAGTTTCTTTTTTGGGATTTATCGGGCTGAATCATCTTTCAGCCCAGATAAACCCTTTTCAGAAATCCGTTACAAAATTTACCAATCCCATTATTTGGGCTGATGCTCCGGATTTGTCCATCACCAGAAACGGTGATGATTTTTATCTCATTAGCACTACCATGCATCTCATGCCGGGAGCACCGGTGATGCATTCCAAAGATCTCGTACACTGGGAAATGTCTGGCTATGTTTTCAATACATTAAATGACAATTCGAAATATGATTTATTAAACGGAACAGTCTATGGACGCGGACAATGGGCCTCTTCCATCCGTTATCACAAAGGAAAGTATTACGTACTGTTTTCTCCCAATGACGAGCCGTTCAAATCTTATTTTTACGTAACGGAAAATCCCGAAAAAGACAGTTGGAAATTAATCACCAGAACAAAACACTTTCATGATGCGTCCTTGTTTTTTGACGATGATGACCGCGTGTATGTTTTTACGTCCAATAAAGTTTTTGAGCTCAGTCCTGATTTTAAAAATGTTATCGGAGATCAGAACGGAACGGAGATTTTTCAGAAAGATGCTGAAGAAACCGGACTTCTGGAAGGCAACCAGATCATCAAAAGAGATGGAAAATATTATATGATGATGATATCCTGGCCGCGAAATGAAAAACGCCGACAGGTCGTTTACAGAGCTGATAAAATAACGGGACCCTACGAAAAAAAAGTAATTCTTGAAGATAATTTTCTGGGGTTTTCTTACGCAGGGCAAGGTGCTTTGATCGACGATAAAAATGGAAACTGGTATTCCTTAATTTTCCAGGATCGAAACGGAGTGGGGCGTGTGCCCATTTTGCTTCCTGTAAAGTGGCAAAACGACTGGCCGGTGTTGGGAGATAACGGAAAAGTTCCTTTGCATGGAGAAATTCCGATTCCACCTTTTAAACCTAAAAATCACCTGATCGAAAGCGACGATTTTTCCGGAAAGAAAATGAAAATACAGTGGCAATGGAATCATAATCCGGTAAATGAAGCCTGGTCTCTATCTGAAAGAAAAGGATTTTTAAGACTGAAAACAAGCAGGGTTGTAGATAATCTGTTTGCCGCTCCCAATACTTTAACTCAAAGAATGGAAGGCCCGAAATCGAGCGGAATTATTTCCCTGGATGTTAAAGGGATGAAAGAAGGTGATGTAGCCGGTTTCAGTGCTTTCAACGGAGATTCCGGAATTTTATCTGTTGTGAAAGAAGGCAGCAAAAAATTCATCGTTTTTACTTCTGCTTCGGTAAGTTTGGACAATAAAACAAAAGCCATTACCGATGTAAAAGCGCAGGAAACAAAACGTATTCCGCTAAATTCGGACAAAGTTTTCTTGAAGATTGATGCCGATTTTAATTTAGGTAAAGACACAGCTGATTTCTATTACAGCACGGATCAGAAAAACTGGACGGAAATGGCAAAAGATTACAGAATGATTTTCGATTACAGAAGGTTCTTTATGGGGTCCAAATTTGCCGTGTTCAACTATGCAACAAAAACTTCAGGAGGATTTGTAGATGTAGACTTTTTTGAATTTAAACGAAAAGATTAAATCAATCTTAATAAAATTTTTTATCCAAACTAATAAGTGTATAAAATACAAATAAAAATATGAAAAATTCAATTGTATTTGCAATCGCATTTTCACTCACAGGAATTTTTGCATCAGCCCAGAATTTTGAAAAGCAGGCTCCTGTCGGTTTTGACCAGATAAAACAAAATATTCCCCATGGAAAAATTGACAGCATTCAGTATCCTTCCAAAACGGTAGGAACGGTAAGAAAAGCGTTGGTTTATACACCGCCGGGTTTTAATAAAAATAAAAAATATCCTGTTCTGTATTTGCTGCACGGAATCGGAGGCGACGAAAAAGAATGGTATAAAAACGGAACGCCCCAAATCATTCTTGACAATCTTTATTCCGAAGGGAAATTAACACCCATGATCGTTGTTTTGCCTAATGGCAGAGCCATGAAAAACGATCGTGCAACGGGAAATATCATGGCAAAAGATAAGGTGGAAGCATTCGCAACTTTTGAAAAAGATTTGTTGAATGATCTTATTCCTTTTGTTGAAAAGAAATTTCCGGTAAAAAAAGACCGTGAAAACAGAGCCATTGCCGGACTTTCAATGGGAGGCGGACAAACCCTGAATTTCGGACTGGGAAATATTGATAAATTTGCCTGGGTAGGTGGTTTTTCATCTGCTCCCAATACAAAAGAACCTCAGGTTTTACTTCCGGATCCTCAAAAAGCAAAAGAATTAAAACTGATCTGGATCTCCTGCGGCGATGCCGACGGATTGATGCCGTTTAGCAAAAGAACCAGCGATTATCTCAGACAAAACAAAATTCCACACATATTCTACATTGAACCGGGCGGACATGATTTTAAAGTCTGGAAAAATGATTTGTACATATTTTCACAGCTCATTTTTAAACCCGTAGATCAGAGTGCATTTCCCAATTTTACCGTGTTGGGAATTCCTGCTGAATCTAATATAAGGAATGCTCAGTTTCCACAGATTTTACCCAACGGAAAGGCTATTTTCAGGGTGAAAGCGCCGGAAGCACAGAAAGTGCAGATTGATCTCGGAAAAAAATATGATCTTACAAAAGACCAGGACGGTATCTGGAAAGCCACAACAGATTCTTTAAGTGAAGGGTTTCATTATTATTCCTTATTAATTGATAACGTTGCTGTTGCCGATCCTTCCAGCAAAACATTTTACGGAATGGGAAGATATGCCAGCGGTATAGAAGTACCTTTTGCGGGTGATGGATACTACGCAATGAAAGATGTTCCGCATGGAGAGATCAGAATTCAGAGTTTTTTCTCGAAAGTAACCAATTCATGGAGAAGAGTTTTCATTTACACGCCTCCCGGTTATGATAAAAATCAGAATGAAAAATATCCTGTTCTCTATATTTTGCACGGCGGCGGCGAAGACGAAAGCGGCTGGGCAATGCAGGGGAAAACGAATTTTATTCTGGACAATTTAATTGCTGAAGGTAAAGCAAAACCAATGATCATCGTAATGCCGGATGCCAATATCGGACCTGCCGGGTTCGGAAGTTTCGGAACCAGGAATCTGCAGATGTTTGATAAAGAATTAAAGGAATCTGTTATTCCATTTACCGAATCTAATTTCAGGGTTAAAAAAGATGCAGCGAACAGAGCACTTGCCGGACTTTCAATGGGCGGAATTTACACATTACATACAGGCGTTCAGAATTCTGATATGTTTTCTTCATTGGGCGTTTTCAGTTCAGGATGGATTCTCCCGTCTCTTCAGGAAGTAGCTGATAGTGAATATAAGTTTATGAATGACAACAAAGAAAAAATCAATTCCAATATAAAAAACTTCTGGATCTCAATGGGCGGAAAAGAAGATATTGCCTATAAAAATTGTCAGGTTATGATGAAAAAACTGGATGAGTTAGGCATTAAGTATTCGTATTCCGAGTATCCCGGAGGCCACACCTGGCCGGTCTGGAGAAACAACCTGTACAATTTTGCTCAGCTGCTGTTTAAAGATTCTGAATAGTTTTTTAGCAGTTACACAGCCGGGAAAATCTAAAAGAGACAATATATTTTTTATTATGATGATAAAAAAATGAAAGCTTAAAATTTAATTACAATCCAAATCACAAAATGAATTTCAATACCATCAGAAATAAAGCGTTTATCGTAACGATTGTATTACTTTCGGGAAATTTCAATGCACAGTCTTACAGAAAAACAGACTCAGGCATCAACGTTACTGTAAAAAATGCAACTGTTGAATTAAAATGGTATGGTGAAAATACGGTAAGAATCATTAAGTATCCATCTGGAAAAACATTCATAAAAAATAGTCTTTCCGTCATTCAAAAAGAACAGAAAACCAAATTTTCGGTTTCGGAAGGCAAGAACAATATTTTAGTAAAAACAAAAGATCTTCAGCTTTCTATAAACAATACAACAGGAGAAATAACCTATCAGCTGCCATCAGGAGAAGAGCTTCTTAAAGAATCGGGAAGCGCATTCAAACCTTTTGACGATGCCGGAAATCAGACTCTTTCTGTTTCACAGTCTTTTCAGCTTGAAAAAAATGAACCCATTTATGGCTTGGGAATTTTACAAAACGGAAAAATGTCCCAACGGAATACAGACGTGAAAATGATTCAGAATAACACCTGGGATTTTGTGCCGTTTTTTCAGTCTGTAAAAGGGTATGGTATTTTTTGGGACAATGCATCTCCCACGCAGTTTACCGATACACCGGAGAAAACATCGTTCTCTTCGGAAGTAGGAGACGGGATAGATTATTATTTTATCTACGGAAAAAATGCCGACGCAGTGATTGCAGGAATGCGCAGCCTCACAGGAAATGTGCCGATGCTTC
Source organism: Chryseobacterium sp. MHB01 (assembly GCF_034651565.1). Taxonomy (NCBI): domain Bacteria; kingdom Pseudomonadati; phylum Bacteroidota; class Flavobacteriia; order Flavobacteriales; family Weeksellaceae; genus Chryseobacterium; species Chryseobacterium sp. MHB01. Next base: position 240,227 of record NZ_JAYEDA010000003.1, on the reverse strand, counting down.
CTTTATGGACCTACGGCTACTGGCAAAGCAAAGAGCGGTATAAAAGTCAGGAGGAACTGGTAGAGGTGATAAAAAAATACCGCGATTTAAAAGTTCCTTTAGATGGAATCATCCAGGACTGGCAATATTGGGGGAATAATTATCAGTGGAACGCGATGGATTTCATCAGCCCCGATTTTCCCGATGCCAAAAAATTGATACAGGATATTCACGATATGAATGCACATCTCTCCGTTTCTATTTGGTCTTCTTTCGGACCAATGACCAATCAGTACCGTGAAATGGATAAAAAAGGGATGCTTTTCAATTTCAAAACCTGGCCTGAATCAGGAAGAGACACTTGGCCTCCGGATCTGAACTATCCTTCAGGTGTCCGTGTTTACGATGCTTACAACCCTGAAGCCCGGGAAATTTACTGGAAATTTTTAAATAAAGGGTTGTTCAGCCTTGGAGTAGACAGCTGGTGGATGGATTCTACGGAACCGGACCATCTTAGCCAGAACCCCGAAGATTTAAATACCAAAACGTATCTCGGTTCCTTCCGCAAAGTGAGAAATGCCTATCCTTTGATGACAATAGGCGGAGTTTACGATCACCAGCGCGAAACCACAAGTGATAAAAGAGTTTTTATTCTCACAAGATCGGCTTTTGCCGGCCAGCAAAGATATGCTGCCAATACTTGGTCCGGCGATATCAATTCTTCCTGGGAATCGTTGAGAAACCAGGTTCCTGCAGGACTGAATTTCAGTCTGACAGGCAATCCGAATTTTAATTCAGATATTGGTGGGTTTTTCGGCGGGGTTTATAAAAGAAACGGAGGCCCCCAAAACAAAATGTTTCAGGAACTGTACGTTCGGTGGTTGCAGTATGGAACTTTCACGCCCATGATGCGTTCACACGGAACCGATGTGCCGAGAGAAATTTATCAGTTTGGCCAGAAAGGTGATCCGGTTTATGATGCAATAGAGAAATTCATCAGGTTGCGTTACAGTATATTGCCCTATATCTATTCTGTTTCTTGGGACGTTTCTAAAAATAATTCAAGTTTTCTGCGTGCTCTTTCAATGGATTTTTCGGCAGACAAAAAAACCTGGGATATCAATAACGAATATCTTTTCGGAAAGTCATTTTTAGTTGCTCCGATTCTGAATGCACAGTATACTCCTGAAAAAATAGTAAAAACCGATGAAAATGAAGGCTGGAATAAAACTGATGCCAACAAAAAAGAAAATTCACTTTCCAATGTAGATTTCTCACAAAATAAAACGGTGAAAGTCTATCTTCCGGCAGGCGCAGATTGGTTTGATTTCTGGACGAATGAAAAACACAACAGAGGTCATGAAATTCAGAAAACGCTTAATCTTCAGGTCATTCCTTTATATATAAAAGCGGGAAGCATCATTCCGTTTGGTCCCGATGTACAATATGCGACTGAGAAAAAATGGGACAATCTTACCATTAAAGTTTATCCCGGAGCTAACTCGGATTTCATCTTATACGAAGATGAATTTGATAATTACAATTATGAGAAAGGAAAGTATACAGAAATTCCCTTTCACTGGAATGATAAAGCTGAAATACTTACGATTGGTGCCCGGAAAGGCGGATATCAGGGAATAATTGCGAAAAGGACTTTTCATATAATTCTACCGGATGGGCGGGAGAAAAAAGTCAGTTATTCCGGCAAGAGCGTAAGTGTAAAATTTAAATAATCTTAAAATAATAACGATGAAATATTTAGCTCTAATAACAATTTTAGGATTTTTTCAGATGTCATTCGCCCAGAATCCCATTATCCAAACCAAATTCACTGCAGATCCTGCACCGATGGTCTACAAAGACACGGTTTTTCTGTATACGAGTCATGATGAAGATGATGCTTTCGGATTTAAAATGAAAAACTGGCTGCTTTATACTTCCACGGATATGGTCAACTGGACAGACCACGGCGTTGTGGCTTCCCTTAAAGATTTCAAATGGACCGATCCGGAAAACGGAGCATGGGCGCCGCAGGTAATCGAAAGAAACGGGAAATTTTATATGTACTGCCCGATGCCCGGACAAAGAGGAATTGGAGTTCTGGTCGCTGATAGTCCGTACGGTCCTTTCAAAGATCCGATTGGAAAACCTTTGGTTAAAAATTCAAGCGACGATATAGACCCTACGGTCCTGATTGATGATGACGGGCAAGCTTACCTGTATTGGGGAAATCCAAACCTTTGGTATGTGAAGCTGAACGAAGATATGATTTCGGTAAATGGCAATATTGTAAAAGATCCATCTGTGGCCAAGATCAAAGGCTCTCCTGACCCTTTTCATTATCAGGAAGGACCCTGGGCGTGGAAAAGAAACGGGAAATATTATATGGCCTATGCATCTACCTGCTGTCCCGAAGGAATCGGTTATGCGATGGGAAAATCGGCAGCAGGACCCTGGGAATTTAAAGGAATGATTATGGACAGCGACAAACGTTCCAACGGAAATCATCCGGGAATCATTGATTATAAAGGAAAATCTTACGTTTTCGGATTCAATTACAATATAGGAAAACAGACAATGAGCAAACATTACGAGAGACGTTCTGTCTGCGTAAGTGAAATGAAATACAATGCTGATGGTACCATTCAGAAGCTTCCGTTCTGGGATTCGGAAGGCGTGCAAAGAATTGCAACACTTAATCCATATCAAAGAGTAGAAGCCGAAACCATAGCTTTTAGCGAAGGTCTTAAAACCGAGAAAATGACCGAATGGGAAAGAAATAATCCTTATGATACAGGTAAAAAAATCACCGATCGTATCGTTGTATCGTCGGTCAACAATGGAGATTATATCAAAGTCCAGGGCGTAGATTTTTCCAAAGGAACCCATTCTATAGAAGTGTCTGTAGCAGCATTGTACGGCGGAAAAATAGAAATTCGTACCGATGCGATCGACGGACCTGTTCTGGGAACGGTAACAGTAAACGGAAAAGCCGAAGGCGATATTTTCAAAACCATAAAGACGCCGGTTAAGAATATGAAAGGCATTCATAATGTATATTTTGTTTTCAGAGGAGACAGAGACCTTTTCTATTTCGACTGGTGGAAGTTTAATGAAATCTAATCTAAAATAATGTTGAAGAATACAATACTCCTTACAGCAGTAACCTTTTTATTGTCGGTCAATATTTACAAATCTCAGTCAGTAGTCTGGCTGGATAAGCTCGATCTCAGCGTTGCTACACAGGGAAACGGAAAACCGGGCATCAATACTTCGGTGGACGGAAAAAAACTGACGATTGCCGGAGAGACATTCGACAGGGGTTTCGGCACTCACGCCGAAAGTTCTTTATTGATAAAATTGAATGGTAAAGCCCACAAGTTTTCAGCATTAGTGGGATTAGATGATGAAATGAAAGGCCATGATCCTGCCGTGGAATTTGAAATTTACGGAGACAACAAAAAGCTTTGGTCCAGCGGAATCATGCATTTGGGCGATAAGGCAAAACCCGTTTCAGTATCTTTAAAAGGAATAAAGCTGCTCGAACTTGTAGTAACGGATGGCGGAAATGGTCCTTATTATGATCACGCAGACTGGGTCAATGCAAAATTCGAAACCAACGGAATTGCTACTTTGGAAACATTCAATCCGATTGCTTCGGAACCTTATATTTTAACTCCAAAACCTCCAGCAACGCCCCGTATCAACTCAGCAGGTGTTTATGGTGTTCGTCCTGGTTCGCCTTTCCTTTTCAGAATTGCAGCAACAGGGGACCGGCCAATGATTTTCTCTGCAAAAAAGCTTCCCGAAGGATTAAAGCTGGATCCCGAAACGGGAATCATTACCGGAAAAATAGATTCGAAAGGAACGTATGAAGTAGAATTATCTGCAAAAAATGCAAAAGGTTCAGTCTCAAAAAAATTAAGAATAGAAGCAGGGGACAGAATTGCACTTACCCCAACGATGGGCTGGAACAGCTGGAACTGTTTCGGACACGAAGTTTCTGCCGACAAAGTGAAACGTGCTGCCGATGCTTTGGTTAAAACAGGATTGGTAAACCACGGCTGGAATTACATCAATATCGATGATTCGTGGCAATTTAACAGAGACGGAAAAGACCCTTTGTTTCAAGGAAAGATGCGCGATGAAAACGGTTATATTTTAACCAATTCCAAATTTCCGGATATGAAAAATCTGGGCGATTATATTCACGGAAAAGGACTGAAAATGGGAATTTATTCTTCTCCCGGACCATGGACCTGCGGAGGATGTGCAGGAAGCTACAGCTATGAAAAGCAGGATGCCGAAAGTTATGCAAAATGGGGTGTCGATTACCTGAAATACGACTGGTGCAGCTACGGCGGTGTCATTGACGGGTTACCGGGTAATGATGCCAATAAAGTTACTTCTCTTGCTTTTCAGGGCGGCGGTGATCCTGAGAAAGGCGTAAGACCTTTTCGGTTAATGGGAAATTTGCTGAAACAACAGCCTAGAGATATCGTATACAATCTTTGCCAATACGGAATGGGTGATGTCTGGAAATGGGGTGATGAAGTTCATGCTCAGTCATGGCGTACTACCAACGATATAACGGACACCTGGGCAAGCGTGAAAAATATTGCATTGGCTCAGGAGAAAGCTGCTTCTTACGCAAAACCCGGTAACTGGAACGATCCCGATATGCTGGTGGTGGGTGTAGTGGGTTGGGGTAATCCGCACCAGAGCCGTTTAAAACCGGATGAACAATACCTCCACATCAGCCTTTGGAGTATTTTTTCGGCACCATTGCTGATTGGCTGTGATCTCGAAAAACTGGATGATTTTACCTTAAACCTTCTGACAAACGATGAGGTGATTGCCGTTAATCAGGATGCTTTGGGAAAACAAGGTGTTTGCTTACATACCATCGGCGAACTCAGAATTTATGTAAAAGAACTGGAAGACGGAGGAAAGGCTGTCGCTTTCGCCAATTTCGGAAGGGAAAAAGTAAAGTTGCCATATAAAGATTTCAAAAAATTAGGAATTTCAGGAACTCAGACTGTAAGAGATCTCTGGAGACAGAAAAACATCGCAGACATCAATACGGATAAAGAAAGCCTTTCATTGGATATTCCCGCGCACGGCGTTGCGTACTATAAATTTATTCCAACAAAATAATAATAACTATGATTCATCGAAATTTAAAATATATTACATTACCTTTTCTGTTGGCAACCACTGCTATTTTTGCTCAGAATCCGGTTGTTCAGACGCATTTTACACCCGATCCGGCACCAATGGTGTATAAAAACAAACTGTATGTGTACACGGGAGACGATCAGCTTGGATTTGATTTTTATACGATGACCAAATGGCGGGTTCATTCAACTGATGACATGGTAAACTGGACGGATCATGGTGTTCCCATTTCTTTAGAATCCTTCAGCTGGGCGAGGGACAGAGCCTGGGCAGCACAATGCATCGAACGAAATGGTAAATTTTACTGGTATATCTGTGCTCAAACTGTTGATAATAATATGGCGATTGGTGTTGCTGTTTCGGATAGTCCTGTCGGTCCTTTTGAGGATGCAATCGGAAAACCATTGATTTCAACCGGAACATGGGATAATATCGATCCTACCGTTTTTATTGATGATGACGGACAGGCTTATCTCTATTGGGGAAACAGCAAATTATTTTATGCTAAACTAAATAAGGATATGATTTCTTATGCCGGGAAAATTACAGAAATTCCACAATCGGCGGAATCTTTCGGCGGATTGAGACGTCCCGGAAGAAGTGATGAGGTTTTACAAAAACAGGAAAAGTTTGATGATGTTTATGTAGAAGGTCCGTGGCTGTACAAAAGAAACAATCAATATTATATGATGTATGCAGGTATGACCGGAAAAACGGAGTGTTTATCATATGCAACCAGCGAATCACCAACCGGGCCATGGAAATATCAGGGGAAAATTATGACCGATCAGCCCACAAACAGCTTTACCAATCACGGCGGAATTATCGATTTTAAAGGGAAATCCTACTTGTTTTACCATACCGGACTTTTACCAAACGGCGGAAGTTACGGACGCTCTACTGCTGTTGAAGAATTTAAATACAATGCAGATGGAAATATTCCAAAAATAAAAATGACTAGTGAAGGAGTAAGCCCTGTCGGAACATTAGATCCTTACAAAAGAAATGAGGCGGAAACCATGGCCTGGTCGGAAAAATGCAGCACTTCAGAAAATAAAAAAACCGGAGTTTTTGTTTCCGATACCAGAGTGGGCGGATTTATGAAAGTCCGTGCAGTGGATTTCGGAACTGGCGCTACAGAATTTTCAGCTTCAGTAGCTGCAGGCGTGGACGGCGGAATTTTAGAAGTCCATCTTGATGAGGTAAAAGGACCAAAGATAGCGTCAATTGATATTCCAAGAACCGGTGGCTGGGAAGACTTTAAAACAATATCATCAAAAATTTCAGAAAAGGTTTCCGGTGTTCACGATGTCTATTTTGTATTTCAGGGGAAAAATATTACGGCAGGAAGAAAGCTATTTAATTTCGATTATTGGAGCTTTAAGAAAAAATAGAGCGCTACCACAAAGTATCAATGACGAATATGAAATTTTCAAACATAAAAAATCTTGTGATCTGAAATATGCGCAAAGTTGGAACTAAAACCTAATGTGTTCATGTGCAAAAAACTTTGTGGATAGACTTTGTAAAATTTTAGATAGATATAAAAGATAAGTTCATTCTTAAATGATGTCTGAACAACAGCTACAAATAAAAATATGAAAAATACGATACAATCTATATTGGGTTTGTTTTTAATGATTTCAGGAGCAGTTTCTGCCCAGAATCCTATCATACAGACCAACTACACCGCAGATCCGGCTCCTATGGTTTACAATGGAAGGCTCTATGTTTATACCACGCATGATGAAGACGATTCAACATGGTTTACCATGAATGACTGGAAAGTTTATTCCACCAATGATATGGTAAACTGGACCGACCACGGAACCATTCTTTCATATAACGATTTTGAATGGGCAAAACGAGATGCATGGGCTGCTCAGTGCGTGGAAAGGAACGGCAAATTCTTTATGTATGTTCCGATGTGGTCTAAAACCAACAATAAAGGAGCGATTGGTGTTGCCGTTGGCGACAGTCCGTTCGGGCCGTTTCATGATCCGTTGGGAAAACCGCTGGTGCAGAGCGAATGGGGTGATATTGATCCCACCGTTTTCGTTGATGATGACGGTCAAGCCTATATGTATTGGGGAAATCCGAAACTGAAATATGTTAAATTAAATGAAGATATGATTTCCTACTCAGGAAATATTATTGAAGTACCCATGACCGAAGAATCATTCGGAAAAAGAGACGGAAAACCCAATCCCGAAAGACCCTCAAAATATGAGGAAGGGCCTTGGCTGTATAAAAAGAAAAATTTATATTACCTTTTCTGGCCGGGTGGTCCGCTTCCCGAATTCATAGGATATTCTACAAGTAAAAATCCACAGGGACCATGGAAATACGGTGGAGTTATTATGCCTGCCGAAGGAAAATCATTTACCAACCATCCCGGAGTCATAGATTTTAAAGGAAAAACATATTTCTTCTATCATAATGGTGCTTTGCAGGGCGGGAGCGGATTTACACGTTCTGTCAGCGTTCAGGAACTGGAATTCAACAAAGATGGTTCTATTTCACCATTTACAATGACCAACGGAATTACCAAAGCCACCGCAACAGTAAATCCTTACAGCTTTAATCAGGCGGAAACCATCGCATGGTCTGAAAATGTAAAGTCGTATCAGAACAAAGAAGCCGGTGTTTTTATTAAAGCCAAAAAAAGCGGTGCTTACACCAGTGTGAAAAATGTGGATTTTGGAAAAAATGGTGCCAAAGTATTTTCCGCAAGAGTAGGAACCACACACAACAGCGAGGTAACGATGGATGTTCATCTGGACAGTGTTACCGGACCGGTAGTAGCCACAATAAAAGTTCCCTTGACCGGCGGGGATGACCGTTGGGAAACCGTGAAAACAGAATTAAAAGAAAAAATGACCGGTATTCACGATGTATATTTTGTATTTAACGGAAAAGCAGCAAAGGATGTCATGTTTTTCGATTACTGGACTTTTCTTGAAAATAAATGATTATGATTAAAATAATATCTTACGTATCACTACTATTATGCCTGTTGAGCGGAATTTCAGTTTTTGCCCAGGTTGCAGAGGCTATCAGTCCCGATGGGAAACTGAGGCTGAATGTCTTTTCAGAAAACGGAAAAGCTCTGTACAATATATCGTATCAGGAAAAAGTTATGCTGGAGAAATCTCCGCTGGGTTTAATCACCAATGAATCTGATTTTTCTCAAAATTTAAAATTCACCGACAGTAAAAAAGATCAGGTTTCAAAAACGTATACCAACGAAAAAATTAAAAAATCACAGGTCGATTATAAAGCCAATACATTAACAGTTAATTTCACCAATGCAGATCAGTTCAGCATCAGTATTGAATTTCAGGTAAGCAATAATAATATCGCATTCCGATATCATCTTTTACCGATGAAAGGCTGCCTGAGCGCAGTTGTACAATCAGAAGTTACCGGTTACCGGTTTCCCGTTCAGACCACTACCTTTCTTTCTCCCATGATGAAGCCGATGACCGGGTTTGCCCGTACGGCGCCAAGCTATGAAAGCGGGTATAAAGCAGATGCGGAACTCGGAGCCAAAGCTGATTACGGATATGTTTTCCCGGGATTATTTCACCTCGGAAATAACGGCTGGATATTGCTTTCGGAAACAGGTGTGAACAGTTTATACTGTGCCTCTCATCTGGAAACGACTTCTGAAAAGAGTCTGTATAAAGTTGCTTATCCCAATATGGCTGAAAACAACGGATTCGGAAGTACGGGGGCAGCCATTTCCCTGCCCGGATCAACACCATGGAGAACCATTACCGTTGGTGCATCTTTACAACCGATTGTAGAAACTACGGTTCCGTTTGATGTAGTGAAACCGATGTATGAATCCTTCCGGAAATATCAGTTCGGAAAATCTACCTGGAGCTGGATTCTTTGGCAGGATAACAGTATGAATTATGATGATCAGGTGAAATTCATTGATCTTGCTGCTGAATTAAACTTCCAATATATCCTTATGGATGCGCTTTGGGACAAAAACATCGGCAAAGACCAGATGAAGGAACTCATTCAGTATGCAAAATCCAAAAATGTTGGGGTTATGCTTTGGTACAATTCCAATGGCGCGGCCAATGATGCACCAATGGGACCGAGAAATAAAATGAGTTCCTCCGTTGAACGCAAAAAAGAGATGAAATGGCTGAAGGAAGTTGGCGTAAAAGGATTAAAAGTCGATTTCTTCGGCGGCGATAAGCAGGAAACCATGCGTCTTTATGAAGATATTCTCTCGGATGCGAATGATTTTGGTTTAACGATTATTTTCCACGGAACTACCTTACCGAGAGGCTGGGAAGTCATGTACCCGAATTATGCCGGAAGCGAAGCCGTTTTAGCATCCGAAATGCTGTATTTTTCTGAAGATGTGCGTAAACAGGAAGCTTTTTTCGCTTCGTTACATCCGTTTATCAGAAACACGGTCGGAAGCATGGAATTTGGGGGGACTTTCCTCAACAAGTTTTTAACAAAATCCAATAAGGATAAAAATAAAAGATATACCACAGACGGTTTTCAGCTGGCAACAGCAGTATTATTCCAGAATCCTGTTCAGATGTTCGCCGTAATGCCGAATAACCTGACGGATGCCCCGAAATTCCAGCTGGATTTTATGAAAGACATTCCCACGCTTTGGGACGAAACGGTTTTCATAGATGGGTATCCCGGAAAATATGCTGTGATAGGGAGACGACATCAGGATCAATGGTATATTGCCGGAATAAATGCAGAAAAAACGGCTAAGAAATTAAAGATCAGACTTCCGATGTTCGCAGGAAAAACAGTGAAATTAATCAATGATGATGCTCAGGAAAATTCTTCCGAAAAAGAAATCAAAGTTAATAAAAACGGTGATTTCACGATAGAAATCCAGCCTAATGGAGGTTTTGTTTTAAGAAATTAGATTTTGAAATCAAAGAGAACCCGAAGGGTTCAATATCAATAGCCGTAGGTAAAACCTATGGTTTAGCAAAAAGAAAATAAAAAATATGAAGCATATAAAATTCTATATTCTGGTCATGCTATTCGGATTCTGCCTGCACATCAAAGCAGCACAGCCATTCATCACCACGGAAAAAAATTCTGAAACCATTGTTTTAAAAGAGAAAAATTCAGGATTTTCGATTTTTACCAATCCGGGAATCGACAAAGGAATTCTCAGGGCTGTTAAAAGTCTGCAATCCGATTTCCAAAAAGTGTCCGGAGCCGAGCCGAATTTGCTGAATCAGCTTTCCGCACAGCAATCACCTTTGATTATCATTGGGACAGCAGGAACAAAATCGATAATTGATGATTTAATCAGGCAAAAAAAAATTGACGGAAAATTATTAACAGGAAAGAAAGAAAAATACATTATCCAAAATGTAAGCAATCCATATCCGGGAATTTCCGAAGCCATCGTAATTGCCGGAAGCGACAAGCGCGGAACGATTTACGGAATTTACGAAATGTCCCGGCAGATCGGGGTTTCGCCGTGGTATTACTGGGCAGATGTTCCGGTTGAGGTAAAAGAAAATATCTATTTTAAAAAAGGAATCTATACCGATGGAGAGCCGGCTGTGGAATACCGCGGGATTTTCCTGAATGATGAAGAACCTTCACTTGGAGGCTGGGCGAGAGCTACTTTTGGCGGATTCAACTCTAAATTTTATGAGAAAGTTTTTGAACTGATCCTGCGTTTAAAAGGCAATTACATCTGGCCTGCCATGTGGGGAAAAGCATTTTATGACGATGATGTGTTGAACGGACCGCTGGCAAATGAAATGGGAATTATTATGGGAACTTCACACCACGAACCGATGGCTTTGGCACAAACCGACTGGCATCGGTATATCAAAAAAAATAATCTTCCAAACGTGTGGGATTATAATAAAAACAGTGAAGTTTTACGGAAATTCTGGAAATCGGGGATTGAAAGAAGTAATAACTGGGAAAGACTTGTAACGGTGGGAATGCGTGGCGACGGCGATGAAGCCATGGGAGAGGGAACGAATATTACTCTGTTGGAAAAAATCGTAAAAGATCAGCGGAAAATTATTACAGATGTTACCGGGAAAAAAGCGGAAAAAACACCACAGGTGTGGGCATTATACAAAGAAGTGCAGGATTATTACGATAAAGGAATGCGAGTTCCGGATGATGTCATCCTTTTATTCTGTGATGACAACTGGGGCAATGTAAGAAAGCTTCCGGACCTTTCGAAACCTCTGCATAAAGGCGGCTACGGAATGTATTATCACTTTGATTATGTGGGAGGGCCTAGAAATTCAAAATGGATCAATATCAGTCCCATCCAGCGGGTTTGGGAGCAGATGAATCTTTCTTATGAACATAAAGTAGATAAGCTCTGGGTCGTAAATGTAGGAGATTTGAAACCCATGGAATTCCCAATCAGTTTTTTCATGGAAATGGCCTGGAATCCGAAACAGTTTAATTCAAAAAACCTTTTGGAATATACCGAAAATTGGTCTGCACAACAGTTCGGCGAAAAATATGCTAAGGAAATTGCAAGGATGATCAACCTGTATGCAAAATACAACCGCAGAGTAACGCCGGAAACACTGGACAGCAAAACCTACAGCCTGGAAAATTATTATGAATTTGAAAGGGTTCTGAATGAGTACAGAGCTTTGGCAATCGATGCTTTACGATTAAAAGAAAAAATTCCCGAAGAATATCAGGATGCTTATTACCAGCTGGTTTTGTACCCGATTGATGCCTGCAGCAATTTGTATGAAATGTACTATGCTGTTGCCAAAAACAGGCAACTGGCCGCAAAATATGATTTGCAGGCAAATTATTATGCAGACAGGGTAAAAGAATGTTTTGAAAGAAATGCTTATCTGGATCGTAAATACAATACTGAGATTGCCGGCGGAAAATGGCAGCATATGATGGATCAGATGCGTATTGGTTACAAATCATGGAATGATAGCAAAGAAAACATCATGCCTGAAGTAACATATGTTTATGACGATAATGCTTCAAAAGAAAAAGTCTTTCAGGAGAAGAATGGCTACATTTCGATGGAAGCCGAAAATTTTTCAGGATTGAATAATTCAGACCGGATCCATTGGGAAGTGATTCCTAATTTCGGAAAAACCAAATCTGGAGTAACAACTTTTCCTCAAAATGCTTACCCAAAAGCTGATGAAAATATATATCTTGAATATGATATTAACTTTGAATCCAAAGGGGAATTTGAGGTTCAGTTATTACTGGCTCCGACATTGAATTTTAATCATAATAAAGGGTTGCGTTACGAAATTTCTTTCGACGGACAGGCTCCGCAGGTGGTTAATTTCAACGGTCATTATAAAGGAGAACTGGGAAGATGGCAGTCAGAACACATTATTAAATCAGCTACAAAACATCTTATTTCACAGCCCGGAAAGCATAGATTACGATTCCGTGTTCTGGAACCGGGAATTGTTCTGGAAAAGATCATGATCAATACCGGAGGTTTAAAACCTTCTTATCTGGGTGCACCCGAAAGCGAAATCCTTCAATGAAATTTCAAAAAATAGTAACCACTATCAAATATGCCTATGAAATAATTATCTCTAATCTCAATTTCATTTAAATATTGTTTTATCAAAATGAAAAGATAACAGCAAAAGACCTGATATTACTTTATTTATAATGGTTGCCTGAATCATTTCAGGAGATCTTTCTTGGCGGTTTTTTTAATCAGACTGTCTTGAAGGGGATTCTTTGCCCAAAACTTTATACCTGAACATCACAAAATTAAAACTAAAACATTATGAAAAAACTAGTCAGCCTTTTTACTATTCATGCGCTGTGCATGCTTTTTAGCAGCTTGTGTTACGGACAGCTAACCACTGTTAAGATCGATAAAAATATTACCTACCAGAATATAAAAGGTTTTGGTGGATTTGTCTGCAGCCCTCAGTTTGCGTATAATCATATGTCAACATCTGAAATCCAAACACTTTGGGGATCGGGAAGTACAGCGGGATATAACATTATGCGATTATATATTCCTGAAGACAGCAATAACTGGAATGTGGTATTACCTACTGCACAGCTTGCAAAATCAATGGGTTTAACCATTTTCGCAAGTCCGTGGACGATGCCCGCAGCATGGAAAACCAACAATCACGTAAATGCAGTGTATACCGATGCAAACGGCGTACAACAAATTGGTTATTTAAAACCGGAAAACTATCAGGATTATGCTTTATATCTCAATAGTTTCGTAACTTATCTTCAGTCTAACGGTGTGGATCTGGACTATATTTCCATTCAGAATGAACCTGATGAAATGGCACAATACCAGGGATGCATCTGGACTCCGACGCAAATTGCGACTTTCGTAAAAGATTACGGTCATCTCATCAACTGTAAGGTGATTGCTCCGGAAAGTGTAGGTTTTACTGATAATTTTGCCAACGCTATGCTGAATACCGCTACAATGGCTAATTTTGAAGTGTACGGTGGACATCAGTACGGATTGATGCAGTCTGCTTACAAGCAATTTCAGAATTATAATAAAGAAATATGGCAGACGGAATATCTCATCAACTGGAATTCAGGAAGTCAGACGCCGCGCGATTTTAACTGGAATCTGGATGCTTTCAACTTCGCTTCAAGTATCAATAATTCGATGTTGGGGAATATCAATGCCTGGATTCATTACGCTTCCAAAAGATATTACGGACTGATGGGAGACGGTACCAACGGAACTGCGGCAGGAGTAATAACGAAAAGAGGATATATTCTTTCTCACTTTGCCAAATATGCAACAGGAAAAACGCGTATTGCAGCAACCTGGGGAGACAGTACGGGTGCGCTTCAAGGGTCTTCCTACATTTCTTCAGACGGGAATCAGGTGGTTCTAATGGTCATTAATCCTTCATCAAACACTTATAATCTTAAAGTGGATCTGCCTTTTTATACGACTTCAGGAACAAAAATATTAACGAATTCTTCGTCTGATATGCTTACAACTCCGGTTTCATTCAGTACCCAGACTTTCCGGCCGGGAGTGGAAATAACTCCGTCCAGCGTAATGACTTTCGTTTTTAACAAAAGCGCCGACAGGCCTGTTTCTTCAATGACAGGAGGAAATATTCGTTACAACAAAATAGAAACGCAGACAGCAACAAATTCAGCTTTCGGAACAGCATTTAACATCAGCAACACAACCGTTACTTTCTCCAATCCAAGCCCTTTGTTCAGTAATAATATGACCGCTTCCAATGGTTATCTTCAGCTGAATGACCGGTTTAATAAACTGATATTGCATGTTAACAGTTATACAACGGCAGGACAGAGCTATTCAGATAATACGACTTTATACTACATTAACAGTCAGGGAATGGCCAAATCCTATAATTATGGAAGAATTAATTTTCCTTCGGGCGGAAACTTTGATATCACTTTAGATATTTCAAGACAGGTTCTTACGGACGGATGCAAAGGCGTTTTAGGACTTAGAAATTCAAACTACAGTTCTGTACTTACGCTGAATTTGGGAGATGTTTATTTTAATGTGGGAAATGAAATTGCATCAAAGTTTAACGGCACGTATTCGGACAGCGACAGCAATATGATGGATGCGCTGGAAAACGGATATTATACATCTTTGGATTTCAGAACAGTTTCAGGAATCACCGCCACCAACTGGCAGCCTTTAAGCGTTAATTCAAACAATATATTTTATGTGAATTCAAATGTAAATTCTACCGCTAACAATGTCATTTCGGGGACAAATTGTTCAAACCTTGTTCTTTCAGATTCAGGAAAAGATTTTCAGGTACCATTTAATTTCACAGCAGGAGCAGCTTCCTACAGCAGGGTATTTAATGGTTATGATATACTGTTGATGCCTTTCGAAGCCAATATTCCTTCCGGCGTGAATGTATATCTGATATCACCCGGAATAACGGCCATTTCCTGCACTCCGGTTTCTAACGGAATTATTCCTGCCAATACTCCGGTGCTTGTAAACGCTACAGGAAACGTTACATTTACCGGTACGGGAAATGTCTCTACCCCGAAAGCAATCACTGTCAGCCAGATGAATGGTGTTTATCATACAATTAAAGTTCCTGCCAATGCTTATGTTTTAAAAACAGAAAACGGACTAACAGGATTTTATAAAGTTGCAGCAGGCAGCGAACCGATGATTAATCCTTTCAGAGCTTACGTGAGTGAAGAAAATACATATGCTGCCAATATTCTTCCGTTAAATTTCTCAGTGCTTTTGGCAAAAGAGACAGAATTAAATCAGTCTAAAATATATCCTAATCCTGCAAAAACAGAAATCTTTATAGAACTGAGATCCAGTAATTCGACGGCTTCTATTTATGACTCAAAAGGAAGTTTGATAAGATCAGGTCTGAAAATGACTTCAGGTAAAAACAGGATTGATGTTTCAGCACTTACTTCAGGAGTCTATTTTATTGAATTATCTGATGAAAACAATAAGGTCTTTACGCATAAATTTATAAGGCAGTAAGCTCTGTATCAATTAATTTTATCCCATAGGCTGTCTCATTTCTGAAACAGCCTATTGCTTTAAAGGTTAAAACATACATTACAAATCAGTTAATAGATTTTTTATTTAAAATTCGATTGGTTAGCAATCTTAAGTTCTAATTTTTGTCAAATGGCAAATAACCGTCAGTTAACAATTTGTAATTTTATAAAATGGAAAAATTTTTTGATTATATCCTGCAATTTGATAATCTGAACAGTCAACAGCTGGATTTTATAAAAAGTAAAGCCCGTGAAATCGAACTCCACAAAGATGAGTTTTTCTGGGAAGCCGGAAAAACAGTTAAACAGATTGGGTTCCTTAAAGATGGTATCATTAGGGTTTTTTATTACAACAATAAAGGCGAAGAAATTACGCGATATTTCATTGACGAAAAACATTTGATTTTGTCAGGAAATACAATTGACGAAATTTATATGCCTTCAGAATATTTGTCGGCCATTACAGACTGCAAGCTGGTTGTTTTTTCAAGACAGGACTGGAAAGAAATCTCCCAGACAATAATAAATTGGGACCATATTATTCAGAAAATAATTACCAAACATCACAGTGAGAAGATCGTTCGGAGAAGTGAATTGGTCTCACAGGATGGAACTGAACGCTATCTTGATTTTATTCAGAAATTTCCAACCTTGGTCAACCGTGTTCCTTTATCATACATCGCTTCTTATCTTGGGATTACCCAGTCTTCATTGAGCAGAATAAGAAAAAATATCCGTTAAAGTCACTTTTTTGCCAAATGACAAATCCATTCATTTTTCTTTGAACCAACTTTGATGTGTTAAATTTTAAATCAAAAAATAATGAATACACGAAAATTAGGCAAGAGCGGATTAGAAGTCTCAGAATTGGGTTTTGGCTGTATGGGATTAAGTTTCCCAAATGCACCGGCAAAGGATGAAAGCATACAACTGATTCGTTCGGCAGTTGAAAACGGAATCACTTTTTTCGATACGGCTCAGGGTTACGGCGAAAACGAGATTTTAGTTGGCGAAGCACTCAAACCGTTAAGAAATGAAGTTGTCATTGCAACAAAGTTTGGTTTTAAAGATGGTAATGTGAAATTCGGTTTAGACAGTCGCCCGGAAACCATAAAAGCAGTTGCAGAAGCTTCTTTGAAAAGATTGAGAACCGATGTCATTGATTTGTTTTATCAGCATAGACCCGATCCGGATGTTCCGATTGAAGACGTTGCAGGAACCGTAAAAGATTTGATACAGCAAGGAAAAGTAAAACATTTCGGATTGTCGGAAGCCAATGCAGAAACCATTCGTAAAGCAAATTCTGTTCTGTGCGTCACGGCTTTGCAAAGCGAGTATTCGATGTTTTATCGTGAACCTGAAAAAGAAATCATTCCTGTATTGGAAGAGTTAGGAATTGGTTTTGTCCCTTTCAGCCCTTTAGGCAAAGGCTTTCTGACGGGAACAATCAACGCTGATGTTGAATTAGCTAAAGAGGATACCCGAAATATGCTGCCACGTTTCAGTAGAGAAAACAGAGAAGCCAATCAAGCTTTGGTGGATTTGGTTGTATCGATTGCGACAGGCAAAAACGCAACACCTGCACAAATTGCATTAAGTTGGTTGCTTGCTCAAAAATCTTTTATTGTCCCAATTCCGGGAACATCAAAATTACATCGCTTACAGGAGAATATTAGTGCAACAGGCATCTCACTTTCAAATGAAGAATTGAAAGAAATAAATTCTGCTTTGGCAACTATTAAAATTGTGGGCGAAAGATATCCTGCATATATGCGGGATTCTGCAGAAAGGAAATAGAAGATTTTGAATTTTATCGAAATTACATTTGTAATAAATTAAAAACCCATCGATTCTGTTGGGTTTCTTTTTTATGTATGCTGATGGCGATGAAATGAACTAATTTCAATAAATTAAGTGTGAATATTACATTTATTTAAAATAGAATCTTATATTTGTTTTTCTTATCAAATTATTAATGATAATCTAAATGGGTTATGATTTAACAAAAAGAATTAAAAAAAATTCCATGAAAAAGATTCTGTTAAATATATCAATCTTCATCTGCGCTGTCTCATCTGCACAGAATTTCAAATATCCTTTTCAAAACCCCAAACTTCCGGTCGATCAGAGAATCGAAAATCTTCTCGGATTATTAACGGTGGAAGAAAAAATCGGGATGATGATGGACAATTCCAAAGCAGTTCCCAGATTGGATATCCCCGGTTACGGCTGGTGGAATGAAGCGCTTCACGGCGTAGCAAGAGCAGGAACGGCTACCGTTTTTCCACAGGCAATCGGAATGGCGGCAACTTGGGATGTTCCGGAACATCTCAAAACTTTTGAAATGATTTCCGATGAAGCCCGTGCCAAATACAATAAGTCTTTCGATGAATCCCAGAAAACAGGCCGTTACGAAGGTTTGACATTCTGGACGCCGAACATCAATATTTTCCGTGATCCGAGATGGGGAAGAGGCCAGGAAACCTATGGTGAAGATCCGTATCTGACTTCCGTTTTAGGCGTTGCTGCGGTAAAAGGCTTACAGGGAAATGATCCGAAATATTTCAAGACCCACGCCTGCGCCAAACACTTCGCCGTTCACAGCGGCCCGGAATGGAACCGTCATTCCTACAATGCCGAAGTTTCCAAACGAGATTTGTACGAAACCTATCTTCCGGCTTTCAAAGCATTGGTGTTGGAAGGAAATGTGAGAGAAGTGATGTGCGCTTATAACGCTTTTGACGGACAGCCGTGTTGCGCCAATAATACTTTGCTGACAGAAATTCTTCGCGGAAAATGGAACTACGATGGAATGGTCGTTTCAGATTGCTGGGCGTTGGCAGATTTCTATCAGAAACAATACCACGGAACACATCCTGACGAAAAAACTACCGCTGCAGATGCCTTGAAACATTCGACAGATTTGGAGTGTGGTGACACGTATAATAATTTAAATAAATCTTTAGCAAGCGGATTAATCACCGAAAAAGACCTCGATATTTCGATGAGAAGAATTCTGAAAGGCTGGTTTGAGTTGGGAATGCTTGATCCTAAATCTTCCGTTCACTGGAACTCAATTCCATATTCTGTTGTGGATTCTGAAGAACATAAAAAGCAGGCTTTAAAAATGGCGCAAAAATCAATTGTGCTGATGAAAAATGAGAATAATGTTTTGCCTTTAAATAAAAACATCAAAAGAATCGCGGTTGTCGGTCCAAATGCTGATGACGGACTAATGCAGCTGGGAAATTACAACGGAACACCTTCTTCAATTGTTACTATTTTGGATGGAATTAAAACCAAATTTCCAAACGCTGAAATCATTTATGAAAAGGGAACCGAAGTGGCCGATCCATCGTCCAGAACTTCGCTTTACCAAAACTTTTTAAGTCAGAAAAAAGGCGAAAAAGGAATGAAAGTAGCATTTTTCAACAATAATGAATTCAAAGGTACTCCGGCTAATATTTCAGTTAATAAAGCAGGGATCAACTACAACAGTTTCGGCGGAACCCAGCTTGCCCCGAATGTCGGAAGGGAAAATACTTCGGCGATTATTTCCGGTATTTTCAAAAGTCCTTACACTGGTGATGTTATTCTTTCACCTTCAACATCTGATGTTTACACACTTTTCGTTGACGGAAAAGAAATCGCAACCAGAAAAGGTCCCGATGCGAGACATCCTTCAGAATTTCCTGTGAAAATGGAAAAAGGCAAAGAATATCAGATCGAGTTACGCCACACCCAAAAAGGAAAATATGTGAGCATCACTTTCGATGTTTACAGAAAAGACCCTGTAAATTTTGCTGCGGTTAGGGAAAAAGTGAAAGATGCAGATGTTATCGTTTTCGCAGGCGGACTTTCTCCAAGTCTGGAAGGCGAAGAAATGATGGTGAATGCAGAAGGTTTCAAAGGTGGTGATAAAACTTCCATTGATCTTCCGAAAGTTCAGCGTGAATTGCTCGCTGAATTAAGAAAAACCGGAAAACCTGTCGTTTTCGTGCTTTGTACGGGAAGTTCATTGGGATTAGAACAAGACGAAAAATATTATGATGCATTACTGAACGCATGGTATGGCGGACAATCCAGCGGAACTGCAGTTGCGGACGTTTTGGCAGGAGATTACAATCCGTCCGGAAAATTGCCAATCACATTCTACAAAAATCTGGAACAGCTCGACAATAATTTGTCTAAAACCAGCAAACATCAGGGCTTTGAGAATTACGATATGCAGGGAAGAACTTACCGTTATATGACCGAAAAACCTTTGTACGCTTTCGGACACGGGTTGAGTTATTCAAAATTTAATTATGGTGATGCTAAATTGAGTAAAAATATCATCAATAGGAATGAAAATTTAAACATTATAATTCCTGTTAAGAATATTTCAAAGGTAGATGGAGAAGAAGTGATTGAAGTGTATGTGAAAAGAAATAATGATGCTTCAGCTCCTGTAAAGACTTTGAGAGCTTTCGAAAGAATCTTGATTAAAGCTGGTGAAACCAAGAATGTTCAGCTTACTATTTCTCAGGATTCATTTAAATTTTATGATGAAAAGGTAGATGATCTGGCTCCAAAAGCAGGAAATTATACGATTTTCTACGGCGGAACTTCTGATGAGTCAGGTTTGAAAAATCTAAAATTACAAGTTAAATAATTTTTGATGAAAAAATAATCGTGGAATTATATTCTGAAATTAATTACTTGAAATCAAAAAAGCGCACTTCCGCTCCGTAGGAGCGCCATCTGTGTAGAAATTATGATTTAAGGTCAAGCGGAACTCCATAGGAGTTCTATCTAAGTCCTCCAAAATAAAATTAGTAAATGAAAACAAAATCCAAAATATTCGCCACCGCATTTTCTTTAAGCGTCGCCCTCTTTTCAGCGCAAAACGGAAATGTAAAAAAGCATTTCCTTGATTTAGACGGGGCTTCCACTAATATCAAAATCCAACCAACGATGTACGGAATCTTCTTTGAAGACATCAACTTTGCGGCAGATGGTGGCTTGTATGCGGAACTCATTAAAAATCGCAGCTTCGAATTCGATGAACCGTTGACTGGCTGGAAACAGCCCAACACAAAGACATTGTCTCCTAATTTAGATTCCGGCTTTCTGACGATAATCACCGATAAATCCAAAACCAATAAAAACTACGCAAGAATCACGGTTTGGAATGATAAAAATTATTCGCTTGAGAACGAAGGGTTCAGGGGAATTGGTTTGCATCAGGGTGAGAAATACGATTTAAGCTTTAATCTCGAAAATGTTTCAGGAAATATTTCTGCGGTCAACGCAAGCCTGATTGATGAAAATGGAAAAGTAATTTCTTCAGTTTCTACCATCATAAAAGGTGGAGGCTGGCAAAAATATAATACTGTTTTCACACCTTCCAAAACCGTTGAAAAAGCAAAACTCCATATCACTTTTACCGGGAAAGGCATCGTAAATATGGATATGATTTCACTGTTTCCGCAAGACACATGGAAAGGAAGAAAAGGCGGGATGAGAAAAGATTTAGTTCAGAAATTATATGATTTGCAGCCGGGATTTTTACGTTTTCCGGGTGGCTGTATCGTCGAAGGAAGAACGTTGGCAGAACGCTACCAATGGAAAAAAACAATTGGTAAAGTAGAAGACCGCGAAAATCTCATCAACAAATGGAACAATGGATTTGCGCACCGCCTAACGCCGGACTACTGGCAGTCTTTCGGGCTTGGATTTTTTGAATATTTCCAATTGGCGGAGGATTTAGGCGCAGAGCCACTTCCTATTTTAAGCTGCGGAATGGCGTGCCAATTCAATACTGCCGAACTCGTAAAAATGGAAGATTTAGATCCATATGTTCAGGACGCTTTGGATTTGATAGAGTTTGCAAACGGTGATTCCAGTACGAAATGGGGGAAAATTCGTGCTGAAATGGGACATCCGAAACCTTTTAATATGAAATTCATTGGTGTTGGAAATGAGCAGTGGGGGGCAGATTATATAGAACGTTATAAAGTTTTTGAAAAAGCCATTCACACCAAATATCCAGATATCAAAATCATTTCCGGAAGCGGACCGTCACCTGACGGAGAATTTTTCGATTATGGCTGGAAAGAGCTTAAAAAACTCAATGCTCAGATCGTTGACGAGCATTACTATAATTCCCCGGAATGGTTTATGGAAAATGCCGGAAGATATGATAAGTACGACCGTTCGGGACCCAAAGTGTTCGCCGGTGAATATGCAGCTCAATCGGTTGGCGTTGTAAAACCTGATAACAAAAACAATTGGCTTACCGCACTTTCGGAAGCTGCTTTTATGACCGGACTGGAGCGCAATGCAGATGTTGTGACAATGACTTCCTACGCACCGCTTTTTGCCCACGCAGAAGGATGGCAATGGACGCCGGATTTGATCTGGTTTAATAATTTAAAATCTTACGCAACTCCGAATTATTACGTTCAGAAATTATTTTCAAATAATAAAGGAACTGATTTAATTAAAATATCCGAAAACGGAAAGTCATTGAAAGGGGAGAATAATCTCTATGCATCGGCAGTTCGTGATCTTAAAAAAGGAGAAATAATCATTAAAATAGTCAATTCAAATCCAAAGGAAACTTCGGTTGAAATTAACTCAAAAAATATTAAAATAGGCAGTCAACTCACAAAAATTGTACTGACTTCTACAGGACTTTCAGATGAAAATAATTTCCAGTCAGAAACCATTTCGCCAAAAGAAGAAACGCAGACCATTAAAAGAGGAAAAATTTCTGTTGAAATTCCGGCAAATTCTTTGGTTATTTTGAAAATGAAATAGCTGTGAAACACCATGGATAAAGTAAAATTTAAAATTAAGTGTAAATATTACATTTATTTAAAATAGAATCTTATATTTGTTTTATCTCTTAAATAGAAAACTGAAGAATTCTTTAAGGTAAATTAAAACTTAGTGAAAGATCTTTGCATAATGTAATCCATTGCATCTGTTATTTTAAAAAGAGCTAAAACAAATAATCAAATAAATCACTTTCGTTAATGAAAAAATACGTTATCGGCTTAGACTACGGAACAGACTCTGTTCGAGCCGTTTTGATTAATACGGAAAATGGGGCAGAATTGGCGACTTCCGTAAGCTATTACAAAAGATGGAAAGAAGGAAAATTCTGTAAGCCGGAAGAAAATCAATTTCGTCAGCATCCGCTCGACCATATCGAAGGATTGGAAAAAACCATTTCAACCGTTGTAAAAGAAAGTGGCATTACGCCTGAAAATATTGTTAGCATTTGTATTGATACGACAGGCTCTTCACCGCTTCCCGTAAATAAAGAAGGGGTCGCACTATCCCTTTTACCTGAGTTTTCAGAAAATCCGAATGCAATGATGGTGTTGTGGAAAGATCATACTTCAATTAACGAAGCTGAAGAAATCAATCATCTGGCGAGAAACTGGGGTGGCGAAGATTACACAAAATTTGAAGGCGGGATCTATTCTTCTGAATGGTTTTGGGCTAAAATTCTTCACATCAACAGAGAAGATGAAACCGTAAAAAATGCGGCATACAGCTGGATGGAACATTGCGATTACCTTACGTTTTTACTTTCCGATAACCAAGATTTAGCAACTTTTAAAAGAAGCCGTTGCGCTGCGGGTCACAAAGCCATGTGGCACGAGTCATGGGACGGTCTTCCTTCCAAAGATTTTCTTGGTCAGCTGGATCCTTCGCTGGCAGAACTTCGTGACAGATTGTATAATAAAACCTACACTTCCGACGAAGTTGCAGGAAATCTGAATCAAGAGTGGGCAACAAAATTGGGCTTAACAACCAACACGGTAATTGCTGTCGGGACTTTCGACGCACATTCCGGAGCGGTTGGTGCAAAAGTCGAGGAGAATACGCTGATTAGAATTATGGGAACATCAACCTGCGATATTATGGTGGCTCCCAACGAACTTATCGGCGATAAAACCGTGAAAGGGATTTGCGGACAGGTCGATGGTTCAGTGATTCCCGGATTGATGGGATTAGAAGCGGGACAATCTGCATTTGGCGATGTTCTTGCGTGGTATAAAGATATTCTAACTTGGCCGACTCACAATATTCTGATGAATTCCAATGTGATTGATGAAAACCAAAAACAATTGCTGAAAGAAGAAATAGAAAATAATATTATCCGCAATCTCACCTTGGAAGCGGAAAAAATTCCACTTTCAGAAGTTGTTCCGGTGGCCTTGGATTGGATCAACGGACGAAGAACTCCCGATGCCAATCAGGAACTGAAAATGGCGATCAGCAATCTTTCGTTGGGAACAAAAGCACCGCATATTTTCAAAGCATTGGTGAATGCTATTTGTTTTGGAGCCAAGAAAATCGTCGATCGGTTTGAGGATGAAGGCGTTAAAATCAATAAAGTAATAGGAATTGGAGGTGTTGCCAGAAAATCACCGTTCATTATGCAGACGTTGGCTAATGTCCTGAATATGCCGATTGTAGTGGCAGCTTCAGACCAGGCTCCGGCTTTAGGTGCAGCCATTTATGCAGCCGTTGCGGCAGGAATTTATCCGACTGTCCAGGAAGCAAGTCAGAAAATGGGCTCCGATTTCGAAGCAGAGTATTTCCCTCAAACAGAAAAGGTAGAAAAATATGCAGAATTTATGAAGCAATATCAGCTACTGGCAGATTTTACCGAAAATAATATCAAATCAAAGAAAAAGTTGACGGTTGATAGTTTATAGCAATTTTAAAGCTAATAACCATCAACCAAAAAACTAACAACTAAAATAATTATGGGAGCTTAATCCGTCTGTAGTTTATCCTTGTCAAAGGACTCCGCTTTTTTGTTCTGCCCAAGCAGGCGCGATTGATTCGTAGGAGAGAACCCGAAGGGTTCAATATAAATAGCCGTAGGTGAAACCTATGAATTTAAAAGACAGATTTTCCAACAAATATGTAAATAAAATGAGCATCTATAAAGAATTAAAAAGAGAATGTTATGAAGCCAATATGCAGCTCGATGCATTGAAGCTGGTCGTTTATACGTTCGGAAATGTAAGCGCGGTTGACCGTGACAAAGGGATTTTTGCTATCAAACCGAGTGGTGTTCCTTATGAATTATTAAAACCGGAAGATATTGTCATTTTGGATTATGATGCCAATGTTGTTGAAGGAAATCTAAGACCGTCTTCCGATACCAAAACCCACGCTTACTTATATAAAAACTGGGAAAACATTGGTGGAATATCGCATACACACGCTATTTATTCCGTAGCCTGGGCACAGGCACAATTAGACATCCCGATTTTTGGGACGACCCACGCAGACCATCTGACAACAGATATTCCTTGTGCGCCGCCAATGCGGGATGATTTAATCGAAGGCAATTATGAATACAATACCGGAATTCAGATTCTCGATTGTTTTAAAGAAAAAAACTTGTCTTATGAAGAAGTCGAAATGGTGCTCATCGGAAACCACGGACCATTTACCTGGGGTAAAAATGCAGAGAAGGCCGTTTACAACAGCAAAGTTCTCGAAACTATCGCCGAAATGGCTTATCTCACAAGACAAATCAACCCGAATGCACCGAGATTAAAAGATTCACTTATCAAAAAGCATTACGAACGGAAACACGGCAAAAATGCCTATTACGGACAGTAAGTTGGCTTTTAGCTTTTGGCAATTGTCATCGTTCAATAAAAGACTACGAACCCGAAGGGTTCAACATCAGTAGCCGTAGGTGAAACCTATGGAAAAACGAAAAAATAAAAATTAATTATAAATCATCATTTATCAATTATAACTATGTTAACACCTCTCAATACGAAAGAAATCTGGTTCATCACCGGAAGCCAGCATTTGTACGGTCCTGAAACATTAGCACAGGTTGCCGAGCATTCAGCAAAAATCGTGGAAGCGCTCAATGCTTCGTCACAGATTCCTGTAAAAGTTGTTTTAAAACCAACGGTAAAAACGATAGAAGAAATTTTTGAAACACTTACCGCTGCCAATTTTGCAAAAGATTGTATCGGAATTGTAACCTGGATGCACACATTTTCACCCGCAAAAATGTGGATTCGCGGACTAACCGCTTTACAAAAACCGATGTTGCATCTTCACACGCAATTCAATCAGGATATTCCGTGGTCTACGATGGATATGGACTTTATGAACCTGAATCAGGCTGCTCACGGCGACAGAGAATTCGGATTTATGGTGAGCCGTCTTCGCAAAAACAGAAAAGTCGTCGTAGGACATTGGGCTGAAGAAAGAGTTCAGAAACAAATCGGAGAATGGAGTAGAGTTGCGGCTGGTTGGGACGACTGGCAAGGAGCGAAGTTTGCCCGTTTTGGTGATAATATGAGATTTGTAGCCGTAACGGATGGCGATAAAGTGGAAGCAGAAACTAAATTCGGATTTTCGGTTAATACTTGGGGAATCGGGGATTTGGTAAGCGTTGTTAATTCGATTGGTGATGGTGAAATCAGAACATTAATTGAAGAATATGAGGCTTCATATAAAATGGCAGAATCTCTTCTTTCCGGAGGTTCAAACAGAAAATCTCTGGAAGTTGCCGCAAGAATCGAATTAGGTTTGGAAAAATTCCTGAAAGACGGAAATTTCAAAGGGTTCTCTGATACTTTCGAAGACCTTCACGGCTTGGAGCAACTCCCTGGAATTGCCGTTCAGAGATTAATGGAAAAAGGATATGGATTTGCCGGTGAAGGCGACTGGAAAACCGCTGCATTAGTTCGTGCAATGAAAACAATGGGTCAAGGTCTTGAAGGTGGAAATGCTTTTATGGAAGATTATACGTATCATTTAAATCCTTCAAATCCTTCGATTTTAGGTTCGCATATGCTTGAAGTTGACCCTGTTTTGGCGGTTGACAAACCTTCTTGTGAAATTCATCCGTTAGGAATTGGCGGAAAAGCAGATCCTGTCCGTTTGGTATTTAATTCAAGAGGAAATATTGATTCTTTAAATGCTGCGTTGATGGATTTTGGAAATCATTTCAGACTGTTAATCAACAAAACAAAAGCGTTGGAAATCACCGAAGAATTGCCAAAACTTCCCGTTGCAAGAGTGCTTTGGAAACCACTTCCTGATTTATATACCGCTGCTGAAGCCTGGATATTGGCAGGTGGCGCGCATCATACTTGCTACAGCGAAAATATCAGTGCGGAGCAACTGGAAGATTTTGCTGAGATTGCAGGTATTGAATCGTTGGTAATTGATGAAAACACAAAAATCCGTGATTTCAAGAATACACTTCGCTGGAATGAAATATATTATCGTTAAACTTGCAAAATATTCAGAAAAATGAAAAAAACAGGTAGGAACCTGATAATTCTTTTTGCCGTTTTATGTATTTTCGGCTGTAATAAAAAGGAAAATCAATCAAAAACTCATTCAAAATCCATGGAAAACATACAGGTTTCAGATTACGGAGTAACTTCAAAAGGGGATTCCATTAAAAGATATACACTTACCAATAAAAACGGAATGAAGGTGGAAATCATCAATTTCGGTGGAATTATAACTTCACTTACCGCTCCCGATAAAAACGGAAAGTATGAAGATGTTGTACTAGGATTTACCAGGTCTGAAGATTATTTTAATGGAAATCCATATTATTTCGGAGCTTTAATTGGCCGTTATGGAAACAGAATTGCCAACGCCCATTTTAATTTGGAAGGAAAAGCTTTTAATATCGATAAAAATGATGGACCGAACAGCCTTCACGGCGGGAAAGAAGGATTCCACACCAAATTCTGGAATATTGAGCCTGTAAAAGATGCTAAATTTCCAACATTGAAGCTGACTTATACGAGTGCAGATGGAGAGGAAGGCTTTCCTGGAAAATTAACAACAACGGTTCTTTATACGCTAACAGACGATAACGCTCTGGAAATTTCTTACGAAGCTGAAACAGATAAACCAACAATCGTAAATCTTACACAGCATTCCTATTTTAATCTTTCCGGAAATTTCACAAAAGAAATTACAGACCATGAACTGCAGATTAACGGCGATAAATTCTTACCGGTGAATGAAACATTGATTCCCACAGGTGAACAAAAATCAGTAAAAGGAACTCCATTTGATTTCACGGCTTCAAAACCAATCGGAAAAGATATCAATTCTGATGATGACCAGCTGAAAAAAGGAAAGGGCTACGATCATAACTGGATTCTTAACGGAAGCGGATTAAGAAGCATTGCCAAAGTTTATCATCCGGAATCCGGAAGAGTAATGGAGGTTTTGACCGATGAACCGGGAGTTCAGTTTTATTCCGGGAATTTCCTTGATGGAAAGTTTGATACGAAAACCGGTGGTAAAAATGAATTGAGAACAGGGTTTTGCCTGGAAACACAGCATTTCCCGGATTCACCAAATCAGCCGAGTTTCCCTTCTACAGAGTTGAAGCCGGAACAAAAATACCAGTCGAAAACAATTTATAAATTCTCAGTAAAAAAATAAAGTATGGGGAATTTAGCAACTCTTGATATCATTATATTTTTGGTATATTTTGTAGTCGTTGCAGGCTACGGAATCTGGATTTATAACAGAAAAAAATCTACAGCAACAGGCAGTAAAGATTATTTCCTGGCAGAAGGGTCACTCACGTGGTGGGCAATCGGCGCAAGTTTAATAGCCTCCAATATTTCTGCGGAACAGTTCATCGGAATGTCCGGAGAAGGATTTTTCGTAGGAATTGCAGTGGCAGCTTACGAATGGATTGCTGCAATTGCCTTAATCATCATTGCCGTGTGGTTTATTCCGATTTATCTTAAAAATAAGATCTACACAATGCCACAGTTCCTCGAAACCCGTTACAACAAATCGGTTTCGTTGATTATGGCGGTATTCTGGCTGTTTTTGTATGTCATTGTAAACCTTACCTCCATTCTTTATCTGGGTGCTCTGGCCATTGATACACTGCTTGGCGGAGGAAGTTTGCATATCATCATGATCGGATTGCTTTTAATGGCTTTACTGATCGGACTTGGCGGGATGAAGGTAATCGGTTACACAGATGTAATTCAGGTAGCCGTTTTAATCATCGGAGGTTTTGCTACGGTGTATATGGCTTTGCAAATTGTTGACCAGAGAATCAACGGCGCGGCGGTAGGAAATGCACTAGCAGGTTTCAACACCCTGATTAATGAAGCGCCGCAGCATTTTAAACTTATTCTTGAAAAACCGAAAGCGACTACCACAACGTTGGCTATGCCTGAAAACCTCAATGTTCAGAAATATGTAGTTTTACCAGGATTGGCAATGTATTTTGCAGGACAGTGGATTGTAAATTTAAATTATTGGGGGTGCAATCAATACATCACACAAAGAGCTTTAGGAGCTGATCTGAAAACAGCAAGAACCGGGATTTTATTCGCGGGATTCCTGAAATTATTTATGCCGATTATCGTAATGCTTCCTGGAATTGCAGCTTATGTTCTGTATACGAAAGGGCATCTGCCTGGCTTCAATGGAGTGAAAGACGGTGCTTATTCTGCTATTTTAGGATTCTTGCCGGTGGGTCTGAAAGGTCTTGCCGTAGCCGCTCTTACTGCAGCAATTGTAGCGTCGCTGGCTGGAAAAGTGAATAGTATTTCAACGATCTTTACGTTGGATATTTATAAAAAATACCTGAAAGCAGATGCTACGGAAATTGAGATGGTGAGAACCGGAAGATGGGCGATCATTATTGCGATGTTCCTGGCATTAGCGTTTACCTGGACCGATGTCTTAGGTATCGGTGGAGAAGGTGGGTTTACCTTCATTCAGAAGTATACAGGATTTATCAGTCCGGGAGTTTTTGCCATGTTCCTTTTAGGAATGTTCTGGAAAAGAACAACGGGAACGGCGGCATTAGTTGGGGTAATCTTAGGATTTGTTCTGGCGATTTTCTTCAACAGTTTTGCAGTGGATATTTTCGGCAAGGAAACATGGCTGTATACCGCTTTCACCTATGAAAAGTTAGAAGGAGGAGTTGTTCACACCATTACGGAAATTCCGTTTCTGATCAACATGGGATGGTCGTTTGTAATTACCATTGCTGTAATGATTCTTATAAGTCTTGCCGGCCCGAAAGTGAATCCGAAAGCTTTTGTTATCGATGCCTCTATGTTCAAGGTAGACAACAGAACGCTGGTTCTGATTGTGGTAACATTACTTTTGCTGACTGCGCTTTATGTAAGGTTTTGGTAAAATTTAAATATTTGAAAATAAGCAGGATATCAGTCTTTGATATCCTGTTTTATTTTTAATCCAAATTGCAGTTGTTTTGTATAATACTTTTGTATATTTGGCGCAAAACTGTTAACTATAAAAATAAATTAGATGAGTTTCTTCAGAAAAATTTTTTCAAAAAATAAGGTGACAAACAACGAAAATCATAAAGTTCAGGGATTAAAAGAAGTCTATACTGAAGAATACTTCAAAGGAAGGTACACAGAGCAGGAGCTTTCTGAAAATGATCTGTTGGTAGACGGCTCCTTTAAAATGCTTGAAAGTTTTTTCATTGACAATAAAATTAAGCCCGTTATAGATCAGCCGGTTTACCATCCGCTGAATATCGATCAGGCTGTGCAGGAAGGAATGGGATTTTATGAATATTGCAAACAATTTGATCAGGACGACAAACAGATTGGCTTAATAATCACCATCGCATTTTCTTATTTCTTAGTTAATGAGTGGGATTTTAAACTTTTTAATGATAAAACACCTGAATTTCCGCTGAGATTTATGACATTAAAATATGACAGGGACGGCGGGGTACTCTCGTTGTATCCATTTGAATATTCATTAAAAGTGCTAAACGGTGAAGCGAGATTCAGTGATTTGTTTGAAAAGATAAAAAATAATCTTGGAAATATTCCTTCAGCAAAAGATATTTTAGACAATTTAAAACGAGATCTTAATCAGGAATGATATGATTTGAATTATAATAGCAGCAGAAGAATTTTCAAATGAAAGATTTCAGCCGGTTAGTACAGGAACATTTCGGGGCGCTTAGTCAGGATGATTTAGCAGTTATTCATTCGTACTTTAAAGAAGAAAAACTGAACCGGAATGAAAAATTTACAGAATCCGGACAGATTTGCAATAAACTGAGTATCGTAAAATCAGGAATTCTTCGGGTATATGCTTTGTCGGAAGATGGCAGAGAAATTACACAATGGCTTTCGACCAAAGATTTTTTCGTAACTGAATTGATGGGATTTTTCTTTAATCAACCCAATCGCTGGACAATACAGGCTTTCACCGATACAGAATTATTATCCATTTCAAAAACAGATTATATAACACTTTGCCGGAAATTTCCAAAATGGATTGAAATTGAGAAACAATTTATTATTAAATGTTTTGCAATGATGGAAGACCGTATTTTTTCGCATCTTTCGATGACGGCGGAAGAACGGTATAATCGGTATTTTGAGCAGCATAAAGAATTATTTCATCTGGTTCCGTTGCAGTATATTGCTTCAGTTCTGGGAATGACGCCGGAAACATTCAGTAGAATAAGAAAACGAAAGGCACAAAATTCTTGATTTTTGTCAAGAGAACATGTGTTGAATTGTCAGACATTTGTCTTATAAATCTTAGACATGAAACATCTTTTACAGCTCGAAGAATTGGGACAATTTGGTCTTGCTATTTTTCTTTTTACTCAGATAGGATTTCAGTGGTGGCTTTTTCCACTTTGCCTCTTGCTTCCCGACGTTTCGATGGTTGGCTATTTAATCAATCCTAAGGTTGGAGCCTGGCTCTACAATTTTTTCCATCATAAATTGCTCGCAATCTTTGTTTTGGTTTTAGGATTCTACCTCAAAATTCAGACTGTAGAATTCATTGGAATTATTTTATTTGCACATGCTGCGATGGACAGGATTTTCGGATACGGATTGAAATTTGAGGATGATTTTAAGCATACCCACTTAGACTGGATTGGGAAGAAATTATAATGTTTAAATCTTAAACATAAATCCTTCGGCAAGCTTTTTTTTATATTGATCCTCATCAAAACGATATAGGAAAGATCCTTTTTTAGACGAGGTCATATCTTTTTCCTCTGTTTTTACCAGAATATCCAGTGCATTGATTTTACTGATGAAATTCCGTTTGTCGTATTGTTCATTAAAAATGGCTTCATAAAGACTCTGCAGATCTTTCATGGTGAATTTCTCCGGAAGAAGCTCAAAGCCGATCGGTCTTGTGGAAGCTCTTCTTCGTAATCTTAAAACAGCATCTTTTACCATCTCATTATGATCGAAAATGAGAGTAGGAAAATCCTGAAGATCAAACCATTTTGCATTATATTTTTGATTGATACGGATATTCTTTTCAATATTAATCAGGGCATAATAAGAAATTGACATGATTCGTGCGGTAGGCTCACGGTCAATCTGCGTATAACAGTTAAGCTGCTCAAGATAAATGTTTTCCAGGCCTGTCAATGTTTTAAGAACACGCTGTGCAGCCTCATCAGAGGTTTCATCGCTCCCGATAAACCCTCCCATTAAAGACCATTCTCCCATTTTGGGTTCGAAGTTTCTTTGCACAAGAAGAATTTTAAGATTTTCACCATCAAAGCCGAAAATAATACAGTCAACGGCTACCAAATGTCTTGGATATTGAGAATAATCCTGGGTCATCTTTATATTTTATACAAAGGTAACTTATTTACCCTTATGATTATATATAAATGTATTTTTCACACTTTTTTAATGAAATTATTTTCTTTCGGTTAAAAAAGCAATGCTGAAGTACATTTCGGGAGAAAATATGTTGTCTTTAGACGTAATTATTTCCCAAAAATTGATTAATCAAATATAAAATTAATGTTAAAATTATGTTAATTTTTGAGTCTGATTTTACCGGATTAAAAAAAAATAAATTTTCAACCTTACTATTAAAAATACGATAAGTTCTTACATGTATTATTTTCCTCTTCTTTCAAATGTTATGTATTCATTTTGTACACAAACATTTAATTTTATGTTCCTGATTTTCTATACCATCAATAATCTTATTTTTTATGATAAGCTTTAATCGGTTTATAATTTTTAAAGTTTGTTAAAACTTGTTTTTATATGCAATCTCCGGTTCATATTTTTAAAAATGTTTTATATATAAATTCTTTCTTTTATTTTAGAAATGTTGAAATAACATTTATTAATGAACCGAAAAATCTCCATTATCGTATTCGCATTTTCATCATTTACTTTTGCACAGGTAAATAAGAAAATTCAGTATTTCCCGCTGAGAGATGTAAAGCTGTCGGAAAGTGTTTTTAACAAAGCCATGAAGGCTGATAAAAATTATATGATGTCTATGGAACCAGACAGGTTGCTGGCTCCTTATCTCAGGGAAGCAGGCTTGCAGCCAAAAGCGGAAAATTATCCGAACTGGGAAAATACAGGCCTGGACGGGCATATCGGAGGACACTATATTTCTGCACTTTCATTAATGTATGCTTCAACAGGAGATCCAAAGGTTAAGCAGAGACTCGATTATATGATTGATGAGCTTGACCGTTGCCAGCAATCATCCGTAAACGGTTATCTTTCAGGGGTACCTTCGGGTAAAAAAATCTGGAAAGAAATTTCGGAGGGAAATATTCGCGCTTCAGGTTTTGGATTGAACGACCGCTGGGTTCCTTTATACAATATTCATAAAATTTATGCAGGGCTCCGCGATGCCTATTGGTATGGCGGAAGTGAAAAGGCAAAAAAAATGTTGGTACAACTTACCGACTGGATGATGAATGAAGTTTCCGGACTTTCAGATGAACAGATTCAGGAGATGCTTCGCAGCGAACATGGGGGACTGAATGAAGTTTTCGCTGATGTGTATGAAATTACCGGAAATAAAAAATATCTTCAGCTTGCCCACAGATTTTCACATCAGGCCATTCTAAATCCACTGCTTTTAGGAGAAGATAAGCTTACAGGAATTCACGCCAATACCCAAATTCCAAAAGTAATCGGCTACAAACGAATTGCAGATCTCGAAAACAATATGCAGTGGAGCAATGCTGCAGATTTTTTCTGGCACAATGTCACTGAAAAAAGATCTTCCGTTATCGGTGGAAACAGTGTCAGTGAGCATTTTAATCCTGTTAATGAT
Organism: Chryseobacterium sp. MHB01; assembly: GCF_034651565.1. Lineage (NCBI taxonomy): Bacteria > Pseudomonadati > Bacteroidota > Flavobacteriia > Flavobacteriales > Weeksellaceae > Chryseobacterium > Chryseobacterium sp. MHB01. Next base: position 206,435 of record NZ_JAYEDA010000003.1, on the reverse strand, counting down.
TTCAGCAGCATGATTAAAAGCATTGAAGGTCCCGAAACCTGCAACACCTACAACATGCTGAAACTTACCAAAGAGCTTTTCGCAACTTTGCCCAAGTCATATTATATGGATTATTATGAGCGCGCGCTCTATAATCATATTCTTTCTACTGAAAATTATGATAAAGGAGGATTTGTATATTTTACACCGATGCGTCCCGGTCATTACCGTGTATACTCACAGCCGCAGACAAGTTTCTGGTGCTGTGTAGGTTCCGGACTGGAAAATCACGCCAAGTATGGTGAAATGATTTATGCACATTCTGATAATGATCTTTATGTTAATCTTTTCATTCCATCAACACTCAAATGGGCAGAAAAGAAAATCCTGATCAGACAGGAAAATAACTTTCCTGAAACTCCGTCCACCAAACTGATTGTTGATCTGGCCGGAAAAGGAAATTTTAACCTGAAACTAAGATCTCCGCAATGGACAAATCCTTCTGAAGTAAACATTTCAATTAACGGGAAAAAGCAAAATGTACAGCCGGATGTCAACGGTTATTTTACTTTAACTAAGAAATGGAAAAAAGGAGATGTGATCGAAATGAATCTTCCGATGCATCTTTCTGCAGAGCAATTGCCTGATAAATCAGATTATTATGCCTTTAAATACGGGCCTGTTGTTCTTGCTGCGACATATGGAACCGAAAATCAACAAGGATTATTAGCTGATGACAGCCGCGGCGGACATATTGCGCACGGTCCGCAGATTCCGTTGAATGAAATTCCGGTTATTTTAGGAAATAATCAGGAAGTTATTAATCATGTAAAACCGGTTGAAAATAAAAATCTTACATTCAGTCTTACAGGTTTATATCCGGAAGAAAAATTTGGTAAAGGTTTTCAGCTGGTGCCGTTTTACAAGATTCAGGAAGAAAGATATATTTTGTACTGGCCGCAGGCTGATCAGGATAAAATTGAATCTATCCAGAAAAAGAAAGCGGAAGAAGAAGCTGAAACCCGAAAACTTGATCTCATTACGGTCGATAAAATTCAGTTGGGTGAGCAGCAGCCGGAGTCTGATCACTATTTTGAAAGCAAAGATTCCAACACAGGATATATGGAAGACCGTCATTTCCGGGATGCAAAAGGATGGTTCAGTTACCGAATGAAAAATCCGGGTAAGAATGCTGCTTATTTGTACATTTTATATTTTGATGCGAATGCCAACCGGTCTTTGAATGTAGAGATCAACGGCAAAAATGTATCGGCAAAAAAACTGGAAGGAAAAGCCGGAAACTCAACTCAATATCTGCTTTTACCGATTCCTGAAACAGAAAAGAATAAAGAAATCCTTAGTGTAAAATTTTTTGCAGAAGAACAGATGACCACTTCAAAAATCATTGAAGTACGTTTGCTGACGCAGAACTATCAAAAGTCTGTCAATAAAAATTAAAGATTAACCCATGAAAAGATATTGCTCAAAATTATTTCTAATAATAGCCATTTTCAGCGCCTGCTTATTTGATGCTAAAGTAAGGCTTCCTGCACTGGTTTCAGACGGAATGATACTCCAAAGGAACCAGAAGCTTAAAATCTGGGGCTATGCGGATGCAGGAGAAAAGGTATATATTAAATTTTTAAATAAAACGTATTCAGCGACAGCAGATAATTCAGGAAACTGGAACATTATGCTTCCTGAACTTAAAGCCGGTGGACCATTTGTTATGACCATCAACGACATTACGCTTAAAGATATTTTAATCGGCGACGTTTGGGTGGCATCCGGACAATCGAATATGGAACTTCCGATGAGACGTCTAAAACCGCTGTATGGAGAGGAAATGAAAACAGTAAATAATCAGAATATCAGGTTTTTTACGGTTCCGCAGAAATACAATTTTAAAGCAGCACAGAATGATCTTGACGGCGGAAAATGGGAAAGCACCAATCCACAGACCATTCAGAATTTTTCGGGTGTAGCTTATTTTTTTGCTAAAAATCTGTATGAAAGAAATAAAGTTCCTGTAGGGATCATTCACACAAGTTTGGGAGGTTCTCCGGTTCAGGCGTGGATGGATGTGAATTCCCTTAAAAAATATCCTGAATATCTGGAAGAAGCTGAAAAATGGAAAAATGATGATTTGATAAAATCTACAGAATCCAACGAACAGTCTTTAAGCAAAGCCTGGTATACAGAGCTTGATCAGAGTGATATTGGTTTAAACCAGCACTGGGAAAATTTTGATCTTAATGATTCATCATGGAAAACCATGAATATTCCTGGATCATGGGAGGATCAGGAAGGACCCTTTGAAGGTTCGGTATGGTTCAGAAAAGAGATCACATTGTCAAAAAGTGAAGCAGGAAAAGCAGCTTTCCTGAATCTTGGTAGAATAAAAGATGCGGATGTGACTTATATCAACGGTGTGAAAGTAGGAAATGTTACCTATGAATATCCACCGAGATGGTATGATATTTCGTCCGGTATTTTAAAAGAAGGTAAAAATAGTATTGCCGTAAGAATCACCAACGGAAGCGGAAAAGGACAGTTTATCGCTGACAAACCGTATTATCTTGAAATCGGCGGAAAGAAAATCGATCTTACAGGTTCATGGAAATATAAAATAGGTGCAAAAATGGAGAAAATGGCTCCGGGCCAGACATTCATCCGCTGGAAACCGACCGGGCTGTACAATTCTATGATCAATCCGTTAATTAACTATAAAGTAAAAGGATTTCTCTGGTATCAGGGAGAAAGCAATACCGGAAAACCGAAAGAATATGGTGATCTTTTAACCACGATGATCAACGACTGGCGTTCTAAATGGGAAGAGAAAGACGCACCGTTCCTGATCGTTCAGCTTGCAAATTTTATGGAAGCAAAAAGTCAGCCGGTGGAAAGCAACTGGGCGGAACTCAGAGATCAGCAGCGAAAAGTTTCCCTCAATGTTCCGCAAACCGGACTTGCCGTAATCATCGATGTTGGAGAATGGAACGATATTCATCCGCTTGATAAAAAAACAGTGGGCGACAGGTTAGCATTGCAGGCATTGAAAATTGCTGATAAAAAAGATATTGTTGCAGACGGACCTGTTTATCAGACCATGAAAATTGAAGGAAATAAGATTATACTCTCATTTAAAAAAGGAACCGATGATTTTGCTCCTGTTTCGGAATTAAAAGGTTTTGCAATAGCAGGTAAAGACAGAAAATACCAGTGGGCAAAAGCGAAAACAGAAGGTAAAAATATCATTGTTTGGAATGATGAAATTAAAGATCCCGTTTCAGTTCGCTACGACTGGGCAGACAATCCTGACGGAAATTTAAAAAACAAATCAGGTCTTCCGGCTTCATCCTTCACTACAGAATAAAATGAAAAAAATCATATAGAATTTATAGTTTGAGAAACAGATTAGAAAATCTATGATCTGTCAGTCTATCATCTATAATCATTTATCATTAATCAATCATCTACTAATACATCTACAACGATATGAACAATCCATCACAGAAAATATCTGTCATCGAAAAAATAGGCTACAGCCTGGGAGATCTTGCTGCCAATCTTGTTTTTCAGACTTTGGTAACCTATCTCGCTTATTTTTATACGGATATTTACGGACTAAAAGCAGAGGATGCATCAGTCATAACATTGATAGTAGGATTAATTGCCGGCTTCGGGTTCAATCCGATGGTAGGAGCTTTGGCAGACCGTACTGCAACAAGATGGGGGAAATTCCGTCCGTGGATTCTTTTCACGTCTGTTCCGCTTGGGATTACTGCTTTGTTAGCTTTCAGTACACCCGATTTTTCTTATAAAGGTAAAATGATCTACGCTGCAGCAACGTACTCCTTGTTACTGTTGTTATATGCAGCGAATAACCTGCCATACGCAGCACTAAGCGGTGTTATCACGGGAGATATGTCAGAACGTAACAGTATTTCTTCTTACCGTTTTGTGGCGGTGATGTTTGCCCAGTTTTTCGTTCAGGTATTTATGTTGCCAATCATTTTATCTGTAGGAAATGGAGATAAAGCTGCCGGTATCGAAACGGTAATGACCTGGCTTGCGATAATTGGCTCCGTAATGTTGCTGATCACCTTTTTCACTACCAAAGAAAGAATCATCCCAAAACCTGAACAAAAATCAACCTTAAAAGAAGATTTAAAAGATGTTTTCCAAAACAGGCCATGGATCATTATGCTGACGGTGACGGCTTTCATTTTCATAACCCTGGCGATGAAAGGAGGATCATACGTATATTATTTTAATAATTATGTGGATGAAGCTTCTCTTAAAAGCTTTATTTCTCCGATCACTACATTTTTCAACTCAATTGGAATGAATTTCTTCGGTGAAGATCCAAAATCTGCCGGTTTCGGATTGTTTAATGCGGGAGGTATCATTATGATGATCGTTGGAATTACTTTTTCCAAAAGGTTTGCCGATAAATACGGAAAGCGTGACACCTTCATTGCATCGCTGTTTATTTCCACTTTATTTGTTCTGTTCTTTGTTTTTTATCCTCCGAAAGCAGTAGGAATAATGTTCCTTTCTCAGATTTTGCACGGATTCTTTTATGGTATCAGTACTCCTTTACTTTGGGCTATGATTGCAGATGTAGCCGATTATTCAGAATGGAAAAACAACAGGAGAGCCACCGCTATTATCTTTTCTGCCATGATGGTAGGTTTGAAGGTAGGTTTAAGCATCGGAAGCTCATTGGTAGCATTGATTATCGGTAAGTACGGATATATTTCTACGGAGGGTACGGAAAATGTGGTTCAGCCTGAAACCGTGGCTGCAGGAGCTAAAATGCTGGTAAGCGTTTTTCCTTCGATTCCTTTTTTCATCGCATGCGGATTACTTTTATTCTATAAAATCAATAAAAAAATGGAAGTTCAGATTGAAAAAGATCTGGCGGAAAGAAGAAAATAATATGACTATGAAACGAATAATTACATTAGGCTTAATAATGCTGGCCGTATCAAATGCAGTCGCTCAAAAAACAGGAAATTCTCTGAAAAAAGCTTTTAAAGATAAATTTTATATCGGTACAGCCATGAGTCTTCCGCAAATCAACGGAACGGATGTGAAATCAGATCAGATTATCGCTTCACAATTCAGCTCTATTGTGGCGGAAAACTGCATGAAATCTATGTTTCTGCAGCCTCGGGAAGGAAAATTCTTTTTTGATGACGCCGACCGTTTTGTGGCTTTTGGTGAAAAGAATAAAATGTTTATCATCGGTCATACCCTGATCTGGCATTCACAGTTGCCAAAATGGTTTTTTGTGGACAAAGACGGGAAAGATGTTTCTGCTGAGGTGTTGAAACAACGAATGAAAAATCACATTACAACCGTTGTTTCAAGATACAAAGGCCGCGTGAAAGGTTGGGACGTAGTCAATGAAGCCATCATGGAAGACGGAACGTACAGAAAAAGTAAGTTTTATGAAATCCTTGGCGAGGAATTTATCCCTTTGGCATTCCAATATGCTCAGGAAGCTGATCCGAATGCTGAACTGTATTACAATGATTATAATGAATGGTATCCTGAAAAGGTAAAGACAGTTATTAATATCGTTAAAAAAATGAAATCCAGAGGAATAAGAGTTGATGATGTAGGAATGCAGACACACGTTGGCCTGGATACTCCGAAACTGGCGGAATATGAAAAAGCGATAACAGATTATGCATCCGCCGGAGTAAAAGTAAATATTACTGAAATGGACATCAGTGCGCTGCCTTCACCTTGGGGAACTTCTGCTAACGTCTCAGATACGGTAGAATATCAGGCGAAGATGAATCCCTACACCAAAGGTCTTCCTGAAAATATAGAGAAAGAATGGGAAAATCGTTATCTTGATTTCTTCCGTCTTTTTATCAAACACGAAGACAAAATCAGAAGAGTGACGTTGTGGGGTGTTACCGATAAACAATCATGGAAAAATGATTTCCCGGTAAAAGGCAGAACCGATTATCCTTTACTTTTCGACCGTAATTTTAAAGCAAAACCAGTGGTTGAAAAAATTATTCAATTAACAAAAGAGAAAAAATATTAACAAACCACAAAAGCCACAAAAGAAATAATTGGAAACAGAGTAATTAGAAGAACAAAAAGCGGAATATTTATTACACTAATACTTTTTGAACTTTTGGAAAACTTATTAAAAAAAATCTTTTGTGACTTTTGTGGTTAAAAATAAAATCTATTATCTAAAAGTCTAAACTAAAATGAACAAAGCAAAATATCTATTCCCGAACGACTATATGGCAGATCCTTCCGTACATGTTTTTGAGGATAAAATTTATATCTATCCTTCCCACGACCGCGAAAGCGGAATTGAAGAAAATGACAACGGAGATCACTTTGATATGAATGATTACCATGTGTTTTCTTTAGATAATGTAGAAAACGGAGAAATTACGGATCATGGTGTAGTGCTTTCCGTTAAAGATATTCCATGGTCGGGGAGACAGCTCTGGGACTGCGATGTTGCTTTTAAAAACGGCAAATATTTTATGTACTTTCCCTTGAAAGACAAAAACGATATCTTCAGAATCGGGGTTGCAGTAAGCGAGAAACCGTACGGACCTTTCGTCCCTGAAAAACACCCGATGATGGGAAGCTACAGCATCGATCCTTGTATTTTTGAAGAAGATGGAAAACATTATATGTATTTCGGAGGAATCTGGGGCGGACAGCTTCAGCGTTACCGAAATAATAAAGCCTTGGAATCTGCTGTAATTCCTCAGGATGATGAGCCTGCCATTCCGTCCAAAGTTGCCTTGTTAAGCGACAATATGCTGGAATTTGGTGAAGAACCTAAAGACATTCTTATCCTCGACGAAAAGGGAAATCCGCTTCTTCACGGAGACAAACACCGTTTCTTTGAAGCTTCCTGGATGCACAAATACAACGGTAAATATTATTTTTCGTATTCAACCGGTGACACTCATTTGCTTTGTTATGCAACCGGAGATAATCCTTACGGACCATTCACTTTTCAGGGTGAAATTTTAACACCGGTAGTAGGCTGGACTACCCATCATAGTATTGTTGAATTTAAAGGGAAATGGTACCTGTTTTTTCACGACAGTGTTCCGAGCGGAGGAAGAACATGGCTCAGAAGCATGAAGGTTGTAGAACTTGAATATGATGAAAACGGTAAAATAAAAACCATCGAAGGATTGGACGAAAATCAGTAAAATGCAATCAACTTTGTCAAAATTCTGAACCTTGACAAAGTTTTTAAACCAATTTCACACGCGGAACCCGAAGGGTTCAATAACAATAGCCGTAGGTGAAACCTATGGAATTTAAATTAAATGTAAAAAAATTGCCATGCAGCATTTCCGAATTTATTTTATCGCATTTCTAATGATTCCGTTAATGACCTTCGCGGAAGACGGAAGCCAGCTTTGGCTTCGCTTTCCAGCAAAAAACGGAATTTCTGCAGATCATATTATTGCTAAAGGAAACAGTGCGACGCTGAATATTGCCAGAAAAGAACTGAGCAGTCACTGGCAGGGCCAAACCGTGGAGCTGCGAACAGATAAAACCTTAAAAAACCTGAAAGACGGTTACACCATAAAATCCGGACAGAATAAAATTGTCATTGCTTCAGGAAAGGAAATCGGATTATTGTATGGGGTGTATCATATTTTACGGCTTCAGCAAACCAACGTTTCCACTACCAATTTAAATATTACAGAAAAACCTTCGTACGATGTAAGAATTCTAAACCATTGGGATAATCTGGACGGAACGATTGAACGCGGTTATGCAGGACATTCTCTCTGGAAATGGGAAGATCTTCCGAATACAATTTCTCCCCGATATGAAGAATATGCGAGAACGAATGCCTCTGTCGGGATCAATGCTGTAGTATTGAATAATGTTAATGCCTCTCCGAACATGCTTCGTGAAGATTATCTGAAAAAAGTAAAAATACTGGCCGATATTTTCAGACCGTATGGCATCAGGGTTTATCTTTCGGTCAATTTTGCCTCGCCAAAAGTGTTGGGAGGAACCGAAAATTCAGATCCATTAAATAAAAATGTTCAGAAGTGGTGGAAAGAGAAAGCCTCTGAAATTTATAAATTAATTCCTGACTTCGGCGGATTTTTGGTGAAAGCCAATTCAGAAGGCCAGCCAGGACCACAGGATTATGGAAGAACGCATGCCGACGGAGCCAATATGATGGCTGATGTTTTAAAACCATACGGAGGAATCGTAATGTGGAGGGCTTTCGTATACAGTCCGAGCAAAGACGACCGCGCGAAGCAGGCTTATCTGGAATTTGTTCCTCTTGATGGAAAATTCAGGGATAATGTGATCATTCAGATTAAAAACGGACCTGTTGATTTTCAGCCTCGTGAAGCATTTAATCCTTTGTTTGGTGCATTAAAGAAAACTCCTGAAATGGTGGAATTTCAGATCACACAGGAATATCTGGGACAGGCTAATCATCTGGCTTATCTCGCTCCTTTATTCAAAGAAACTTTGGAAAGCGATACTTATTCTGATGGCAAAGGCTCAACTATTGCTAAAATTACCGACGGCACATTAAGACCCGCAAAAATCACAGCCATTTCTGCTGTGGCCAATATCGGAGAAGATACCAACTGGACAGGCCATCATTTTGCACAGGCCAACTGGTATGCATTCGGACGCCTTGCGTGGAATCATGAGCTTACGCCAGAACAGATTGCCGACGAATGGATTACAATGACCTTTACGAATAATGAAAAATTCGTTAACCCGGTGAAAGAAATGATGCTTACTTCAAGGGAAACGGTTGTTGACTACATGATGCCCTTAGGACTTCATCATATTTTCGCAGGAGGACATCATTACGGTCCCGAACCTTGGGGAGATTACAAAGGCGGTAGACCCGACTGGTCGCCGGTATATTATCATCAGGCCGATAAAAATGGAGTAGGATTTGACAGAACCGTAACAGGAAGTAATGCGGTTTCACAATATTTTCCTCCATTAAATGACATTTATGGAAATATTAAAACGTGTCCGGAAAATCTTATCCTTTGGTTTCATCATGTTCCGTGGGAGTATAAAATGAAAGATGGGAAAACATTATGGGAAGAACTTTGCTACAAATATGATTCAGGAGTTCATAAGGTGAGGGATTACCAGAAACTCTGGGACACGATGAAACCTTATATCGACGAACAAAGGTTTACGGAAGTACAGTCGAAACTAAAAATCCAGGCGAAAGATGCTGTCTGGTGGAAAGATGCTTGTCTATTATATTTCCAGACTTTCTCTGAAATGCCTATCCCGTATGATATTGAAAGACCTGTGCATGAGCTGGAAGATTTGAAAAAAATCAAACTGAATATGGGCCACCATAATTAAAAATAAGGCAACTCTTTTCTGTATCTGAAAGAAGAGTTGCCTTATAAAAAATAACTGTACTTGAAATTTTATCCGGTATTAATCGGAATAACTATATAATAATTAGTATATGGAATAATTAGTATTACACTAAATGTTCTTTATTTTAATGAAATGATCTTATTAAAAACATTTCCGTTTTCTTCTACCCGGATAATGTAATTTTCTGATGTATTTTTGTCCAGATCAAAAGTAACATTCAGATCTCCGTTTTCAGACTGCTTGGTTGCTGTGTAATAGTTGTTGTCTGAAAAATCTGTTACAGAAATCATTACAGGATTTTTTACAGCAGACATATGAAGTTTTACAAAGTTACCTGAAACACTATATTCCGGTTTGTTGATAACACTTACAGGGGTTTTATCAACTTCCATCACATTATCTTTGTTAATGCTGATTCTGTATTTTTCAACTTTTCCTTCAGATTCCGCCACCAGATAATAAGTACCTGTAGAAAGTTCCTTAAGATCGTAAGATTTTGAAATAACGTTTTCCGCATCAAGTTTTTCAGAAAATATTTCGCCGTCTATATCGTTATATACAAACAATGAAACATTTTTAGCATTAGATATCTCAAAGTTTATTGTTTTTGCACTCACCGTTCCTAAAGCAATAGAAAAGTCTCTGTCTTTACTCATCAGGCTTGCTGAGATTAATAAGAATCCTGCAAGAAATGTAGATTTTAAAAATGTATTCATAATGACAAGTTTTTTGTTATCAATAATTTATACTGCAAATCTACAGCAGATCATCTTTCAATTCTACAATACAATTTTCACATATATGTACAATATTAACCTAATTGTTATATTAATTAAATATTAATTGTTAATTTTACATATAATTAATTGAACAGCATATGAAACATGCCAATCCTGCTTTTGAAGCCATAAAACCTAATATCGGAAGCAGTTTTACAAGTCTGAAGTTTCAGCGTAATGAAAATATAAAATCTCACGTCTGGCATTATCATCCGGAAGTAGAACTAATATTTGTTTGCAAAGGTTCCGGAAAGAGACAGATCGGGAGTAATATCTCCTATTTTTCGGATGGAGATCTCGTATTGATCGGGAGCAATCTTCCACATTGCGGACTTACCAACGAAAATACCAATAACGATTACGAAATGGTCATCCAGTTCAAGCCGGATTTTTTAGGAGAAAATATATGGGAAACTCCTGAAATGCAGCGGATTTCTGCCCTGCTTGAAAAATCAAAAGCCGGAATTGTTTTTAACGAAAATATAAAAAAAACAGTGGGTAAGAAAATTGCTGATATGCACGAAATGTCATCGCTCAACAAGCTGCTGAACTTCCTGGAAATATTAGATGAACTTGCCACTACACAGGATTACAGAATACTGAATGCCGGGAAATATTATCTACAGACACAAGTGGAGGATAATGAGAGAATCAACCATATATTTAATTATGTGAAGGACCACTTTAAAGAACAGATCACGCTGGAAGAAATAGCGGATCTTGCCAATATGAAAGTGCCATCGTTTTGCCGTTATTTTAAGAAAATTACCAATAAAACATTTACCCAGTTTGTCAATGAATACCGGATTACCCATTCGCTGAAACTCCTTGCGGAACAGCCGTTAAGCATTACCGAAGTCTGTTTTGAATCCGGATTCAACAATTTCAGCTATTTTAATAAAACGTTTAAAGAATATATCAAGAAAAGCCCGTCACAATACCGTAAAGAATTTAATTATTTTATGGAATAGTTTTAAAAAAACAACCTTGTTTTATTTGAAATATACGTGTACATTTAACATTTATAAAATTCATTACAATACTCTTATTTTGATCCAGGAAAAATTAATTAATAATACGAAAGAGGCTTTTCGAAAAGCCTTTCAAACCCAACCGGAGCATATTTTCCTTTCTCCCGGAAGAATAAATATTATCGGTGAACATGTAGATTATAGTGATGGCTTTGTTTTGCCGGCAGCCATTGACAAATACATTTGTTTTGCTGTTGAAAAAGCAGGAAATTCTGATATGTGCACCTTTTTCGCGGTAGATTTTAACGACAGTTTCAGTTTTAATGTTAAAGAAAAACAATCGCCGGTTTCGCAGACCTGGGTTAACTATTTACTGGGAGTTTTTAATGCCATTCAGGAAGAAGGAAAAATAATTGGAGGGTTAAATATAGCGTTCAGCAGCACAATTCCTATGGGTTCGGGGTTATCTTCATCTGCAGCGCTGGAATGTGGTTTTGCCTATATTCTCAATCAGATTTTTAACCTCGGTTTTTCTAAAAAAGAACTCGCTTTGATCGGGCAGAAGTCAGAACATACTTATGTCGGAGTAAAGTGCGGAATTATGGATCAGTTTGCGTCCGTTTTCGGAAAAGAGGAAAAAGTCATCATGCTCGACTGTCACTCGCTGGATCATCAATATTTTAACGCGGATCTCAAAGGCTACAGCCTGGTTTTATTTGACAGTTGTGTCAAGCATACGCATCTTAATTCCGGGTATAATGACAGGCGCAGAGAGGTAGACAACGGAAAAAATGCACTTTGGAAAAAGTTTCCGGAAATTACAAAATTCCGGGATTTCAGTGTAGATATGCTTGATGCAGTGCGCGAAGAAATAGGAGAAATTTCATACAAAAGATGTTTCTACCTCCTGAAAGAAATCGGAAGGGTAGAGCAGGCTGCTGTTGCACTTTCTGAAAATAATGCCGCACGTCTCGGAAAATTGCTTACCGAAACCCATTCCGGACTTTCCAATGAATTTGAGGTAAGCTGTAATGAACTTGATTTTCTGGTGGAGCAGACCTTACAGGAAAAAGGCGTTATCGGGGCAAGAATGATGGGAGGCGGATTTGGCGGCTGCAGTATCAATCTTATCAAAGAAGATTGTGTTGAAAATGTAATCAGCAGAATCCGTGAAAAATACGAAGCTGAATTCAATATTCAGCTAAAAGTGTATCAGGTTAAAATTTCCGAAGGAATAAAAGAATATACCAACAATGAATGTAGAATTTGACAGTAAAAAACACCCTCACAGAAGATACAACCCGCTTCTCGACGAATGGATTCTGGTTTCTCCGCAACGCTCCAACAGACCGTGGCAGGGACAGACCGAAAAAACGGTTCAGGAAGAATTGTCGGCTTATGATTCCGGATGCTACCTTTGCCCGGGAAATGAAAGGGCAAACGGTGAAAAAAATCCCGACTATCAGGGGGTCTATGTCTTCGAAAATGACTTCGGATCTTTGCTCAGCGATAAGGTGGATTTTTCTGTTAACAATTCAGATTTTTTTTCCATAAAACCTGAAAGAGGAATTAATAGAGTAATCTGTTTTTCTGAAAATCACAGCCTTACGTTGCCTGAGATGGAAAAGGACGCTATTAAAGAGGTAATTGACGTCTGGCAGCAGCAGTATGATGAACTCGGAAGTAAAGAATTCATTAATCATGTACAGATTTTCGAGAATAAAGGGCAGATCATGGGGTGCAGTAATCCTCATCCGCATGGTCAGATCTGGGCTCAATCGTCGATTCCGACTGCCGTGGTAAAAACTCAGGAAAATCTTAAAAACTATTTTGAAAAATCCGGAAGATCACTGTTGGAAGATTACCTTAAAAAAGAACTTGAATCCGGTGAAAGAATGGTACTTGAAAATGAAAGCTTCGTTGTTTTGGTTCCATTTTGGGCGGTTTGGCCTTATGAAACGATGATCATCAGCAAAAGGAAAGCCGGAAATATCCTTGAGTTTTCAGAAGACGAGAAATATGATTTGGCCGAAATAATAAAAGATCTTACCATTAAATATGATAATCTTTTTGAAATTTCGTTTCCATATTCTGCAGGAATTCACCAATCTCCAACTGATGGAATTTCACATCCCGAATGGCATTTCCACATGCATTTTTATCCGCCGCTTCTTCGTAATGCAGAGGTTAAAAAATTCATGGTGGGTTATGAAATGCTCGCCGAAGCACAAAGAGATATAACTCCGGAACAAAGCGCAGAAGTACTTAAAAATCTTTCTACCATACACTATAAAAGCAGAAACTAAGTTGTTAATGCTTTAAAAATTATATCTTTAAAATTCTAAGAAATTAAGATTAGTTTCCATTTTAAAATCTTTAAATTTAATTTCTTGAATATTAAAACAAAAATAAGAGGACCCTAAAAAGAGTTCTCTTATTTCTAATATTACTGAAACAGTAGGTATTAACTTAATTCTTCCAGATTTTCAAATCTTGAATAAGAAGATTTCAAATGATGAAGATGATCAGAAACCACCTGTGAACTTTCCGGACAAAGATCTCCGCTTTCTAAAGCATCCTCATAAGCATTGATTGCCGCTTTTTCCCCAAATACAACATTTTCAAGGGTAGACTCATCTTTGTTACCGGTAAAAGAATTTTTGATGTCGATCCATGCTCTGTGCACGGCACCTGCGGTACTTGTTGAATTGTCAGCCTCACCTCCTTTTTCATTAATAAGCCTGATAAGATCAGATTTCATAGTCTGAGACTGTGATACCATTTGGTCATAATCATTTTTCAGAGCAGAATGGGTGTCCCATACTTTGTCCTCTACTTTAGAAAATCCTTCAATTCTGTCGTTCGTGATGTTCAGTAAATCATTTAGTACTGATACTGTTTTTTCGTTGTTCATATTAAATTTTTAATTGGTGTCCTTTGTAGGTTACAATAAACATGCCTTGTTTAGGGACTTTCTAAATTTTTTTTTAAAAGTTTTTTGGCATAAAAAATGATGATAGTATATTATTGTACTAAGATCTAAAAAATTAGTATATTTATATAAAAATTCAATATCATGAATTACAGAATGACAAAAGAAGTCATTGATCTTCTCGAAAAGTTTGAAAAAGAAAATGATAAACAGTATTATACTGCTGATATCAATGGTTTTAAAGAATGGGTTTGCGATCGCACATCCTCAGGAAATTCACAAATAGACGAGCCTTATTGGGAAGGAAAAGAAAAAGGAAGATCTCCTGAAAGCGCTATTACTACTTTACTGCTACATTTGAACAGATATGCCAAAAACTATTCGAAATCTGCCATTTCGGATTCTGATTTTGTGACACAGGAAGATTTTATTTATCTTATTAATCTCAGAGCTTTTGGACAAATGACCAAAATGGAGCTTATTAAAAAGAATATTCATGATAAGCCTGTAGGAATGCTCATTATCACCAGGTTGCTTAAGAATGGTTGGATTGAGCAGACAGAATCTGATATAGACCGAAGAAATAAATTGATAAAAATTTCTGAAAAAGGTAATGAAGCCCTTGAAAAACAGATGACAAAGATTCGGCAGGCCACGGATATTGTTTCAGGAAATCTTACCTACAGTGAAAAAATGGAGCTTATCAGAATGCTTAATAAGTTAGATCGATTTCATTATCCTATTTTCTCAAAAAATATTGACAGTAAAGATCTTATTAAAACAGTTTACGAAGAACATTCATTTAAAAATTAACTATGAAAAAAAAGATTGCGGTAATAGGATCTGGATTTTCAGGACTTTCGGCTGCGGCATATGCTTCAAAGGAAGGCCATGAAGTTCATCTTTTTGAGAAGAACGGCAGCATTGGAGGAAGAGCCAGAAAATTTACAACAGATAACGGCTACACATTTGATATGGGGCCCAGCTGGTACTGGATGCCCGATATTATAGAATCATTTTTTAATGATTTTGGTAAAAAAGCCACAGATTTCTATACGCTTGTTCCTTTGGATCCGCAATTTGAAATGGTTTTTTCAGACGGCACCATGAATATTCCTCACAACTATGAAGAAATGAAAGAACTGTTTGAAAAAACAGAACCCGGAGCCGGAAAAAAACTGGATGCATTTATGAAAGATGCACAGTATAAATATGAGGTCGGGATGCAGGATTTTGTGAATAAGCCATGCCACTCCTGGTTTGAATTCGTATCTCCGAAAATAGCCAAAAGCGCACTGAAACTGGATCTCCTCACCAATTTTCAGCGTTTTGTAAGAAAATATTTCAATAATCCTAAACTGATTGTTTTAATGGAGTTCCCTGTTATTTTTCTGGGAGCTGCTCCAAAGGATATTCCTGCGTTGTACAGTTTAATGAACTACGGAGGATATAAGTTAGGGACATGGTATCCAATGGGCGGTTTTTCAAAAATTATAGAGGCAATGAAAAATATTGCTGAAGAGCAGGGAACCCGTTTTTATGTAAATGCGGATGTTGAAAAAATTAATATTAATCAAAAAGAGGCTTCTTCGCTGACGGTCAATCAGAAACAGATTGATTTTGACGTAATTATTGCATCATCAGATTATCATCACACGGAAACAAAACTTTTACCGGAAGAATTCAGGAATTATGATGAAAGTTATTGGGAGAAACGTGTTTTTGCTCCTTCCTGTCTCATTTATTATCTCGGGTTTAAAGAAAAAATCCCGAAACTGAAACATCATACTTTATTTTTTGAAAACGATCTGGAACTTCATACCCATGAAATTTATAAAGATAAAAAGTGGCCTACTAAACCATTATTCTATGCCTGCTGTCCTTCAAAAACAGATCCGGACGTAGCGCCCGAAAACTGTGAAAATGTTTTCCTGCTAATGCCCGTAGCTCCGGGAATTGAAGATTCTGAAGAAATAAGAGAAAGGTATTTTATGGAAATGATTCTCAGGCTCGAAAAACATACAGGAGCAACAGATCTCCTGCTGAAAATTGACTATAAAAAAAGCTATTGCGTAAAAGATTTTAAGGAAGATTACAATGCTTATCAGGGAAATGCTTACGGGCTTGCCAACACTTTATCTCAAACCGCCGTTTTAAAACCTTCACTCAGAAACAAAAAAATAAAAAATTTATTTTATACAGGGCAGCTTACCGTACCTGGACCGGGCGTACCGCCTTCCATCATATCAGGAAAAATAGCTGCAACAGAAGCCATAAAAAATTGATTGCTATGAAAAAATTATTTGACGAACTTTCTTTCAAAGTAAGTAAAGAGACCACAAAACAGTACAGCACCAGTTTTTCGCTGGGAATCCTTGCTCTTTCTTCCGCTATCAGAAATCCTATCTATGCTATTTACGGATACGTACGTCTGGCTGATGAAATTGTAGACAGCTTCCATGATTATGACAAAGAAAAGCTGCTCCGTAAGTTTAAAAAAGATACTTTTAATGCATTGGAAGACGGGATTTCTCTAAATCCTATTCTCCAGTCTTTTCAGGAAACTGTCCATCAATATGATATTGATGAGAGCCTTATTCATCAGTTTTTGAAAAGTATGGAAATGGATCTTCAGAAAATAGATTATAATTCGGATCTTTACAAAGAGTATATATTGGGATCTGCAGAAGTGGTGGGATTAATGTGTCTTCAGATTTTTGTAAATGGAGACAAGGAACAGTACGAAAAGCTTAAGCCATATGCTATGATTTTAGGATCGGCTTTCCAGAAAGTAAATTTTTTACGGGACATGAAGGATGATTATTACACGTTGGGAAGGGTGTATTTTCCGGGACTGGACATGACATACTTTGACAACAATGTGAAATCATCAATTGAAAAAGAAATCGAAGAAGAATTCAGACAGGCATTGATCGGTATTAAAATGCTTCCGCCTTCCTCTAGATTCGGGGTGTATCTTGCATACAGATATTACATATCCTTATTCAGGAAAATCAAAAGAAAATCTGCCCAGAATATATTAAACGGAAGAATAAGAATATCCAACGGCGCGAAAATTTCTTTAATGATGAGCTGCTATGTTCAGTACAAAACTTCTTTATTTTAAGATTAATAAATACACTAAAAAATGAATTTTCTCATTGTAGTAGCAACTTTTTTTGTGATGGAAGGAATAACCTGGCTCACACACAAATATATTATGCACGGATTTTTATGGTCTCTGCACAAAGACCATCATGACCACAGCAATGACGGCCATATGGAAAAAAACGATTACTTTTTTGTAATTTTTGCAGTTCCGACTATTCTTTTGATGTATTACGGGACTGTTCAGGGATTTAATTACTGGTTCTATATAGCGATAGGCATTGCCCTTTACGGGATGGCCTATTTTTTTGTACATGATATTTTTATTCATCAGCGGATAAAATTTTTACGTGATACACAAAACCCGTATTTACTTGCTATCAGAAGAGCACACAAACAGCATCATAAGCATATCGGAAAGGAGAAGGGGGAGTGTTTCGGTTTTCTTTGGGTGCCTGTAAAATATTTTAAATTATATTTTAATAAAAATAAATAGATGCAGCAATATACCTATCTTCTTATTAATTTTTTTACGGTCATCGTCTGTTTTATTTTTTCATTTCATCATAAGATTAAATTCAACAGGTATTTCGGTGCTTTTTTAGCTGCTTCATTAATTGTCGGAGTGGTATTTGTTGTCTGGGATGCATGGTTTACAAAAATAGGAGTGTGGTGGTTCAATGACCAATATCTTTTAGCAATACGTTTTGCCGGACTTCCCCTGGAAGAGCTGCTTTTCTTTATCTGTATTCCTTTTGCCTGTCTTTTTACCTATTTCTGTTTGGATAAATTTTTTAAACTCGACTGGAAGCCGCTTCCGGAGAAAGTTTTTGTAATAATAAGTATTATTATTGCTTTATGTATTGCACTCTGGTTCAGGGAAAAGATTTATACCTTTATTACTTTTCTGTCAACAGCCTGTAGCCTTTTTATTTTAAAATTTTTATTGAAAGTAAGATGGATCGGAAAAGTTTCTTTCGTTTACCTTCTTCTAATGCCGGGTTTTCTGATGGTCAACGGAATATTGACAGGCACCGGACTGGAATCTCCCATCGTAAACTACAATCCCGAAGAGTTTATGGGGATCAGAATATTAACTATTCCTGTGGAAGATACGGTGTATGGCTATGAACTTATTCTTTGGAATATTTTTCTTTTTCAAATGTTTAAAAAATCTAAAACTAACTCCTTGGTTGAAGTGGAGGCATAATTCAGCAGGTTTAAATCATATTTGAACAGTTAAAATAATGAACCGATGACACTCCGTAATGTTACGGGCAGGTATTCAGGTCCATCGATGACGTTTTTTAATGCTCCGGATATTTACATAACACTTCTGAAGTGATGATCAACGTATCGCAAGAGGTTAAACAACCCCAAAAGACACATTATTTACCTTACCGGATCATTATACTATGCCACCAGATGGCTGTGTAAACCTATATATTATCGCGAATTACTCATCCGAAGCATTCTGAAATAGGTCGTGATGAATGTGAAACCTCTCCGGACAGATAAACCATGTCTCGCGATACGTTATACAACCCCGAAATACACGTCCTGAACCCCGCCGGACAGGTTACTAAATGTCGTCGGATAGGTTATACAACCTATCTGTTGAGGTGAAAAACATCTCCAGATCATCAAATAACTTGTGCGGATAGGTGAACAACGTCTCACAATACGTTATATAACCCCAAAATATACGTCCTGAACCCCGCCGGATACGTTATTAAGATGGTCTGAGAGGTTATACGACCTATCTGTTACGGTAAATAACGTCTCCGGACCATTAAACAACGTCTCTCGATAGGTCCGGAACCTGTTTGGAAATATTTTTAATGGATCGAAATGCAGTAAAAAACTCAGGAATCCGCTTCTATATAATGTAAAGGTGCTTCAAAATTAAAAAATATCCTCAATTCAATAGGGGCGGGCTTAGCCCGCTTTTCTCTACCAAACACTACATTCGGTTTTAACCAAAATTTAAAAATAAACTTTACACAAATTCGAACTCAATTTCTTTTTCAGGAATACACAATTCTTTATTAAAGCGAATAAGGAGTTAATAAATTTACGGTATTACGTAAAATATTCTATTCTGGGTTTTATTTAATGTATTATAAATCAATATTTTAAATCTTTAGGTTGTTTTTTGGCATTAGTCAGGGAAATAAATATAACCTTTAAAATATTTTATCATGAAAAAAACTAAACCCATTATCGCAGTTGCTGTTTTATCGGCTCTTATGTTTGTTTCCTGCACAAAGGCAAGCAAATCAGAAAATCAATCCCAGGATGCAGCACAGACTACTACCCAGGCAAGAGCAGAATACATCGAAGTTGAGCCCAATGTAAGGCTTCACGTAACCGACCTAGGTGAAGGAAAACCGGTTGTTTTAATTCACGGATATCCGGTGAGCGACGCTTCATGGGAATATCAGTATCTTCCTTTAATCAAGGCAGGATACCGTGTAATCGGGATTACTTTGAGAGGATTCGGACAATCGGATAAACCATACGGAAAATACAATTACGACCAGTTTACTTCTGATATTAAAACGGTTTTAGACAAATTGGATATCAAAGATGCTACATTAGGCGGGCACTCAATGGGCGGTGCTATTGCTTTGCATTACGTGGCAAAATATAACGCTGCTCACGTTAGCAAATTAGCTTTATTCGCTGCTGCTGCACCTGTTCACACCAAAAAACCGGATTATCCTTATCCATTATTTACCAAAGAAGAAATCACCAAATGGGTAGACCTTGTCAGCGTAGACCGGCCGGGATTACTGAACACCATTGGTGAAAGATTCGTGTTATCTCCAACTTCTGTTTCACCCGGTATCGGTGCCTGGTTAGGCGGAATCGAAATGCAGTCATCGGCATATGCCATGGAACAGGCATTAATCGCTTTACGGGATGAAGATTTAAGAGGTGACCTGCCGAAAATTAAAATTCCAACGCTTATCATGCAGGCAAAACAGGACCGGATTGTGGCGTATGCTTTAGCAGAGCAAATGAACAAAGCCATCAAAGGATCTACCTTAATTCCTTTTGAAAACAGCGGACACGCATTATTCCTGGAAGAAAAGGATAAATTCAACGCAGAACTCCTTAAGTTTTTAAAACAATAATTAGCCCCGATTGCCTGTGGCTGAAGTTGCGGGCAATTTTTTTTAAGATTTAAATACATATTTAACCAAAATAAACTTTTATGAAACCATCTACAAACTTATTATCACCGGAGAATCACGCATTGGTACTGATTGATTTTGAAGGACAAATGGCATTTGCCACAAAAAGTATCGCCATCAGCGAATTAAGAAATAATGTAGCCATCATTTGCGGAGCATCAAAAATATTCAATGTTCCCACTGTTGTAACAACCGTTGCCGAACAAAGTTTTTCGGGTCCTGCATTTCCTGAAGTTCAGGAAGCCTATCCTATGGAAACCTCAAATTATATCGACCGTACTACCATGAATACCTGGGAAGATGAAGCGGCTTACAAAGCCATTACAGGAACTCAAAAACAGAAACTTGTTCTTGCAGGTTTATGGACAGGGGTATGTATCGTAGGCCCAGCCTTGTCTGCGCTGGAAGAAAATTATGATGTATATGTCATTACAGATGCCTGCGGTGATGTAAGCTATGAGGCTCATGAAAGAGCTATACAACGTATGATCCACGCTGGTGTGAAACCTGTAACTTCTGTACAGTATCTGTTAGAGCTTCAGAGAGACTGGGCCCGTCAGGAAACTTATGTAGCGGTAACCGACCTGATGAAAAAGTACGGAGGATCGTACGGACTGGGAATTCACTATGCTCACAATATGCTGAATCATTAATATTTAAAATTAAAATGTTGAAGTCTTCATATTTCATATCCTGCCTCTCCGGAATTTTAATGGTTATCTTGTTTTCGGGAAAGATCTCTGCGCAGTCTTTTAAGCTGTTGCGATACGATGAAAACTATGAATATCTCAAAGATTCTGCAGACACTTTTTATAATAAGGTGAAATTTCTCCCGCTCAATAATGAGAAAAATATCTATTTATCTTTTGGGGGAGAAGCACGATATGAATATGTAGATTTCAACAATGAAGACTGGGGCAGGCTGAATCTCGGACACAATAACTTTTTTCTTCAACGGTATGATCTTCATGCAGATCTTCATTTGGGAGAACGTGTCAGAATATTTTCACAAGTGCGCAGTGCCTTGCAGAACGGAAGAAAAAATGGTCCACGAGGAATCGACGAAGATGAGCTGAATATTCAGAATCTCTTTGTTGATGTTAAAGCTTTTAAAAGCCAGGATAAAAATCTCGTTTTTCGTGTAGGAAGACAGGAACTGGATTACGGTTCCGGGAGATTAATATCCGTAAGGGAAGGCCCAAATGTAAGACTTTCATTCACCGGAGCTAAACTGATGTATGAGCAGAAGGATTTTTCGGTGGATGCTTTTGTGATGATGGCAGACAGCATTAACGCCGGAGTTTTTGATAATACAATATCGAAACAGCTTAATCTCTGGGGAGTATATTCTAAAATCATCTTTCAGAAAGCCGGGAATCTGGATATGTATTATCTGGGAATCCGCAGGGATAATGCGGTTTTCGAAGCAGGAATTGCCAAAGAAAAACGACATACGCTTGGCGCACGTTTCTGGAAATACGGCGGAGGATTCATCTACAACCTGGAAGCTGCCTACCAGTTAGGAACTTTCGGGGATAAGGCGATTCGGGCATGGACAGGCTCGGTAGATTTCGGATATTTATTTGAAAATATAAAGTTTAAACCCAGCATTAATCTCCGCAATGATTATATCTCGGGAGACCGTTCCAAAGATGACAATACGCTTCAGACCTTTAATCCTCTGTATCCGAAAGGCGGGTATTTCGGGTTCAGTCCGCAGGTTGGACCAGTGAATCTTATTGATATTCATCCTTATGTTACGTTAGATCTTTCTTCAAAGCTTAAAATGCAGGCAGATGTTGTGTTCAACTGGCGATATTCTCTTCAGGATGGGGTCTACAGACCGAGCGGAGTTCTGAATCGTCCGGGCAGCAGCTCTGATAAAAGATATATCGGGACGGCATATTTAACCAATTTTACGTACAGTTTTAACAAATATATGGCATTGGTAAGCGGTATCCAGTATTTCAGGAAAGGAGCTTTCATTGAAGACATTATTCCCGGAGCTAAAAGCGGCGTGTTTTATAATATCCGTTTAGGCTTTAAATTTTAATTATCACTTAAAAAAAATAAACTTTCTAATTAACCACAACAGTATTTAAAAATCTTTGATTTTTATTCTTTGAGATCTTTGTTTATCTAAACTTTAAAATAATCTTTTGTCTCTTTTGCGGTTAAAATCAAATTAGTTTAAAAGGTAAAATCACTAAAAACTACTTTATTATGCAAAATATAATATCAAAATATTTCGGAATCTCAAAAGTATTGCTTGTAGCAGTACTTATAGGAGGTTCAATAACAAATTATGTTTCGGCTCAACAAACAGCAGACGCAAAAACGGCTGTCGGCACAAAGAAAGTATGGGGAACAGTAGATGGCGTGACCATTGAAGGTCTGGTGAACGGTCCTTCAGCAGCCGTGGCAGATCTCCAGATTGCCTGCGTTTTTGAATATACAGAAGGCGATATTTTTAAATCTCCCGCGCTTCCTGCGGAACTGAACGGGATGGTACATCTCGACGAAGCATTAAAAGGAATCATCACTGAAGTAAGAAAAACCGGAAAATTCAAAGGCTATGCTTTAGAAACATTACTGATGGATCCGCCAAAAGGAAGTATGGGTTCTAAAAAACTCCTGCTCATCGGGCTTGGAGACAGAAATAATTTCGATGCGGAATTAATGAAAAAAGTAGGCGCTGTAGCAATGAGGGAAGCATTGAGGCTGAAAGTTCAGACCGTATCATTTGCCAGCGACATTAAAGATGCCGGAATCGATTCTCCTACAGCACTTGTTGCCGGAAATGTTGTGTTAGGCGCATTTGATGCCTACCGCGCTCAGGCTTACCTTAATACTCAGCATGTATCAGAAAAAATGACCGTGAAAAAGCTGATCTTATTGGCCGGCCCTTCATTTTTTACGGTTGCCGGGGGCGGAATTAAAGATGCGATTGATCAACTTAATGCTAAATAACCATGACAGCAGATCTTATTTTATATAACGGAAAAATCCACAGTTTCAGCAATGAAGTTCAGGATATTTCAGCAGTTGCCATTAAAGATGGAAAAATTATCGCAGTAGGAAATGACGGATTGACTGATCAGTTTGTCGGTGAAACGACCAGAATCATCGACCTTAAAAAGAAAAGAGTGGTGCCGGGAATCAATGATTCGCATATTCATTTGATCCGCGGCGGACTGAATTATAATCTTGAGCTGAGATGGGACGGTGTTCCGTCATTAGCCGATGCGTTGCGTATGCTGAAAGAGCAGGTAGACCGTACGCCTTCTCCGCAATGGGTGCGTGTCGTTGGTGGCTGGTCAGAGTTTCAGTTTGCGGAAAGAAGAATGCCGACGCTGGAAGAGATTAATGCCATAGCTCCTGAAACGCCTGTTTTTATCCTTCATCTTTATGACAGAGCGTTGATGAACAGAGCAGCTCTGAAAGAAGTGGGATATACTAAAAATACACCAGCTCCTCCCGGAGGACAGATCGAACGCGATTCTAATGGAGAGCCGACAGGATTGATCATCGCAACACCAAATGCCATGATTTTGTATTCAACACTGGCTAAAGGTCCCAAGCTTTCTTACGAACATCAGCTGAATTCTACGAGACACTTTATGAAAGAGCTCAACCGCTTCGGAATAACGAGTGTTATTGATGCCGGCGGAGGTTTTCAGAACTTTCCGGATGATTATCAGGTGGTGAATGAATTGAATCAGAAGAAACAGCTGACGGTAAGAATTGCCTATAATTTATTCACCCAAAAACCAAAACATGAGTTTGAGGATTTCAGTGAATGGATTGATACGGTAAAACTCTATCAGGGTGACGATATGTACCGCCACAATGGTGCCGGGGAGATGTTGGTTTTCTCCGCGGCAGATTTTGAAGATTTTTTACAGCCAAGACCCAATCTTCCGGAAAATATGGAGGAAGAACTCGAAAAGGTTGTTCGTTTGCTCGTTGAAAATCGTTGGCCTTTCAGGCTGCATGCTACCTATGATGAAAGTATCTCCAGGTTTTTAAATGTTTTTGAAAAGATCAATCAGGAAATTCCATTCAATGGGCTGCCATGGATTTTCGATCATGCGGAAACGATCAGCGAAAGAAATATTGAAAGAGTCAAAAATCTTGGTGGTGGCATCGCCATACAAAGCAGAATGGCCTATCAGGGAGAATATTTTACCGATCGTTATGGCTCAGCAGCTGCAGAAAATACACCGCCGGTAAAGAAAATGATTGCCATGGAAGTACCTGTAGGAGCAGGATCTGATGCCACAAGAGTGAGCAGCTATAATCCCTGGGTTTCTATGTATTGGTTAACAGCCGGTAAAACGGTTGGCGGTCTTCAGCTGTATCAGGAATCAAGGCTGGACAGAAGAACAGCATTAGAACTTTATACCAAAGGAAGCGCTTGGTTTTCTCAGGAGCATCATAAAAAAGGAGATATCAAAGTAGGAATGTTTGCCGATCTGGCAGTTCTTGATAAGGATTATTTCACCATCGATGAAGAAGATATTAAAAATATTGAAGCTGAAATGACGATGGTAGACGGTAATATTGTTTACGCAAAAGGAGAATTTTCATCATTTGCGCCACCTTCTGTTCCCATTCTTCCGGAATGGTCGCCGACGAATCTGTATAACGGCTATTATCCTGTTGGAGGACACACTCAGAAGGAAATTGAAAAGAATTCAAAGTCAGCACATAAAGTACCGCTGACTTCCCAGATTCACAGTTGTGCAGGAAGTTGTGGTGTTCATTCCCACAATCATGATCAGGCAAGGATGAGTAATCTTCCCGTTAATAATTATCATGCGTTTTGGGGAGCTTTAGGATGTTCATGTTTTGCTTTTTAAATTAAAATTATGGAAATTATACAACAGATTCTCCATTCAGATGTAGGATCATCATTTAATAACGTATCGTTGTTGGCCTTCAGAATACTGCTGGGATTTGAACTCTTCAGAGTACACGGACTGAAAAAATTCAGACTGGAAAACGGAAAAAAGGAAGTCATTCCCAATCCTTTGGGATTGCCAACGAAACTGAATGCTCTCGTAGCTTCTTTTGCCGATCTGGTAGTACCTTTTTTAATTATTCTCGGCTTGGGAACGCGGCTCGCGGTACTTCCGACAATTGGCGTGACAGCTATCGGATATTTCGTGGTTCACAGAAAAGATTCTCTGGAAGTACGGGATGTTCCTTTCATGTACACCTTATCTTTATTGTTAATTCTTGCTTTAGGTGCAGGAACATATTCACTTGATTATTACTTATTAAATACACTTTAAGAAAATGAAAACTTCAATCGGAATTAAAAATGAAAATTTAGCAAAAGTTGCTGAAGTATTGGTAAAAGTATTGGCAGACGAATTCGTGCTGTACACCAAAACAAGAAAAGCCCACTGGAATGTGGAAGGCGCAGATTTTTACAACAAACATCTGTTTTTTGAAGCCCAGTATCAACAATTAGATGAAATGATCGATGGCCTTGCAGAAAGAATAAGAACTTTAGGACATTATGCACCGGCTACTCTGAGAGAATATCTTGAATTGACACATCTTTCGGAACATCATCTTGATGCTAATGACAGTTTTACTTACATCAAAGAACTTCTTTCTGATCATGAAAGTGTTTTAATTCATCTTAGAGAAAATATCAATAATTTTGCTTCTGAATTTCATGATGCGGGAACCAGCGATTATATCACAGGTTTAATGGAAACTCATGAGAAAATGGCCTGGATGCTGCGTTCACATTTAAAATAACCTTATGGAGACCAAATCAAATATAGCTTGGGTAACTCTGCTGCTGACCATGATTGCAGGGTATTGCGATACGGTAACCTTTGTTTCAGCAGATTCTATTTTTTCCGCACACGTGACCGGTAACTTTATTGTGTTTGCCTATCAGCTGATAAAAGGATCTGAGCTGAATGCATGGGTGAAACTGCTGACTTTCCCCATATTCATTATGGCTGTGATTACAGGCGGAAGAATGGCATACAGATTTACCAATCATTATTTTATTATGTTTTGGGAAGGTTTGTTGCTGCTTCTAAGCGGAATTTTTGTAGCCGTATTTACGTATCTGGGAATTTTTGAAAAATGGATGATGTATGCCGTAGTGATGGCCACCGTATTTGCGATGGGGTTGCAAAATGCATTCGGAAAGCTTTACGCTAAAGAAACTTACGGGCCAACTACCATGATGACGGGAAATGTGACGCAGGCCTCTCTGGATTTCGGAAATTTACTAAAAAACGGTTTCAAAAATCCTGATGCCATAACCAGCCTGAAAAAACAGATGATAACCATCTTTGGCTTTCTTACCGGATGTTTCCTGGGAGCTTTTGCGGGGAAGCAGTTCGGGTTGATAACACTGATTGCTCCGGGAATAGGAATGCTGATCTGTTATTTTTACCATCGTAACAATTCAGAGTTTAAAATTTAGATTAGATTTGATAATCAATTATCTTTAGCAAATGAAGTCCAATCCTTATTTTTTTATTAAATCTCCGGTAGCGATATTCCGTTTACCATTGGTTTTTGTTCTTTTAAGTATTTCTTTGAAGGCCCAGACGAAAGAAAATCCCTATCTATTATCAAAACAGATTAATTCTTCACAGAATGATAAGGAAAAAATTAAATTATACCTAAGGCTGGGAGAATATTATGTAACAAAAGCATTAGAGGAAAAAAAAGATCTGGACAGTGCCGCAATCAGCAACAAACAAGCGCAAAAGCTAAGTTTGAAACTAAATGATAAACTAAGCCTTGGAAAAGTGATGCTTCTGGATGCCAAAATAGATAAAGACAGAGGAAAATGGGACCTCGCTATTTCTAAAATGAAAAAGTCATTAAACTATTTTCTTGCTCAAAATATGCAGGAGCAGGCCGGAGATGCCTATAATGAACTTTCTTATATGTATACCAATGATTCCGGAAGTTTTGAAACTAAGGTAGGACTAAAGAAAAAGGCGATCGAATGTTTCGGAAAATCTGGTGTATTGGTTAAGAAAGCAGCGGTCCTTAAAGATTTAGCTGAACTTTATAGTGTCATAGATAATCCGGATGAGGCGATAAAACTCCTTAAGCAGTCCCTGTCAGCTTATCAGTCGGCCAAATACAAAGATATACACACGGTGTATAAGCTCTTGTCCCTTGCAGAAGCCCAGAAAAGTAATTATAATGAAGCACTGAAATATGCACATTTAGCAGAAAAAACAGCGGAAAAAGCAGGTGATTATTCTACGGAGCTCGCTTCTATTTATAATCAGATAGGGCTTGTTTATTACTACCTGAAAAAAAATCAGCTGGCTTTAGACTATTGGGAAAAAGGATTGGTTGTCGCGAAAAAGAATAAAGATAAACCATCGGTGAGATTAATTGCTTCCAATATTTCCACAATGCTGATCCGGCAGAAAAAGTTTGATGAAGGTATTGCGATCATTAAAGAGTACAAAAAGCTTTATCCGCTTGATGATAAAGTATTTGAAATGAGAGAAAATTATATTTTATTTCACACGTATACTACTCTCAGACAGCTTAAAAATGCGGATAAATATTATAAAAAACTGATAGAATATTACGGTGAATACGGTGAATACGGAGGAGGCCAGACAACGGTATTGCTCAGTTTTGCGATGTATCGTTTGTATAAAGAAGATTATAAGGCATTTTATAAAAGTGTAAAATTGTTAGATTCCATAAATGCTAAAACGGGAAATGACATGGTGCGGGCACAAAATTTTATGCTTTGGTTTAAAGCAGACAGTACACAAGGTAAATATCTGGACGCCATTAAACATTATCAGTTGTATAAAAAACATTCGGATTCTGCTTTTAATGGTGAAAAAAGCAGGCAGATCAATAGCCTTCAGATTCAGTTTGATACTGAAAAAAAAGACAAGGATATTCAGCTGTTGACTCAAAAAGGGAAACTGCAGGAAGCACGCATCAGTACAGACAGTATTCTGCGATATGTTTTTATCGGAAGTATCATTGTCCTTATCCTTTTTGCAGCGCTTTTGTATAACCGTTCAAGGCTTAAAAACCGGGCGAATAAAACACTGGAACTAAAACGTCAGCAGATCGATGAGCAGAATGAACAGCTTAAAAAACTTCTTGGTGAAAAAGAATGGCTCCTAAAGGAAATCCATCACCGGGTAAAAAATAATCTACAGATTGTTATCAGTCTGCTGAATACGCAGTCTGCATATCTTGACAATGAAGATGCTTTAATGGCTATTCAGAACAGTCAGCACAGAATGCATGCCATGTCTTTGATCCACCAGAAACTTTATCAGTCTGATAATCTGGCAACAATTGATATGTCATGGTACATCTATGAGCTTATCAATTACATTAAAGAATGTTACTCGTCAGAAAAAAATATCAGCTTTGTAATGGATGTGGATAAAATATTTCTGGATGTTGCTCAGGCAGTTCCATTGGGGCTTATTCTTAATGAGGCAGTAAACAATACCATTAAATATGCTTTTCCGGACAGCAGGAGAGGAGAAGTGCAGGTTTCATTTAAAAAATCAGAAAATGGAGAATACAAACTGATGATTTCTGACAACGGAATTGGACTTCCTGATGATTTCAATATTGATGAAACAGAATCTCTCGGAATGAATCTTATGCGCGGACTTACCGATCAGCTGGAAGGAAATTTCACCTTAGAAAGCAGAAACGGATTAAAAATTACAGTCAACTTTAGAAAAACTACAGATGTTGATGATCAGAATATCAATATCGTAAGACAATAATGAAAGAAAAAATTTTAATTGTAGAAGATGAATTTATCGTAGCCAATGATCTTAAAATCATGCTTAAAAAGGCGGGCTATCAGGTGACGGGAATAGCCTCTTCCGTGCAGCAGGCCAGAAAATCAATACAGGAAAAAAGACCAGACTGGGTACTGATTGATATTATCCTGAAAGGCGATCTCACAGGAATTGATCTTGCGTGGGAACTGCGAAAAATTAATCTGCCGTTTCTCTACATTTCTGCCAATACCAACCAGTCAATACTGGAAGCAGTAAAGGAAACACAGCCTTACGGATTTATGGTAAAACCTTTCCGCGAACGTGATCTGATGGTGATGCTGGATATCGCAAAATACCGTTACGATATTGAAAAAAAATCCGGGATTGCAGATGTTCCGGCTCCTCAGAAAATAGAAGGAATCATTGGTAAAAGTGATTCGCTCCAGGAAGTGATTGAAAAAATAACAGTAGTAGCCCCTACCGATACTTCGGTTCTTATTGTTGGCGAAAGCGGTACCGGAAAAGAAAAAGTAGCTCATGCCGTGCACGAACTGTCAGACCGTAAATCAAACCCGATTGTTATTGTAAACTGCGCTGCTCTTCCGCATTCTCTCATAGAATCCGAGCTTTTCGGTCATGAGAAAGGAAGCTTTACCGGAGCAAATTCCATGAGAATCGGGAAATTTGAACAGGCCAATGGCGGAACGATCTTTTTAGATGAAATTGGTGAGCTTCCTCTGGATTCCCAGGTAAAGCTTCTCCGGGTCCTTCAGGAAAAAGAAATAGAACGCCTGGGAGGAAATAAAACCCTGAAAGTGAATGTCAGAATTGTAGCGGCAACAAACCGTTCCCTTGAAAAAGAAGTCGCAGAAGGAAGATTCAGGCTGGATCTTTATTATCGCTTAAATGTATTTCCGGTAGAACTTCCGCCGTTGAGAGAAAGAAAAGAAGATATTGAACTGCTTGCCCATTTTTTCCTTAAAAAATATGCATCAGCTTCTAAGAGAAATATTAATTCAATAAACGGCAAAGCAATGGAACAGCTCCTGGGTTATTACTGGCCGGGAAATATCAGGGAGCTGGAACACCTTATCGAAAGAAGCGTTCTTCTTGCTAAAACTTCAGAAATTGAAAATTTTGATCTTCCTAAAAACACTGAAGTAAAATCTGATATCAGTTCGGGAGTATTAAAATCAATGGAAGAAATGGAAAGAGAACACATTATGAATGCACTCGAAAGCAGCGGCGGGAAAGTTTCCGGCATTGGTGGTGCAGCAGAGCTGTTAAAAATGCAACCCCAAACCCTATACTCTAAAATGAAAAAACTGGGAATTGATAAAGGGTACAGATAAGCAGTGACAATTAACACATTCAATAGGTCATTATCCTGAGCCTGTCGAAGGATGGCGACTACCATTAAACGTAAAATAAAAAGCTTTAACAACTCACTTATTCAATAAGTGAAGCATTATCCTGTATATAAACATTAATATTAAATCACATCAATTATGGAAAAACAAACCGTACGAATCGAAGGCTTCAGCGATGCCGTTTTTGCCATTGCCATTACCCTTTTAGTGTTGGATCTTCATATGCCGGAAGAAAATTCTGTGAAAAACAGCAATGATCTGCTCATCTTTCTTAAAAACCAATGGCCGGCATTTTTAGCATTCTTCCTGTCTTTTTTCAGTATTTTTATTATGTGGGTGAACCATCATAAAATTTTTAAACAGATTTACAGCAGGAATTCCGGAATTATGTTTTCCAACGGGCTGATTTTATTTCTGGTTTCTGCAGTTTCATATCCTACTTCCTTGCTGGCGAGATTCTTTAATGGAGAAGCTTCCGCAGCTGTAGTGGCAATTTATACGGGGATATTTGTATTAATCAATCTTGCGTATAATCTGTTGTGGTTTCTGGCCAGCCGTAATAAAAATCTTTTACGTCCGGGCATCAGCGATGTAGCGATCAGGAAAATTCAAAACAATTATCTGTTTGGATTTCCTGTGTATTTGATTGCATTGATATGTTCTTTCAAAGCTCCCGCAGTGGCTCTTGTTATTATTTTAGGATTATGGATTTTCTGGGCATTATCATCAGGAAAAATAGAAATGGGAATTAAAAAAGAACTGGAATCTGAGCTTTAATGTTTAAAAATTTTAATCTTTATCTTTAAAATAATGTTGCTTATGGATGCCTAATTTCTGCATCTTGGAAATCAGTGTTGTGGATGGAAGTCCCAGCAATATTGCAGCTCCCTGCTTTCCTGAAATCCGGCCATTACATTTTTCAACAACCTTCAGGATATGTTCTTTTTCAATTTGCTGAAGAGTCTTAACCTGCCATTCCTGTGAATTTTCCTGCTGAAGATCAGTGATTTTCGGAAAAGCCATTTCTTTGATCATATTGTCTTTTGCGGTGATAATGCTTCTCTGGACCATATTTTCCAGTTCGCGGATATTTCCCGGCCATGAATTCAGGCACATCTGCTGCAGTACATTCTGTGAAAATCCGGTAATTTTTTTTCCGCTGTTCCGGCCATGTTTTTCCAGGAAAAAGTTCGCCAGAAGAGGAATATCTTCTTTTCGTTCTCTAAGCGGTGGCAATTCTATCGGGAAGATATTTAAACGGTAATACAGATCACTTCTGAATTTACCTGCGGTTACTTCTTTTTCCAGATCTCTGTTCGTGGCCGCAATAACACGTACTTCTACCTTTATCCTTTTATTTCCACCGATACGTTCCACTTCTTTTTCCTGCAGCACCCGAAGTAGCCTTCCCTGAAGTTCCAGCGGAAGCTCGCCGATTTCATCTAAAAAGATCGTACTGTTATTGGCCAGTTCAAATTTTCCTTTACGCTGTTCCGTCGCTCCCGTAAAGCTTCCTTTTTCATGACCGAAAAGTTCAGATTCGATGAGATTGGAAGGAATGGCCGCACAATTGATCCTAACCATTTTTTTATGCGATGAAGGCGAAAGATCATGGATAGCCTGCGCAATAAGTTCTTTTCCGGTTCCCGTCTCACCATATATTAAGACTCCCGATTGAGAAGGTGCTACCTGTGCAATCTTTTCGTAGATTTTTTTCATTGCCGCACTTTCTCCGATAATTCCATTAAAACCTTTCTGAATCATTTTTTCCTGCGGTTCAACGGTTTCGGTTTCCCGTGCAGGAATTTTTAAAGAACCGGCCATCCGGAGAATCTGGATCGTGCGCATGCTTACAGCCAGCTGTGTGGAAACGGCAGCAAGTATTCTTTCAGGAATATCTTCTGGGGTGAGATAATTTTTATACAGTAGAAAAAGGATGCTTTCATGATCATGAAGGGAAGGAAGCGCTAGTCCGGCCGCCATACGCATTCCCGTATTTCCGGAGGACAAAAGCGATGAAAATTCCTGATTTTTCCGGTCACTAAAATTCTTAAGATCAAAGACAATAGGCTCTGCAGATCTTTGGCACTGCATCAGGATTTCATCTTTGGAAGAATATACGGTGTCAGATCCGAATTTCCTGTCTGCGAAACTGCTGTGGAAAATTCTGAAGTTTTTAGCATCGCGGTCACCATGTAAAATAATAATTTCATCATAGTTCAAAACCGGTTTACAGTGATTTTGCAGAGCCATACCAAACTGAAACAAATCCATAACCTTTGATACCGCCATATTCACAGAAGATATGCCGAGATGTTCTTTCTGCATGTCCTGAAGCCGCTTGATGAGGATGAGATTTTGCTCAGATGTATTCATTTGTCCGGAATTGAAAGGTTAAAGATAATGAAATTGCTTTTTATTCGACAGCTTTAAAGAGATAGAGTAGTTTAAATTTATGTTTAGGAATTATTAACAATTTAGGTCAGCATCAAATAAATAATTTGAACAATAAAACGTCAATAAAAAAGAGATGAAAATTTTTCTAAACCTTATTATTGATTTTTAGTTCAGGCTAAAGTTATTTCTTTTAATGATCTGCAATCGTAGAGTTTTTTGCTGCTTTTACCAATTCATTGATTTCTGCATACAAGAGTTCCCAGCCTGTGATTTCTTTCATGGCACTAATAAGATTGAGATAAGATTTTAAGGTCTTCTCCAGATCCCTGCGGATTGCAGAGGCACTTTTCATATTTCGAAGGTTCGCATTCGCTTCTGCTTGTCCCGCAAAAATTTGTTCAAATGCATTTTGTTTGGACTTCATATCTTCAAAAGTGGGAAATAAAGAAAGTGCATTAAGCTTTTGAATATTTTCGGGTTTCTCAAGATCTTCAACCAGTTTTTTCATCCGGGCAGTTTGAGAAGAATAGCTCATCTTGTCGAGACTCAGGTCATACCGCAGAAAAATTTGAAACAGCTCTTCCGCCAACTGATAATTCGGTAATAAAGGCATTTTCCGGTAGGCGTTCACATAATTTTTAAAAGCTCTGAAACTAATATCTCTATCCCTGTCTGCGCGCGCTACGTCATTACCTTTCCCGCTGAATGTAGATTTTGTATAGACCACATCATAATCTGCATATATGGTTTTAACTTCTGAAAGTAATGGATGACCGGAGATGATATCATATTTCCCTGAATCGGAAGCAACAATGATTCTTTGTGCTAATGTAGCTAAATCTTTTGTGCTGAGTTTTGCTAATGTAATTTTCATAACATTCGTGTTGAGCTTGTAAATACTATTGAATTTGAAAATTAAATATAAATAAAATGTCATTTTAAACCAAATCTGGTATTTTAAACTAAAACAGTTTTGTATTTCTTTTTATTCCGGAAGATTAGACTTTCACAGTGTTTTGCTTTTGTTTAATCTGGTAGATTAGACTCTCCACAAGTTTTGTTTTTGTTTAATCTATCAGTTTAGACTAAAACACAGTTGTGATTTTGTTTAAAATGGCGGTTTGAAATGAAATGGTATTTGTAAGACTCATTTCGCTAGCGCGAGGGTCCCGCTGGTGCTTAGATTTGTTATTTTTTATAAATATTTTATATTGGACACGAGCGAGACGCTCGCGCCAGCATCGTATCAGGATATACTGTCCAATAAAAATAAATTCTTCTCCGCTGGCGCTAGCGCGAGCGTCTCGCTCGTGCTGAATATCTATTATGTTTTTAATAAATATTTATGTTTAACATGAGCAAGACTCGCACTAACATTGCAGGTTTAAACATAAAAGAGTTTACCATTAATAAAAATTTCCTGACTATATTATATATTTACTGAAAAATACAAATGAGTAGAAAATATAAGTTTAACGAAAAAGAGGGAGCTTATTTTATAAGTTTTGCAACAGTTTTCTGGATTGATGTTTTTACCAGAATCGAGTACTTTGATATTATTATAGAATCTTTAGACTATTGCCGAAAAAATAAAAGCATGATTATTTTCGGATATTGTATTATGCCAAGTCATATTCATTTGATATTTCGGTCTGAAAATGGTAAACCATCAGAATTAATAAGAGATTTTAAAGGATTTACCTCTAAAAAAATGCTAAATGTTATAAAGGAGAATCAACAGGAAAGCAGAAGAGATTGGATGCTGTGGATGTTTAAAAAAGCAGGAAGTAAAAAATCTAATGTTACGGAATATCAATTCTGGCAACAGCATAATCATCCCATAGAAATATGGTCACTCAAAGTATTTGAGCAAAAACTTGAGTACACTCATAAAAATCCTGTCGAGGCAGGATTTGTAATGGAACCATGGGAATGGAAATACAGCAGTGCCCGCAATTATTGTGATGATTATGATGGTATTTTAAAGATTGATGTTAATTTATAATATTGGTTTTCCGCTGGCGCGAGCGTCCCGCTCGTGCTCACTATAAAACCATTATTAAAATATAGACACGAGCGAGACGCTCGCGCCAGCATTGAGGAACAATTATAGATACGTTAAAAAAAGTTATTTTTTTATCCGTGATCAAATTTATTTGTTCTTTTGTAGAAAATAAAAATAGGAAAATGATAAAAAGTCTAAAAATTACGGGAGTAGTTCTGCTCTTGCTTTGTTCACAACAAATCTTCTCTCAGCAAAAATCAGATGATGATGCCTTGAAGTTCAAAAGTGAAAATACCCATAGAAATCTGCAGAAAAAGATAACCGTTTTTACCGGAAATGTTTCTTTATCATCAAAGGCCATCAGCTTTGAAAATGCGGAAAAGGTAATTGTTGATGAAATAACAAATGAAGTAAAAATTTATAAGCCAAAGAATTTTAAGATTATTCATGTTGACGGTTTAATGAAAACAGGAAAACAGCCGGATGAGGATGTCATTGTTTACAATACCAAAACAAAAACAGTTTCGATATAATTTTATTAAATATAAAAAACAAAAACCTGCCCAGCGGCAGGTTTTTCCCTTATATAAAAAATAATATTTAATGTCCCGATTTTGCATCGGCATCTTGCTTTACATGCGCCAGATACTTGGTACAGTAAGCTCCGAAAATCAGAATCACGATATAGCAGAATACGGGAATAATAAACGAATGCTGCACTCCGAAAACATCAGCCAGATATCCCTGGAATATAGGGACGATAGCTCCTCCTAAAATAGCCATTACAACTAACGAAGAGCCTTGACTCGTATATTTACCCAGTCCTGAAATCGCCAGTGTATAGATATTCGAGAACATGATGGAATTGAAGATTCCGATTCCCAGAATGCTGTACATCGCCATTTCACCATGATTTAACATAGCGGAAATTAAGAGAACGACATTTACTGCTGCGAAAATGGATAAGGTTCTTGCCGGAGCTGCTTTCCCGATGAAGAATGCCACAAAATTCAACGCTATAAATACAAGGAAGAAGCTGATCTGTGCAAAAGTAAGATTTACAATACTGAAGATCACCAAAAACACAGCGGCCGCTGCTCC
The DNA here is from genome assembly GCF_034651565.1 of Chryseobacterium sp. MHB01. Lineage (NCBI taxonomy): Bacteria > Pseudomonadati > Bacteroidota > Flavobacteriia > Flavobacteriales > Weeksellaceae > Chryseobacterium > Chryseobacterium sp. MHB01. The sequence goes on along the minus strand of NZ_JAYEDA010000003.1, from coordinate 170,405 downwards.
CAGCATATACAATGCTTTTTTCCCCTGACTGATCGATTGGTTTAATGATATAGCGCCTAAGAAACGTCCAATCATGGCGCCACCCCAATATAAGGAAAGATAATTTTTGCTTACCACTTCAGATAAGTTCATCACCTGTGGCTGCTCCAGGAAACTGATAATGAAACTTCCCACGGCTACTTCTCCGCCAACATAGCAAAACATCGCCAAGACTCCGAATTTCAGGTGGTTGTGTTGCAATGCTCCGAAACCTTTCACGATTTCTTCACCTTTTACCTGAAAGTCAGGAAGCTTCACTCTTGAAATTAATAAAGCTACAAGTAAAAGAATTCCGGCAAAGATCAGATAAGGAATCTTAGTTGCTGCCGCAGAGAAAGAACCGTCCGGTGCAGAAAATAATTCAAAAATAAGATGTCCGCCCAACACCGGGGCGATCGTTGTTCCGAAGGCGTTGAAAGCCTGCGTCATATTCAGTCTGCTGGATGCAGATTCTTCCGGACCAAGCAAAGAAACATAGGCATTCGCTGTAATCTGCAGGACGGTAAATCCTAATCCTAAAATGAACAGTGCTCCTAAAAATAATCCGTATGAGGCAAAGCTTGCTGCAGGATAAAAGAGTACGCAGCCTAATGCCGCAAGAAAGATCCCGAAAAGGATTCCTTTTTTATAACCCACTTTATCTATCGGGTCACCTTGTGTACTCGATATTAAGAAGTAGATCAGGGAACCAATAAAATAGGCACCGAAGAAACAGAATTGCACCAGCATCGATTCAAAGAACGAAAGGTTGAAAAGCTGTTTCAGATAAGGAATAAGGATATCATTCATACAGGTAATAAATCCCCACATGAAAAATAAGAGGGTGATGGTAATGAGAGGAACTGTATAATTCCTGCCTTTAGCCTTTACATCATTGATCATAACATTCATTTATTTAAAAAAGTGGTTAAAGATACCTATTTTAAAGATAAAATCTTAATTTGAGACATTAAACTTATCATGAAAATTCTATGTTTCTTAAACATAAAGGAGCCTTGAAATAAAATACAGAAAAGTGTTTGGGTTCTAATTTTTGAATTAAATATGAATGTATGCATTCTATATCTATAGCTCCTTATATGTAAATCTTTATGGTTTCATATCTTCAAATGGTGTATCTGCAGCAAATACATGCTGAACTTTTTCAACTACCAATTCTTTCGGTAAAGAAAATTCCGCTGTCTGTCTGATGTCTAAAGAAGACGCTCCGACAGAAACTTTATAATTTCCCGCTTCAGCAACCCAAGCCGATTTTGCAGTTTCATAGGATGCTAAATCTTTCGGATTCAATGTCAGAGTAATCGTTTGAGATTCTCCCGGTTTCAGATCTTTGGTTTTAGCATATGCCTTCAGCTCAGATGTTGGTTTATCGATACTTTTGTTCGGTGCAGAAAGGTATAATTCAACAACTTCTTTTCCGTTTACTTTTCCGGTATTTCTAACATCAATACTTACTTCTAATTTATTATTAAAAGTTTTTGAACTTGTTTTAATATTGGAATAAGCAAAATCGGTGTACGATTTTCCGTATCCGAATTCATACGAAGGTTTTACCCCAAACGTATTGAAATAACGGTAGCCGACATAAACACCTTCCTGATAGGTTACGTCTTTCGGATTATCTGCAGGTACTCCCGGGAAATTCTTGGCTGAAGCATGATCTGAGTACTTCACAGGGAACGTCATCGTCAGTTTTCCTGAAGGATTTACCTTTCCTGAAACTACATCTGCCACGGAATGTCCGCCTTCCTGTCCGGGTTGCCATGCCAGCAAAATAGCATCTGCCTTATCCTTCCATGAAGCTGTTTCGATTACGCCACCAATATTTAAAATCACAACAACTTTTTTTCCTTTTGCATGGAATGCTTTTGAGATCTTGTCCAGCATTTCGATTTCTTCTGTTGCCAGATTAAAGTCGTTATCTACAACTCTGTCGCCGCCTTCCCCGGAATTTCTTCCCAGTGTTACAAAAGCGATTTCTGAAGTTTCTGCTTTTTTAGCGATAAATGCGTCATTCATTTTCATTTCAGGAAGTCTTTCAGGTAAAGCCAGAATTCCTCTTGCTTTTCTTCGTTCCTTTTCGGCAGCAACCTCTTTTTCAGCATGAGGTCTGTACAAATCAACTAATTCTTTATCTAATTTATAACCGGCAGCATTTAAACCTTCCAAAAGAGAAACGGTGTGCTTGTTATTCACACTTCCGCTTCCTGTTCCTCCGGTAATCCAGGCATAAGAAGTTACCCCGAATAACGAAACTTCTTTTTGTTTATCGGCAAAAGGGAGCGCATTATTTTCATTTTTAAGTAAAACCATTCCTTCTGTGGCGGCATTTCTTGTTACCTCAGCATGATCGTTCAGATTTGGTTGGTCGCTGTATTTGTACTGTGCGAAAGTTGGTGTTTTAAAAATGTATTCTAAAATTCTTTTGACATTTAAATCTGCCACTTGCTGTGATAGCTTACCAGAATTAAGAGCTTCCAGCAATACCTTTTTCTGTGCAGGAATTCCCGGCATTAAAAGGTCATTTCCGGCATTCATCTGTTTAACAACATCAGAAATTCCACCACTCCGGATAGATTCAAATCCCGGGAAACCGCCAAACCAGTCGGTCATTACGATTCCTTTGAAGCCCCATTCGTTTCTCAAAACCTGAGTCAGCAAATCTTTTGAGTCTGAGGTATACACACCATTTACTTTGTTATACGATGACATTACCGTCCAGGGCTGGGATTCTTTAACAGTGATTTCGAAATTTCTAAGATACAATTCTCTCATTGCTCTTTCGGAAACGTGAGCATTAATTTTCAAACGGTTGGTTTCTTCATTATTTGCTGCGAAATGTTTAATAGAAGTTCCCACACCCTCAGATTGAATTCCATTAACGATTGCTGCTGCTGTTTTCCCTGAAATTAAAGGATCTTCGCTGTAATATTCGAAGTTTCTTCCGTTAAGAGGATTTCTGTGAATATTAAGAGCAGGAGCGAGTAATACATCAACGCCGTATTCCTTTACTTCATTACCCATTGCTTTTCCTACCTGCTCCAGAAGTGTTTTGTTCCATGTTGAAGCCAAAGCAGTTCCCACCGGAAAAGCAGTCGCATAATAGGTTTTCGAATCATTTGCTCTGGTCGGTGCAATTCTAAGCCCTGCAGGGCCGTCTGCTACTACCGTTGCCGGAATTCCGAACCTTGTCAATTCCGCAGTCCCTCCCGCAGCTCCAGGAACGAGCCCTTGTTTGGAATCTCCTACAGGCCCGGTAAGAACTTCTATACCGGGCATTCCGGTTCCTATCAGCAGGTCCACCTTTTCTGCATTGGTCATTTGTTTGATGATGGCATCAATCCTTTTGTTTGTTGAAAGTCGGGTATCTTCCCAAGCATCAAGTTTTCCGTTTCCGTTGAGGTCTCTGAATGTTTTTCCGTTAACCGTTACCGTTGGATTATTCTGTGCTTTAACAATTGGTGAAGCTGCTAATAATGCCAGGAATAATCCTGCATATTTTGCTTTCTGAGAAAGTGCTGTTAATGTTGAGATATTCTTTTTCATAATTCTTTTTTTATTGATTACATTCTAAAATCACGGCAACAAACTGTGCAGATACAGTCATTGCCGTAAAAAAAGAAACTATATATTAAAATTGATTTTGATTTTCTGATTATAAGCTCTCGCAGATCTTGCAAATTTTGCAGATGAAAAATCTGCTTAATCTGTGGGAAATAAAAACTATAAGAACTTGTGGAATTTCAGCCAATTCAGATAGATATCCGACCATTTATCGACAGGCAAATTCTGTTTTGCCATTCCGAATCCGTGACCGCCTTTTTCGTAGATATGCAGTTCGACCGGTTGTCCGGCCTGCAGCCATTTACTGTAAAGCAAAACTGATTTTGGAGCCAGCTTCAGTTGGTCGTCGCTGGCTGCACAGATAAACAGCGGGAGGGTAGTGTTTGGGATTTCTGTATTTAGAATTTCTTCACTTGGTCCTCCGTAAATGGAAGCAGCAAAATTTGGTAATGTGGAAGCATCTTTGCTATGAAGTACACTTTCCAGAATCACACTTGCGCCTGCAGAAAACCCGATAACGCCTAGTTTTTCTGTATTGATATTTAATTCTTTTGCATGCGTCCTGATGTAGGAAATTGCAGTTTTGATGTCTTCACCGGCCATTACTTTGATCGGTGCTGTTTTTGTGTCAAAAGCTTTTCTGTCTTTGATGTTTTCCATCATTTCGCGAGCCGGATCTCCGGTTTTGGTTTCCAGCAAACGGTATTTTAAAACAACCGCTGTAATTCCTTTTTCCTGGAGAATTTTTGCTAAATCTCTTCCTTCTTTATTAATAGAAAGACTCTGAAAACCACCACCGGGAGCAATAACGATTACGGTACCATTGGCTTTTGCCTTTGGGGCTTCGTAGATTTCTATTGCGGGAGCGGCAACGTTATACACCAAATGGGTTTTGAACAAATCGGAATCCATTTCTTTTTCAGAATACGTCCAGTTTTCTGAACCAGGTGCTTTTCCTTGATATAATGGAATTGATTTTTGAGCATTAATGCTATTTAATCCGAATAGGAAGATACTTGCTATAATTAATTTTTTCATTTTGATTTTAGATTTTAACGCAAAGAGCGCAAAGTTTTTTTGATTATTAAACTGTTTTAAAGTTCGCAAAGGCGTTGGCACTCAGCTAAGGACCAAATTAAATAACAGTTATTTTTGTTATTGATTTTAACAGCGAATCTCACGCAGCCCGACCTGAGTGGAGCTCTTTTTGCCGCAGCAAAGCGGAGGCAAAAAGCGGGAACGGAGGGCGGAAATAGCTGCCCAAATATTTATTTTACTTAAATAATTGAGGAACAAATTCATTTAAATATGTTCTCCAATTGCTCCAGGTGTGACCGCCTTCGGATTCAACATACTGATATCTGAAATTCATTTTGTCGAGTTTCTGACGGTAATCCGATACATTTTTGTACAGGAAATCTGTTTTTCCGATTCCGATCCAATACAGTTTATAAGTATTGTTCTGCTGGGCTTTCAGCTTTGAATCTAAATTCTGGTAAACCGAGCTTTTCTTTTCATCCGGCGGAAGAATGGCAGGAGAAAAAAGACCGACATAATCAAACGTTTTCGGCTGATTGGCAGAAATGTATAATGAATGGAAACCTCCCATTGAAAGTCCGGCAATCGCACGGTTTTTGGCATCGGCTTTTGTGCGGTAGTTAGATTCGGTGAAATTCATAATTTCCTTGAAATACGTTTCCATATCACCACTGAAAATATCCGGTGTTCTCATATCGATTTTATAAAAACCTTTCGAAGATTCTCCGGGTGCAGCGGAATTGCTGGTGTGACCGTTCGGCATTACGACGATCATCGGTTTTGCTTTTCCCTGAGCAATAAGGTTGTCTAAAATCTGGGAAGCTCTTCCTAATGTCATCCATGCTTCTTCATCGCCACCCATTCCGTGCAACAAGTACAGAACAGGATATTTTTCTTTGGAATTTTCGTAACCCGGTGGTGTATAAATCGTTAATCTTCGGTCTTCTTTCAGTCCATTTGATTTGTACCACCTTTTGGAAACGGTGCCGTGAGGAACGTTCTGAACTTTGTAATTTTCCGACTGCTTTCCGTCCACCAAAACCATACTCATCACCGAAGCGACATCGCGTACCTGATAAGAATTGTTCGGGTCATTGGCTTTTACGCCATCCACAATAAATGAATAGGTATATAAATCCGGTGCGAAATCATTTTTACTGAACGACCAAATGCCGTCTTTGTCTTTCTGCAAATCCACGGAACCTGGCTCCATTCCTTTCGACGGAAACCAGTTGCCCTGGAGTTTTACGCTGTTCGCATTGGGTGCGAGTAGGCGAAAAGTAACATTCTGACCGCTGATTTCCGGAGAAATTAAATTTTTCTTTCCGCTGAAATCTAGGCTTTCCTGAGCAAACATGAGTGAACCCAGCATTAATGAATATAAAGTGTATCTGATTTTCATATTAAATTGTTTTTATCTTTTTAACCGCAAAAAAAACACAAAAGTTTTTGATTTTGACACATTAGTCACTTTAGATTTAATTTTAAAATGCTGAAAAATCTTAGAACACAGAAGTTTTGAAAATATTGGATTTCCATTTTGTTAACTATTTTAAAGTATTATTTACAGCTATAATTCTTTTGTGTTTTATTTAAATTTTAATCTAAAAAAAACCGGACAAAAAATGCCCGGTTTAAGACATCAATTACGAATCAATTTATGATGAATCATTTTTTATACTTCTCTGTTCTTGCATCTTTGATAACACCAGACCAGTTCATTCCGTATCCGAAATCGTAGCTGTGACCTTCAGAATCTTTATGCGTTTCCATATCGTAAGGCACGTCTTCTTTCTGCTTTTCCACCGTTGTCATATTTGCTGGCATCTGAAGCGGAAGCAATCCGGAAGGTTCATACTTTCCTGTAATGATATCCAAAACGGCCTGATTGGATACGTTGAAATTCATAAGAATCGCATCGGCGTGCTTTTCAAATTCATTAAAAACCATCGGTTTTGATGCGGTTACAGAAACAATCACAGGTTTTCCGTTCATTGCTTTGTAAGTGTTCTGGATGGTTAATAAATCTGTAAAGTTGGTTGCTGTTGAAGTTTTATTTTTAAACGTTCTGTCGTGTACATTCGGTGCTACCACAGGATCTCCCGCTGCAATACTTTTTTCACGGGCTTCTGTTGCAGTATAAGTCTGGTACTGAAGCGAAATCGGGAGGTAACCGTTTCCGCCCTCTGCCACATCAATGTCGCTGTATCCGCCTTCTTCACTGTGCGGACTTTTTACGAAAACCAAGGCAAAATCAGCTTTTGAAGGGTCTTCAGTGACGTTATAATGTTTCTTTACTTTTTCAATATCGATAGGATAATCTAAAGACGGTGCCGTGTAAATTCCCCACCAGTTAAACGTTGCCGGAGAATATCTCTTTGGAATATAAACCGTTTTTCTTTCTTTAATCGGAAGAATATTGGCTTTGTTTTTTAACATCACGATGGATTTTACCTGAGCTTCATAACCAGCTTTCATAAATTCAGGATTACCCACGATTTTCTTGGTTTCTTCAACATTGACGTAAGGATTTTCAAACAATCCGGTTCTGAAGAAATTTCGCAGCAAACGAACGGCTGACTGCTCAAATTTTGCACGATATGCTTTTTCACCGTGTTCTTTTACGCCCATCTGATACGCTTCTAAAACAGGTCCTTTATCATTATTTCCTCCGAACTGGTCAACGCCCGCTTCCAAGACTTTGTAATGACGTTCAGCGATGGATAATTTTTCTGCACCCCAAGGTTTTCCGGCAAATCCGCCCGGAGATTTTGGTTCGTCAGCGGTAATTAGCCAGTCGGTGCAGACTACGCCGTCGTATTTGTATATACCACGAAGTAAATCGGTGATTAGATATTTACTGTATCCGTTTCCGACGTTTTCTCCGTTTTTGGTATCTTGATTGAAACTAATCGTATAATAAGGCATTACCGCGGCAGCTTCTTTCGTTCCTCCATTGAGTTTGAAAGCACCTTCTGTAAAAGGTTTTACGTGGTTCTGGAAATTATTTCCCGGATAAACCGCGAATTTTCCCATCGCCCAGTGAGCGTCGCGACCGCCTTCTTCAGGTCCGCCTCCCGGCCAGTGTTTCACCATGGCATTCACACTTTTATTTCCCCAGCCGTTTTTATTTCCAACTGTCGTCTGAAAACCGTCGATATAACCTCTCGCCATATCTGCTGTCAATTCAGGACTTTCAGAAAAGACATAGGCAATTCTGTACCAACGAGGTTCTGTTCCCAAATCGATTTGAGGAGATAAAGCGGTTGAAATTCCTAGCGCTCTGTATTCTTGTGCGGCAATATTTCCGAATTTCTTCACCAATTCTGGGTCAAAAGTCGCGCCCATAGCCAAACCATCCGGCCAAAGAGAGATTTGCCCGCCAGCACCTTCATTAAATTCTGCTGTTACTGTTGCAGAATGTCTCGGGTCCGTACTGTTGTTGGCGGGAATTCCCAATCCCAAGCCTTCAATGTACGCCTGGATGTTGTTGCTCCATTTCGCGGCAACTTCCGGTGATTCTACTGTTGTTACCAGCACATGACGCAAATTATCTTCCTTTAAAAATTTCTTCTGCTGATCCGTAAGATCCCATGCATTGGCACCGCTTTCTTTATATAATTTTCCATTGTATTTTCCGGCTCTGAAGCCGTCTGCTGGAGCAGGAACAGACTGGTGACCGCTGTATAGCATCAGACCTGCAATTTGCTCGATGGTCATTTTTGAAGCTAAATCTTTCGCTCTTTCATCAACAGGAAGTCTCCAGTCTTCGTATTTATCGAGTTTTCCGTTTTTGTTTAAATCTTTGAATTTATTTCCGCCAATGGTTAGAATTTTTACTCCCGAATCTGCGGAATATCCTAAAACCGGACCTTTAGAATTGGTAACCGTTTGAATATTCTGTGAAAATGCTGTTATTCCGAAAAATAGTGCAGCCACATTTAAAACTGTCCTTTTCATTGTTTTACATTTAGAAATTAAAGCTTACTGAGAATTGTCCTGTTAATGGCATAATGTAAGTTCCCGTCAACAATTTTCCGTAGTATGGACTTGCATCGGTGATCAGTTCGGCACCGTTAATTGTTCCGCTGGCTCCTCTTTGATTCAGGAAGTTGATCACCGTTGCGCCAACGTTGATGTTTTTATTAACCGTATAACTCACACCGCCAAAAGTTTCCCATCTCGGAGCGAAATACAGTGCATTGGTAAGGTTTGCATATTGTTTTGAGAAATATCTGAAACTTGCCCAGAATCTCCATTTGTCAACGGTATAGCTTGGGTCGATTTCCATCAACACTTTAGCAACGCCCAATACATTGTTATCACTGTAGTTGTAATCTTTTCCGAAAGCATTGAAATTAAATTTCTTGTATACCGGATTCTGGAACGTCACCAAATAATGTAAATTGAATCCTTTAAATGGTTTTAAAACAAAATCAGTGGTCCAGCCTAATGTCTGAATATCATAATAAACCGTTGTCGTTTGAGCCTGAGAACTATTGGCTGGGTTTACAAGATTATATCTGTTAAGGTTGTTGTTTTTCTTAAGATAAGTCGCCTGAGAAATCAATTGGATCCAGTTGGTGTTCCAGAAAACCCCGAATGCTCCCAATGGACTTTTAATTTTATTGGTATTCGGTTCGAAAGCCTGAGAATAACTTTCCAGTCTTCTGTTTTCTTCGGTGTATAAGAAGTTGGCTAAAACTCCGAAGTTTTTGGTAATGTTGTACGTTGCATTCAGGCTTCCTGCAATCTGGAAGAAACTCTGACTGATATGATCAAACTGAGCAGGATCTGTGAAGTTGAAACCAATTGTTCTTGGCGTCAGAGAATATTCACCGTCAAGGATGTGATTTCTCAAATGCAATCCATAGCTTACATTGAAGTTGTCGGTAACTTTCCATTCATCCGTTCCATAGATTGACAATTTGTTTTCTGTTCCGCTGTGATATTCTCCGCCTGCATTATAATTGTAGAAACCGTCTGCATCTGTATTTGGGCCGATCAGTCTTTGCGGCTGCGGTTCAACAGTCTGAAAGAAGAAGGTACGGTCGGATGTGAATTTGTTAACGTGGTAAAATTGTTCCAACACTCCGAAGGTTACATTGTGATTTCCAAGCTGTTTATTTAAAGAAAAACGTCCCGCAACGCTGGTGATCGGAGTCTCCGGCGTGTACATTCCCAGAATTGTTCCTACCGGACCTGAATAAGACTGACCATTGGAAGCCAAAGTATATCCGGCTGCAGAATCAGTGTTGAAGATACTTAAAGGGATCATATTAGACATTTTCACTTTAGAAAAATGCGCTCTTGTTGAGAATTTAAAATTCCAGCCGTTGTCTAAAAGATAATTACCGAAAATATCGATATTATGCGATGTTGATCTGTTATCATTTCCACTCATCGAGCGCCACGAATACTCACCGGTAAGAATATCTTTTACTTTCATCAGCCCGTCTCTTACCACATAAGAATCTCTTCCGATTTTGAAATTATCGAGTTCGGTCACTTTACCTTCCGCTCCATATTGGAAAACGGCATAATTGGTTATACTGTAAGAATCTGCATATTTATATAAAACCGAGATTTTACCCTTATCATTATTGAAATATTTGGTAATACCTGCTCTGAAAATTTTGGTTTCATCAGCATTTCTTGCGAAGCCTAATTTGTACGTACTCGGGTCAAAGTTGGCAAAAGCACCTACGGTATACGTCCATCCGTTTTTGGAAACCGGTCCGGAAACATTAACATCTCCCTGAAGCCATCCAAATGTACTTGTTGTAAATTTTCCTTTTACTTTAAGATCTTTTGTTCCTGTCTGAGAATAAGAATTAACTGCAAAACCGAGATCACCCATCGTATTGGCGAGCTGATCCATTTTTAAAAGCCCGGTTTTTTCTAAAGCTACACTTTGTCTCCATGTTTTGTTGGGAAGTTCCGGCCAAAAGAAATAGACAGCGGGAAGATCATTTTCAAGAATCGTAATTCCGCCTACGGTGGAAGGTAATCCGATATTTACATCCCGCGGACTTGTATTGTTTGCTGCGTTCAGCATTACATTTCTGTTGTTATCTTCTTTTGACGAAGTGGTAACCGTTTTTACGCCTTCTTCATTTTTAACCACTGCTTTTACTGCTGTTTTCACTGAAGCACTGTCGGTTTCCTGTCCAAAAGCTGTTGCGAAGGAAAGCATCAATGCCAATGCTGAAATCTTAAGAGTTGATTTTCTCATTGCTTAGTTTTCTAAATTCTATATAGTTGTTATCGTACATGTTTAAAGGCATAGCTCATCCTGCATCCAAAAAGTGTATGGATGAAACTTATTTCAGTACCGGAATTATTTTTACAGCCGGTATTCCTCAGCATCGGGTTTCTCGAAAATGGGTCAGCAGCTTTTGCTTTTACTGATCTGCTTTCGATTCAGTGTAAAGACGGTTGTCTTTCGATTCAATTCTTTATTTCTAAAGTGTAATCGTCGAAGCAATTTCGTTCAGATTAGTGTTTAAATTCATTGCTTCTGTACGAAGCAATACAATACTACATTCTTTTGTTCAATTATCCAAAAAAATGTTAATAAAATTTAATAATGTAATTTAGTTGATTGATAATCAATTATTTGAAATTTTTATTTTAAAAATATAGTCATTGTTTCAACAAGAAACAATGACTATAAATAACCAAATTGTTCCCGAAAAAGTATCACGATACGGCCCTTTTTAAGTTTTTTCAAAATTTTTACTAGATTTGTTTAATAAAATTTTCCCAAATTCCCGAATGGATTCCAAACAACAAATTCTAAATAAATCTAATGAGCTGAAAGAGGTTTTTTTACCTCACCTTTCTGCCGATCCCGTCATTTTCGGTTTTGATCAAAATGAGCTCAAGGTTCTTCTTCTTAAAATGAATTATAGAAAACAATGGCTTTTACCGGGAGGATATGTACGAAAAGACGAAGATCTTGATGAAGCTGTCGTGCGTATTTTGCAGGAAAGAGCCGGAATCACGGGAGTATATCTTGAAGAATTCGGTATTTTCGGCAAAAAGAACAGAAGTGAGTTTTATTTTGAGGATTTTGATGAAACGCTTTTTCACAAGCAGAGATTTGTCACAATAGGCTATTATGCACTCTATAATCCGGACCGTTTTAAGCTTATAGCCGATGAATACAGTGAAACCTGTGAATGGGTTTACCTAAGTAAACTTCCTGAAATCGAGCTGGCAATGGATCATAGGGATATTATTGAAAAAGCATTGTTAACATTAAGAGAAAAAATTTCACATAAACCAATAGGTTATAATCTTTTACCTGAAAAATTTACGCTTTCGGAATTGCAGAAACTGTATGAAGTGATTCTCGGGAAAGAACTCAACAGAGGAAATTTTTACCGGAAGATTAAAAATATGGGGATTCTTAAAAAGCTTAATGAACAAAGAAAAGGAGGCGCTCACAAAGCCCCTGATTTATACTCATTCGATAAGAGAAAATATATGAAAGCTCTGGAAAACGGACTCAACAGCTGGTAATTATCATGAAAATAAGTGCAGGAATTTTGCTGTTCAAAAGATCAGAAGAACATACTTTTTATTTTCTTGTTCATCCGGGCGGACCGTTTTGGAAAAATAAAGATTCGGGAGCATGGTCTATCCCAAAAGGAGAAGCCGCAGAAGATGAAAGTTTACTGGACCGTGCGAAAACTGAATTTTTGGAAGAAACTGGAAAAGTTGTGAACGGAAATTTTATTGAACTGATGCCGATTACACAAAAAGCCGGCAAGAAAGTTTTTGCATGGGCGCTGGAACAGGATCTTGAAACATCCGGATTAAGCAGTAACATGATCACAATCAGTTGGCCGCCAAAATCAGGAAAGACCATACAAATCCCTGAGGTAGATCGTTGGGAATGGTTTTATTCAGAAGAGGCAAAGCAAAAAATAAATCCCGCACAGGCAGGATTTATTGTTCAGTTGGAAAAAATTCTTTCATCCGAATAATCGTTTTTACTTATTCAGTGGTTTCTTTTTTGAAACTTACCACTTCATAATTTCCGTCGGTACAATATTTTTTACAGCTTTCATCGTCGAAAGACTCCGGGGATTTCAGAAAATCTTCAATAAATTTTGCACTTTCATCCGTATTCGCGGGTGTGATTATTACATGAAAAAGATTCAGTACAGATTCGTCTGCATTTTTCAGCGATTCCTTTTTATGTTCTTTTGCTTCGTTAAAGTTCATACTAATATTTTTGTTTTTGGCTAATGAATAAATTATGCCATCACAGATATTTTTGTTTAATAAGTAAATATTTTTAGAATTATGATAGAATAAATTCAATAGTAATGGCTTGATTTTAGATAAGTGTAATTTATTAAACTAAAATTGAAAATAGATGGAAAGGTTTAAAAGAATCGTTATAAAGATTCTGAAATGGATGGGGATTTCAATCGCATCCATTCTTTTTTTGATGTTTATTATCCCTATTTTATTTCCGGGAACCATTTCGGAACAGGTGAAAATATTTGCCAATCAGCATCTTGCCGGAAAGCTTGATTACAGAAGAACCCACCTTACATTTTTCAGGCACTTTCCTTCGCTTACTGTTTCGGTAGATGATTTTTTATTGAAAGGATCAAAACCTTTTCAGCAAGATACTTTACTTGCTGCACGTGAAGTTGCAGTAGGAATTAATCTAAAAAACCTGATCTTCGACCGTGAAGTTAAAATTGATGAAATTTACGTAACGGATGCCTACGGAAATGTTTTTGTTAACAGTAAAGGTGAAGCTAATTATAACGTATATGTTTCAAAACCTTCACAAAAGCCTAAAGATACCACGGGTTCAGGAACATCGATAAAACTTGATCTTATCAAACTTAAAAACTGGAATATTACCTACAGAGACCATGCAGCAAGAGTTTTGGTAGATGCGAAAGGGCTTAATTACACAGGACGCGGTGGATTAAGTGAAGATATTTTTGATCTTGAAACTGATTTGGATATTGATAAACTTGATTTCAGCCTCAATAGAATTTATTATGCTAAACAAAAGACACTGCATGCGGATCTTATTACAAGGATCAATACGAATGCGCTGACTTTTGTATTGAGAAAAAACGAATTACGAATTAATGATCTTCCTTTAAAATTTACCGGTTTTTTAAGTATTCTCAAAGATGGTTACAATCTTGATGTAAAAGCAGCTTCTGAGAAAACAACCATTCGGGATATGATTTCTGTCCTTCCGCCACAATATCTGGATTGGGCAAAGGATACTAAAATTGAAGGCAAGAGCGACCTCTTCTTCAACCTGAAAGGTCGTTTTAGCGAGCAGAAAAACCTAAAGCCGCGACTTAAAGCAAGATTACTCGTAAGGGACGGATTTGTTTCTAACGGAAAAGCGCCGGTTCCGATGAATCATCTTAACATGGATCTGAATGTTGATCTGCCTTCTCTTGATACGAATCAACTGGCAATCGATCTTAAAAATCTCGGTTTTGATCTCGGCCCGAAGAACAGTTTCAAAGCGGTAGTAAAAACAAAAGGTCTGGATGAAATGCAGATCAATGCCGATATAAAAGGAGCAGTGGATTTGCAGACACTGGATCAGGCATTAGGTTTGAAAGATATTGATATGCGCGGCCTAATGGATACCAATATTAAAGCCAACGGAGTTTTCAGTCTGGACAAAAAGTTATTCCCAAAAACCAATGGTTACCTCAATCTTAAAAATGGCTGGCTTAAAACAAAATATTATCCGAATCCTATTCAGGATATCAACATTGTAGCCAACATTACCAATACAGACGGGACTTTTAAAAGCCTTGGCGTGAAATTGGATCCTTTCCGGTTTGATTTTGAAGGAAATCCTGTTTTTGTAAATGCAGATCTGCAGAATTTTGAAGATGTTTTGTATAAAGTCCGTGCAAAAGGAGTCCTGAATGTAGGAAGAATTTACCGCGTTTTTGCGAAGAAAGGCTTTGATGTGAGCGGACTAATTATGGCCGACCTTTCCCTGAACGGAAGACAAAGTTATGCGACTACCGGACAGTACAGCAAGCTTGACAATAAGGGTAATTTGATTTTAAAAAATATAAAAGCAACAACAGAATTTTTACCGAAATCATTTTTTATTAAAGAAGGAAACTTCCGGTTTGAAAATGAGAAAATGTGGTTCAGTAAATTCTTTGCGACATATGGAAAATCAGATTTTTCTCTGAACGGATATCTGCTGAATACGATCAATTATTTTATCGAAAGAAAAGGGACGCTGCATGGTAAGTTCAACCTGAATTCCAACTATGTCCTCATTGATGAATTTATGGCTTTAAAAAATGGCGATAATTCAAGAAAATCGATTGAAGTAGAGTATGCAAAAGTAGAAAATCCTAAAAGCAGCGGCGTAGTGATCATTCCTAAAAATCTTGACGTTTCTTTACAGACGAATATCAGGAAAGTAGAATTTAAAGGATTGGCATTAAATCATGTTAAAGGTAAGGCTTCCGTGGAAAAAGGCCAGGTTTATCTCAAAAATACGTCTTTTGATATCATCGGAAGTAAAATGAATATTGATGCCCGTTACCAGGATGAATCTCCGCTTACCGCAAATTATGATGTTGCCCTGAAGGTTTTGGATTTTGATGTACAGCGTGCTTACAAAGAAATTGATATGGTACGTGAAATGGCAACGGCAGCGAAAAATGTAAAAGGAATTGTTTCTGTTGATTACAAATTAAAGGGAGATTTCGACCGGAACATGAAACCGATTTATCCCTCTCTTGAAGGCGGCGGAATCGTTAATCTCCGGGACGTGGAAGTTAAAAACTTAAAAATGCTTTCTGCGGTAGGTGACAATATTGGTGCAAAAGCCTTCAATAATCCTGATATGAAAGGCGTCAATATTGAGACCCACATTAAGAATAATCTGATTCATGTTGATAAATTTACATTCAGGGTTTCTATTTTAAGACCAAGCATCAGCGGAACTACCAGCTTTAATGGTCTCCTTGATCTCAGAGTGAGAATAGGAATTCTTCCGGGCGGACTGATCGGGTTTCCTATTGTGGTAACCGGAACCCATGAAAATCCGAAAATTAAGATTTTCAGTAAAAAAGGACAGGGAATTCTGGATGCGGCTTACAACAGAAAACTCAATAAAGTAATCCGACAGGAGAGAAGGGCTGAGAAAAAAACAAAAAGACAGCAGCGTAAAGAAAAAGAAGCGCAGGAAGAACGCGCTAAAAATGCCGAAAAACAGATTACTAAAGACTTAAAAGAAAAATAAAATGAGCCAGCTAAGCCTGTTTGAAGCAGATGGATATTATGAATTTCCGGAAGAATTGTTGGAATATAGAAAGAGTTTTTTATCTGAACAGGAAGCTTCGGAACTTTTTAATCAGCTTATAGCTACAACACCCTGGAAGCAGAACACCCAGAAGATGTATGATAAAACAGTTGTTACTCCAAGATTAACGTCATGGTTCGGCGATAGCAGTAAAATGTATCATTTGGGAAATAACGATTTTCATGTCAATGAATGGTCTCCGGAATTAATTGGTTTAAAAGAGAAAATCGAAACATTTTCGGGGTATGAATTTAATTCAGTACTCCTTAACCTTTACCGGGACGGGAATGATTCGGTTGCGTGGCATCGGGATAAGGAAAGCGAACTGGGAAATCGGCCCGTAATTGCTTCTGTTAGTCTGGGCCAGGTAAGGAATTTTGATTTCAGAAATATTAATGATCATCAAAAGAAATACAGTCTTGCTTTAGATCACGGATCGCTCCTGATCATGAAGGGGGACTTGCAGGTCAACTGGGAACATCGGATTGCAAAGTCTGTAAAGAAAATGAATCCGAGAATCAATCTTACCTTCAGGCTGATTCGTGAAATATAGCTTGGAATATTTATTCTTGAAAATATTTTCATGGTTATAATAATAAAGTGAAAAAAATAAAAGGCATTAACATAATTTGGCAAAGAAATTGTGTATTGATAACCAAAGTATTAAAACATCCGCTATGAATATTTCTTATTACGATTTTAAAAATATGCCTAATCAGGATCAATTCAGCTTAGTGATGAATGAAGGACGTGTTATGAACGAAAGAACAATTAATACTCTTAAGTATGTTCTTTACGAAATATCTCATTTTACGGTTGAAATGATTTACAATGTTCAGAATAATAAAATTGAAGGAATTAATGTATTCCAGAATAAAGGAGCGTACGCGATCTAAGTAACACAAACTGACAGGAAATAATGCAGAGCAGCTTTAAATAAGTTGCTCTTTTATTTTGTTTTAATAGGATTGGAAAATTAACAACATCGAATTTTTATCATATTAATATTGAAAATTGTTTAAAACAAAAAAATCCTCAGAAATCTGAGGATAAAAACTAATAACCATGAAAACTCAAATTAAACATGAGTACTAGTATATATTAAAATATTATGCCACTAAGCTTGTCCGGCCGGATTTTTTAATATTATTTATGAGTTTTTAAGAAAAAATATAATTTTTGATTTTAATTTGGAGAAAAATTTAAAACACGAATTTTAATGTTCGGAATTAGTCGCTCTTGGCACGGTTTATTCAGTATTTACAAAAATATAAATATGGCACATAAAAATTTCAGAAAAGAAGATTTTGTTAAAGATGAAGGTTCAGATCTTTACCAGGTGGAATTCCGAAAAGGAAATATAGGCGAGGGAGCTGATTTAATTGTTGAAAGACAAAAAGAAGATGGAGAATACGAAAACCTTCAGGCAGAAATCAGGAGGCACAATGATCGTATTTTTATCTGCTGGAGTGAACCTTTCAACGGTAGAGTAATTTTCGACGAATAAAAAATCCCGGCTAATTTCCGGGATTTTTGTTTATTATAAGTGTTTGAGGGATGTGGCATAATAATAGGTGAGTTATAGATAATTAACCAAAACCAATTACAAAATGAAATCCAATAACGAAATTCACGAAAGCCTTAAAGGTAAAACAGTTGTCATCACCGGCGGAAGCAGCGGAGTAGGGAGAGCAGCAGCTGAAGCATTCGCTCTGGAGGGCTGTACTATCGTTGTGGCAGCGCGCGGAAAAGATGCACTTGACGAAACCGTTTCTTTATGCCGTGATCTGGGAGTTCCTGCACTGGGCGTTCCTACTGATGTATCCATCGCTGCCGATGTTCAGAACCTTGCTAATAAGGCATTACAGTTTAACGGAAGAATAGATATATGGATCAACAATGCAGGAGTAATGGCAAGCGGTAAGTTTGAAGAAATTCCTATGGATCTGAACGAACAGGTGATCAAAACCAATCTTTTCGGATATATGCACGGTGCATACAGTGTTCTGCCGATTTTTAAAAAACAGGAAGACGGAATTTTAATCAACAATATATCAATAGGAGGTTTTATGCCGGCTCCTTACAGTGCAGTGTACTCTGCTACCAAATTCGGAATTCGGGGGATGATGGAATGCCTTCACGGTGAGATTTCAGATTTCCCGAATATACACATATGCAATCTGTATCCGCAGATTCAAAGGTCTACCGGAAACATGCATTCTGCTAAATTTTCCGGACTGGATTTTAAAATTCCTCCTTTTGCTGCAGATCCCCGGGATACCGCTGCGAAATTTGTACAGCTTGCTAAAAATCCACAAAGAGAATTATTCCCGGATATTACCTCCAGACTTCTCACGGGAGTTTATAAACTTTTTCCAAAACCCGTTATCAATACCGCTTCTGCCGGAATGAGAATGATGATGAAAATGAAAAAGGCACCGTCAGATTCTGGGAATATCTTATCGCCTTCACCCGAACCGCATCGGATTTACGGTGATACCATGTTTCCTGTTCCTTCCAGGAAAACAGGATTGGCAGTAATGGCAGGACTTGGATTAGGACTGGCTTTTATGTTTCTTAAATTAAAATCATCCAACGAAAATTAAATCAGAATAAATTTAATTTTATAAAAGTTTCGGGCAAATCTTTGATTTGCCCGAAACTTTTTTTACTTTCTGATGATTTTAGACATAATCACACAAATTAATCTATTATTGTAAGCATAATTAATTTAAAACTGATATTTTTGTGTCCAGTGAATAAGTTGATGGGAATTTAGAGGTAAGCAATTATTTTAATCAATATAAAAATGATCAAAAAGCCTTTACACAATTTCCATATTCCCGTAATGGGATTGGCGTACACTATTGACAGTCCTGTCCGTGTGGCGCAGTACGGAATTTCATCCGTAGTTTCTATAATTGATGATGAGATTATAGAAAAAATGAAAAATTTTTACAGCAACCGGTTCAACCTGAATTATGCAAGTATTTCGACAAGGGTTGAGGACTACCGTGCCAAGAGAATTACTGCGTATCTCAATATGCTGGATGATATTGTAACCGAAAAATTTGAAGCCTTCAAAGAGGAACTTTCAAAAAACAGAATGGTACTTGCCAATTTTGCGGATATGCTTCCCAACACTTCGGAACTGAAAGCCGGTCTTGAGCATTTCATGACCCAGAAAGAAGGAATTGCTTCTGCTATTAAAAACTTTATCGAAAAACATCTTTCTCCGGGAAATATTGATGTCAATATCATGACGAAAGTTGATAAGGATAATTTTAAAAACAAACAACAGCTGCCAGTAACCTATAATGATGCACATGCCTCATTGCGTGGATTCGCAAATAGCAAATTGTCTTCATCGGTAGTGCTTTCGGCAGGAATGAATCCCAGACTTTACAGTTATATCGAAGAATTTGAAGATTTTTATCCTGATGAAAAAGGAAGCATTAAAAAGAAAATTATTCTTAAAGTAAGTGATTTCCGTTCTGCGATGATTCAGGGGAATTTTTTAGCTAAAAAAGGGCTCTGGGTATCGGAATACAGGATTGAATCCGGGCTGAATTGCGGCGGACACGCCTTTGCAACGGAAGGACTTTTACTGGGACCTATTCTTGAAGAGTTTAAAAATAAAAAACATGAACTTATTGAATCTTCCCATATTTTAATGAATAAAGCATTGGAGCAGAAAGAAAAAGCTCCTGTTGTCCAGCCTTTAGAATTAAAAATTACGGTTCAGGGTGGAGTAGGAACAGCTGAAGAACATGAATTTCTTTTAAATGCCTATAATATTGATAGCATTGGCTGGGGCTCTCCTTTTTTACTGGTTCCTGAAGCGACCTCAGTGGATCACGAAACCAGGAAACTTCTTTCAGAATCAAAAGAAAAAGATTTCTATATCAGTAATCTATCCCCGCTTGGTGTGCCTTTTAATACGGTTAGAGATTCGTCCAATGAAATCATCAGACGTCAGAAACAGTCGAGAGGCAGATATGGAAGTTCTTGTCCTAAAAAGCTGCTGGCTTTAAGTAAAGAATATTCACCGGAAGGAATTTGTACGGCATCGAAAAAATATCAGGAACTGAAATTACAGGAACTTGAATCGCAAAAATATGAGTTTAGTTCCGAAATATATCGTAGAAAAAGACACAATATAACCGAAAAAGCATGTCTGTGTGTTGGTTTAGTAAATTCCGCATATCTTGAAAACGGTATTGAAATAAAAGGGGAGCAACAGGGCGTTGTGATCTGCCCCGGCCCGAATCTGGCGTACTTTGATAAGGAAGTTTCACTTTTGGAAATGGTAAAGCATATTTATGGTAGATCTAATGTTATTTCACATAAAAACAGGCCAAATATTTTCGTCAACGAAATGAAAATGTATATTGATTATCTGAAAAAGGAGATTGAAGAGTTTTCAGGAAATATAACAGCAGGCCAGATAAAAAAGTGGAAAAATTTTAAGGAAAATCTACTTCAAGGCATTGAATATTATGAGAACTTACTGAAAAAAACAGATTTTTTCAAAACAGATCTTAATATAAAATGTCTTCTA
This sequence comes from Chryseobacterium sp. MHB01, assembly GCF_034651565.1. Classification (NCBI taxonomy): domain Bacteria; kingdom Pseudomonadati; phylum Bacteroidota; class Flavobacteriia; order Flavobacteriales; family Weeksellaceae; genus Chryseobacterium; species Chryseobacterium sp. MHB01. The sequence continues at coordinate 149,862 of NZ_JAYEDA010000003.1, read as the reverse complement.
CAATACAATAAATCAATACTATCAGGCATTGTAATTCCTGAAAATTAGTCAACAGAAAATTAATTGAAATTGTCTATGTGATTATATTTAATCTAAAATCTTTAAAGTCACATCAATTTAATTAATTAAAAATTATTCTATATATAAAGTGCTACAGGAAATTGTAGCACTTTTGTTTTATATTAGCTTGAAATTACCTTTAATATCAAATTAAAAAAACTGAAGGAAAAATGAACAAAAGATTACTAAAATACAATATATCACAGTAATCCATTTTATACTTGATGCTGCATAAATTTTTAACTTTGAGTGGTTAATCAATCTGTTCAGTGAATTTTCTATTTCGAGTCTTTCATCAATATGGCCAACCTCTTCAGCCTGTAGCTTCTGGACCCGATATATTAACTTTTTAGTGAGATGGTTTTCACCGATATCGCATAGATAAGCTATAAAAGGAAGTATAAGTGCATATTGCAGAAAAGGAAACATGGGGAATATAGCCGAATTATACTCTCTTGAAAGAAGGTAAAAATGCGTAATCAGCAAAAAAATACTTGTATAAGCAAATGGCATAAAAATATTATCCATTTTCAGTGATTTTGTAATAATTTTTTGGGTTTTCGGGTTGATTTTAAGAATGATTTCGTTAAACATTCTACTCTTGTACGGAAGCTGGAGATCAAATATAGAAAAGTAGATCACGCAATTTTCCTTTTTCCCCGATTTGACTTCATAATAGAGGGTTGGTGCAAACGAAGAAAGACATGCACTTGTAATAATGGTGCCAAATATCATAAGTATTGAAAGCCATAAAATAACCTGGTCAAAATTTTCAATACACAGGTCAAAGGTTTCTCTAAAAATATATATAAATAACATAATTGGAAATTTAGTTGGTAAAACTGGATTTTTCTTTTAGTTTAGGACTAAGATTTTTATAAATCTCTGCCATTCCGCGTTCCTTTTTATAATTTTCCCAGTCGAAGAAAATGTCAGGATATACAAAATCTTCTAGCTTAAAATCAGTAATTCCGAAATCGGATTTTGCTTTTTGAAGGAGCTTATCCCGATCTTCAAAATTTAATTTTTTGCCTGACAGAAAGATCGTAGCGGCCAGTGCGCCTCTGTAAAACAGTTCAATCTGCTCATACGATTTTGGTGCAAAATTTAGCCAGCTTATTTTTCCTGTATCTACACTTCGTACCGTTTTTCGGAAGTTGCTGTTTCTGATTAAAAAATCACGATCATAAAAATAGCGCATCGTTGAAATCATGGATAGGGCAAGCTTGGATTCATTATCTATCAGTTTATATAAATCGTCATTATCATACTCTAACTTAATGCCGAAAGTAGGTCGGGTAGGTATTGTGTGATGATTGCTGTCATAGAAAACATTGATAGGAAAATTTGATAGCGCTCCGCCATCTACAAAGAGAATCTCATTATTTCCCTGAATAAAATTCTTATAAGAGCCCAATTTTGTTTTCCAGGTTTCATTGATATTAATAAGTTGGGTATTAGACATCGTAACTTTATAAGGCTTGAAGAAAAAAGGAATTGACATAGAAGCTCTTACGTACTCTGCCGGCGAGATGGATTCGTCGGTTCCCCAATAAAACTCATGCATTCCGGGAAATTCAACTTTAATTTGGTTGGTAATGTCTGCCGCAACAACCACAAGCTGCTGAAAAAATCTGTTACCACATGCATTTACGATATTTTTTGTGTTTATAAAAAGTTTTTTTAGTATTTCCTCAATTATTTTATCGTTATTATTAATAGAAATAAATTTTTTGGTAGTGAGAAATTCGTTGATTATTTTAAGATCCTGCCAATTAATTTGGCTAAAATTGGAAATCCCACAAATTAATTGGATAAGGAGATGATCGACGAATTTCTGATCTTCGGCAGCCAAGTTATTTTTTGTTAGGTAATCGTCAAAAATTTCTTTAAGCTGTATATCTATCATTCTGTCTTTTAGCTCATGCCAATCATTCTTTGAATCGTGCGGCGTATTCTGTTCTCCTATTTTATTTTCAGCACCACCATCAGAGGAATTTGTTGTTTCTTTAGTAGTATTTACTAATTTTTCTGTACTTTCATTACCATTGGAATCTGTATTTTCAAAATGAGGATGATCAGGGACATAATAACACCGGTAAAGATCATTTTCTGTAAGCATTTTCCTTTTAAGATCACTAACGGTCTTAATGCCATTATTTTCCATGAGCCCCTGAATCCATTCTTTGAAATTATTTCCCGGATTAATACCCATTTTTTCGCTATTGAAGTATAATAGCCGTAAACTTGTAATATTTCTAATAAGCAAGGCTATACAAATCATAAACCCTATAATGGCCGCCAGAAGAGTTCGGTTAATCCATATTTGCCATGAAGCGGGATAATGCGTTAGAATTCCGACTCCGGTACCGCTAACAATAATTAGCAGTAATAATAAAGGCAAAAAGATAACGGTTAATCTCAGCCTGTTTTTAATTCTCTTAAGAAGAGGTCCTCTTTCTTTATTTGAAAAAAATTGTAAAATAAAAGATCTCCAAGAGGGGTGCCCGTCTACCAGTTCCCGCAAATCTTTTTGGGATAAATATTCAATAATTTTTTCCGAACGGGTTTCGTAACATTGTCTGGTAAATTCTTCTTTCATACCCATCATAATAGCATCTCGGCGGGAATATACGCAGTTGAGCATCATGGTGTTGATTGCTCCTGCGCTTGTGCCTGCGCTGTTTAAAAAGGAAATTCCCATTTTTTCTAGAATATAGGTATAGCCCGCCAGTGCAATGCCGTGGACACCTCCGCCTTCTTGAATCAAATCCACATATTGCCTTGATGATTTTGGATTAATTCCGTATTTTTTGAGAAGGTCTTTTTTAGAATCTTCCCAGTTGATATTATCTCTGATATCAGAAACATGTAAGGAATCATTACTATAAAGTTTCTCGAGATGATCCAGCATGTGTTCAACAGTTTGAGTGAAATCTGATACATTCATGGTATTTATAATTTTATTTGTGATTATAATAGTTCAGATCGGATGAACCGAAAAACATCTTAGCATGGTTTATAATTTGGAAACAATCACTTAAGGAAGCTGATCTTTCTTTATAACCATGATGAGAGTAAATGTCTTAATTCGAAACCAAATGAGTGTGAATCTGGTCTTTTAGAAAAATATAGGATAGTTTTTTAAGTATCCTCAATGCAAAAGAATAATTTCATAATAATGGTTTTTAGTTTATATAAAGATAATTAAAACGGATGGTATGTAAAATAACACTTTTGTAGTATTTTGCTTTAACATCTTCAATATTAGTTTATTAAGCAGGTAATTCTTTCCATTTAAATATGTATATGTTAGTTAGTTTAGAAAATTAACATGTATCAACTATAGAAGGAATTATTCAGATATTTGTAAATGAATATTATAGTACCAAAAAATATTATTGTGCTCTGATTTTATTCTTTTTGATGAAGATAACAGATGGAATGTTTTGTGTGATAACTTTAATGCTTTAGTAATTTACTTTTTGTTACCACTTTTTGCAAGATGTACAATCGTTAAACTGCCTATTGGTCAGGCTTTCCTTGATTTTTCGTGACCCATTTTTTCTTTTTTGAATGGGACACGAAATAGGACATATAAATCGTGACCTATTTTGTTTTTTTTTGATACTGCGCTAAAACAAAAAACGCTGTAAACATTGATGTTTACAGCGTTTTAGCTTATTTTGGTTTCCCAACTGGCGGAGAGTGAGGGATTCGAACCCCCGGACCTGTTACAGTCAACAGTTTTCAAGACTGCCGCAATCGACCACTCTGCCAACTCTCCAGAAACTCCGATTATATCGTCGTTTTCAGTGGTGCAAATATAGAAATATTTTTTATACCTGCAAAATATTTTTTATATCATATTTATGCACCATATTTTTCAGCTGTCAGATAAATGTTTTGGAAATTGAACCCCCTTTAGATTAATTGCTTGGAACCAACAGGTTATCAATTTTCAGCAGTACAGCATCAATATCGAACGGTTTACTGATAAATTCATCGGCGTTGCATCTGCTGATTACTTCATGATCTTTTGCGTGTGCACTCATAATCATAATAGGAATATTTGACGTTTCAGGACGTGTTCTCAATTCATTGCAAACATCAATCCCGTTTCCGTCGGGCATCATCACGTCCAGGATAAAAATATCAGGAACTACAGAAAGATCTCTGTTGTTGAATGCTTCTACTGTAGAGAAAGAGCGAACGTCGTAGTCTTCGAATGACAGGAGGAGCTGTAATGCATCTCTGATGCCTGTCTCATCTTCAAGTATAAAAATTGTTTTCATAACGGTTGCATCGCAAAAACAAAGCCAAATCATTAATGACGGAAAATTTTATAATAATTATTTAAAGATTTTAATTTTCGAATAAAGTGTATTATTGAATCTGACTGCATTTGGGGCATATTCCGCTGATGACAAAATTATAACTATGCGCCGTAAAATTTTCAGGAAGATTAATTTCAGGAACCACATTTTCAATACAGGTCACTTCTTTACAATTTTCACAATTAAAATGTAAGTGATTATGTGAGTGTCTTTCCTTATGGCAATGGTTGCACTTCGCATAATTGACAACCCCGTCCATATTGATAATTTTATGAATTTTTCCTTCTTTTTCAAGCCTTTCCAAAACACGGTATATCGTTACCCGATTGCAGAGACCATTGAGCTTTTCCTGTATTTCATGATGTGATAAAGCACTGGTAGCATTGCTTAAGAGATGGAGTATTTCTGTTTTTGCCTGGGTATTCCGTACCTGTTTCATATTGAATTGCTAATGAAAATATGATGTAATATGCAACAAAGTTACAATAAGAATTTGTATATAATCTTAATATATAAAATGATAGTGCCTAATATGATGACATGCTTAAACATCAGATAGATTTTAGTCTATAATCGCGTGAAAAATTAATCAAGGGTAATCCACACCGGAGCATGGTCGCTGCTTTTCTCCCATCCGCGGACATGCTTATCCACGCCTCCTGATTTCAGATTTTTAGACAGATAAGGACTCAGCAATATATGATCCAGCCGCATTCCCGCATTCCGGCTGTAGGAATTATAAAGATAATCCCAAAATGTATAAACAGTTTCTTCGGGATAAAGCGTACGGATAGAGTCTGTCCAGCCTTTTTTTAGAATTTGCTGGTATGCTTTTTTTACCTCAAGCCGATATAAAGCATTATCTTCCCAACGTTCAGGTTTGTATACATCAGATGCGGTGGGAATTATATTGAAATCTCCAATGACAACTGCGGGAAGATCCATTTCTATAAGCTGATTCAGTCTTTTTTTTAGACGTTTGATCCATGAAAGTTTATAATCGAATTTTGGTCCGGGATATGGATTTCCATTGGGGAGATAGAGACAGCATATAACGGTCTGGTTAATGATTGCTTCAATATACCGGCTTTGTTCATCTTCCGGATCTCCGGGTAAAGATCGCTGAACTTCGGTGATTTCCATATCTTTTGCCAGTATTGCAACACCATTCCAGCTTTTCTGTCCTTTCCAGATTGCGTTGTAGCCTGCAGCATTGATTTCACTTACAGGAAATCGTTCCTGCGGAGCTTTCAGCTCCTGAAGACATACAATGTCAGGTTGAGCTTCTTCCAGCCAGCGAAGTAGGACAGGAAGTCTTCCGTTTATTCCGTTTACATTATAAGTTGCTATTTTCATAAGCTGCAGGGATTTATTTTTTTCATATCCACAATATTTGTTCCATATGAAAGCTATGTTAATGCGTAATTTATTATAAAAAATAAGTTGTGGTATCATAAATAACTTATTTGTTAAACTTTGGCAAATAAATTGTTACTATCAGCGTGAGCAATATAATTGCTATTTATCTTTAACCATTTTACAATAATATTATGAAAAATTCAATTTTAACAGTTCTTGCGGTTGCTGCAATGGTAGCTTGTAAGAAAAATGAAACTACAACTTCCGACCAGTCTGCAGATTCAACAACAATGTCTGCTCCTGCAGATACCTCAATGAATAGGGGAGATTCTGCCACTACAGCGATGTCGGATTCCAATGCTGCGAACAGCACATTAAGTGCTCAGGATAAAAAATTTGCAGACGCAGCAGCGACAGGTGGTATGATGGAAGTAATGCTTGGACAGCTTGCTTCAACCAATGCTTCTAGTGCAACTGTAAAATCATTGGGAGCAATGATGGTAAAAGATCATGGAAAAGCCAATGATGAACTTAAAAAGTGGGCTTCTGCGTCCGGATATACCTTACCGACAAATTTGAACGCTGACCAACAGAAAAAACACGACGAGCTTAAAGCTAAAAAAGGAGCAGAATTTGACCGTATGTATGCAGATCTTATGGTAACAGATCACCAGAAAGATATTGCTGAATTTAAAAAGCAGGCTTCTGAAGGATCTGAAGCATCTCTGAAATCTTTTGCAAGCAGTACTCTTCCTACATTGGAGCATCATCTGATGGAATCCGAAAAAGCAAAGACTGCTGTAAAATAAATATAAACATATTCAATATTTATTATAAATCCAATTTAATTACGGAAGATCAAAACTCTTCCGTAATTTTTTTATCAATTATTTAATTACTTTTTACTTACATACCGATTGTTTTTAAGGTAAAACCGAAGCGGCAGTTGGGCATGTTCATCAGCATAAGCAACCCCGATCCGTGGGCTAGAAGCAATATCCTCCGTACGATACTGTAATCCCGAATCTTCAATCCAAATATCTTCTCCTGTCAACGATTTTATGTTGAAGGTCATATCGATACCCAAAGCTTTGCAGACAGATCCGGGACCTGAAGAAATGGATTTGTCGGATGAAGACCTGTTTCTTCTGTTTTCTATAACAGAGAACCCCTGGTATGGCTCGACAGATCTTATAAGAACACTTTTAGGATCATTTTTTAGTGAAACCACAATATTAAAAAGATGATGAATGCCATAACATAAATAAATGTAAGAATATCCACCCGGCTGATACATGGCTTCTGTTCTCAATGTCCGCCGTCCGCCGTAAGCATGAGAAGCTTTATCCTCTTCTCCGAAATACGCTTCTGTTTCAGTAATAATTCCGGCGGTGATTTCTCCGTTTCTCTTTGTGAAGAGTATTTTGCCTAAAAGATCCTGGGCAAGGAAAATAACATCTTTATTATGAAAATATTCTGGTTTTAGCTTTGCCATAAAACAGCGTTTGATTGAAATGTAATAATTTTTTTACTGTTAAACGTATATTTTTCTTTCAATAATTTTAAGATAATTTTCCTTTTCAAGCTTTTTGATGCATCTTACCACGGTTTCGGTTCGCAAACCCGTGATTGCAGCAAGTTCTTTTCTGGTAAAAGGAACTTCAAAAGCAAATTTAGACATATTGTTGCTGAAACTTTTATGATATTCCAAAGCGCCTTTAATCCTGATTTCGGGATGAAGCGACGAATTGTTCTGCAGCATGATGTATTTATAATACAGCCGTTGGGATAAAAAACTGTTGATATCCCTTGAAATATTGGGGTTTTCATCCAAAAGCTTCATGAATTTTTCTTTAGAAAGAGTAATAATGCTTGTAGGCTCAATGGCAACTGCATTTACGGGATATTTTTTATCAATAAAAAGCAAAAGTTCACAGACACTGAAACCATTATGCAGAACAGCAAGAATAAGTTCTTTGCCGTCTTCATTAAAATGGCTTAGCTTTATCCGTCCTCTTCTGATTTGGTAAAACAGTCTCGGCGTATCTCCTTCGTTAAAAATAATCTCAGAATTTTTCAGGTCTTCAACTGCTGCACCGTACGATAGCAAAAGTTCTTCTTCAATTAGCATGGATATGGTTTAAGGTTAAAAAGCTGTGAAGATGTATTCTTGACATCTTATCCTTCGAAGTTATTATTATAAAAGCAAAAAGATTATGACCTATATCATATCACCCTCATTTTCTTTAATATGAAATTTCATATAACCATCATAATAAAACAAATTGTATTTGCATTGATTAAAATCAATCATATTGTTAGAGTTCTTTCGTAAATTCGATAGAAGCAGAAAACAAAATATTGATTATCATATGAACAGCAAAACGAAAGACAAGGCAGTTCCAAAAGGAAAATTGTTGATTATCGGGGGAAAAGAAGACCGTGATGGAACAGAAGTGGAAATAAAGGATAAAAATAAAAATTTCATCCCTCACGAAATTCTTCAGCTTCTCATAAATGATAAGGCAGACAGAATTGAAGTCATTACCACGGCAAGTTCAGAGCCTGAAAGCATGCGCGAAACCTACACCAAAACATTTAAAGAAATAGGATATACTAATTTCGGATTTATTCATTTCACCGGTAAAGCTGAAGATGAATATGTTCAAAGAATCAGAAAAAGTAAAGCTGTCTTTTTCACCGGAGGCGATCAGAACAGAATTTGTAATGAAATAAAAAATACCGAAATCTGCGATGTACTGATGGAGAAATACCTCGGTGAAAAGGATTTTATAATTGCCGGAACCAGCGCAGGAGCAATGTGCATGCCTGAAATTATTATTTGTGAAGCCGAAGATGATGAGGCGATTTTGGAAAATGATATTAAACTCGCATCAGGACTTGGACTTTTATCGGGCTGCATTGTAGATACTCATTTTGTTCACAGAGGAAGGTTTGGAAGGCTGGCACATGCCGTAATGCTTCACCGTGAATGTTTCGGAATTGGTTTGGGGGAAGATACTGCACTTTTAATTGAAGAAGGAAAGAAGGCAATCTGTAAAGGATCCGGGATGGTGATCGCAATGAGTGCGAAAGAAATCGGAAAAACAAATATAGAAACAGTGGAAGAGGGCCATCCTGTATATGCAGAAAATATAAAAGTTCATATCATTACGGACGGCTGTTCCATCAATCTGGAATCCGGAGAATTCAGGGCTTCCTAAAACTCAGGAATAAAACAAAAGGAATATGCAATTTCAGCAGATTCCTTTTTTATTTATATTTTAAAAATTACTTATTTCAAGACCAGCAGGCCATTTATTTTTGAAACAATATGATCAAGATCAAAAGGTTTCGCAACAAAATCATTTGCTCCCGCATCTGCTGCAATATCATCTCCGTCCACGCTTGCGGAAAGTACGATTACCGGAAGATCTTTAATGTCCTGTGTGTTTCTGATTGCCTTTAAAACCTGGTCACCCGACAAAAGGGGCATCCAAAGATCAAGAAGAATAAGATCCGGTTTGTCGATCTGGATCTGCTTAATGAGGTTCGTACTGTTGATTTCGGTGAAGACGGTAAAACCTTCAGATTCCAGAAGCATCTCCAGGACATCAAGTATACCTTGGTCATCATCACAGACCATTATTTTTTTGCTATTCATTCTTAGTGATTTTTCATAATGGGTAATGTAAAACTAAACGTAGAACCTGCCCCGATTTCACTTTCTACCCAAAGTGTCCCGCTGTGGTTGGCAATAATTTCATGTGAAATATAGAGTCCGATTCCCAGTCCCGGAAATTTTTTCTGTATTTCTCGTGCCCTGAAAAATCGGTCGAAAATTTTTGCTTTATCCTGAGCACTTATTCCCATTCCGTAATCTGTGACCGAAACTTTCACGAAATTTCCAACCCTGTTGATATAAATATCTACTTTATCTGATCCCGGAGAATATTTTATGGCATTCGATATCAAATTATTAATAACCTGTGAGATCTGCAGCTCATCCCCCATAATCGTAGCATTGGTGGATCCTGTTAATGAGATGTTGTGACTCGGTGCAGATACGGAAAGATTATCAACGGTATCGCGAATGGTTTTGTCAATATCAAAAGGATCAAGATGGAGTTCTATATTTCCCGACTGTATCTTGGAGGTATCCAGAAGATCCGAAATAAGCACGTTCAGACGGTCTACATATACCGATACTTTATCAAGAGTTGTATTGAATCTCTCCGGAGAATTTTCCGGAACCATTCTCTGTAAAAGCTGTACAAGACCTTTTATAGTGGTCAGAGGTGTTTTAAGCTCATGACTTGCAATGGAAAGGAAATCATCTTTTCTTCGGTCAAGTTCTTTCTTTTCTGTAATATCTTCAATTGCAATAAGAATTCTGTCTTTATATTGACCTTCAAATTCAATACGATAAGCATTCAGGAGCATTACTTTTTTACCAATATGTGGAAAATCGTGTTCTACTTCATAATCAATTACCGGATTATTGGTCGGTAATATTTTCGTCAGGAGTTTTTTCAGAGGATCAATATCCCATTGATGATTACCCAGTTCAAAAAGGATTTTTCCTACGGTATCTTCTGAAGTTACTTTAAATGAATTTAAAAAATGCGTATTTGCACTTAATACTTTATAATCAGCATCAAGTACCAACAGACTTTCCCTCACGGTCTGAACAATACTTGAAAGAAAAGTCTCACTGTCTACAAGTTCTTTTGTTCTTTCAAGGATCTTTCTTTCTACTGAAGATTTTTCTTCCCTCAGCTCATGCTCTGCTTTTTTACGTTCCGTGATATCATTTTGCACTCCGATAAAATGAGTAATAATGCCTTCTTCATTTTTTACAGGAGAAATATAAAGTTCATTCCAGAAGAGTTTTCCGTCTTTTTTGTAATTTCTTATTTCAAGTTTGCTGTCTTTTCCTTTTCTGATGCATTCTTTAATGAATTCTCTTTCGGGCTGAGATCTGTCCTGTCCCTGAAGAAACCGGCAATTGTGCCCAATGATTTCGTCATGTGAATATCCTGTTATGGTTTCGAAGGCCTTGTTACAGTAAATAATTGGATTGTCCGGCTGGGTATTATCGGTGATGATAATTCCGCAGTTGGCCGAGTTCAGTGCCTGTATATAGATGTCAATGTTGTTATTCATCGGATTATAGCTGTTTTGTAAAGTTTCCAAGCTTTAAACTTTCATTGATATGCAAATATGAGAAAAAGCAAAATGTTTTGCAAATTTCCATAAATGCTACAAGGTTATTCGCAAATAATATGCCTTTAATATATTTTTTAAATTTAATCTTAAAAAAAATAATTGTTTTTTACTTTGAATTATAATTGGTGTATGATTAATCTCAGAAGAATATATCTTTGTGCTTTATACTGAAACATGAAAAAAGTCGGAATTATAGGTTATGGTTGGTTGGGGTCAAGAATAAGCAGAAACTTTGCTGAAAATTTTGAGATGCATGCTACCACAACATCACCGCAAAAGCTCAAAAATATTCGCTCTGAAGGAATTCAGGCGGATCTTGCAGTTTTTAATGAAGATGAAAAGCAATTTCCGGATCCATGGAATATTGCTCCGGAGCTTGATGTCATTATTATCACGGTTCCTTTTTCAGAAAGAAGAACATCAAAGGAAATACTGCAAAAAAAGCTTTCAAACTTAATTTCATTCATAGGAAAATTTGAAAAACAACTGTTTTTTATGAGTACCACAAGCGTTTACCCTGACGAACCGGGTATTTTTAAAGAAGAAATGTTGCCTTCAGAAAATGTTTTTACAGAAAATAAAATTAAAGAAGCTTTTCCACAGATTAACATTCTGAGGCTTGGCGGATTGATGGGAGATTCAAGGTTACTGAAGAATTTTAAGATCTCGGATCTGTCCGGAGTTGTCAATCATGTTCATTATGAAGATGTTTCAGCAGTGATCCTGAAAATGATTGAAAAGGATGTTCGTAGGAAAGTTTATAATGTTGTGGCGCCGCTTCATCCTTTAAAACAGGAAGTGATTGCCGCTCAGAATAATCAACATACTGATGATATGCAGTATAATAATAAAGAAAGAATCATCTCGTCTGAAAAACTCATTACTGAATTAGATTTTACCTTTATACATCCTGATCCGAAAAACTTTCATCTGGATTAATAATATTAATTTAATGTAAATTCATTTATATAAGAAAATATTTTCAGGTTTTGCTAAAAAATGGTCTGCTTTATGCTAAGACAATAGTGAGCTGGTTAAAAGCTTACACCATAATCAAACACCTTAAAATATTAAATTATGAAAGAATTTACACAATGGGAAAATTCCCCGTCGCTTAACAGAGAAATTGAACGCCAAAAAGCCCTTAAAGTTCTTGAAAAAGCAAAAATGATAAAAAGAAAAGTTGTTTTCCTGCCTAAAGGAGCTACAGGAAATGCAAGATTGAACGATATTTTTTAACGTATCTATTTAAAAAGATTTTATTTATATTGCGAACAATACAATAGACCATAGCAGTTTCTGTTATGGTCATTTGTTTAAACAAGGCTTTACAAAGTCAAATGAACAAGGACCGTGAAAAAATGATAATCGATATGAGTTTTCCGGAACAAATTAATGCCGGTAAATCTTTTGTAGGATCTGAAGATATTATTTAAATCTGCAAAATTAATTATTGTAAGCTTCTGACATTCACATTCGGACTTTCTCCTTTCGGTACGATAAAGATTGCATCATCATTTACAGAATCGCCGCTGTCAAGGTAATATCCCGCAACAATAGGAATGATAAAGCTTTGGTATTTACCATCCTTGGTGTAAGCCCAGTAAGTAACATTTACATTTTGAGGCTTAAGTTTAAGATCAATTTTTTTTGATGTAAGTTTAGCTCCTGTAGCATTAATACAGTTAACTTCCACTAGTGTATTGCTGGGAACGAGCTGCGGAGCATTACTAAGCCGGACATTATAGCTTTTTTGAGTATTGTTCACCAATTTTGCAGATACCTTATAACGGTCGAATTCTTTGCCGCCAACAGTTATCGCTTCTTTATTAAGGATATTAAAGATAACGGAAAGTCCGTTAACATCTACTGCTTCACCATCTGTTATTTTCTGTGCACTGACAAAAGAAAAAGAGGTAACTAAAACGAAAATAGAAGAATAAAATAGTTTTTTCATAATAATATTGAGTTTAGAATGGTGTATATTTTAAATAAAATTAATGAAAATTATGAATATACCACACTTCTTTACTAAAGTTTAATATTATAGAAGCTTAAATGATTTATGCTTGAAAACATTGTCCTTGGTTAAAACTTTATTTACCTTTATCATACCAAATTACTGATATGAAAAAATATACCATTGGAGCATTGTTGTTCTCAACAATGTTTGTTGGTATTAATGCCCAATCCTTACAATCTCCTGACGGAAAGTTTGAGATGAACTTTCAGTTGAAGCAGGGAATTCCGTATTACAATCTGAAATACAACGGAAATGTAGTGGTGGAGGATTCTAAATTGGGGCTGAGATTATTTAAAGATACCGCCATTAAATTTGCTTCGGAAATCGCAAAACCCGAAGATGCCAAATTTGACCTCAACAACGGCTTTACCAAAACAGAAGAAAAAAGGGATTCTAAAAATGAAACCTGGCAGCCTGTGTTGGGAGAGAAAAAAAATTATATCAATCAATACAATGAATTGGCGGTAACTCTTCATCAGGACGCTACAGATAGAAATATTGTGGTTAAATTCAGGCTGTTCAATGACGGATTAGGATTTCGGTATGAATTTCCCCAGCAGAAAAACCTGAATTATTTTGTGATCCGTGAAGAAGACTCGGAAATTGATTTTCCAACGGATATGAAAGCATGGTGGATTGTTGCTGATTATGACTCCCAGGAATACCAGCCGCAGACAACAAAAATCTCTGAAATTACCGGTCGATGGGATCAGGCATTTGATAAACATTCTTCCCAGACTTTAATAAAAAATGCCGTACAGTCTCCTTTAATGCTGAAAAAAGAAGGTAAAGATCCTTTGTACGTAAATGTTGGAGAGGCAGCGGTGTTAAATTATCCTGCTTCACATCTTGAAGTAGATCCGGCTAATTTTAAATTTAAAACACATCTTACTCCTGATAAGCAGGGTGCAAAAGGATACATCCAAACCTCTTCCGTTTCCCCGTGGAGAACAATCATCGTTTCTCCTAAAGCAGAAGAAGTTTTAGCATCTAAAATGATGTTTAACCTGAATGAACCTACAAAATATACCGATACTTCATACATTCACCCTACAAAATACATGGGTGTCTGGTGGGAAATGATCATCGGAAAATCACAGTGGGCGTATTCTACAGCCAATAATGTGCACATCGGAGAAACTGATTTTACAAAGCTCACCCCAAACGGAAAGCATGCCGCCAACAATACAAAAGTAAAAGAATACATCGATTTTGCAGCAGCCAACGGTTTTGGCGGATTACTTATCGAAGGATGGAACATCGGCTGGGAAGACTGGATCGGTCATAATAAAGAATTTGTTTTCGATTTCATTACACCTTATCCTGACTTTGATATTAAAATGCTGAACGATTATGCGCATTCAAAAGGAATTAAATTAGTGATGCACCACGAGACCTCAGCATCTGCAACCAATTACGAAAGGTGGGCCGATCAGGCATTTCAGCTGATGAACAAATATGGTTATGATGCCGTGAAAACGGGTTATGTAGGGGATATGGTTCCAAGAGGTGAACATCATTATTCCCAGTGGACGATCAATCATTTCTATAGAATTGCAGAAAAAGCGAATGAATACAAAATCATGGTGAATTCTCACGAATCGGTAAGACCGGGAGGAGAGAGCAGGACGTACCCAAACTGGATTTCAGCAGAAGCAGCTAGAGGAACGGAACATGAAGCTTTTCAGGGTAATAATCCGGATCACCAGACGATTCTTCCGTTCACGAGATGGATGGGAGGATCTATGGATTATACACCGGGGATTTTCCAGACGAAACTGGATTATTATTTTCCGGGTGATAAACGTTTTGTGAAAACAACGCTGGTAAAACAACTCGCTTTGTATGTGGTTATGTACATGCCGCTTCAGATGGCTGCAGATTTACCGGAGAATTATCAAAAGCATATGGATGCTTTCCAGTTTATTAAAGATGTCGCTGCAGACTGGGATGATACGAAGATTTTATCGGCAGAACCGGGAGATTATATTATCACGGCCAGAAAAGCAAAAGGCACAGAAAACTGGTTCGTAGGAGGAATCACCGACGAAAACAAACGTGATTACACGGTAGATTTTTCATTTTTAGATAAAGGAAAAAAATACGAAGCCACGATTTATGAAGATGGAAAAGATGCGGATTACATCAACAATCCACAGAGTTACAATATCTACAAAAAACAGATCACAAGTAAGTCTAAAATCAATTTTAAAATGGTGAGAAGTGGCGGTTTCGCGATTTCAATAAAACCATTGTAAGCATATACATAAACTTGTCAAAGTTTTAATTTTCTGATCTGAAGAAAGAAAAGCTCCGGTTAATTCGATTAACCGGAGCTTTTAACTTTAATGGTGTCTTACACCTTTTTGGTGGTAATTAATATCCTTATTTACCGCTTCATAATTTTTTGGAATATTTCCGGACTGTTCATCAAATGCATGATTTCCCGAAAAATTCTGTTCCGTTACCGGAGTTTCAAAATGGATTTCTTTACCATTTTTATAAAGTTTATTATCAAAAGTCCGGTATATTTTATTCTCCTCATAGGTATTTCCGTCGGGAGCCGTAAAAGTTTTCACTTTCGATTTCTTTTTTCTGTTTATTCCCCAGGCAACTGCTGTTCCTGCTCCTACAAGCGCTAGCGCTATTTTTATTTTGTTATTCATAATATGATGATTTTTAATTAATTAAATGTTAACCGTTACGGCTGACCGCTTCCTCCTGCAGCACCGTAAATCTGGCCGGTAGAAAAACTGGCGTCATTCGCGGCAAGTTGCACAAAGATTGAAGCAAGTTCTGCCGGTTGTCCAGGTCTTCCCAAAGGGGTATCCGCCCCGAATTTTACAAGATTTTCCTGTGTCTGTCCGCCACTCACTTCAAGAGCGGTCCAAACGGGCCCCGGAGCAACACCGTTTACCCGGATTCCTTTGGGACCAAGCTGTTTGGCTAAGGATTTTACATAACTTGTTGTTGCCGCTTTCGTCTGTGCGTAATCATAGAGATTTTCAGAAGGATCATAAGCCTGAACCGAAGAAAGTCCGATAATAGAAGAACCTGGTTTTAAATGAGGCAAGGCAGCTTTTGTAATCCAGAAAGGTGCATAAATATTGGTTTTCATCGTTCTTTCAAATGCTTCAGTACTGATATCCAAGATTGATTCATGGGTTTTTTGATGTCCTGCATTGTTGACAAGGATATCAAGTCCACCCAGCTGTTGCACAGCCTGTGCAACAAGTTTTTTACAAAAGGATTCATCCCGGATATCTCCCGGAATAGCGATCGCTTTTCTTCCTGCTTTTCTGATAAGTTCAATAACTTCTGCTGCATCAGATTCTTCTTCAGGTAAATAATTAATCGCAACATCCGCTCCTTCACGAGCATAAGCAATTGCTGCAGCCCTGCCTATTCCGGAATCTCCGCCCGTAATTAGCGCTTTTCTACCCATAAGTCTTCCTGACCCTACATAGCTTTTCTCGCCATGATCAGGGACGGGATCCATTTTGCTTGCCAATCCCGGGAAAGGCTGCGACTGGCTTTTAAAAGGGGGCCGCGGATATTTTGTTGTAGGATCTGTGAGATCAGGACCTGTAGAATTTTTTGGTTTTTGATTTTGTGATTGCGCAAACGCTCCCGGAGAAACAGCAGCAACTGCAACAGTAGCCGCAATCTTTCCAAGAGCATTTCTTCTTGTGATTGATTTTTCCATAATATCAGATTTGGTGTGGTATGGCCTTAAATGCCTTTCAATAATGTATAGCAATGAATATTCCAAGCTGCACAAACTTTTATTTTTTTAACAGAAATTGCAGATAAGGTTTGACGTTCATCTAAAAAAGACCAAGTTTTGAATGAATATTTTATTAAATTTATATCTCAGCGGCAAGATAGTTGCTAAATTTTAATACCCAAATGACAATTTATATGAGCCTGCAATTAACCAAAGAACCAAAAAAAAGAAGTGAAAAAAATAATTCGGATCATTTTCTGAATGATGTTCTTACCGGTCTTCAAAGCAATCCTAAACATTTATCTTCAAAATATTTTTATGATAAAACAGGAGACGAGCTTTTTCAGAAGATCATGGCAATGCCGGAATATTATCTTACCCGATGTGAACTTGATATTTTTAAAAATAAAACGTCCGGACTTGCAGAAGCTATCCGATCCGATGAGCAACCTTTTGATCTGATTGAACTCGGAGCAGGAGATGCCATGAAATCGACATATCTGCTTAAATATTTAAGTGAAAAACGAGCCGATTTTACTTATATGCCGATCGATATTTCGGGTAATATTTTATCCGTACTTGAAAATAATCTTAAAGATAAACTTCCTGAAATCAATATTAAAACTCTTGAAGGAGAATATTTCCAGATGCTGAAAAAAGCAATGAAGCTTTCATCAAGAAGAAAAGTAATTTTATTTTTAGGGGGAAACATCGGGAATATGACCAGTAAGGAATCGGAAAAATTCTGTACTTCACTACATCAGCTATTGAATAGTGAAGATATTGTTCTTATCGGTTTCGATCTTAAAAAAAATCCTTTTACCGTATTGAATGCTTACAGCGACAAGTCAGGAATTACGGCAGAATTTAATCTGAATCTTTTAACGAGAATCAACCGTGAGCTGGGTGGAAATTTCGATATTGAACAATTTGAACATTATGAATCGTACGACCCGATTACAGGAGCGTGCCGAAGTTTTCTGATAAGCTTAAAAAATCAGCAGGTAAAAATTGAAGAAGAAACAATTGATTTTGCTGAAAATGAAGTGATTGATATGGAAGTTTCACAGAAGTTTTCAAAATCGGACATTGAATATCTCGCTGAAAAATCGGGATTTTCAATAACTAGGAACATCAGTGATTCAAAAGAGTGGTTTATAGACAGCATCTGGAAGGTAAACAAATAAAAACAAAAGCATGGAAATCATTACAAAGCCAAAATCTGTTTTAAAAAAGTTCATGGATGTAAGATCGCGTTCTGAAGAAATCTGTAAGCCTCTTGAAATTGAAGATTATGTGGTGCAGCCTATTGTGGATGTTAGTCCGCCAAAATGGCATTTAGGGCATACAACGTGGTTTTTCGAGACATTCATATTACTTCCGAATTTTCCTTCTTATGAAGTTTTTGATCCGCAATATAATTTTGTGTTCAACAGTTATTACGAAACCATTGGGGCAAGAGTGATCCGTACCGACCGCGGAAATTTAAGCCGCCCGTCTGTTTCAGATGTATACCGATACCGAAAATACGTTGATGAGAAAATGACTGAATTTCTCAACAGTTACCATATAAATGATGCAATTCTTCCGATTCTGGAATTAGGCCTTAATCATGAACAGCAGCATCAGGAGCTTTTAATTACCGATATTAAATATATTTTGGGACATAATCCCCTTTTCCCGGCTTATAAAAAAGAGATTAAGGAAAACCAAAATCTATCTGGTGAAAAAAGAATGCTTCATTTTTCAGAGGGAATTTATGAAATCGGATTTGATGCACCAGCATTTTGCTTTGATAATGAGATGGGAAAACATAAAGTTTATCTGAATGATTTTGCGATTTCGGATCATCTGGTTACCAATGGGGAATATCTTGAGTTCATGGAAGCGGGAGGGTATTCGGATTTTAAATACTGGCATGCGGACGGCTGGAACTGGGTAAAAGAAAACGATGCACAATCTCCTTTATACTGGCATAAGATTGACGACAAATGGATGCATTATACTTTAAGCGGACTTCAGGAGGTAGATCCGGATGAAGAACTTTGTCATATCAACTTTTACGAAGCTTCCGCTTACGCAGCATGGAGAGGAATGCGACTTCCGACCGAGCAGGAATGGGAAGCCGCTTCATCATGTTTTTCATGGGGGAAAAGATGGGAGTGGACTAACAGCGCCTATCTTCCATATCCCGGTTTTAAAAAAGAGGCGGGAGCCGTAGGCGAGTACAATGGAAAATTTATGGTTAATCAAATGGTTTTACGCGGAGCATCTGTAGCCACTCCTCCGGGACACAGCAGACATACATACCGGAATTTTTTTCAGCCTGAGCTGAAATGGCAGTTTAGCGGAATAAGGCTTGCAAAATAAACATGAAAGACCAACCATCATACTTAAATTTTGATTCCGACAAGTATTTCTGGAAGCCGGATATAGATTACAGGAAACATCCTGAAAAATATAAAGTGGGAAAAGGAGAGCAGGGTGTATTGATCTGTGAACCATATAAGTCTGAAATTGGAAAATACTGGCGGTTTAAAAATGTGAATATCGCAAAAGAAAGTTCGGTGAAAATTTTTGAGCTGTTCAAAGAATATCTTGCTAATGATGATTTTGTAGGAGCCGATATGGCCCGGAAATATCTTCAAATGGGATTTACCCGGGCAAGGCGGTATTTCAACTATAAAAGCGGAAAAAAATATGATTCGCAAAATAATCATAAACCTTTACAGCGCGGAACAGGAGATCCCGAAAAAGAAAAATCAGCAGCTATTTTTTTTAGCAAATGGAAAGAAGCCGAAGCAGATGAACAGTACGCACAAATGAAAAAAGACTGGAAAAAGAATTTTGGATAACAAATAGTAAAATGTAACAATATATCAGTGTACCAGTTTACCAATAATGAATTGTTATTATTACACTGATATATTGTTACATTAAATTTATTTCTTCACCGCATTAATCATTTCCCTTTTCCCCGGAGGTCCCTGTTTTTTTTCCACTATAAAATCAAGTTCCTGAAGAATCCGTCTCACACTTCCTTTTGAAGAATAGGTTGTTAACAAACCGTTAACCGCCATTTTGTCAGAAACCATTTCAAACAGAGGTTTTTCCCAAAGATCAGGCTGTACTCTTGCGCCAAAACAGTCGTAATAAACCAGGTTTATTTTTGGTAAGTCTATGTTTTTCAGTTGAAAAAAATCACATTCTATTTTTTTTAGATGAAAACCTTTAACAATTTCAATATCTTTTTCCCACTCAGTCTGATGAATTTTATGATAAATATTTTTGAATTCCGGGTTATCAAACAGGTCAAAATATTCCAAATCGTTCATTTCAGATTCATTTATGGGATATTTTTCCAATGTAAAATAGTTGATGATATGATTTTTGTCAGTTTTTAAATATTCATTAATTGTTACCAAAACATTCAAACCTGTTCCAAAACCCAGTTCTAAAATATTAATTTCGTAATCATTTATTAAATTTAATCCATTTTTGATAAACACGTGTTCCGCTTCCTGAAGCGCTCCGTGATGAGAATGGTAGTTTTCATTTAAATCATTGATAAACAATGTTTTACTACCGTCGTTTGTGGTCTTAATTTCTCTTTTCAAACTATTTTTTTACAAAATTACTCTAAAATTTTTATATTTAGAAAATTATGTTAAATTTGTAGAACATCATAAAAAATTTTAGAAATGATAATTCAAAAAACTGAAAACTCCCGAATTTCTACATTCGATCCAAACAATTTTTCTTTCGGTAATACTTTTATTGATCACATGATCATCTGTGAGTATGAAGACGGAAAATGGGGTGATGTAAAATTGGTTCCTTATGGTCCACTGATGTTTACGCCTGCGATGATGGGGGTAAACTACGGACAAGCTTGTTTTGAAGGTATGAAAGCCTATAAAGACAAAGACGGACAGGTTTTCCTTTTCAGGCCCGAAAAGAATTTTGAACGTATCAATAAGTCGGCAAAACGTCTAGCTATGCCGGAAGTAACGGAAGAAATGTTCCTTGATGGATTAAAAGCTTTGGTTGATATTGACAGAGACTGGATTCCTCACGGAGAGGGAATGTCCTTGTATATCAGACCTTTAATTTTTGCAACAGAAGAAGCATTGAAAGCAAGAGTATCGAATAAATATATGTTTGCTATCGTTGCAACACCGGCAAAAAGCTACTATACAGCTCCGGTTTCCGTAAAAATTTCAGACCACTATTCAAGAGCGGCCAGCGGAGGAGTAGGTTCTGCAAAAGCAGCAGGAAACTATGCTGCATCTTTCTATCCTACACAACTTGCCATTGAAGAAGGGTATGAGCAGATTATCTGGACAGATGATGCTACTCACGAATACTTCGAGGAAAGCGGAACGATGAATGTTTTTGTGAGAATTAACGATACCATCTATACACCACCGACTTCAGAGAAAATTCTGGACGGAGTTACCAGAGACAGTTTTATCCAGTTGGCTAAAAAGAGAGGTATTGAAGTGAAAATTGAGCCTATTAAAGTAAAAGACGTTATTGAAGCTCAGAAAAACGGAACCCTGAAAGAAGTATGGGGCGTAGGAACAGCTGTAGTAACAACAGTTTTCGAAGCGCTAGGATATCAGGGAGAAAAGCTTGAATTGCCAAAATTATCCAGTGAAGAGAGTTATGCGGAATTGCTTAAAAATGATTTGGTAAGCCTTCAGAATAACCTCTCGGAAGATCCTTTCGGATGGAGAGTGCAGGTAGACCATGTTTTAGAAACTGTTTAATTTTTTTAAATTCTAAATAAATAAAGCCGGGATTTCCCGGCTTTATTGCTTTAACTATGTTGTTATTTGTTTTTCATGAGGTTGTTTATGCCAAAACCTTTAGGTGGAAGTAGTTCAAGTATCTTAATATGACTTGTTATAAATACTTTGCCTGCTTAGATCCTTACACAATGACAATTGGAGTGTAAAAGCATTAAGAATAAGTTTTAATTTACAATCAATGTATACATGTTTTCAAGTTTGTCATGCTGAAAGCATCTCAACATGATTTTATAAAGCCTTTACTTGGTTTAGATCCTTACAAATTGGAATTAATTTTAAACGAGTCATAATGAACGTGAAAATTCCCCTCCCTTGGATGGGTGTCAAAATTCCTGAGAATTTGACGGGGTGGTTCTGAAAAGTAACACTAGTGAATAATGAGTTTCACTTCTTTAGTCAATGGTCAATTCACGATTGACATTTCACATTTATTACGATATTAAATTGAAGATTCACCTGCAGAAATTAACTGTTCACCCAATTCTAGCCGCGATTGCAGCAATTGTCTGAGCTCATTTTTTAGTTTTGGGCGCGGCGGCGAAGCCGCCGCGCCCAAAACTAAAAAATAGCGAGTGCGGAAAGCGTGAAAAAGCTCCTGAAAAAATCAAACGGCACATGTATTAATAAGAAACGTCAAAAATTCTTACTCTTCATATTTGTGAAATATTTAAACTTTACTTTACAAGTTTTGTTAATCATTTCCGAAATGTGTATTTTCGCAAAAGTTTATGAAAAAAATACTCTTCATATCGATTCTTGGCTTATTCAGCTGCAGCAAGAATACGCAGACGCATCCACCCGTAGGAGGTGTGCTCAGCAAAAATGATCTTGATGTCTCCAAACAAAGGATGAAAAACCTTAACAGCCAGGAAAGATATCACATCCAGGAATGGATCAGCGGCCAGCCGGTAAAATATTATCCTACCCAGCTGAATTACTGGGTGAATGTTCAGGGGTTTGATCAAAGACAGAGAAGGCAGGATGATACTTTCATTTCGTATTCGTACGATCTTTATGATTTCGACCAGACAAAGATCTATGACCAGCCGGTGCAGAGAAGAGATGCCAGATTCGGACACTTTGATGAGCTGAAAGCGGTAGAAGATGCTTTGCGTTTTATCCATGATGGGGAAGAAGTTACACTTTTGGTTCCTTCGGCGCTTGCCTACGGTACATACGGAGATGAGAAGAAGATCGATAATGATATCCCTTTAATCATAAAATTAAAAGCATTATAATCAATGAAATTGTTTAACAAGAATATAATTCTGGCAGCGGCAAGCATTTCGCTCATGAGTTGTACACCAATTTATAAAAAAATGAACGTAGACAAAGAAACTTACGAAGGTCTTAATGACGGACTGTATGCAAATCTTCAGACAACGAAAGGAAATATGATCGTGAAGTTTGAAGACAAGAAAGCTCCTGTAACTGTAGCCAATTTTATTGGTCTTGCAGAAGGGAAAATCGACAACAAGGCAAAAGCCAAAGGAGTTCCTTACTATGACGGAACTATTTTCCACAGAGTGATCAAAGATTTCATGATCCAGGGAGGAGACCCTCAGGGAACGGGAATGGGAGATCCCGGGTATAAATTCGAGGACGAAAGAAACGATCTTAAACATACCGGAAAAGGAATTCTTTCCATGGCCAACTCAGGACCGAATACCAACGGTTCTCAGTTCTTCATCACAGAAGTGGCTACACCATGGTTAGACGGAAGACACACCATTTTCGGCAAAGTAGTAAAAGGAGAAGAAGTAATTGATGCGATTGCCAATGTAGAGAAAGGGCCTCAGGATAAGCCTAAAACAGATATCGTATTGGAAAAAGTGTCTGTCTTCAGCAAAGGAGACGAGTATAAAAACTACGACGCTGCAAAAACCTTCACGGAAGGAAAAGCAAAAATCGCAGAAAGCAACAAAGCGTTTTTAGCAAAAGAAGAAGCCGATAAGAAGAAAAAAGAAGAAGAATTCAAAGCCAACCAGGAAAAAATGGTGGAAGATATGAAAGCCGGAATGCAGAAAACTGAATCCGGGCTGTATTATAAAATCACCAAAACTACCGATGGGAAAGCTCCGAAAGCAGGTGATAATGTTTCCGTACATTATGCCGGAAAATTGGTTGACGGTTCTGAATTCGATTCTTCATTCAAAAGAAACGAGCCGATTGAAATTCCGATCGGGATGGGAAGAGTAATTAAAGGATGGGACGAAGGTATCCTTTTATTAAAAGAAGGTGAAACCGCTACCTTATTGATTCCGCCGGCAATGGGCTACGGAGAAAGAGGGGCAGGAGGTGTAATCCCGCCAAATGCATGGCTGATCTTCGATGTTGAGCTGGTAAAAGTAAAATAATCAAACTTACTATATAATTGAAAAGCCGTCCGTAAGGATGGCTTTTTAACGATTTAACCCAAGATTAAAATAACCATGAATAAAAAATACTATTTAATCATCCTTTTATTGTTTTTTAATAATGCTTTTTCACAAATCAGCTTTTTGCCCTATAAAAACAAATGGACAGAATCCTGGCCGGAAGTTGTGAAAATAGGAGATGTAAATAATGACGGACTTAATGATGTAGTTTTAGGGTTGCAGAATTACGGTTCAAGTATAAATAATCATTCGATTTTGGTATATCTGCAAAATGTAAACGGAACGCTGGATGCACCGGTCAGATATCCTTACGCAAGTGATTTTAAAAACATAGGTTCTATTGACATCGGGGATCTTAATCAGGACGGGAAAAACGATATCATTGTCGGAATCAAATCGCCATCCTCTTTTTACGGGATCTTTTACCAGAATGCATCCGGAACGTTGGATCCTATAATTACCTTTCCCATCTCTGAAACCAATGAAAGAGTAAGAATTGCGGATATGAACCGGGATGGCAGAAATGATATTGTTCTTTCCAACTGGCAGAATATTCAGGTGTTATATCAGCAGAATACACCCGGAACTTTCCAGACTTTTACAATTCCTAAGCCTGCAAATGCTTATTTTCATCCGGCTCCGATGGTAGAAATTGCTGACATGAATAATGACGCCAGCAATGACCTGGTAATCCATATCCCGAATCTGCATGCAGTGTATACCTATTTTTCTGTAGGAAATACATTGAATCCCAATCCCGTAGTATTTGATACAGGCCAGACGTACGACGGTATGACGTTAGGAGACATTAACAATGATACTAAGAAGGATCTGATTCTTTGTAAAGGATCGAATGGTAATTCTAAGATCAGGATATTACATCAGGTTTCCGGCAGTGCACTTTATGCAGACCAGGGGGAAATTCCGGTTTATGAACTTCCTGATGCCGTAAAAATTGCCGATCTCAATAATGACGGGAAGAACGAAATTATTGCTGCTCACGGAGGCTGGAGTAAAGTAACGGTGTATTCCCAAAATACATCGGGGAATTATGCCAACGGCTATCAGTCATTTCCGGTGGCTTATGCTACGAGTTATAACGAAGATGGCATTGCGGTTGGTGATATTAATAATGACGGCAAAAAAGACATTGTAATTGCTGATTATAATGTAGGCTTGGATATTTTATATAATATAAGTGCAGTTCTGGCAAACGAAGAAGTTGAAAAAAAATATTCATTGACGATCTATCCGAATCCTGCAACCGATTATATTAGCATAAAAGGAGTTTCAGTGTTTGACAGGTATAATATCTATGATATGTCAGGAAGAATGATCACATCCGGTAACCTGAACAGCAAAGATATTGATATTAGGAATTTATCAGCCGGAAAATACATTTTGGCTTTACATGCATCCAGGAATGCGAATGCAAAACAGGTGATGACCCCTTTTATCAAAAAATAATGTAGAAATCACTTTGTAACGATTCCACCGAATTCCGCGACCTATCAGCGAAAATCCAACGTCACTCGGGTAGGTTTTGAAAGTTCGTATTGGGAAGTTAATTATCTGAATAAGTTGATGCATTTCTCAGTTGTATTATGAAAAACACCGAGCTGACGTACATAAAAAGTAATAAAATTATGAAAACCAGATCACTGCTGTTTGTATTCGTCCTGATCTCCTCTTTAACATTTGCTCAGGCAAAGCAGAATTCCGACGATGCAGCCATTAAAAAAAGCCTTTCCTATTTCATGAATTCGGTGATGACTAAAAAGATCGACCAGGCTGTCGGCTATATTTACCCGAAATTCTTTACCGTTGTTCCGAAGGAACAGATGACCCAGATCCTGAACATGACGTACAACAATCCCTTCATGAAGATTGAAGTCAGCAACCTGAAATTCGGGAATATTGAAAAGGCGGAACTCATCAACGGGGAATATTTCTCCATTGCCCATTATTATTTTACCATGAAATGCAATATGTCTTCCCTGAATGACGATATGAAAAAACAGGTCAACACCATGCTGGAAAAAAGATACGGGAAAAACAACGTGAAATATCTGTCAAAGGAAGGTATCTACACCATCAATACGAATATGCAGGCCTGCGCCGTTTCCAAAGACCGCAAAAACTGGAAGTTTGTGATTGTCGAAAAGGAATACAAACCGCAATTGGTAAAAGTGCTTCCGAAGAAAGTATTAGATAAAATTTAGAATTTTAAATGTTTTATTGAAAGCTGTCCGTTGGGATGGCTTTTACATTATAAATGATGAAATTAAGCTAAAAAGGTAAGTTTTAATGATTTTACATTTCCCACAAAAACCTTATTTTAGCCATAAAATAAGCCCATGATAAAAATCCTTTACACCTTATTTCTATTTTCAGCGGTTACGGTTTTCGGACAGGGGAAAATTTTTTTTGAAAAAGGGGAGGTACAGCTGCAGCAGCCTGTTGAAAAAGTCGGCCTGAGATATGAAAACAACCTGCCGTTTGTAAAGGTGAACATCAGCGGGAAAACCTACAATTTTATTTTCGATTCCGGGGCGCCGACGGTTATTTCCCAGGCGATTTACAAAGAACTCAACCTCAGGAAAAAATACAAAAGATCCATTAAAGATTCTGATGAAAAGGTGCAGCAGCAGATCTTCACCGAACTTCCGGAAATGAAAGTGGACAACCTTGTTTTTAAAAACGTAGGCGCTATTGTACTTGATCTAAACTCAGCGGAACTGGGATGCCTGAAAGTGGATGGCATTATCGGAGCCAATCAGATGGCAAAACTCTTCTGGAAAGTCAACTATTCCGAAAACACCCTGGATGCTTCTGCAGATCTTTCCAATTTTAACGTTCAGGATTATGACATTGTGATTCCTTTTGACAGTCAGCCGCAAAAGACGCCTGTCATTACCGCATCGCTTCTCCATAAAGATATAAAACTGACTTTCGATACCGGGTTTACAGGCAGGCTGGAAATTTCCGGCGATGGCATTGATCCCAAAATCTTTCAGCATGTGATCAAAACTTTCGGGACACGTACTACCGGCGCTTTCGGGACCGCCACTCCGGCAGCTGGATATATTTTCCGTGCCGATTCCCTGAAAATGGGAAATACAGTGTTTCAGGATGAAAAGATAGGCTCAGGAAAAACGGATCTTATCGGGAATGAATTCTTTAAAGATTTCACCTTCATCCTCGACTGGAAAAACAGCAAAATCTACATGAAAAGAATCGCCAAAAGTCCTTCAACTCTTGAGTCGTTCGGTTTCAGTTATAGGTTTGTCAATGGCAATGCGATGGTAACTTTTGTTTTCGAAGAAGACAATTTTCCACTGAAAATCGGGGACGCTATTCTCAGCATGAACGGAATTTCTTTCCAGAATCTTGATAAAGAAAAGTCGTGTTATTATTTCATTAACCGCGTGGAAAAGGATCTGGATCGCCTCAAATTACAGATAAAACGAGGCGGTAAGATTATTGATATACAAATGAATAAAAAGGTGTATCTGAAGTAGTTTTTCTAATGATGCTTATAATAATCGGAACAGTTTTTATCCTACCATAAATCTGCTAAATCAGCAAAATCAGCGGGAGAAACAAATTAATCTTTTTTAATTTTTAGCGCAAAGTATGCTTGGTTATTTAATTAAATATTGCGCTTATCTCCGTTCGCAAGGCGTTCCACTCAGCAAATGAAAGATGTATTTTAAAAATTAACAATTTTGAATTCAGCATTGCTATCATTTGCTGAACAGAGTGCCCTTGCGAGCGTAAATTAATAAACAATAAAATATCGCCTTGCGGACTTAGCATTAATGTATATAATATCAATCATTTTTTAATTAGTCCAGCAGATCCCAAAGATTATCCAGATTAAATCATGTGCTTTATCAAATCAACTTGTTGATTACTCTTTGTTCCTTAAATAATACGGTTATTTATCATCATCTTTGCGATTGAATTCATACATAATAACATTGCATTGCGATCATAGTATTAAAAATAAGAAAACTTTATTTTATCGCAAAGAACGCTTGGTTATTAATTAATATCTTGCGTCTATTTCCGTTCGCAAAGGCGTTCTACTCAGCAAATGAAAGATGTATTTAAAGATTAACAATTTTGAATTCAGCATTGCTATCATTTGCTGAACAGAGTGCCCTTGCGAGCGTAAATTAATAAACAATAAAATATCGCCTTGCGGACGTGGCGTTAATGTATATAATATCAACCATTTTTTAATTAGTCCCGCAGATCCCACAGGTTATCCAGATTAAATCATGTGCTTTATCAAATCAACTTGTTGATTACTCTTTGCTCCTTAAATAATACGGTTATTTATCATCATCTTTGCGATTGAATTCATACATAATAATATTGCATTGCGATCATAGTATTAAAAATAAGAAAACTTTATTTTTTATCGCAAAGAACGCTTGGTTATTAATTAATATCTTGCGTCTATTTCCGTTCGCAAAGGCGTTCCACACCAAATGAAAGATGTATTTTAAAGATTAACAATTTTTGAATTCAGCATTACTATCACTTGCTGAACAGAGTGCCCTTTCGAGCGTAAATTAACAAACAATAAAATATTGCCTTGCGGACGTATCGTTAATGTATATAATATCAATCATTTTTTAATTAGTCCAGCAGATCCTACAGATAATCCAGATTAAATCATGAGCTTTCAAATCAACTTGTTGATTACTCTTTGCTCCTTAAATAATACGGTTATTTATCATCATCTTTGCGATTGAATTCATACATAATAACATTGCATTGCGATCATAGTATTAAAAATAAGAAAACTTTATTTTTTATCGCAAAGAACGCTTGGTTATTAATTATATCTTGCGTCTATTTCCGTTCGCAAAAACGTTCTACTTAGCAAATGACAGATGTATTTTAAAGATTAACAATTTTGAATCAGCATTGCTATCACTTGCTGAACAGAGTGCCCTTGCGAGCGTAAATTAATAAACAATAAAATATCGCCTTGCGGACTTAGCATTAATGTATATAATATCAATCATTTTTTAATTAGTCCAGCAGATCCTACAGATAATCCAGATTAAATCATGAGCTTTCAAATCAACCTGTTGATTACTCTTTGCTCCTTAAATGATACGGTTATTTATCATCATCTTCGATTGAATTCATACAGAATAAACATTGTATTGCGATCATAGTATTAAAAATAAGAAAACTTTATTTTTTATCGCAAAGAACGCTTGGTTATTAATTAATATCTTGCGTCTATTTCCGTTCGCAAAAACGTTCTACTTAGCAAATGACAGATGTATTTTAAAGATTAACAATTTTGAATCAGCATTGCTATCACTTGCTGAACAGAGTGCCCTTGCGAGCGTAAATTAACAAACAATAAAATATTGCCTTGCGGACTTAGCGTTAATGTTATAATCAATCATCCGGAAAATCTGCTGCAGGGGTGCAACAACCTTTCCCGGTTACCGGAAAGCTTCCTGCAGGGTGCGGCAGCCTTTCGGGTGTTCCCGAAAGTTCACTGCAGGGTGCAGCAGCCTTTCGGTAACACCCGAAAGTTCATTACTAGGGTGCGACAGGTTTTCGGGAAAGTATGCTAAGAAATCATCTCAAAAAAACCGCTCTTAAAAAAGAACGGTTGAATATATTTACCAGTTTTTATCAATCATATAAATAAGCTGGGTCATGGCTACTGCGCCCATCAGAAGTTCCCGGCGGTTTACCTTTTCAAACGTGTCTTCTTCTGTGTGGTGGATATCAAAATACCGCTGAGAATCCGGAACCAGCTCTGCAGCCGGAATGCCCATATCATGAAGCGGATATAAATCCGTTCCGGAATAGGTGTTTTTAAAATCATAAATTCCGTACGGTAAGAAAAGTTCCGACCAGCTTTGGATCTGTTTTCTTTTTTCCGGATCCATATCCAGGGAAATTCCTCTCGGGGTAAATCCGCCCGCATCGGATTCTATGGCGAAAAGATGTTTCTCATTGCTTTCTTTGGCAATTTTTCCGTACTGAACACCGCCTCTAACTCCGTTTTCTTCATTGGCAAAACACACCACCCGGATCGAATGGTTATTCCGGATTCCCAGGTTTTTAAAAGTCCTCAATACTTCGATGCTCTGGACAATTCCGGCGCCGTCATCATGGGCTCCTTCCCCCACATCCCAGGAATCGAGATGTCCGCCGACGACAATGACACTTTGATCTTTCTTACCGGTAATTTCTCCGATAACAGAGTGGGAGCGCCTTTCGCCTTTCATCCCACAGTTGGAATTAAGCTTTGCCGTAACTTTTTGGGATTGCAGCAGTTCGGCAAGTTCATCTGCAGTAGTGCTTCCGATGGCAACGGCAGGAATTTTTTGTTCATCTGCATAACGCATTGCCCCGGTATGCGGTACGTCGTCAAATGCCGAGGAAAGTGAACGGATTATGGCAAACTTACCGCCCTTTTTTGCAGTTAAAGAAGCGGCAGTTGTTCTGTATTTCGCAGCATCGCTATATCCTAAGAACGTTTCGATATACGACTGGCTGAAAGGATAATTGAAGAAAACAATTTTATCCTTCACCTGTTCCGGAGAAAGTTTTTGATATTCCTCCATCGAGCGCACCATGATGATTTCGCCGGTAACGTCTTTGCCGCCGGTTCCTTCGGAATTACCCAACGAAAGCATTTTTAAGCTTTTCCAGTTTCCTTTTGCTGTTTTGATGTACAAAGATTCTTTTCCTCTCACCCAGACCGGAATCATCACTTCCTGGAGCCACACTTTATCTGCTCCGGCTTCCCGAAGTTTTTGTGCAGACCATTGTACGGCCTTCTCGTAGGATTCTGAACCGCTGAGACGGTGACCGATATTTTTGGTTAACTCTCTTAATTCCGTATATCCTTTTCCTTTATTTAAAATTTCCGTGGAAATTTTTGCAAACTGTATGGAGTCTTCTTTTGCCTGTGCGGAAACAGCGATGCTTCCGGCTAAAAGAATGGTGCTTAAAATATTTTTCATATATTTTCAATACTAATTATAATTGGTTTGATGGGGAACTTCTTAGTGAAAGAAGCATATAATAATTTTAAATTAATTTATTAAAATCATTAAACTAATATTTAAAATCTTATATTTTTTAATGTTATAAATAAATTAGTTATCTGTTGATGTCTTTCCTGTTAAGCTTTAATTTCAACATCCAGCTGTCTTCCTTCCGCTTCCGCTTTTTTATCAAGAGAAGTGCCGACGGCAACGCCAATGCCCATCCCGATAGGTAATCCGATACTGAGCAGTGCAATGTTTCCCATCAGCAGCCCGAATGCAACACCAATTGGAAGCCCGAACGCGCCCATCCCTGCAGCCAACCATAAATTGCGGTAGTAGTTTTTAGGGACGATTTTATGTTCTTTTTCAAGAAGTTTGATGATGCCGGTTTGCTTTTGTTTCAGCATTTTATATAAATCTTTATCCCTTAAAGAAGTGGCGCTGATTGCTGCGGTCTCGCTGTTGATCTTTTGTACTGTTTCTTCCGAAATTTTCTTTTTATCAAGCTCATTCAGGAGGTGTTGCAGCTGGTCATAGAGTGCTTTGGTTTTGGTATCGGCAAGAAGTTCAGGTTTCAGGTCAGGTTTGATGATTTCCATGTAATATTTATAGTGGTTATTTTTATAAAACGCAAGGTTGCACAAAGTTCTTTATATTTGAGATACAAATTTTGTATGAAACTTCGTTTTTTACTGCGATATAAGAGTTATTTAAATTTCCATTTTATTGCTACCAGTTGTTGTCGATTATAAAAATCATCTGTGTCATGGCGACAGCGCCGAGAAGAAGTTCTCTTTTATTTACCTTATCAAAGGTATCTTCTACGGAATGATGGTAATCGAAATATCTTTGCGTATCAACCACCAGTTCAGCCAGTGGAATATCAAGCTTTTTCAATGGCGAAATATCCTGAATGGCATCTGTCTGGTCAAAATCATAGACTCCGTAAGGAAGGAAATAGTTTTTCCATTCAAAGATCTGTCTTCGCCTCTGAGGAGACATATCCAGTGAAAATCCTCTTGGGGAATATCCTCCGGCATCTGTTCCTAACGCAAAAACGTGTTTTTCCTCTTTCTTTTTCACATAAGCAGCATACATTTCACGGCCTTGTCCGCCATTTTCACTGTTTGCATACAATACAACTCTTATGGTGTGATTATTTTCAATACCCAGAGCTTTGAAGGTTCTTAAAACTTCAATACACTGCGCAACACCGGTACCGTCGTCAATTGCACCTTCTCCAAAATCCCAGGAATCAAGTTGAGCACCCAGAACGATTACTTTAGAATCTTTTTTACCGGGAATTTCCGCAATGATATTGGGATTGGTAGTTTCGCCTTTCGATTCTGAGGTCATGTTGATTTTAGCGGTAACTTTCTGCTTTTTCAGCAGGTTTTCAAGTTCATCTGCCGATTTGGCTCCTATGGTGAGAGCCGGAATTTTTACTTTATCATCCGGTTCATAATAAATCATCTTTGCATGTGGCGTATCATCGCTAGCGGTGGTTAATGACCGTATGATTAATGCTTTTGCTCCAGTTTTGGCTATCACAGAAGGTGAAATCAGCTTTGATTTTGCGGCAATAAGATAGGAATCACTTGTATTGATAATTTTCGGGTCCATAGGAAGGTTTACAAAAACGACCTTATCTTTCAGCTGACCTATCGACATGGCATTCAATTCTGAAGTAGTGCTGATCAATATAATTTCTCCGGTAAGATCTTTTCCTCCGGTGCCTTCAGAGTTGCCGAAAGACAGCATCCTGATATTTTTCCAGTCTCCGTTTCCTGCTTTTATCTGAAGAGATTCTCTTCCTCTTATCCAGACCGGAACTTTTGCTTGCTGCCTCCAGATCATTTCCACACCTATTTCTTTCAGCTTTCTTTCAGCCCATTCCACTGCTTTCATATATCCCGGAGTAGCGCTGAAGCGTGGACCGATCCCTTTGGTAAGTTCTCCCAGATTGTTATAGGCCATACCGTTCACCATGATTTCATCCGAAATTTTTTTAAACTCATCATGATAGTTGAGTTTTTGGGTGATGGCAGTCTTTTTTACCGGTTTTTTTACCGGTTTTTTCTGAGAAAATAAAAATCCACCCAAAAAGAGTGGAATGATAATGAAGATCTTTTTCATTTATTTTACCGTTCTTTTTCCATGCTAAAAGTAAGGAAAAAATGGTTAGCATTTATTGTTTCATATCGTACATCAGGAGTGCAGTAACCAATTTAGGCTCAATGAATGTACATTTCGGAGGCATGCTCAGCTTTAAATCTGAAATTTTAATCATATCGTTAAAGCTTACGGGATAAATTCCGAATCCCGCTTTGCCACCACCGCTATCAATTCTTTCTTTGAGATGGCCGATTCCTTCTATATTCGATGTTCCTTTGATGTAATCGATTTTTTCAGAGCTGTCCGGGTCTTCAATTTTCAAAATATTTTTGAAAACATATTTATCAAGAAGGTGGTGATCCAGGTTATCAAGAGACATTTCCTGTGAACGCAGGTCATGTTTTACGTGAAGTGAGTAGAATTTACCATCCATGTACATTGAGATATGGAATTTCTGCGAAGGGAAATAGGCCGTTTCTCCTTTTTCGTGGATGAGGAAGTAGGTTTCCAGCTCTTTTAAAAATTCTTCGTTTGACAGTCCGTTAAGATCCGTTACGATTCTGTTGTAATCATGGATTTTAATAGACTGGTTGGAAACGATAAAGCTGTAGACGAAGTTGTAAAGTTCTGTTCCGTTATGTCTTTTGTTTTTGTCTTTCTGATGTTTGGCATTGAGTGCCGTAGAACCTATTCTGTGGTGGCCGTCTGCAATGTAAAAAGAATCGATCTGATCAATCACTTCCTTGAACTGCTGTAATTTAAGACGGTTGTCGATCCTCCAGATTTTATGCCTGATTCCTTTGGTGTCAACGTGGTTAAAGATCGGAACGTTTTTTTCCTCATGGTTCATGAGAAGCTCAATCTTCGAATTAGCAGGGTAGGTAAGCAATACCGGTTCTGCCTGAAGGTTTACTTTTTCCAGGTAATGCGCAAGCTTTTCTTTTTTCTGCGGAATGGTACTTTCGTGCCTTTTAATCTTTCCGTTCCAGAAATCTTCAATACTAGCCAATCCTAAAAGTCCTCTGAAAACCTGTTTGTTGGGATAGATCTGCTCATAAAGATAATAGGCCGAATTGTCCTGAACGAGCTTATTTTCGTCCATCAGTTCTTCAAATGTAGAACGGATTTTTCTTAAATTCCTATCAATATCTTTGGATTTACTTACAACATAAGGTTTTATCATATTAATGTAAGTATCTTCAACTTGAGCTTTTTCCGCTATCTCTTCCTGGGTGAAGTTATCAAGAGGGTGAGTAGGGAAAGTACTCTCATAGTCTTTATGAGGTCTTATTCCGCGAAAAGGTTTAAAAACAGGCATATTTTATTGTATAGTTTCTTTTATTTTGATAATTTGTTCTGCAAGTTCCACCCCGATTTTTTCCTGGGCATCTACCGTATTTCCGCCCACGTGCGGAGACAGGGACAGAGCAGGGTTCATCAGCAGAAGAACTTCCGGATTGGGTTCTTTTTCAAAAACGTCCAGTGCAGCGCCGGCAACTTTCCCGGATTCGATAAAATCGATCAGGGATACTTCATTGATGACACCGCCTCTTGCAGTATTTACAATATAGACTCCATCCTTCATTTTTTCAAATTGGGGAGTATCTATGATATATTCATTTGTTT
Organism: Chryseobacterium sp. MHB01; assembly: GCF_034651565.1. Classification (NCBI taxonomy): domain Bacteria; kingdom Pseudomonadati; phylum Bacteroidota; class Flavobacteriia; order Flavobacteriales; family Weeksellaceae; genus Chryseobacterium; species Chryseobacterium sp. MHB01. The sequence goes on along the minus strand of NZ_JAYEDA010000003.1, from coordinate 115,151 downwards.
TCGGAGTATTGATGCTGATAAAGTCTGCTTCTTTAAGGAATGCATCCATATCGTTGGTAGAAGTAATTTCAAAATTTAAAGTCTGACCGTCAAAAAATTCAAGCGTAAGAACTTTTGTTTTTGGTTTTCTTGTGAGAACAATGACTTTCATTCCCAGAGAAATTCCCATTTTCACTACTTCCTGACCTATGCTTCCAAAGCCGATTACTCCTAATGTTTTTCCTGAAAGTTCATGTGCTTTGCTGAACGACTTTTTCATTGCATCAAAATGGGTTTCCCCTTCCAGCGGCATCAGTCTGTTGGATTCATGAAGAAATCTTGCCAGTGAAAAAAAATGCCCGAAAACAAGTTCTGCAACGGATTTCGATGAAGCAGTCGGCGTATTGATGACATACAGTCCTTTATCAATCGCATACTCCACGTCGATATTATCCATTCCGATACCGCCTCTTCCGATGATTTTGAGGCCTGGACAGGCATCTATCAGATCCTGTCTTACTTTGGTAGCGCTTCTTACCAGCAGAACATCAACGTTATTTTCGTTGATGAAATTGATGACATGATCCTGCGCAACCCTGTTATCCAGAATTTCAATTCCTGCATTCTTTAATGCCTGTTCACCTGCTTTGGAAATACCGTCGTTAGCTAAAACTTTCATTTTTTATTTGATTTAAGATTTAAAAAATTAATGTATTTAAAAATTCCAAATCGGCTCGCAAATTAAGAAAATTTAAAATAATGGTATTCATTTTTTAATCTCTGAATTTTTAATCTTTAATTACTTGATCGATTTCATGACATCTACCAATACCTGAACACTTTCGATCGGTAAAGCATTGTAAAGGCTTGCACGGTAACCTCCAAGGCTTCTGTGTCCGTTTAATCCGCTTATTCCTGCAGCTTTCCATGCGTTATCGAATGCTTCTTTTTTGCTTTCATCGGTAATCTTGAAGGAAACATTCATCAGGGAACGATCTTCCTTTACACAGAATGTTTCAAAAAGCGGGTTGCGGTCTATTTCGTCGTATAATAATTTTGCTTTTGCCTCATTTCGGGCTTCAGCTCCTGCAATTCCGCCGTTTTGCTCAAGATGCTGCAAAGTCAGCAAAGACGCATATACCGGGAAAACCGGAGGGGTGTTGTACATTGATTCTTTAGCAATATGCTGCGAATAATCCAGAATGGAGAACATGTTTTCTCTTCCTGTTTTACCTAAGATCTCTTTTTTGATTACTATTAAAGTCACTCCTGCAGGGCCCATATTTTTTTGTGCTCCCGCATAGATCAGATCAAATTTTGAGAAATCCAATTGTCTTGAGAAAATATCTGAGCTCATGTCACAGACCATTAAAGTATCTACTTCCGGAAAGGATTTCATCTGAGTCCCGTAGATGGTATTATTGGATGTACAGTGAAAATAATCGTATTCTGAACCTACTGTGTAATCTTTTGGAATGAAAGAATAGTTTTCTTCTTTGGAAGAGCCCACTACATCAACAGTTCCTACTTTTTTGGCTTCTTTAACGGCTCCTGCCGCCCAGGTTCCCGTATCAAGATAGGCTGCTTTTCCGCCCACCTTCATCAGGTTATACGGAACCATAGCAAACTGAAGGCTTGCACCACCGCCCAGATACAACACTTCATAATCATCACCCAGATTCATCAGTCTTTTTACAATGGCGCGTGCTTCATCCATTACCGCCACGAAATCCTTGCTTCTGTGGGATATTTCCAGAAGAGACAAGCCGATTCCGTTGAAATCTAAAATGGCCTGTGCCGATTTTTCGAAAACTTCCTGAGGTAAAATACATGGTCCTGCGCTAAAGTTGTGTTTTTTGCTCATATTATTGATTTTTTGGCTGCCGCAACAGATTCATCTTACGGCTTCATTTATAATGTATTGATAAAATATAGGGTTTCGGATATAAAAAACCGTCTCATAATGAATGAGACGGCAGTTTTTATTCTCCGTGTAAGAATGCTTTTTTATTAAGCAGTGCTTCTTCAGATTCTACATGATCTTCATCCGGAACACAGCAGTCTACCGGACATACTGCAGCACACTGCGGCTCTTCATGGAAGCCTTTGCACTCCGTACATTTGTCTGTTACAATAAAATAGACATCATCACTTACCGGTTCCTGCGGTGCATCTGCATCTACCGTAAGACCTGATGGTAATGTTACGGTACCTTTGAGTTCTGTACCTTCTGAAGCTTTCCAGTCGACTGCTCCTTCATAAATTGCATTATTCGGGCATTCCGGTTCGCAGGCTCCACAATTAATGCATTCATCAGTTATTTTAATAGCCATCGCTAATTTTTTTTAAATTTGCACAAAATTACAAAATATTCCCCAATTTTGCAGTACTTATGAATATTGAAAATCAAGTTTTAGGACTTATACGGCTTAGTGATTATATAAAAGCATTTTTATCAAAAAAATCTGAAAATTATAACGAAAATGATGTTGATTTTGAACTTTTGATAAAGAAGTCTGAAATTGAAAACCCCTGGTTTACGGTTGAGAACCAGAAATTTGCTTTGAAACAATGGGCTGATCTGCTGACGGATGAAAATATAAATAATTGGCTTAAAGAATATTCCATTTCCAAAACATCAAAAAGAGTAGGGCTCATCTTGGCCGGCAACATTCCTCTTGTGGGATTTCATGATGTGATCTCCGTGGTACTGAGCAATCATATTCCAATAATAAAACTGTCTTCAAAAGATCGTTATATGATTCCTTTTTTACTTAAAAAATGGAAAGAATTTTCCGATGAAAATGTAACATTTGAACTTGTGGAAAGGCTCGAAAATTTTGATGCGGTAATTGCTACGGGAAGCAACAATACGGCACGGTATCTCGAGTATTACTTTAAAAATCATCTTCACATCATCAGAAAGAACAGAACGTCTGTTGCCGTAATCAAAGGTGATGAAACGGAAGATGAACTGAAGCTTCTGGCTGAAGATATTTTCCGGTATTTCGGGTTAGGCTGCAGAAATGTAACCCGCCTTTTAATTCCACAGGATTATGTTATTGACAGGCTTTTTGAAAGTTTCATTGGTTTTCAGGATATTATCAATCATAATAAATACGCGAATAATTACGATTATAACAGGGCGGTTTATCTTTTAAACCAGGAAAAATTCTGGGATAATAATTTTGTGATGCTGAAAGAAGACGATAAGCTGTTCAGTCCGCTTTCGGTTATTAATTTCAGCAGATATTCTTCTCTGGATGAAGTAAAGGACTTCATTGCTGAAAATGAAAAAAATATTCAGTGTGTTGTGGCGAAGGAAGAATTGGGATTAAACTCCGTTGCTTTGGGTGAAGCTCAAAACCCGGGTCTTGATACGTACGCCGATAATGTTGATACGATGAAATTTTTATCAGTAATATAATTCTTCGTATCTTGCTATCAACCAATCATAGATTCACATGAAAAAAATACTTTTTATAGGTGCGTTTTTTGCTTTTCACTGGGCTGTTTCCCAGCAAAAGAGCAGTATAAAGATTGTTGAGAGCAAGAAGATAGAGCTTACCTCGGAATTAAGTAAGGATAAAGTTGATTTATATAATCAGGCCTTCATGAAATTTGTTGCTGCGCTGAAATCTTCGGACAAAGGAAAAATCAAAACTCTGGTTTCTGATAAAATAGCCTATTACATGTCTGATGATATAATTTCAAGATTATCAGGCGGAATAAGCTTTGAACGGAAAATGGAAGTGTACAAATCCGGCTATCAGAAATTGTACGAAAATGAAACCTATCCGATCATTCAATATAAATATGCCGATGATCAGCAGAGTCCGCCGAGGGATATTATCAATGTAATTTTTGAAAATGATGGTAAAATTCTTGGGGTAAAACCTGAATATGCAGAGTAGCTCATGAGTAATGAGCAATAAATAATGAGTAATAAATTAATATATAAACTATGATGACAGACGTTTTGGTTGCGCATTCTTCAGATATTGAAAAAGCCGACTTTTACAAAAAAACGTATTTACACGTTGCATTAGCAATTCTTGCGTTTATCGGTGTGGAAACTGTTTTACTGCAGGTTGTGCCGGATCAGTTAATCTTTGCCATGTTTGCTCAGCGCTACATCTGGCTTTTAATTATCGGAGTATTCTGGATTGCTTCTGTTTTGGCTACAAAATGGTCGCTTTCACTGAGCAAATCGACACAATATTTCGGGTTAGGATTTTATATTTTGCTGGAAGCAGTTATTTTTCTTCCGCTGATTAAAATTGCAACGCTTTATACCGGGCCGCAGGTGATTTTCCAGGCAGCAATGCTTACGATTGCCATGTTTTCAGGGATTTCATTCGTCGCATTTACTTCAAAAAGGGACTTTTCTTTCCTTAGAAACATCATTGTGATTGGAGGATTTATATCTCTTGGGTTGATTGTTGGTGGAATGTTATTCGGATTTAATCTTGGACTTTGGTTCTCGGTAGGAATGGTAATTCTGGCTTCTGCAACCATTCTTTATCAAACAAGTAAATTAAAGGATTCTTACAGTACGAACCAATATGTAGGAGCTTCTTTACAGCTTTTTGCTTCAATCATGCTTTTATTCTGGTATATCTTAAGTATTCTGATGAGCAGAAGAAGTTAAGATGGTGAGAAATGAGAGGTAAAAAGTGAGAAGTTAGAAGTAAAAGGTAAGAAGTTAACTTTTTTATAAAAAAAATCCTGATGTTTTTTCATCGGGATTTTTGTTTGGAAGTTATGGGTGAACTTCGCAAAAATTTAGTTTAAAATCTTTCAATTTTAAATCAGATTTATTTATCAATCGATCCTAAAACCTTCTGAGCAAAAGAGTTTAAAGCATCTTTTTCACTCATTCCTGTTTGTACGTTGGCATGAACTTCCAAGGCTCCGCAGATATTGGTAATCAATTCTCCGGCAACATTAAGGTCTTCCTCGCTTGTTCCTCTGAATTCACAGAAACTTTCCAGTACTTCCAGTGTTTTTTCAAGGTTTTCAGGCGTCTGATTCTGATAAAACTGTCTTATGATGGGTAACTTCATTATAATTCGTTAAATAATTCGGTTAAACTCTCTGCTTTATTGGTTTGAACCTGATTCACCAGCTCACCGTTTCTGAAGATGGCAAACGTTGGTAAATTGTCTACTTTAGCCAATTTTCTGCTTTCCGGCAATTTTTCGGCATCTACATATAAGAAAGGAATACTGTCATTTTCAGAAGCTAATTTTTTGAATTTCGGCTTCATTATTCTGCAGTTTCCACACCATGTTGCACCGTACTGCACCACTACTTTTTCATTTTCGCTAACAATATTCTGCAGCGTATCTTCTGTTAATTCTGTATACATTTTATTAATTTGAAAATTTGGTAATTTAATAATTTGAAAATGATGGTAAAATAGAAAATGAGATAATTTTGAACAATCAATAGGATTAATTTTCAAATTATCTCATTTTTAAATTAACACATTGTACTAGTTTTTAGCTAAATATTCAGCGGTAGAAGTTCTGTCAGCTTTCATTGCATCTTTTCCTTCTTCCCAGTTGGCAGGGCAAACTTCACCATGCTTCTGAACGTGAGTATAAGCGTCAATTAATCTTAAATATTCTTTTACATTTCTTCCCAAAGGCATATCATTTACAGACTCATGGAAAATTTTTCCTGTTTCGTCAATAAGATAAGTTGCTCTGTATGTAACGTTTGAACCTGTGAAAACTTCTTCACCTTCGTCATTGTATTCAAAATCCTGATCAACAATTCCTAAAAGGTTTGCCAGTTGTCTGTGCGTATCGGCAAGAATTGGATAAGTAACTCCTTCAATACCTCCGTTGTCTTTTGAAACATTCAGCCATGCAAAGTGCACTTCGTTTGTATCACAAGAAGCACCGATTACTTTAGTGTTTCTTTTTTCAAATTCTCCTAAAGCTTCCTGGAAAGCGTGAAGTTCGGTAGGGCATACAAAAGTAAAATCTTTCGGATACCAGAACAAAAGAACTTTTTGCTGATTTGCAGTTGCTTCTTCAAAAACATTGATTCTAAGATCATCACCCATTTCAGACATTGCGTCAATGGTTACATTCGGGAATTTTTTTCCTACTAAAGACATAATTTCTTGTTTTTTTATTTAAATTTTTCTGTTGCAAATATAGAAATACTTCGTCTATCAAACAAACAAGTTTTGATAAATAAAATCTATAATTGTTTTAGCCTTAATACAAATAAAAAAGCCCTGAATTCAGGGCTTTTTGTTATTTATGGTGAATTTTAATAACCAAATATTTCCGTAAGATTTAATTTTTTTACTTCACCGAGTTTTTGCATATCAGCCTCTTGTATTTTATCCTGAGAAGCTACAACACAGTACGTATAGTTTTTGCCTTTCATTTCTTTGTTGTGGAAAGTATTGATGTCTGCAAAAGTAAGTTTAGGAGCCTGTTCGTAAACGATCTTTCTCACGTCTGAATTGTTCCCGAGTTTCTGTGCTCTCAGATAATTAAAGATAATACCGTCCTGAGTGATCCTTTCTGCAGCAATAGATTTTTTCAATCCGCTTTTTGCTGTTTCGAATAGCTGATCAGATTTCGGAAGGGTAGTAAGCAGTTCATTCATGGCTGTTGTAGATTCATTGAATTTATCAGCCTGAGTTCCTACATAGGCCATAATCATATCTTTATCCTCTTTTTTTCCCGGAAGAGAAAAATAAGAATATGTAGAATACGCTAAAGCTTTAGACTCCCTGATCGTCTGGAACACTACTGATCCCATTCCGCCACCGAAGTAGTTGTTGAATAAACTTACCGTTGGTGTAATGCTTACATTATAAGGATCGCTGTTTCGTACCCAGAAGATTTCTGCCTGAACCATGTCATAATGAGCAAATAGAACCTGATTTTTATCTGTTGAAACCTGTGTGAACGTTTTAGATTTCGGCATGTCTTTAAGCGAGGCCGGAACATTATGAATGGATGCTAAAGAAGATGATACTTCATTCGCAGATTTTGGCCCGTAGTGAAGGATTTTATGTTTATAATTAAATAAATCATGAAGCATATTCACCAGATCTTCTGCTTTTAATGCATCAAGCTCAGCATCCGTTAAAACATTATTGAATGGATTCTGTGCACCGTATTGAGCATAACTTCTTAGTCCGCTCATGATTGCACCTTTATTTTGTTTTGCGTTTGCTCTGGACTTTTTTACTCTTGCTTTATAGGAATCCAGGGCTTTCTGATCCGGTTGGCAGTTTTTAATAAGATCTTCGAATAGCGCAGCCGTTTTTTCGAAGTTTTCATTTAAACCTTCCAGCGAAACGTAGGTTTCTTCATTTCCTGCACTTACATTAAAGCTTGAAGCCAGTTTGTAAAACTCCTTGCTGATTTGTTCCGAAGATTTGTTTTTTGTTCCTAAATATTGCAGATACTCTGCAGCAAAAGGAAGCATTTTGTTATTCCATCTTCCGGAATCAAAATAATAATATAGTCTGAAAAGCTGATTGTCCGTATTCTTTACCGAAAGAACATCAACTGATTTCAGCTTGCCTTTATCAATATCTTTATTAAAATCAAGCCACATTGGAGCGATCGGCGATTCCGGCATTTCATCAACTTTTTTCAGGAACGGCGACTGATCTTCTCTGTTTACGGAAACTGCAGTGATAGCAGGTTTGTCTACCTTCAGAATATTTTTATCTTCTCCTTTTCTTTTGTAAACTGCTACGTAATTGTTATCTTTAAGATATTTTGAAGCAAAATCCATAATATCTTTTTTCGTTATCTTGGAGATTTCTTCAATATATTCTAATTGTGTTCTATGATCTACTTCAGAGGTAAATTCATCCATGAGAGACTCTGCTCTTGAATTATATTTTTCATACTTCTGAATAATATTCTTCTTCTCATTGTTAACAATGGACTGCATGAGATCATCTGAAAATTCACCCTTTCTCAGCTTATCAATTTCCTGAATCAGAAGGCTTTTCACCTCGTCCAGAGATTGTCCTTCCGTAGGATTACCCTGCAATAAAAGGACGGAATAATCTTTCAGAACATATGGGAAAGCATAAGCGCTGAGCAGTTTTTGTTTTTTAACAAGATCAAGGTCGATTAATCCGGCCTGGCCGTTGGTAAGCATACTTCCGATGAAATTCAGCATTCTTGCGTCTTTCGTTGTTGCTCCAGGAAAACGGAACCCGATCATTATATTTTCAGGATTCGGGCCGTAGACTTCTCTTGTAATAGGTGCCGTAATCGGACTTTCCTGGCCAACTTTATAATCAGGAATCGTTTTAGGCTTCATATAAGAGAATGCTTTATCGATTTTGGCAATCATTTCATCAGGATTAAAATCTCCGGACATGATAATTCCCATATTATTCGGCACGTAATAATTATTGTAATATTCCCTGATCGCTTTTAATGAAGGATTTTTAAGGTGTTCAATGGTTCCTATTGTGGTTTGTTTTCCGTAATTGTTGTTAGGAAAAATCGCCGCAAACATCGCTTCGTATACTTTTCTTCCATCGTTATCCAGACCTCTGTTTTTTTCTTCATAAACGGCTTCCAGCTCGGTGTGGAAAAGTCTCAGGATTGGTTGTCTGAAACGTTCTGCCTGTACAGCAAGAAATTTATCCGTTACGTTGGCAGGAATATCTTCCGTATACACGGTCTGTTCATAAGACGTAAAGGCATTGGTTCCGTCCGCACCCATTCCAGACATCATTTTGTCATATTCATTGGCGATGGCATATTTTGCAGCTTCCCCGGAAACTTTATCAATCTCTTTATAGATTTCTTTTCTTTTGGCTTCGTCTTTCGTAGAGTTATACTTTTCATAAAGAGCGTCAATCTGATCTAAAAGAGGTTTTTCTTTTGCCCAGTCTTTGGAGCCGAACTGATCTGTTCCTTTGAATAGCATATGCTCAAGATAATGAGCAAGACCCGTATGATCTGCCGGATCTGTTTTGCTTCCGGCTTTGGTAGCAATAAAAGTCTGTATCCTAGGGTCTTTTTTGGTTGGACTTAAAATCACGGTAAGCCCGTTTTTCAGGGTGTAATATCTTGCAGCAGTAGGATCATTGGTTACATATTTATAAGTGTAACCGTTTGATTTTGCTTCTTTCCACTGGAAATCCTGTCCATAAGCATATCCGCAGTAGCTGGCCGCGGCAATGCTTGTAGCGATGGTAATTCTTTTAAAAAAATTCATTGTAGAAATAGTTTTAGTTTTTTATTGTAATTATATTTAACTGAATTGTTCTAATGTATTCTTGATTCTCTTCATTGCTTCAATGAGGTCTTCTTCAGAAGCTGCATAAGAAAATCTAATGCATTCCGGGCTCCCGAATGACACTCCGCCTACACAACCAACATGGGCGTTTTCGAGAAGGAACATGGCAAAATCGTCAGAGTCTTTAATTTCTGTTCCGTTTAATGTTTTTCCTATATAAAATGAGATGTCCGGAAAGAAATAAAAAGCAGCTTTTGGAAGTACCACTTTGAATCCGGGAATTTGTTTAATTAAATCATACACAAGATCTCTTCTTTTTCTGAAAGCGTCAATCATATACTGATATTCCGAAGGATCTGTTTTTAATGCGGTAATGGAAGCTCGCTGTGCTACTGTGTTGGCTCCGCTCGTCATCTGTCCCTGAATTTTTTCACAGGCTTTTGCCAGCCATTCCGGACATGCGGAATACCCGATCCGCCATCCTGTCATTGCGAAAGCTTTTGACATCCCGTTGATAACGGCTGTCTGCTCATATACTTCAGGAAACTGAGCAATCGAAGTGGTTTTCGTTTCGTAATTGATATATTCGTAGATCTCATCCGAGATTACTGTGACATGAGGATATTTTGCGATAACTCTCGCTATGGATTTCAACTCATCATAGGTATAATATCCACCTGATGGATTACATGGTGAACTGAAAAGCACCGCCTTGGTCTTCTCAGTAATGGCTTCTTCCAGCTGTTCGGCTGTAATCTTAAAATCCGTTACATAGGAAGTGGGAAGCATCACTGAAGTTCCGCCCATCATTTTTACCATTTCGTCATAGCTTACCCAGTAAGGGTTTGGAAGGATCACTTCGTCACCGTCATTTAGCAAAGCGGCCAAAACATTTAAAATAGACTGTTTTGCGCCGTTTGACACACAAATTTGTGACGATTTGTATTCTAATTCATTGTCTCTTTTCAGTTTGTGGACAATTGCTTCCCGAAGTTCCAAAAATCCGGGAACAGGAGAGTAGTGACTGTAATTCTGGTTAATGGCATCGAAAGCTGCCTGTTTGATATTATCCGGAACATCAAAATCCGGTTCACCTAAAGTAAGGCTGATAACGTCTATTCCGCCGGCCTTCATTTCCCGTGCCTTATTGGACATAACAAAAGTCTGTGAGTAACCAAGTCGTTTTACTCTGTCTGAAAGTTTCTCCATTTAATAATTTCTAATTTAACAAATATATAATAAAAAGTATTTTATGGAAAATTAAAATATAAGTAAACTTTTTTGTCCGGCTGAAAGTTTATCACTATGTTTGTAGTTATTCGATTGGATTCTGATTGCTAAAATATTAATAATGTATAAATTACTCTTTCTGCTCATTGTTTCTTTTGTTTCGGCTCAGCAGTACCGTTTTACGTATTCTTACCAGATGAAACCTGATGCAGGTAAAAAAGATTCTGTGATTACCGATTATATGAATCTTGATACAGATGGCATGAAATCTTATTTTTATAATGCCGCCAAGTATGAAAGAGATTCTTCCTATATTGTTACAAGGAATTTCGGTGATTTACTTCAGGCAAAATCTTATGATCAGAATTTAAGCTATATTGTAGAAAAGAATTATACAAAAAAGGAGATAAATTTTTATGATCAATTTAAAACCGTACATCTTGTAATTCAGGAAAATGATGTTCCGAAATGGAAGATCGAAAAGGAATTTATGAAGATAAATGGTATCAGCTGCCAGAAAGCCACCGCGCGTTATAAAGGAAGAGTCTGGGAAGCATGGTTCAGTAAAGAGTATCCCATCAACGATGGTCCGTATAAATTTTCAGGCCTTCCCGGAATTGTTGTCAGCATTAAAGATTCTGAAAACGATCACGTTTTCAATTTAATTCAGGTTAAGAAGATTAACAAAATTTTTTCACTGCTTCCAAAATCTGTAAAAAAGATGACCTTTACGGAATATAAAAAAATAATGCGTGGTTATATTTTTAATAGTGAAGATATTGAAAATATGAGTGTTAATAAGCAGGAAGGCAGGGTTGATCTTCAGCTTAACGACGGATATATTGCAAGGATCGGAACGGATGAAATGAAGAAGATGAAGAAGATGGATGAAGAAATGACAAAAAGGTTACGAAGAACCAATAATAATATTGAAAGAGAATAACTCTAAAAAAGTAATATCTGAGAATCTTTAGTTAATGTTATTTGAATAAAGCTTATAAAAACTTATTTTTGCTTTTTATAATATTTTACATGTCTACAACGTTACTACTAAAATACTTTCCGCATCTTACAGAAAAACAGATTGAACAGTTCGGTAAACTGGAAAATCTTTATCATGAATGGAACGAAAAAATTAATGTAATTTCCAGGAAAGATATGGAATCACTCTATGAGAAGCACATTTTGCATTCTCTGGGGATTGCCAAAGTAATGGAGTTTGCTCCCGGAACCAGGGTTTTGGATATCGGAACAGGCGGCGGTTTCCCCGGAATTCCACTGGCGATTTTGTTTCCGGAAACAGAATTTACTTTAATTGATTCTATCGGAAAGAAAATAACTGTTGTACAAGCAGTTGCGGAAGGTGTAGGACTGCAGAATGTGAATGCCGTTCACGGAAGGGCAGAAAAGCTGAAAGAGAAATTTCATTTTGTGGTAAGCCGTGCGGTAACCCAGATGCCGGAATTTCTGAAATGGCTGAAAGGCAAATTTGAAAAAGAACAATTTAATCCCAAGCATAACGGAATTTTATATTTAAAAGGTGGAGATCTTGCGGAAGAGCTCGCCGGAATCAAATGTGAAATTTTCAATCTTAAAAACTATTTTGATGAAGAATTTTTTGATACGAAAAGAGTGGTTTACGTGTCAAAAGGCAATTTTAATTCTTAAATTTTAACATATTTTAGGAATAATTTTTGCTCAAAATATACTGATAATCAAAATTTGTTGTTATGAAAAAGCTTCTGTTTTTTGTGCTGATTTTAGGATTGTCCATTACTTCCTGTGATGACGACGACGATTATCAGACAATTGAATCCATCGATAAAATTAAAATAGACAGCGTAAAAATAGTGAATGACACGATGGATGTTTTCAGTATTCAGAGCATTAAAACGTATTCTACCTATCCGTCTCATTGTGAGGGATTTTATGGCTACGATTATGTTCATAACGACAATCTTACCAGAACGGTTACCGCTTATAAATATATAACCAGCGGACCTTGTACCCAAGCCACGTACACTTCTGCCAACCAGATAAATTTCAGTCCTCGTAAAACGGGTATTTATACTTTTAAATTCTGGAACGGAGGTAATAACTGGATCACCAAGACAATTGTAGTTGAGTAAATAAATGAAATGGATTTTTTTAGCCTGTTTTCTGATTTCCAATGTATTATTCAGTCAGAAAATCTATTGGAATGAAAATGTAAAGTTAGACTGGAGTAACTTTAAAAGTAAAATAAATAACCAGAGAGGAACCAATGTAGTCGCCTATACCAATTGCGGCTGGATTTATTCCTATGTAAAATCATCAAATCCGAAAGCACCGATTAAAATAGAAATCAATACGGTTTTTAACGAAGATAAATCATGGAAAGATGTTAAAAGGATTAACGATTATGTGCTTCTTCATGAACAAAAACATTTTGATGTAGCCGAAGTATACGCACGTAAACTTCGCAAAGAAGTGGCGGAAAATATAAAAACATCCTCGGATTTCGACAGGCATTTTAAAACAATTTATAACAGAATTCTCAAGGAATATCAGGATTTCCAGCGACAATACGACAGTGAAACAAAAAACGGAATTCTTGAAGACAAACAATCGGAATATAATCGTATTATTGCTGAAGGATTAGAAAATTACAAAAGCTATAAATCGTCTTGAAATTCCTGAATAAAATCATTGATGAACTTCTTGGGCAAAACACGGATCTGTCCGGGTTTAATGTCATTCTACCCGGAAAACGGCCTATTGTCTTTATACGTCAGATTTTAAAAGAAAGAAATTACTCCGGTTTTTTACCCAATTTTTTTACGATCGAAGAACTCATTCATCGTATTGCCGATACACAGGAAATCCAGGGAATTTCACTCTGGCTTTTTGCTTTTGATGTTTATAAAAGCCTTAATCTTATTCCGAATGACGATTTTTCAGAATTTCTGAAATGGTTTCCTACTTTGCAGAAGGATTGGGACGACATGATGAAATTCTCAGAGAGCGACCAGGCGGTGCTTCATTACATGTTTGATGAAGAAAGAATAAAAGACTGGGCGCAAAATCTTGGTGATGAAGAAGATGTTCCCAGAAAGAAATTCCTCAATTTCTGGAAAAATATGAATGTTTTTCTTCCGGTATTAAAGAAAAAATTGCTGGAAAAAAACTGGGCAACCTCAGGAATGATTCATGAGACGGCAAGAAAGCACATTGATGAGTATTCTAAAAATACAAAAGAAGAATTTGTCTTTTGCGGTTTCAATGCATTTACTCCGGTAGAGGAAAAACTGGTGAGAAGCCTTCTGCAATGGAATAAAGCACAGTGTTTCTTTCAGGCAGACAGATACTATTTTGATGATGAAAGACAGGAAGCAGGAAAGTTCCTCAGAGATCATAAAACATGGAAAGAGTTTAATGACAGTCGTGTTTTTAAATGGATTGAGGACGATTTTGACCAGCCCAAAAATATAAAAGTGTATGAAGTTTCCGGAAATATTACCCAAACCAAGATTTTACCGGAAATTTTTAAAGAAATTGACAATAAAACCTATTCGAATACAGCTGTAGTCTTGCTGGATGAAAATCTCCTGCCTGCAAGCCTTGATGTGATGTATGGGATTCAGAACCTGAACATTACGATGGGTTTTCCGTTGAAAAACCTTTCTTTTTCAAATGCGGTCAAACAGCTTTTTTATCTTCAGAAGCAATTGGAAAAAAATAAATCTTCTTATTATTACCGCGATATTTTTCCTATTCTTGAAGAACTGCCGAAATCTGCTGAAGATGAATTGGTTATCAATAATTTTAAAACTAAAATTGAGGAAAGAAATATCGTCTATATTTCTAAAAAACTTCTGAATGAACTGCTGAGCAGTCTTTCCTACTTTAATTTACTCCAGAAAGCAAACTCTACCAACGATTATCTTGATGCACTGATTGCTTTCTGCCAGGAAATAAAATGGCTTGACATTGATGATATTCAGTATGAGAATGTTTCCCATTTTGAGAATGCGTTCAGGATTATTAAAAATCAGCTTTCTCCGTATCTGTTTGAGATAAAAATGGAGACACTGGAAATCCTGATCAATCAGCATATTAATTCAGAAAGTATTGACTTTCAGGGAGAACCTTTACGAGGGCTTCAGATCATGGGACTTCTGGAAACGCGTCTTCTCAACTTTGAAAATGTTATTTTACTTTCCGTGAATGAGGGTAAGCTTCCACTTGGAAATTCGCAGAACACCTATATTCCTTTTGATGTAAGAAAGTTCTTTGACCTTCATACCTTTTTAGAAAACGACAGTATTTATGCCTATCATTTTTACCGGCTTATTCAGGATTCTAAGAATGTTCATCTGTTGTTTAATGCATTAAGTTCGGGTGTAAATACCGGAGAAAAAAGTAGATTTATTACGCAGATCGAAATGGAAAGCTCCCATGAAATTGAACATCTTATTATAGAGAATTCTTCGGAGCCTATCATTACACAGCCCATTGAAATCAAGAAAACGGATATCGTTCTTGAAAGACTGGCAAAATGGAAAGCAAAAGTTTCGGCATCCCACCTTACCAGTTACCTGTATAACCCTATTGATTTTTATCTTTCAAAAATTCTGAACACCTCTGAAACGGATGAGATTGAAGAAGAACTTTCTGTGAAAAATTATGGAAATCTTGTTCATTACTCACTTCAAGAAGTTTATGAATCTTTAAAAGGTAAAGTATTAAAAGAAAATGATTTAAAGAATTCAATTAAAGCAATAGATCAGTATATAGAGATTGCTATTGACAAACTGAAACACCAGCCGGAATTTTATGAAAAAGGAATGAATTTTATTCATCGGGCAATTGCTAAAAAAGTAATCGAAACAATTCTGACGTATGATCTAGAGTTGGTGAAAAGTGGAAATTCATTAGAAATTATTGATATTGAAAAACGCTTTGAAGGAGTAGATTTTTATTTAAATGAAAACGATAAAATCTCTTTTTTTGGTTTTATAGACCGAATCGACAGGCTCAACGGAACGCTTAGAATTATAGATTATAAAACAGCTAAAATCAAAAATCTCGTTGTAAAAATCGATGAAGATAAAATTGATGAATATTTCCATAACAGTGACCGAAAGCAGGCTTTGCAGCTTTGCATTTATCAATATGTGGTTGAAAATCTCCCCGAGTTCTGGGGAATGCCTGTAGAAACAGGAATCTGGAGTTTTGCCGAAGCTAAAAAAGGAGTAGTTTCTCTTCAGTTTGAGAAAGGAAATATTGAGGATGCTATGAAATCCGTAAAGAGCCTGATTGAAGAAATCCTGAATCCTAATATTAATTTTATTGAAGAAATTAAGACGTATTCAAATTAAAAAAAGGTGGCTGAGATTATCGAAGCCACCTTTTTTGATTATTTAAAATGCGTTTATTCCGGTAATATCAAGACCTGTAATAAGAAGGTGTACATCATGAGTTCCTTCATAAGTTATTACAGATTCCAGGTTCGCAGCATGCCTCATCATTGGGAATTCTCCCATGATTCCCATTCCTCCTAAAATCTGTCGGGATTCTCTTGCAATATCAATGGCCATTTTCACATTGTTTCTTTTCGCCATTGAAATCTGTGCCGGGGTAGCTTTATGCTCATTTTTAAGAGTCCCCAACTGCAGGCAAAGTAACTGAGCTTTCGTGATTTCCGTTAAAAATTCTGCTAATTTTTTTTGTTGCAGCTGATAAGAACCGATTGGTTTCCCGAACTGCTTTCTTTCTTTAGAGTATTGAACTGCAGTACAGTAACAATCAATAGCAGCACCGATGACACCCCATGAAATACCATATCTCGCTGAATTTAAACAAGATAAAGGTCCTTTCAATCCGGTAACTCCCGGAAGTAAATTTTCTTTTGGAACTTTCACATTATTGAAAACAAGTTCTCCTGTTTTGGAGGCTCTCAAACTCCATTTATTGTGGGTTTCCGGAGTAGTAAAACCGTCCATTCCTCTTTCAACAATCAATCCCTGTACTTTGCCTTCTTCATTTTTAGCCCAAACTACAGCAATATCGCACAATGGCGAATTGGTAATCCACATTTTGGCACCATTTAAAAGATAATGATCTCCCATATCTTTAAAGTTGGTTTCCATAGAACCGGGATCAGAGCCGTGGTTAGGCTCGGTAAGACCGAAGGATCCGATCATTTCTCCGGCTGCGAGTTTAGGTAAATATTTTTTCTTCTGCTCTTCAGAACCGAATTCATTGATAGGAAACATTACCAGCGAACTTTGTACGGAAGCCGCAGAACGCACGGCAGAATCACCTCTTTCAAGCTCCTGCATAATCAGCCCGTAGGAAATCTGATCCAGTCCGGAACCACCGTATTCGACAGGAATATAAGGTCCTAAAGCTCCGATCTGTCCCAATTCTTTCATCAGGTTCGGGATATCAGTGTGGTTTTGTGCAGCATGATCAATCTGTGGCATTACAAAACTTTCTACCCAATCTCTTACAGACTGGCGGATAAGTTTGTGTTCTTCGGTAAGTAAGGAATCAATCCCGTAATAATCGGGAATGCTTGTAAGGGAATAATATGACATTATATTTTAATTTTCCTAAAAATAAGACTTTTAACTATTTCAGAGAAATTTTTTTGAATGTCTTTTTATAAGCTGATTTTTAATAGTTTATGTTGATGTATCGGTTTAAAAACAATAAATCAGTTTTCCTCTTCTTCGTTTGAAATAGGGTATTGATTGGTAGGATTGTAAATTCTGTTTTTAAATTTGTATAAATAGGGCGCTTTATTAGCAGATCCGTCATACAGTTTTTCAAGCCTGTCTAAAATATTTAAGCTTAAGATTTTGCGCTGAAAGTTATTTCTTCTGAATTTCTGTCCTAAAATTGTTTCATACAGGCACTGAAGATCTTTCATGGTGAATTTTTCGGGAAGAAGGTTACTTGCTGCCACTTCCGTATTGATATTCATTCTTAAATATTCCAGTCCGGTTTCAATAATTCTGTCGTGATCGAAAGCCATTTTAGGTAAGTTGTTGACTTCAAACCATTCACAGGTTTCATTGAAAGCATCGGGAAAAGTATTTGCAATAGAAAAATCGATAAGGCTGCAGTAGCCCACTGTGATAAATCTCTGGAAAATCCAGTGGTCTTTCGGAACTTCAATACCTTTATTTTTTAGCAGGATCTGATGCACATTATTCTCTGTTCTGTCGATTCTTCCAAACGTGTGAAACTGTTTCAGAAAAATATCCTTAAGATGCGTTCTTTCATGTAAAACCCTTTCTGCCGCTTCGCGAAGATCTTCATCATTGAATACAAAACCTCCCGGAAGAGACCACAAATCAAGATCATGGTATTTTAAAAGCAAAACTTTAAGAATATTGTTATGAAAACCGAATATGGTGCAGTCGACAGATACGTGTGCTACAAAATCTTTTGTATCAATAAGTTCCCGGAGTGTTTCCTTATTTTTTTCGGTATTCATTTTCATGGTGGTAAAAATAAAATTATTTTCTAAATTTCTTTATCTGCAAATCTAAAATAAATTAAACTAATTATAAATATCACAATAACAGCAGATAAGATATACAGCGGATAGAAAGACAGCAGTTCGTTTCCGAATAAAAGGGCCATAATAATAGAACTTACAGAACTTCCTAAAGACGAAAAAATAACAATAAGCGATGTAAAAAGGTTTGCTCTGGATTTATCTATCCTTGCAATCATTTTTGAATTGATAACAGGGTAGAGCGGGGCTAGAAATAATCCTATTACAGGAAACAGGAACAAAAGCGCCCTTGAATCTTCGGTGTCAAAAAACTGTATTCCTATGATGATGATCAGTACCATTATGATAAGTGATATACAAAAAATATAATATCTTGACAGTGAAAATCTGTGAATGATATTTGCCGTAATTGTTCTTCCCAAATAAGAAAATAGTGCTAAAAATGATGAAGCCTGCAATGCAAAAAAAGAATTGACTTTCAAATGTTTCTTATAGAAAGAAGGCAGCCAGGAATTAAAACTCTGTTCAAGAAATACGGTAGAAAAAATAACCGCCAAAAATATGATTAATATCGGATTAAAAATTTCCGCAAGATCTTTTATAATATTATCTTTCCTTATTCTTTCCGGCTCTGAAACGGGAAGTTTTGAAAATAAAAAGATCGTAACAGCACATAGCAGGGAAACTGATAAAAATCCGAATTTCCAGAATTGTGAATACTGACTGGAAATAAGCCATCCGAAACCTGTATTCACCACAAAAATTCCTATCATAAAAGACGCCTCTACGCTGTTCATGGTTTTGGCGAGTGCTTTTTCTTCTGAAATATTATTCCTGATAATCCCGAAAACACATATTTTGCCAATCGCAAAACAGGCCCCGATGATTGCAAACCACAGCCGGTAAAACCAAAATACTTCCACAAATGGTAAAATAAGCGAGCAGATCCCAACAATTGTTAAAGCCAGAATGAGTGATTTTTTCGTTCCGAATCTGCTGATAAAATTTACTGCAAAAAGTGAAATAAATGCAATCGGAAGATCCTTGAATGATTCTAAGAAACCAAGTTTTTCATAGGTAACTTTTGCCTCTGAAAGCTGGAGGATAACGATACCCATACAATTCAGCACCATCGAAAAAATTAGAAAAGTAAGTCGCAGCGGAAGTGAAATTTTTGAAAGTTTGGTTGTCATTTTGGGGACGGTTATCATTAAAATTTTAACAAAAATCAGCTTTTTAAAGATAAAAATTATGCCTTTAAACCCCCAAAAATAAACGAAAAATTAAAATAATTATTAATAAAATGTTAAATAAAAGAAAAAAAATATATTTTTATTGTCTCAATTTGAGAATTAAAAAACTAACTGTATATGAATGTAAGAATATCTAGAAGTTTGGGAATGGTTGCAGTGCTTTATTTTACTGCCAATTTCAATGCCCAGAACACAAAGAATGACACCCTCGAGAAAGAGCAGAAAATCGAAGAGGTTGTAATGATCGGTTATGGAACTCAGAAGAAGAGTAATGTTACCGGTGCTATTTCAAGTATCAAGGCAAGTGATATCGAAAATATTCCTGCCGGAAAACCTGAGCAGGTACTTCAGGGTAGAGCTGCAGGGGTAAATGTAATCACCAATTCAGGACAGCCTGGATCATCAGCTACGATTCGGGTAAGAGGTATTACCAGTTATTATTCCAATAACGATCCTTTGTGGGTGGTAGACGGTATTGTTGTGGATGGTATCGGATGGCTGAATCAATCTGACATTGAAAGCATGGAAGTACTGAAAGACGGTGCATCTTCTGCCATTTACGGGGTTTCAGCTGCAAGAGGAGTTATTCTTGTAACAACCAAAAAAGGAAGAAGAGGAAGACTAAATCTTTCGTATAATGGTTCTTACGGTACGGCGAGAGCATCACGGAAGCTGGACCTTTTAGATGCAACACAGTATGCAACAATCCTGAATGAAGCTTATGTAAACGGAGGGCAAAACCCTGTATTCCAGAATCCACAATCATTGGGTGGCGGAACAGATTGGCAGAATGTCATTTTTGGTACAGGAGAAAGATCAAACCACGAAGTAAGCATCAGCGGAGGAAATGAAAAATCTACATTCTACGGTTCATTCGGATATTTTGATCAGACCGGGATTGTTTTAAGTGACATTTCTTATTACAAAAGATTAACAGGACGTTTAAATTCAACACATAAATTAACAGACTGGTTGACGGTAGGACAGACCTTTGCCTATACGCATACAAAGTCTCAGGGAATTAATTCCAACGGTGAATTCGGAGGGCCTTTAAGCTCTGCCGTAAATTTGGATCCTACAACACCCGTAGTTGTAACAGATCCTGCTGTAGCCAACAGCAACACCTATTCAAATCCAAATATTGTAAGAGATCCTTATGGAAATCCTTACGGTATTTCAACATTGGTGGGACAGGAAATGTCTAATCCGCTTGCTTTCAGATATACGCAATTAGGAAATTCAGGATGGTCTGATGATTTCATCGCCAATATTTTTGCAGAAGTGAAGTTTTTAAAAGATTTTACATTTAAATCATCAATCAATGGTAAAAAAGCATACTGGGGCAACCAGAGCTTTACACCGCTTTTTTATCTAAACCCTAACTACAGTAATCTAAATTTTAACAGCTTAAGCAGAACTACCCAGCAAAAACTGGAGTGGAGTTTTGAAAATACATTAAACTGGCAGAAGAGATTCGGAGAGCATAACCTTAATGTTTTGGCGGGTACCGGATATTACGAATATAATATCGGATTCGGACAAACAGTGACGCACACCAATCTTCCTATCAGCAGTTATGAAGATGCATCTTTTAATTATTTTATTCCTCAGGATCAAAAGAATGTTAATGCATGGGATTACATCAATACTCACAAAGCATCTTATTTTGGTAGAGTTGTATATGATTATGCAAATAAATATTTATTCACCGGAACCATAAGACGTGACGGATCATCTAAATTCGGGTCAAATAATCATTGGGGGACATTCCCTGCATTCTCTTTGGGTTGGAATGTAGATAAAGAAAATTTCTGGCCGGAAAATAAAATTGTTAATACCTTAAAATTACGCGGAGGATACGGGGTATTAGGAAATGATGGTATCGGTGATTTCCTTTTTGCAAACTTTTATGTACCGGGAGCGAATTATACCAATGGAAACAATGTAATTATGCCGGGATATATCCCAAATACACTTGCAAATCCTGATCTGAAATGGGAATCAACATCACAGCTTAACGTTGCGGCGGATATTAAATTCCTGAAT
The DNA here is from genome assembly GCF_034651565.1 of Chryseobacterium sp. MHB01. Classification (NCBI taxonomy): domain Bacteria; kingdom Pseudomonadati; phylum Bacteroidota; class Flavobacteriia; order Flavobacteriales; family Weeksellaceae; genus Chryseobacterium; species Chryseobacterium sp. MHB01. The sequence continues at coordinate 93,884 of NZ_JAYEDA010000003.1, read as the reverse complement.
AACTTTAATTTAACAGTTGATTATTATAAAAAGAAAACTTCAGATATCTTAAGACAGGTTCAGATCCCGGGATATGTGGGAGTAACGGTTGCACCTACGGCCAATATTGGTGACATGGAAAACGAAGGGGTAGAAGTTGAGTTAGGATACAAAAAAAACTGGACAGATTTTGGTGTTTCTGTTAACGGAAACTTTGCATACCTTAAAAACACGGTTACAAGTTTGGAATCCGGAAGATTATATATCGACGGACCAGGTTTCCAGTCTATGGGACCTGTTTCCAGAATTCAGGTAGGAGAATCATACGGTTCTTTCTATGGATATAAAACATTAGGAATTTTCCAAAACCAGGATCAGATTAATGCATACAGAAACGCAGGCGGCCAATTGATCCTTCCTGATGCGAAACCTGGAGATTTCATCTGGGCAGATACCAATGGTGATGGGAAAATAACTGATCTGGATAAAGTAAATTTAGGAAATTCGGTTCCGAAATATACCTTCGGTATGACGGTTAATATGAATTATAAAAACTGGGATTTAATGGTATTTGCACAAGGACAGGCTGGTAATAAGATTTTCCAGGGACTTAGACGTCTTGATATCTTAAATGCCAACTACCAGACTGCTATCTTAGATCGATGGACGGGTGAAGGTACATCCAACACCACACCAAGAGTAACAACTAATGACACCAACCATAACTATACATGGATGTCCGATTACTATCTGCAAAAAGGAGATTATGTAAGGATAAAATTAGTTCAGGTAGGATATACTCTTCCACAGACAATGACGCAAAACTTCGGAGTAAGCAAACTGCGTTTTTATATAACTGCGGAAAATCTTTTCACATTTACAAAGTATACAGGATATGATCCTGAAATTGCTGCGGGTGACAGCTTTGGTATTGACAGGGCATACTATCCACAGGCAAAGACTTTCCTTTTTGGAGCAAATATCACATTCTAAATTTTACTGACAATGAAAAATAAAATATATAAAATAAGTATAGCAGCATCATTATTAATAGGGACAGGGCTTATCAATGTTGCCTGTACTACCGATAATCTTGAAGATGTAAAAAACCTGGGTGCATTCGATACCAATAATTTTTTCAGAAATGAACAGGAATGTTTCTTTGCTCTTGTAGGAGCATATGATCCTGTAAGAAAATATGCCGGAGGATTTGAAAATATGGTTACTTTTTTCAACGCAGGTTCCGATGATTTCTACGCTGGAGGAGGAAGTGCCACAGACGGGGCAGGAATTCAGGGATTATCAAACTATCAGCTGAATCCTAATACAATGCCTGCAAGCTATTGGAGAGATTACTATCAGGGTGTTTCAAGAACAAATGTCTTGATTGAAAAGGTTCCTCTGGCAAATATGAGTGATGCCATTAAAAAAAGATTTGTAGCAGAATCCAAAACGTTAAGGGCATTATATTATTTCGAACTGGTGAGAATGTTTGGTAATATTCCGTTGATTCTTAATGAAATTAAAGCTAATGACGATTATTATAATATTCCTCAGGCAGCAAAAACGGCAGTTTACGCACAGATAGAGGCAGATTTGCTTGCTGCTATTCCGGATCTTCCAATGACTGTTTCGGGAGATCAGAGAGGAAGATTTACGCAGGGGGCAGCCAGAGCTTTACTTGGAAAAGTATACTTATATGAGAATAAAAAAACGGAGGCAGCAGCTCAATTTGCGGAAGTAAACGGAACGCCGGGAGGAACAAGCCAGTACGGGTACAAATTAGTATCGGACTTTGCCAGCCTTTGGGTAACCGATAATAAATTCACGTCAGAATCTATTTTCGAAGTGATGCATACCAATAAAGGAAACTCGGACTGGGGCTTCTGGGGACAGGGAAATGATGAAGGAAACTCTATTAATATTATGGTTGCACCAAGAGGATACAGCAAATCTGCAACAACAGCTCCGGATGTAGTTGCCGGCTGGGCATTCAATCCTGTTACACCGGATCTTTATAATTTCATGCTGGGGGATCCGAGAATGGGTGCTACTATATTAAATGTAAAACAGTTGAAACAGGAAGGTAAAGCAGATTATTCACCTGCTTACATGGATTCAGGATACTTCCTTAATAAGTTTATGCCTACAAAAGATGAAGTGACTACATTACCCGGAGCTTCAGAGCTAAATTACCGCCAGAACTACATCTATATCAGATTAGCAGATACTTACCTAATGGAAGCTGAAGCACTTAACGGAACGGGAGCAAGAGCACAGGCTCTTCTTGATGCAGTAAGAGCAAGAGTAGGACTGTCTTCAGTACCGGTAACTTTACAGGCGGTAAAAGATGAAAGAAGAAGAGAACTTGCAGGAGAAGGACACAGATGGTTTGATCTGGTAAGATGGGGAGAAGCATCTTCTAAATTAGGTTCAAGAGGATTTATCACAGGTAAAAATGAAATCCTTCCAATTCCTTATACAGAGCTTACAGGAACAATCCTAAAACAAAATCCTGGATATTAATTTAAAAATTATATAAACATGACAACTAAATATATTTGTAAATCATTCTTATTAGGAGCAGCTGCATTATTTCTTGCAAGTTGTACACCGGATACTTTGGATGATAACGGAAACGGACTTACTCAAGGCAGTGTGGATGCATCTTTTAAAGTATCTAAAACAGCTGAAAACAGATACAGACTTACAACAAATGCCAATAACTATATTACCACAAAATGGAATATAGATGATGAAGGATACAACATAGGAAAAAACATTCAGGATATTTTTCTTCCGGATAAAGGAACTTATGTAATACAGCATCAGGCATATGGTATAGGTGGTACCCTTGCAGGTACGGCCAGCCAGACAATTACCGTTCCTGCAGATGATCCTGTGGCCGGAAACATTATTCAGGGCGGAAGATTTGATTCAGCGGATGATGTTTCAAAATGGACGATACATCCCATAAGTGCTTCGGGGGCTCAATGGATAATGGGAAATGGTACGGGCGTAGCAACTATCGTAGCAAACGGCGGAAATCAGCAGGCAATCTATCAGGCTGTGAATGTCGTTGCAGGGCAGAAATATGCCATCGATATGGTAGCATCATCCAACTCTGCTCTGGTAGATACGTGGTTTGAGGTGTATATGTTGAACAGCATTCCTCCTGCGGGACAGGACGTAAGCGGAAAAGTGTACAGAAATATTAATACATGGGACGGATGTGGAAAATCGGCTTTTAAAGGAAGAGTTTCGTCAATAGGATGTAACGGTGACAAAAACGGAGGAATATACACAGCAACAACAACCGGAACAGTTTATCTTGTTATTAAATGCGGAGGAACTACAGTCAACGGTCTGAGTATTGATAAGGTTGAACTAAGAAGAACACAATAAACTTTTCCAAAAATTTGATATGAACTCACAATATTCATATAGTTTCTTATTCAGAAGTGCTGCACTTTGCGGTGTAGCGCTTCTTTCTTTTTTAAACTGTAGCAGCACATCTTCGGATCTGGCAAATAATAATGATAACTCCGGGAACAACGGAGGGGGAGGTGCCACGGGAGATCCTGTACAGGTATGGCTTACCAAAGGAGACCAGTCTGTAAAATTACAACAACAGAGTACCGCCTACTTTTCAGGAAATCAAAACTCGGGAACAACCATTGAAGTTGATGCTTCACAGGTATTCCAGACTGTTGATGGTTTTGGGTACACCTTAACCGGGGGAAGTGTGCAGGTGATCAATCAGCTGAATGCTGCTAAAAAGCAGGAGCTTCTAAACGATTTATTCAGCAGCTCGGGAATCGGAGTCAGCTATTTAAGAATCAGCATCGGCGCTTCAGACCTTAACAGTGAAGTTTTTTCCTATGATGATATGCCGGCAGGACAGACAGATCCTACATTGGCACAGTTTAGCCTTACGAAAGACCAGGCAGTTATTCAGATGTTAAAAGACATTCTGGTAATTAATCCGAATATTAAAATATTGGCTACTCCGTGGTCGCCACCGGTTTGGATGAAAGATAACGGAAACAGCATGGGAGGAAGCTTAAAACCTGAATTTTATGGGGTGTATGCACAATATTTCGTGAAATATATTCAGGCAATGCAGGCCCAGGGAATCAGGATTGATGCCATAACTCCTCAGAATGAACCTCTACACCCGGGTAATAATCCCAGCATGTACATGAGTGCGGGAGATCAGGCAACTTTCATTAAAAACAATTTAGGCCCGGCATTCCAGGCTGCAAATATTACAACAAAGATTATTGCTTACGATCACAACTGTGATAATCCGGCTTATCCTTTATCCATATTGAATGATGCTGCAGCAAATCCTTATGTAGATGGATCTGCATTTCATTTATATGCCGGAGATATTTCAGCATTGGGAACCGTTCACAATTTATTTCCTAATAAAAATGTCTATTTTACAGAACAGTGGACAAGCTCTACAGGAAATTTCGGCGGAGATTTGGATTGGCACACAAAAAACATTATTATTGGATCTATGAGAAACTGGAGCAGGACAGCTTTGGAATGGAATGTAGCCAATGATGCATCATTCGGGCCTCATACACCGGGTGGTTGTACGCAGTGTAAAGGTGCGGTTACCATTACCGGATCTGCAGCGTATGATAAAAATGTTGCCTATTATATTATTGCTCACGCCTCGAAATTTGTTCCTGCAAATTCTCAGAGAATTGAATCTACGCAAGGGGATAACCTCTCAACCGCAGCTTTCAAAACTCCGGCAGGAAAAACGGTTTTAATTGTTCAGAACGGCAATTCAACGGATAAAGCATTTAATATTAAATATAATCAGAAAACGGCTCCTGTTACCATTTCAGGAAGCTCAACGGCGACCTATATTTTTTAAGTTTAATATGATTATCTGAAATTTGTAAAGAATAAGAACTTTGTGTCTTTATTAAGTAGAAAAAGCATTTAGTTTAAAAATCTTTGCGGTTTTGCATTAAAACAAACAGCAAAAAACAGATAGTCAAAAATAATTATAAATGAAAAGAGTTTATTTATTATTGGCAATTACAGCCTTTGGAATGAATGCATTCGGGCAAAAGACCATTGATCAGAAAGTTTCTGAGCTGTTATCTAAAATGACGCTGGAAGAAAAAGTTGGCCAATTGGTTCAGTACAGTGGTTTTGAATACGCAACGGGGCCTCAGAATTCCAATTCTGCAAGTGTTTTAAACGAAATAAAACAAGGTAAAGTCGGTTCTATGCTCAATGTAGCCGGAGCCGGTGAAACCAGGAAGTTTCAGGCATTAGCTTTACAGTCAAGGTTAAAAATTCCTTTATTGTTCGGGCAGGATGTTATTCATGGATACAGAACAACGTTTCCGGTAAATTTAGGTCAGGCAGCAAGCTGGGATTTAGGATTAATCGAAAAATCAGAAAGAATTGCAGCAACGGAAGCTTCCGCATACGGAATTCACTGGACTTTTGCACCCATGGTAGACATTGCCAGAGATCCGAGATGGGGAAGGGTGATGGAAGGTTCCGGAGAAGATACCTATTTGGGAACGCAGATCGGCTTGGCAAGAATCCATGGTTTTCAGGGAAAAGGTCTTGGAAATCTTGATGCCATCATGGCCTGTGCGAAACATTTTGCGGCTTACGGAGCAGCAGTGGGCGGAAGAGATTATAATTCGGTAGATATGAGCTTGAGACAGCTGAATGAAACGTATTTACCTCCTTTCAAGGCTGCAGCAGAAGCCGGGGTTGCCACATTTATGAACTCTTTTAATGATATTAACGGAATTCCTGCTACAGCCAACAAATATATTTTAAGAGATTTATTAAAAGGATCGTGGAATTTTAAAGGTTTTGTTGTATCAGATTGGGGAAGTATCGGAGAAATGGTTCCTCACGGTTACGCTAAAGACAATAAAGAAGCTGCGGAAAAAGCTATTCTTGCAGGAAGCGATATGGATATGGAAAGCCGTGCTTACATGGCAGAACTTCCAAAACTGGTTCAGGAAGGAAAAGTGGATCCGAAGTTTATTGATGATGCTGCGAGAAGGATTTTGGTTAAAAAATTCGAGATGGGATTATTTGATGATCCTTACCGTTTCAGCGACGAAAAAAGACAAAAGGAGCAGACGAATAATCAGGAAAACAGGAAATTCGGAAGAGAATTCGGTTCAAAAAGTATTGTCTTACTGAAAAATGAAAAAAATATTCTTCCGCTTTCAAGATCAACAAAAACCATTGCTTTAATCGGGCCTTTCGGAAAAGAGACTTCTGCCAATCACGGATTCTGGTCGGTGGCATTTAAAGATGATAATCAAAGAATTGTAACGCAGTTTGACGGAATTAAAAATCAATTGGATAAAAATTCAACCTTATTATACGCAAAAGGCGCCAATGCTGATGATCAGGACCGATCAATGTTTGCAGAGGCAGTGGAAACTGCGAAAAAAGCGGACGTTGTCATTATGACATTAGGTGAAGGCCATGCGATGAGTGGTGAAGCAAAAAGCCGAAGCAATATTCATTTTTCAGGAGTTCAGGAAGAACTTTTAAAAGAAGTTGCCAAAACCGGGAAACCGATTGTCTTAATGATCAATGCGGGCAGACCTTTGGTGTTTGATTGGGCAGCAGACAATATTCCGACAATCTTATACACCTGGTGGCTGGGTACGGAAGCCGGCAATTCTATTGCAGACGTACTTTTCGGAACAGTAAATCCAGGAGGAAAACTTCCAATGACTTTCCCAAGAACAGAAGGACAGATTCCTGTGTATTATAATCATTATAACACCGGAAGACCTGCAAAAAACAATACCGACAGAAATTATGTTTCGGCATATATTGATCTGGATAATGATCCAAAATTTCCATTTGGTTATGGTTTAAGCTATACACAGTTTAAATATGCTGATATGAATTTAAGTTCTACGAACCTTAAAGGAAATCAGACTTTAAAAATCAGTGTCAACATCAGCAATAATGGGAGTTATGATGGCGAAGAAGTGGTTCAGCTGTATATCAGAGATCTGTTTGGAAAAGTGGTACGACCTGTAAAAGAGCTGAAAGGATTCCAGAAAGTTTTTATTAAAAAAGGAGAGACCAAAACCGTCAGTTTTACTTTGACTCCGGAAGATCTTAAATTCTATGATGATGAATTAAATTTTGACTGGGAAGGCGGCGAATTTGATATCATGGTAGGAACAAATTCACGGGATGTTCAGACGAAAAGAATTAATTGGTTAAAATAATACTATAGTTTACTTACTAAGAGCGGGATAAAACCCGCTTTTGGCAGTATAAAACTGAATGTTTTTACAAAATCATACTATGAAAATTACGTTTCAATATATATTTAATTTTATTATCGGGGGAACGCTCGCTTTTACTATGGTAAATTGTACGGCTAACAAATATCCCGGTAAAAAGCTGGTCTGGTCGGATGAGTTTAATTATAAAGGTCTGCCGGATTCCACCAAGTGGAATTATGATGTTGGCGGACATGGTTTCGGAAACGAGGAATCTCAGTTTTATACCAAAAACCGACTGGAAAATGCAAGGGTAGAAAAAGGAAATCTCATCATTGAAGCTAAAAAAGAAAATTGGGAAGAAAGCAAATATACTTCTGCAAGACTTCTTACAAAAGGAAAGTTCTCATTTGAATACGGAACCGTTGAAGTAAGAGCCAAACTTCCGAAAGGCCGCGGCACTTGGCCCGCAATCTGGATGATGAGCGAAAAAATGAAAACCTGGCCGGACGACGGTGAGCTGGATATTATGGAACATGTAGGTTATAATCAGGGATTTATCCATGCATCGGCACACACCAAAAATTACAATCACAAGATCAATACTCAGAAAACCGATACGATCTTTGTAAAAGATGTCAGCGAAAAATTTCATGTCTATAAAGCAAACTGGACTCCGGAAAAAATTGAAGTATACGTAGATGATAAAAAGTTTTTCACCTACGAAAACAAAGAAAAGACCTACGGCGCATGGCCTTTTGACCAGCCTTACTTTCTGATTCTGAATGTTGCGGTAGGAGGATTTTGGGGTGGATTAAAAGGTATTGATGATACCGTTTTCCCTCAAAAATTTGAAATCGATTACGTAAGGGTATATCAGGATAAATAAATTCTTCAGTGAAAAGATTTCTCAGAATTTAAAAGTGAATAGATAAAGAAGAAGAAATAAATGAAAAAGCTAATTGTAAGTTGTTTTGTGATAGGAATTGCCTGTAATATAAATGCACAGAGCTACTGGAAGAAGAATGCGGGAAAATCGGCAAAAGTTATTTTTACCCATTCTGAAACCAACGAAAAAATGGTTGATAAGGGAATGGTGAAGTTTGAAAAAATGCCTCAGCCTAAAGAAACGGATGCCTGTATTTTCGTGGATCCTGATTTCAGATATCAGAAATTAATAGGAATCGGAGGAGCAATTACGGATGCATCCGCTGAGACGCTGTACAAACTTCCAAAGAATAAGCAGAAAGAAATTCTGGAAGCATATTATGGAAAAAACGGACTTGGTTACACTGTAGTTCGTGCCAATATGAATTCATGTGATTTCTCAAGCGATTCTTATACTTACGTGCAGGATAACGACAATGCGTTGAAAACTTTTACCGTGGCACATGACGAGAAATATAAAATTCCGATGATTAAGGAAGCTCAGAAAATGATCGGTAAGGATTTCACTTTTTATTTTTCACCATGGAGCCCGCCGGCGTGGATGAAATCCAACAAAAGTATGCTGAAAGGAGGAAGGCTTGAAAATGCTTTTTACCAGAGCTGGGCAGATTATTATATTAAATTCATCAAAGAATACGAAAAGAGAGGCATCAATGTTTGGGGATTAACAGTGCAGAATGAGCCTATGGCTACACAGACCTGGGAATCATGCATTTACACGGCAGAAGAGGAAGGCGAATTCCTTAAAAATAATCTGGGACCGACACTCTGGAAAAACGGCTATAAAGATAAAAAAGTGATGATCTGGGATCATAACCGTGACCTGATCTACCAAAGAGCAACTACCACGCTAAGCGATCCCGAAACTTCAAAATACGCTTCAGGAATCGGATATCACTGGTATGAAACCTGGAACAACAAAACGCAGCTTTTTGATAATCTTTCTGAAACACATAAGGCTTTTCCGGATAAATTTCTTGCCTTTACGGAAGGCTGTAAGGAACAGTTTGACCTATCTAAAATCGATGATGTGAAACTGGGCGAACTCTACGGAAGAAATATGCTGAACGACTTCAACAAAGGAACAGCTTTATGGACAGACTGGAATGTTCTCCTGGATGAAACAGGTGGCCCGAACCATGTCGGTAATTTCTGTTTTGCTCCTATCATTGCAGATACCAAAACCGGTGAAGTTCATTATACTTACGAATATTATTATATCGGTCATGTTTCTAAATTCATAAAGCCAAATGCACAGCGCATCGGAACCTCATCGAATCGTGCGGCACTTACTTCCACAACATTTATGAATGAAAACGGACAGCTGGTAACGGTAATCATGAACGACTCCGATACTGATATTGACACCAATCTCTGGATTGAAGGAATGGCAGCAAAACTATCTGCTCCGGCACATTCTATACAAACCGTAATTTTATAAAACTCTTCATATTAACATTATTTTTAAAGAATCGGCGGCACCAAAGGTGCCGCCGATTCTGTTTTTCAGAATTAATATTATTCCTTCTTCAATTCCAGCCAATCCTGTACGGTGGCTTCACCTCCAACTCCTTTAATATAATATTTTTCTCTATCTTTTTTTAGGTAAAATATACCAGAAGATGTACAGTTGTCTTCCTTATCATTGTAAGATAATTCGAATATATTGTTATTTTCTCTTACAAGGTATTTTCCGTTACATCTTATAGGTTCATGATAAGTATTTGTTTCCAATATCGCTTCATTGCCTCTTATTTTAAATGAATAACTGATGGAAGCCATTCCTGTAGAGGTAGTTTCTGTTTCTACATGAATATTATAATTACCGTCAATACCTGAAAGATTGGAACTTTTATTATTGTTACTCAATGACAGATTTGCTTTATAGTATTTAAACGTTTTTGAATCATCATCGGTAACTTTTATTCCGATATAATCATCACCGAACCAGACTACATCTTTAATATTAAAATTATCTGAAGAAAAGCTCCGAAATTCAGTGAATGTCTTGTTGCTGTTAATTTTAAGGATACCTAAAAAACTTTCATTTGTACCGTAAACGTAATTATAATAGTATGCTACATATTTTGTGTCAGGAGAAATAACAGGATTTTCTACTTTGTCATCGCCCGGCGATACAATGCTGTAAACAGAAGGATTCGTTGCATTAATCAGGTAAAGTTCGCTAAAGCCTAAATTATCGCTTATACTGTTTGCAGAAAATGCGTACATATTTAAAGATGGATAAAATCCTAAATAATCATATTGGGTTTCTCCTTCTTTTAATGTATTGTCTCCTTTTTTTAACTGAACAATTTTATCGTTTATTTTTAATTCATAATTATCATTTCTGGCCTGGAGTGGTAAATCTGTAATAATATGGGCCGTATTTTTCAGATTATCATATTCATTTTTAGTAATCTCTGTAAAATCTAATAAGGGCAGCGTTTCAAACTTTTCTTCAAGCCCAACCTGAAAATGTTTTAAATTTTTAATACCTACGATTTCCTTTTGAACAATCGGTTCTGATATTACTTTCTGTTCTTTAGTACAGCATACAAGAATTACCGATCCAATAAGTATTTGTGTTATATTTTTCATTGTTGATTGCAATAAAAAAACCAAAGTAAATTATACTTTGGTTTATATATTTAAAATAATTTAATTATTGCTCAGTATCATATTTATTGATTACTTTCTGCGTTACGCCGGAACTGCTGAATCCACCGTCGTGGAAAAGATTCTGCATGGTTACTTTTTTCGTAAGATCAGAGAATAAAGTAACACAGTAGTTGGCACAGTCAAGAGCCGTGGCATTTCCAAGAGGAGACATGTCTTCAGCATATCCAAGGAATCCTCCGAAGCCTTTCACGCCGCTTCCCGCCGTAGTAGGAGTAGGAGACTGTGAAACCGTGTTTACACGAACTTTTCTTTCACCCCAGTAATTTCCGAATGTTCTTGCAATACTTTCCAGATAAGCCTTGTTATCAGACATATCGTTGTAATCCGGGAAGGTACGCTGAGCTGCAATATAAGAAAGGGCCAAAATACTTCCCCATTCATTCATACAGTCTTTTTCCCATGCCACGCGCATTACTTTATGGAAAGAAACGGCGGATACATCCCAGCCTTTTTCCAACCAGTCATAATTCATTTCCGTATAATGTTTTCCTTTTCTCACATTCACGGACATTCCGATAGAGTGAAGGATAAAATCGATTTTACCAAATTTTGCAACAGCGGCATCAAAAAGTTTCTCTAAATCTTCAATGGAAGTGGCATCAGCTCCTATTACTTCAGATCCTGTTTTTTCTGCTAACGCGTTCAGTTCGCCCATTCTCATAGCGATAGGAGCATTAGACAAAATAAACTCAGCACCTTCTTCATGACATCTTTCTGCAACCTTCCAAGCGATCGATTGTTCATTAAGGGCTCCAAATATAATTCCCTTTTTGCCTTTAAGTAAACCGTATGACATATTTTTAATGTTTATTAGTTTACAAATGTAGCAATATTTGTGTTTATTACATAATAAAAAACGGAGCCTCTTGTAAAAAGACTCCGTTTTTCTTGAAAATATTTATATGACTGAAATTAATTTGTTTTTTTATTCCATTCTGCCTTCACATCTTCTGCTGCATCTTTGGTTTTTTCCCATGCTTCATTAGCTTTGTCTTTTACATTTTCCCAAGCGTCGGAAGCATTGTTTTTTGCTCTGTCCAGCCAGTCTTCATGTCTTGCCTCTTCATCATTGGCTCTTTTTTCGTTGATATAATCTTTTGCTCTGTCTGCAAACTCCTCAACTTTCCATTTTGTTTTGTCAGCTGCATTTTTTAAAGAGTTTTCAGTGTTATCTACTGCGTTTTCTGCTTTGTTGTATTCTGAATTGTTCATAATAAAATATTTTAGTGATATTACTAGTAAAACAATAACTATTCCTAAAATAGTGGTACACTGTTAAATTTTTCATAAAAACAATAAATTTATTCATAAATATTTTCATATAGTTGATTTGTAATTTATTGAGAATATTTATATTTGTGATTCAATACAAAAACACAAAAGATGAAAAAAAGCACTTATTTTAAAGTAATATCTGTTTGTATATTATTATTTAAATCTACTTACGGCTTCACTCAGGTTGGAATAGGTACAACCACACCTGCCAATTCTTCTATCCTGGATATCACTTCCGGAAACAAAGGAGTTCTTATACCAAGAATCACTCTCCTGTCAACCACAGATGTTACTACAATATCATCGCCGGCAGAAGGTTTACTGATATGGAACAACGGCCTTGGCGGTGTTTCTCCTTCCGGATTTTATTTCTGGAGCAATTCAAAATGGAACCAGATTGCTACGGTCTCTACAGTTTTACCAAGTTCGGGAAACTGGAGCACATCAGGAAATAATGCGGGAAATTATGGTGGCAATGCTACCAATCTTTCCATAGGAACAGCAACTTATGATGACCTCATCTTTAAAGTAAACGCTTCTAATATTGGGAAATTAAGTGTAGATGGATCAATAAGCTTCGGTAATTCGGCAAGCTCAAAATATCAGTCAACAGCTATCGGATACAATGCTGTTGCAGATAATAACGAAGCTGCCGCAGTGGGGAAAAATGCGTTTTCAGGAGGCTATAGATCTCTTGCCTTAGGTTTTGCAGCAAAAACTAACAGCAATAACGAAACAGCAGTGGGCAATAATACACTTACATCAGGACAAAACTCTACGGCATTGGGTTCCGGAGCTTCTGCAAGTGGGCAGAATTCTACGGCAATAGGTTATAACGCTTCAACATCTCAACCTAATGCAATTGTTTTAGGAGACATCAATGCAAATGTGGGTATCGGAACCGGTACACCCAATACTGCAGCGAAACTAGATGTTAGTGGACAGTATAAATTGGGAAATAAAGGAACGGTGCAAAAGAATCAAATCAGTTTTGAAGTATTTCCTTCGGTGTCTATTACCAACCTTCCCTCAGGAAAAACTACAACGATGGATATTCCTGTTCCGCCGGCTTTGGTCATGACTTCTACAAGAGCAACTATTGTCGTTACACCGGCAAATGATTTTGCAGGAAATTCTACCTTCTCGATATCAAATCCCAGGTTGACCTCGGTTTCAAACATTACCATTAACCTTACCAATATTGCAGGTAGCGCCGAAAGCTTAAATTCAGCACATTTTTATGTTACCATTAATGAATTTTAGATTATATATTGCTTTATTGTTTCGTATGTTGTCAAGATTAAAATCAAATGTCTTACAATAATTACTGTCTTTCAGTTTCAAAAGTGAATTTGTAATATATTCTTGATCTAAATTGATTTCACAATAGTAATTTTTTAATAATTCTAACTTATTTTTGAGATATAATAAATTTTAGTATGTTTGAGCTTCGAAAGATTAAACTAATAATACTTTATGAAACTTAAATTACTTCTTTTATTAATTTGTATCACAAGTACAAAATTATTTTCTCAACCTTATGGAAAACAAGGTACTAAAGATTTACCTAAAGTGGAGTTTCTGTTAACGGACGGTTCCAAGGCCGATGGTTTTTTTGTGGGATTTACTTATCCCAACGGAACATATCCTGCATTTTTTGACAAAGATAATATCTACAATTTCATTTATAAGAAAACGAAAAGTTCCGAAGATGAGAAATTTGGTGCAGATGAAGTAAAATCCGTAAAAATATATGATGAATATGGCGACGTAACAAATGAAATAAACAGACTCGACATGAAATATGTTGATAAAGACGGTAAAGTCAGCGATAAAAAGAAGAGGTCATTTCAGCCATTACTTTACGATGGGAAAATCCAGATCTATGGTTCAAATATAAAAATGTGCAGCACTGCGATCTGTAATTATGGTTATTCTCAGCTTTATATCAGGAATGCTAAAGATGATTTTGCCGTTATGCCTGTAGATTATGACAAGTTGGGCTTGTTTGCGGGTTCTTTATATGACAAAATGGTGGAAGCCTTCAGGTATGCAGGCCGCGACTGCCCGGAATTCCAGAAATATATGAATACTTTTGAGGCAAAACTACAAGATAAAGATTTCAAAAAAGCATTGAATACGAAATTTAAAGATATCAGAAAACAGGCTTTTGATGAAGGCAAAAAAAATAAACTGGGTCATAATGCAACTCAGGATTTGCTCGGAGATTATATGCTTCAGGCTTACCTGGAATTCTATGGCGGCATTATAAAAGAATACGAAAAGAATTGTCCGTACTAAAAACATAAAGGATTGCGGAAACGCAATCCTTTTTTAATTTATTTGATAATTCTTTCCAAAACCCATTCAATGAGGTTCTTTTCGGAAGCGTGATGATCTGATGAAAACTCGCCGCGTCTTCTGTTGGCAATGACATTATTTACGGTAATGGCTTGATGCCCTAATAATTTTGAAAACGCATAAATTGCGGAAGTTTCCATTTCAAAATTCGTGATGCCCAGATCATTCAATGTTTCAAGGAATTGATCATCCAGAGCTTTTAAACGAAGCTGTCTGCCCTGAGGTGCATAAAAGCCGGGAAATGTCGCTGTATTTCCGTGGTATTTCGCGTCTTTATATAATTCACCCAGTTCTTCTGACCATTCTGAAAAATAAAGCATCGGTTTTATATTTTCATACGGGAATTTTTTATAAAAGTTTCTGGAAAATTCGTTTTCAAAATGGTAATCCTGGTAAAAATGCATTAAACCGTCTAATCCAACCACATTTTGTGTTACCAGCATATTATCCACCTGAACATCCGGATTTACACTTCCGCAGGTTCCCATTCTGAAAAGCTTCAGAGAAGTATGTTCGGTTTTGAATTCCTTTTGTTTAAGGTCAATGTTCACCAAAGCATCCAGCTCATTCATTACGATATCAATATTCTCCGTCCCGATTCCTGTTGACATTACAGTGATTCTTTCACCACGAAGTGTTCCGGTATGGGTATAAAATTCCCTTTTATTTTTGCGGATTTCCACCGTGTCGAAATATTTTGAAACTTTGGCAACACGATCGGGATCCCCAACGAGAATAATCTTTTCAGCAATATCTTCAGGTAAAAGATTCAGATGATAGACACTTCCGTCTTCGTTCAGAACAAGTTCTGAAGCAGCAAGTTTATTGAGCATAATATGTTTTTATTTGAATTAAAGTTGTATTAAATCTGTCCCAAATATCCTCTTCATTATTAAAACATCGGTATAGAAACCGTTAGTTTAGTTCTGAATGTGATTTCGGGATTTAAAATTAGTAAAAATTCCATTATCTGAAATGTAAAGATTAGTTAATTCAAATTTAAAGTTGGGATAACCTGTAAAGCTTTTCCTATCGGTAGTTTTGCAGAAAAAAATTAATGAAGTTTTATTCTTTGATTGTTCTGTTTGTGTTGTTAGGTTTTGCTGTAATGTCTTTCAATCCTTCTCATAAAGGTTTTAAAAATGAAAATTCTGTGATCCATGAAGGTTTATCAGATTTTAAAACCAGACTCAGCCAATTGAAATCCGATGCTTATGGTTTTTCCGAAAACAAAATAACGCTTGAAGATTTGCGCAAAACTTTAAAGGAAACAAGAAATTCATTCAAAGAAATAGAGTTTTATGTAGCCTATCATTATCCTGAATTTACAAAAACACACCTTAACGCTGCTCCTTTATTTCATATTGAAGCGGCTGGAACAACTTCTTATACACTTCCTCCGGAAGGTCTTCAGGTTCTGGATGAACTGGTGTTTTCTGATGAAGCAGAAACCAAAAAAGAAGAAATAAAGACTATTGCCGATTTTCTTTTCAACAGTTATTCAAGTTTCTATTTAAGCTCACTGAAAAACGGTTTAAGTAAAGGAAGCAATAAAACATTGCCGTTGAGAATTGAACTCATCAGAATATATAGCCTCGGCGTGACAGGCTTTGATACGCCGGGCTCTTTAAATATTTCCGAAGAAACCCTGCATGCCTTTTCAGGAATGAAAAAGTATATTCAGGATGATCCTTATTTTAAAAATTACAACACGGAAAAAGCAGATCAGTTGTTTTCCGCAGGCATCACTTACCTTTCAGAAAATAAAGAATTTGAAACTTTCGACAGGATAGAGTTTTACAAAAAATATATTCAGCCTTTATACCGGGAACTGGGAAGCTGGGACGGAAGAACGGATGATCTGAAAGAATTTTCCGGATGGAATCCCGGAAGCAAAGATTTTTTCAGCAGCGATTTTCTTGATCCTTATTTTTATACTTTGCTGAAAAAGGATGAAGATAATGAAGCGTTAAGAAAGCTGGGCAAACAAATTTTCTATGATCAGAATGTAAGCGGCAACGGTAAAATGAGTTGTGCTACATGTCATCTTCCCGAAAATGCATTCACGGATCTTAAATCCAAGTCGCCAAGCAATGTAGACGGAAAAACAGTACTGAGGAATTCTCCTACACTTTACAACGCTGTTTTTGCCAAAAGATTTTTCTATGATTTAAGGGCTTTTTACCTCGAGCAGCAGGCCGAACATGTTATTTACAACAAAGACGAATTCAATACCAGTTATGATAATATTATTAAGAAAATAAACGCAGATCCGGAATATAAGAAGGCCTTCAAAAAAGCTTTTAAAAAAGGAAATATCAACCGGGAAAATTTTTCAAAAGCGTTGAGTTCTTACGTTGCTTCCCTCTATTCTTACGAGAGTGATTTTGATAAATTTATGAGAAGTGAAAAAGAAATTTCTGACGATGCAAAAAAGGGTTTCAACCTGTTTATGGGAAAAGCCAATTGCGCAACCTGCCATTTTGCACCGAACTTTTCAGGTCTTGTGCCGCCATTTTTTAATGAAAATGAATCTGAAGTATTGGGAATAACCGCAAAACCGATTGATCAAAAACCTCTTGAACTTGACGCAGATAAAGGAAGAGTAAACAGCCCGGTGAAAAAAGAGAATTCATGGATTTACGAAAATTCTTTCAAAACCGTAACCGTAAGAAATATTGCCCTAACCAAACCCTACTTTCACAACGGCGCTTTCAACAGCCTGGAAGAAGTTCTTGAGTTCTATAATGAAGGAGGTGGAGAAGGATTAGGATTAAAAATGAAAAACCAGACGCTTGCTCCGGATAAATTAAATCTCACTCAAACCGAAATCAAACAGGTTATTGCTTTTCTTAATTCTTTAACGGATATCAGCAATAAATAAAAAAGCATCCTTTTGTCATTCTGGAAAATCTCAACGTCATGATAATTTAGGCTGATATATATAATCTTTATTCCTTTTTGCGGTTAAATTTTTCCTCCCGCTGATTGCACGGATTTCGCAGATTTTTATCTTGAGATATTACATGTTGCGATTTTTTAGCGGCAATCTTGTATTTCAGCTTATAGTTTAAATACTCTTTGTTTTTTTGCGGTTAAAAATTAATGTAACATTTCCTTAACCTGATTAACATTAAATTTTCCATTAATTAATATTTCGAAAGAATTATTTAAACTCCTATTAATAGGCTCTTCACAGCAATAAAATAGATTTGCAGAGTCTAATAAATCGAAATTTAAAATGAAAAGAAAACTACTAACAGTTGCAGCTCTTGCAATGGTTTCGGGTACGCTGTTGAATGCCCAGACTTTTATCTTCAACAAAAATTCTTCATGGAAGTACAATGATACCAACACCGCGTTGGCAGACCAGTGGAAAAATGCAAACTATGATGTTACGGCATGGCAGCAGGGAAATGGTCCGTTAGGATACGGAGATCCTGTAACCACTCAAACCAATACAGGATTAATCACCGCCTATTTTGCGAAAGATTTCACGGTTAATTTAAACGACCTTTCCTCAACGATGGAACTGGGTGTGATGAGAGATGACGGAATTGTAGTTTACCTGAATGGGGAAGAAGTGGTAAGAGACAATATGCCTTCAGGAACAATTGATTTCACTACTTTGTCTTCAACAACCATAGACGGAGCTGCAGAAAGCGTATATAACGTATTCTCTATTCCAAAATCTAAATTTGTAAACGGAAACAACAGGATTTCCATCGAATTACATAACAGAGGCGCTTCAAGTTCGGATTTAAGAATTGATGCTTATCTGAAAACAACAGCTACGGTAACTCCCGTACCTTGTAACGCAACTCATATCAGCTGCTTTACATCCATTGTTCCTACAGCACAAACGAATAAATTAATCATTCCTACAGAACATAAATATCAATTGATCCTTAAAGAAGGAGACAGCTATACAGAAGGAGGAGGATTAGTAGGAGGCCAGAATGACTTCACAGGATACGTGGCTAAAAATTCAAGCAGCACGAACGGTTATCTTTCCGTAAACCACGAAACCAATCCTGGAGGTGTTACAATGGCGGAAATCAATTATAACGGAACAACCAAATTGTGGCAGCTTACAAGATCAAGAGCCGTAAGTTTCTCTGCACCAAGCCTGGTTCAGACCATCAGAAACTGTTCAGGAGGAGTAACGCCTTGGGGAACGATCATTACAGCTGAAGAACAGACCACTTCCAATGATGTTAATGCCGATGGAATGAAGGATTATGGCTGGCTGGTAGAAATTGATCCGGTTACTGCACAGGTAATTACTCAGAATACGGACGGTTCTAAAGGAAAACTTTGGCAGATGGGAATCATGAACCACGAAAATGTGGTGGTGAACAATGCCGGAACGGTGGCCTATTATGGTGAAGATGGCGGAACACATATGGTGTACAAATATGTAATGGATACGCCGAATAACCTTTCTTCAGGAAATCTTTATGTATTGAAATTAGATCAGGGATTAAGCAGCGGGGATCCTGTAGCGACAACTGCAACCTGGGTTCAGGTGCCTAATAAAACAAAAGCAGATCAGAACAATACGTCATCTTTGGCGCAATCGCTTGGTGGAACTTCTTTCAATGGAATAGAAGACGTGGAAATCAGTCCGCTTGATGGCAAAGTATATTTTACAGCAAAGGGATTGAATAAAGTATACCGGTTAAAAGACGACGGAGCAACCGCTTCTCAGGTGGAAACTTTCGTGGGAGGTCTTACGACTAACTATTCTTTCGACACGGCACAGGGAACAAAAACTGAAGCCTGGGGAGACGGGAACGACAACCTTACTTTTGATGAGCTTGGGAACCTGTGGGTTCTTCAGGATGGTGGGAAAAATTATATCTGGGTAGTGGCTCCGGATCATACGCAGGCAAATCCTAAAGTGAAATTATTTGCATCCATGCCGGCAGGATCAGAACCGACCGGACTTACTTTCACGCCAGATCACAAATTCGGATTCTTCTCTATCCAGCATCCGGATTCTACTATTTCTACAGATGTTGACGCTACCGGAAATACGATTGACTACAGAGGGAAATCTGCAACAATAGTAGTAGCCCTGAAAAACAATCTGGGTACGGCAGGTTCTCTTGGAACCATCGAAACACAGCCGGAAAACACAATAACCGTTGCTCCGAACCCTACTTCAGGAATCGTAAAAATCAATTCTCCAAAAGGACTGAAAAACATTATGGTAACAGCTTACAGTATTGATGGTAAAATTGTTTTCACCCAGAAATATTCAGGATTAAACAAAGTTTTAGACCTTGATTTTACCAATCAGCTTAATACTTCAAGAGTTTTAATTCTGAACATTGAAGCGGAAGGAGGATTCCAGCAGACCGTAAAATTGCTGAAAAAATAAATTATTAATATTTTACACAACTGCCGGTAATCCATGGGTTGCCGGTAGTTTTTTTAGTTTATGAAAAAGTTATTTTTTTCTGTTCCGTTAATCATTTTTTTACAGGCAAAAGCACAGATTGATCCTGTAAAATACCCAACATACACCAATATAGATGATGCGTTGAAAAGTGGAAAAACAGTTTACAGCATGAGTTTTCGGGGGAAAACAATGTTTAATCTTCCTGTTGAAATTCAGAAGTTCGATTCTGTTTTCTTTCTGAATCTGATGGAAAATAAATTTGAGAAAATGGACGAATCTATCTTTAAACTGAAAGAACTTACGATTTTGAACCTCAATGAAAACAGCATCAAATATATTCCCGATGAAATTGCAGAACTTCAGAAACTTGAAAGTTTTTCCATTAATTTAAATAATCTGACCAGTATCAATCCAAATTTAGGTAAGCTTAAAAAGTTAAAAACCATTCATCTTGATGCCAATAATCTGAACGTTTTTCCGGAAGCATTACTGCAAATTCCGGGACTGGAAGAAATTAACCTTCAGGGAAACCAGATCAGCTTCATTGCTAAAGATTTAGATAAAATTAAAAACATGAGATCATTGAATTTATCTTCCAATCAGATTAATGATCTGGGAAAACTGGAATTTCCGCAACAGTTGAAATATCTTGAATTACAACAAAATTCTATTGCTCAGTTGCCCGAGGGTTTATTTAAATCTAAGCAACTGGAATTTTTAAATCTAAGCCAGAACAACATCAGGGAAATTTCCCCTAAAGTCAAAGGGCTAAAAAATATGGTAAGTATGAATCTGGCCAATAATCAACTTACTGATCTGCCTCCGGAATTTTCTGAGTTGAAAAATCTTAAAACTTTAATATTAACGGGCAATCCGATAAAAAAATCAATCCTTGAAAAACTAAAGAAAATGATTCCGCAAACGCAGATTTACTTTTAAAAGGAAAATTAAAATATTTTTAGCGAAATATGCACAAAAGTCTTAGCTGAGTGAAGCGCCATTGCGAACAAAAAATGTTTTCAAGTTTAATTAAAAAACTTTTTGCGGTCATAGCGTTTGAAGTATTTAAAAATTGCAAACTATCCGCCGACTCTTTTGGTCTTATATCCCATTTCTTTAAGGATATCCATTATTTTATCACGGTTATCCCCCTGAATGATGATCGTTCCATCCTTTTCAGAGCCACCGATTCCCAAGGTGGTTTTTATTTTTTTTGAAATTTTCTTCAGTTCTTCTTCGGTACCTTCCCAGCCCTCAATGACGGTCACAGGCTTGCCATTTCTGCCTTTCTTCTCAAATTTACATACCAGAGGTTCTTTCTGCTTAAATTTCTCTTCAGGCATTTCAAAATCCTGCTCATCATGATCAGGAAAAAGGTTTTTCAGTTGATCTCTTAAATCCATAAGGCAAAATTAATAAAATATTTAAGGCAGAAAAATACCAGCCCATTCAAACCTTCAAGGTTTAGATAAAACAATTTTAAATAAATTTTAAGTCCTTCAATTCTTCAATTCATTTCAAAATAAATAAATTTGTAATACAAAAGTTTATACAAAATGTCGAAAAAAGCAATATTAGCAATCCTTGACGGATGGGGATTGGGAATGAATCCTGATGTTTCAGCCATTGATAAAGCCAATACACCATTTATAGATAACTGCCTTAAAAACTTTCCGCATACAACCCTCGAAGCAAGCGGTCTGGCGGTAGGATTACCGGCGGGACAAATGGGAAATTCCGAAGTAGGACATATGAATCTTGGTGCGGGAAGAGTGGTATATCAGAATCTGGTAAAGCTGAATATGGCGGTGGAAAATGGTTCTCTAGGCCAGCAGAAAGTTATTCAGGATGCATTTGAATATGCTAAAAGAGAAAATAAGAAAGTACACTTTATCGGTCTGGTTTCAGATGGAGGTGTGCATTCCCATATCAATCACCTTAAAGGACTTCTTACGGCGGCACACGAATTCGGACTACGTGAAAATGTATTTGTTCATGCTTTCACAGATGGGCGCGACTGCGATCCGCATTCCGGAAAAGGTTTTATTGAAGATCTTCAGGAACATATGATAAAAACGGTAGGCAAGCTTGCTTCTGTTGTAGGAAGATATTACGCGATGGACAGAGATAAACGATGGGAACGTGTAAAAATTGCTTACGATGCAATGGTGGAAGGTGTAGGAGCGCAGACAACCAATGCTTTGCTGGAAATTCAAAAATCCTACGACGAAAATATTACCGACGAATTCATGAAACCGATTATCATGATTGATTCCACCGCAATTGGAAATGTGGTTCCGGTGGCTAAAATCACAGATCATGATGTTGTTATTTGTTTCAATTTCCGTACAGACAGAGGCCGTGAAATCACAGAAGTGCTTACACAGCATGATAACCCGGAATATTTCATGAGAAAGTTGCCATTGTATTATGTGACACTTACGAATTATGATAAAACCTTCCAAAACGTACACGTGGTTTTTGATGAAGAAGTATTGCATGAAACGATGGGTGAAATCCTGGAAAGAAATCATAAAACACAGATCAGGATTGCAGAGACTGAGAAATACCCTCACGTAACATTCTTCTTTTCAGGAGGAAGGGAAGAACCTTTTAACGGAGAGAAAAGACTGCTTTGCCCGAGTCCTAAAGATGTTCCTACTTACGATCTTAAACCGGAAATGTCAGCCTACGATATTACCAATGCCATTCTTCCGGAACTTGAAAATGAGACTGCGGATTTTATATGTTTAAATTTTGCCAATACCGATATGGTAGGTCATACAGGTGTATTTTCAGCGGCTGTAAAAGCAGCGGAAACAGTGGATCAATGTATTGAAAAAGTAGCGACTACAGCGTATGATCATGGCTATGCAGTTTTCATTCTTGCCGACCACGGGAATTCGGATGTTATGATTAACCCGGACGGATCACCAAACACGCAGCATTCAACCAATCTGGTTCCTTTTATCGTGATGGATAAAGACCATACCTGGAATCTGAAACCTGGCAAGCTTGGTGATGTGGCACCTACCATTTTAAAAGTAATGGGTGTGGAAATACCACAAATAATGACCGGAGATATATTAGTAAGCTAAAATAATAATATAAGAGATAAATTGCCGTTATAATTATGTATAGCGGCATTTTTATGATTAATATTAGAACAATTAACAGTTTATTATGTTCTAAATAATAAATAAAAACTTAAATTTGCAAATTAAACCTAAATTTATAAAATGTATCAAAAGCTTGTTAGGAAAGAAGTAATGGGAATTTTGGAAAAGGAAGTAGGCTCTTTTCTGGATAAATTTTTAACGCCAATCGAGAAGATCTGGCAACCTTCTGATTATCTTCCGGATCCTTCAAGCTCAGAATTTAAATATGATCTTGAAGAAATTCAGACGTTCGCAAGAGAAATGCCTTATGATCTTTTTGTAACCCTTATCGGAGACTGTATTACGGAAGAAGCTTTACCTTCCTACGAATCCTGGCTGATGGGCGTAGACGGTGTAGATCAGGAGCAAAGAGAAGTAGGCTGGGCACACTGGGTAAGAGCATGGACTGCTGAAGAAAACAGACACGGTGATCTTTTGAGCAAATATCTTTATCTGTGCGGAAGAGTAAATATGAGAGAAGTGGAAGTAACCACCCAATACCTGATTAATGACGGTTTTGATTTGGGAACAAGTATGGATCCGTACAGAAACTTTATCTACACAAGTTTTCAGGAAACAGCCACTAATATTTCTCACAGAAGAGTAGGGACGCTGGCAAAACAATCCGGAAACGGGAAGCTGGCTAAAATGTGTGGCGTTATTGCCGCCGATGAGGCAAGACATGCCAAAGCTTACAAGCATTTTGTGGCAAAGATCCTGGAAATCGATCCTTCGGAAATGATCCTTGCTTTTGAAGATATGATGCGCAAGAAAATTGTAATGCCTGCTCACATGATGAGACAGTCCGGACAAAAAGCCGGTGAACTTTGGGGACATTTTTCAGATGCGGCACAAAGATGTATGGTGTACACAGGTCAGGATTACATCAACATTATGAAAGAACTTCTTGACGAATGGAAAATAGAACACGTTAAAGGTCTTAATGAAAAAGCCGAAAAAGCTCAGGAATACCTGATGAAGCTTCCGGCAAGACTTCAGAAAATTACGGACAGAATATCAACTCCGGATCTGCAGTTCCAGTTCAGCTGGGTAAAAAGTTAATCTATATTATTAAATTATAAAAGTAAGAGCGCCGGAGTATACTTGGGCGTTCTTTTTTGTATCTTTGCATTTTTAAAAACAAATTCACAGAATGAATAATAAAAAAATTGCAGTTGACTTTGACGGAACTATTGTTGATGATGCTTATCCCGCGATTGGCAAACCGAAGATTTTTGCTTTTGAAACACTAAAAAAACTTCAGTCGGAAGGATACAGACTTATCCTTTGGACTTACCGTCACGGAAGAGCATTGGATGAAGCCGTAGAATTCTGTATGAAAAACGGTGTTGAGTTTTATGCGGTAAATTCCAGCTTTGAAGGAGAAGTTTTTGATTCCGAAAATCAATCCAGAAAAATTGATGCGGATTGGTTCATAGATGACAGAAATCTGGGAGGATTTCCGGGTTGGGGTGAAATCTACAATATTATTCAGGAGAGAATAGAATTCCGGGTTGAAGGAAAAGAAGTCCTGGCTTATTCAAAGCTTAAAAAAGAAAAGAAAAAAGGATTGTTCTGGTAGAATATCCGATGTAACAATTTACCAATATAACAATCTACCAATCAGAACATTGTTACACTGATACACTGTTATATTGTTACATTTTATAATTAAAAAATGATTCAATTAAAAACAATAGACGAGCTTCGTCTTATGAAAGAAAGTGCCCGATTGGTTTCCAGAACATTAGGAATGCTGGCAAAAGAAATCAAACCGGGAATTACCACTTTATATTTGGATAAACTGGCACATGATTTTATTAAAGATCATGGCGCGGAGCCTGCATTTTTAGGATATGGAGGATTTCCGTATTCCCTTTGTATTTCACCAAACGAACAGGTGGTTCACGGTTTCCCCAGCAAAGAAGAAATCAAAGAAGGCGATGTGCTTTCCGTAGATTGTGGTGCTGTTTTGAATGGTTTTGTAGGCGATCATGCTTACACTTTTGAAATCGGTGAAGTAAAACCGGAAACCAAAAAGCTTCTGAAAGTTGCTAAAGAATCTCTTTACAAAGGAATTGAGCAGTGTGTCAGGGGAAAAAGAATCGGAGATATTTCTCATGCCATACAATCGCACTGTGAAAAAGAGGGATATGGTGTTGTAAGAGAGCTTGTGGGACATGGTGTCGGAAGACAGATGCATGAAGATCCTCAGGTTCCCAATTACGGAAGACAGGGTAGCGGAAAAGTAATCAAAGACGGACTTACAATTGCCATTGAACCCATGATTAATCTCGGTACGGAAAAAGTAAAATTCCATAATGATGGCTGGACAGTCACTACTCTTGACAATCAGCCATCCGCACATTTTGAGCATGATGTTGCCGTGATCAACGGAAAACCTGTATTGCTTTCCACCTTCCAGTATATTTACGATGCCCTGGGTATTGAAAGTGATGAAGAGAAAGCTTTTCAACTGGATTTTTAAATGAAAAAGGCAGCCAAATTTTTATTAAATAAAATTCCGCGTCCTATGCTTATTAGGTTAAGCATTTGGGCGAGGCCGCTTATTTACCAGCTGTTTAAAGGAGACCGGTTTGTTGATCCTATCGATGGACGGTCCTACAGGAAGTTTCTTCCTTACGGATATGGTAAACAAAGAGAAAATGCTTTATCGCCAGGGACTTTAAGTCTCGAAAGACATCGCCAGATGTGGCTGTATCTCCAGAATGAAACGGATTTTTTTATTAAAAACCATAAAGTTTTGCATATTGCTCCCGAACAGGAATTTCTAAGAAAATTCAAAAGGATGAGTAATCTGGATTATATTTCGGCGGATCTTTTTTCTCCCATTGTGGACGTAAAAGCGGATATTCTCGACCTTCCGTTTGCAGATGAAAGTTTCGATATCATTTTCTGTAATCATGTACTGGAGCATATTGCTGATGATGCTAAAGCAATGAGCGAATTATACAGGGTGCTAAGACCAGGAGGATGGGGAATATTACAGGTTCCGATGAAAAACACGTTGCAAAAAACGTATGAAGATTTTACCATCACGGATCCCAAAGAACGACAAAAACATTTCGGGCAGTATGACCACGTACGCTGGTACGGGATGGATTATTTCGAAAGGCTTCAGAAAGCAGGCTTTGAAACAGATGCCAATTTCTATTCCCAGCGTTTTTCAGATGAAGAAATTGAAAAATACGGACTCAGGAAAAGTGAAATTTTACCCATCGTTTATAAAAAATAACGTCTCCAAACCGGAGACGTTTTTAGTTATTTATTCTTTAATAAATTTCAGGGGTTTTTCCGCTTGGGTTCAGTAATATTTAAATAGATTTAAATTATTTAAGCTCATACCTATTTTTTAATAAAGTTTAATGAGAAGAAACTGCTTTAAGACCTACAACAGAACCGATTAGTGTTACAATAAAAAAGATTCTCCAGAAGCTTACCGGGTCTTTAAAAAAGAAAATCCCCATTAATACCGTTCCCACTGCGCCAATACCTGTCCACACGGCGTATGCCGTTCCGATAGGAAGGGTTTGGGTAGCCTTAATGAGCAACAGCATACTTATGGTAAGAGAGATCAGAAAACCCCCGAACCAAACGTACATAGTGGTTCCGCTTGTTTCTTTTACCTTTCCCAGACATGACGCAAAAGCAACTTCAAATAATCCTGCAATAATTAAGATGATCCAATTCATTTTTTAAGTTTCTTCTGCAAATTTCAGCATTAAAAAGCAATTTTGCTTTAAATAAATATTTTTCTGTTAATAATTTTCAAAAAACCTTCTTTTTCGAGTTTCTTAATGGTGCGAATCACTGTTTCAACCCGTAAAGCGGTTATGGATGCGATATCTTTTCTTGTAAGCGGAACTTCAAATGAAAATTGTTCCTGATTATCACTGAAACTTTTCTGATAATTAAGGGCACCTTTTATGCGGACATCAGGCCTCAGGGAAGTATTGTTTTCCAGCATGATATATTTGAAATAAAGGCGTTCGGATAAAAATTTATTGATATCCCTGGAAATCTGGACATTTTCATCCAGGAGTCTGATAAAATCACTTTTAGGAAGTTTCAGTACACTGGTTTCTTCGAAAGTAATGGCATTAACGGGATATTTCTCATCAATAAATAAAAGAAGCTCACACACGCTCAGTCCTTTACTTAGGATCGCAAGAATAAGCTCTTTTCCGTCTTCATCGTAGTGATTGAGTTTTATTCTGCCTTTTATGATCTGGTAATAAAATTTCGGTGTGCTGCCTTCCTCGAAAATGACATACGAAGAATCGAGGTCTTCAATTTCTGCACCGTAAGACAGTAAGAGTTGTTCTTCAATTAACATAATAATAATCTTCTTTAATTGGAATTAGGGGTATACCACATTTTTAAATTTATCAAATTGAAAAACGTTTCAATTATGATCCTGATCATAAATATACAGTTATATTTTGATAAGGTTATAGAAATTTCACCATTATTAGATTGTGATTACCGTCATAAAAAGCTCATCGATTATTCAATAAGTTTGAGAATACCAAATTTTTAAATATGAAAAAAATAATTTTCACAGTGTTTATTTTTACAGTCACTATGGGCTGCACAAAATCAGAAACGCAGTATACTGATCAGGAAAACAAAGGGGAAACCGTTAACAACCGCCAATCTGACACCATTAATACCCTTGAGCAACGCTCTGACACGCTGCAGAACCATGATAATCTTAAGAATGTACCGACGGATAATGAATAACAATTTAAGAAATGAACATCCTATTCGTGGAAACCTTAAAGGTAATATTCTTGAGGCTGTCCGCTGAAAAACGGGGAAGTTCTGAATACGTACATAAATAAAATACTTTACACCAACTGCAGAATAGTATAATATGGCAAAAGGAAGATTGTTAATCATAGGAGGGAAGGAAGATAAAAACGGGAACGACTCCGAAATGGAGAAAAAAAACAAAGATTTTTCACCACATGAAATTTTAAAGCTTCTCACTGCTTCAAAAGATGAGAGGATTGAGGTTATTACAATCGCAAGCTCCGAGCCGGAAAGTATTCGGGAGACCTATACCAAAACATTTATTGAAATTGGATATACTAATTTTGACTTTCTGGATCTCTGCGATGATCAATTGCATACTGATTATCAGTTTAAAAGAGTCTCAGCAGCAAAAACAGTATTTTTTACGGGTGGAGATCAACGCAGGATTTATGAAAAATTAAAAGATTCTGCATTGAAATATTTACTTAAGGAAAAATACACCAATGAGAAAGATTTCACCATTGCAGGTACCAGTGCCGGCGCCATGTGTATTCCGGAAATCATCATTATGGAAGCCGTAAATGGTGAAGCAATGCTTGAACATGACATTGAACTGAATTCCGGATTGGGCTTTATTGATAACTGCATTATAGATACTCATTTCGTGCATCGCGCCAGGTTCGGAAGGCTTGCGCACGCTGTTATCCTTCATCAGCATTGCTGGGGAATTGGTCTAGGTGAAGATACGGCACTGCTTATTGAGGAAGGATATAAAGCAACGTGTCGCGGATCTGGTATGGTTTGGCTGCTAAACGCTGAAAATATTGGACAAACAAATATTGATACGGTGAAAAAAGGATCGCCTATTTATGCTGAAAATCTTAAAGTACATATCTTAACAGACAATTGTATGTTTGATTTTAACGAGAAAATTTTTAAAGGCGCAGAGTAAACTTACAGGTATAGAAGAATATGTACCGTAGGTTATAATCACACTTGAAAAACAATAAACCCCTGATAATACAGGGGTTTATAATTTGAAAGTATATATTTAAGTGAAAAAGTGTTGCCAGTCAATATTCAAACACTGTGCCGTGAATTATAATTTTAAAGGAAAATTTTCTAAGTTTATTTCATTTTAAATTAAAAATATTTCTAAAATATTGATTCAGTGGAATAAATATTGCTTCGTCCTTTACAATTTTTTTAATGTTAAATAATATTCACAGTAATGTGGTACCTACAACTATAATCGCTAAAACATTACTGTTTTTCGGAATATTGTGAGTATTTTTGATGTTGAACTAAATATAATTAATTATTGATTTTATATTTCTATGATCTTAATTGTTGATGATAACCAGAGCAACCTTTATTCCCTGAAAAAACTACTGGAATCAAAAGATTTTCAGGTGGATACGGCTGACTCCGGTGAAGTAGCGTTGGGAAAAGCACTGAAGAATGATTATGCATTAATTATTTTAGACGTACAGATGCCCGATATGGATGGTTTTGAAGTGGCCGAAACACTTGCCGGTTATAGCAAAAC
Source organism: Chryseobacterium sp. MHB01 (assembly GCF_034651565.1). Lineage (NCBI taxonomy): Bacteria > Pseudomonadati > Bacteroidota > Flavobacteriia > Flavobacteriales > Weeksellaceae > Chryseobacterium > Chryseobacterium sp. MHB01. Next base: position 64,493 of record NZ_JAYEDA010000003.1, on the reverse strand, counting down.
CAAAGAAGTACCTATTATATTTTTGTCTGCGGTAAATACTGAGAAAAGATTTATTACACGGGGTTACGCTTCAGGAGGTAAAGACTACGTGACAAAACCGGTAGACCCCGAAATTCTTATGCTGAAGGTGAAAACGTTCTACAGTCTTCAGGAACAGAATCTCGCGATGAAGAAAGCGCAGCAAAGCCTGGAGCTTGAAGTAAAAGGCAGAAGGGAATCCCAGGTTACCATGAAGTCACAGATCGATCATTTTCATCTGATGCTGGAATCACTTCCGCAGATCGCTTTTACATTAAATGAAGAAGGAGTCATAGATTTTGTAAATGGCAAGTGGTACGAATATTCCCAATCTGAAAAACAATTTCCCGAGACCCATCCTGATGATTTCAATATCAAAGAAGAATTAAAGCGTTGCAGAAAAAAAGGAACCGCCTTAGAACTTGAAGTCAGAATCAAGAAAATGGAATCCGGTAAGTATCGTTATCATCTTCTTAGGGTAACTCCTGTCTATGACGGAGACTCAATCAAAAACTGGGTGGGAACTTTTACGGATATCGACGATCAGAAGAAAGTAGAAAAGGAAAAAGATGAATTCCTGAGTATTGCCAGCCACGAACTCAAAACTCCTTTAACAAGTATCAAAGCATATGTTCAGCTTCTTGAAAGGAAACTTAAGCTTGATAAGGAAAGTGCCGAAGCAGGTTTCGTGACTAAAGTTCAGGACCAGATCGAAAAACTTAATACCCTTATTACCGATTTGCTTGATGTTTCCAAAATAGAAAACGGTAAGCTTAAAATTAATAAAAAACCAACCAATCTGGAAAGTGTTATCAGCAATGCGATCGATACCATTCTTCAGACTCATGATGAAAATCGTGTGAAAATAAAACGCGACGGCGTGAAGCCCGATATTCTTATTCCGCTTGATGAAATCCGCATTGAGCAGGTCCTCATCAATTTTTTAACGAACGCTATTAAATATTCTCCTAAAAACAATCAGGTAATTGTTACCACTTTCGTAGATGAAGAAGAGCAGGAAGTAAAGGTAAATGTCACCGATTTTGGAATCGGTATTCCGGATTTCAAGCAGGAAGCTGTTTTCAGGAAGTTTTATCGTGTTGAAGAATCTTCCCTCCAGTTTCAGGGGATGGGGATAGGATTATTCATATGCTCTGAAATCATTAAGCAGCATCATGGAAGTATTGGTGTTTCCAGTAAAGTAGATGAAGGATCTACGTTTTATTTCACATTACCATTAAACTAATTTTCAATGCCGAAAAAAATTATAAGAAATCTTCAGTTTGGAGTAGGACTCTCTTTAGTGATACTGATTGCGAGTTCAATTGCCTCTTATGTAAGCATACAAAAACAGATGGAAAATCGGGAAAGCCTTTCAAAAAGCCGGAGATCCATCACTGCCGTTAAAGATGTTTTGATTTCTTTACTGGATGCTGAAACCGGGAGCCGGGGATATCAGCTTACCGGCCGGGAAAATTTCCTCGATCCTTTCAATCGCAGCCTTATTGAATTTCCAAAAGCAATAGAGCGGGCAAAAAACCTTGATATTACCGATGAAAATCAGGTGAAACTTTTACATGAGCTTGAACGAAATGTTAACACGAACATTTCAAATCTGAAACATTTTGTAGACAACAGGAAAAAAGGCATTGTCATGAGCCAGGAGCAGGTTCTTATGAGTAAATCATATATGGACAGATGCCGGAAAATTGTTCAGGAATTTGTACAAACCGAAGAGTCACAGCTCGCTATCAAAAACAAAGACCTTACCAGATCATCCAACACTACGGTTTTATTCATCATCTTTTCTGCCATTGCTGCCATTGTAGTAACCACATTCTTTTATCTGAAATTACGGGCAGACCTTATTCGCAGGGACAAGCTTGAAAGGGCGCTTCAGGCTAAAGATATTGAAATCAGCAAAAGAGTAAGTGCAATCCGTGAAATTGCCAACAGGGTTGCCAACGGAGATTATAACCAAAGGGCGACAGATAACTCCCAGGACGATCTTGGAGATCTTGCCGAGTCACTTAATCACATGACCGAATCATTGAAAATTTCTTTCGATAAAATTAATGCCAGCGACTGGCGCCAGAAAGGTCTTGCTTTGCTTAATGAATCTCTTATGGGGAACAAATCGGTACAGGAAGTCTCAGATAATGCCCTGAAACAGATCATTGAATATGGAAAATGCATCAACGGATCAATTTATCTTTATGATGAAGGAATGCTGAAATTGAAAGCTGCTTTCGGACTGGAAAACAATATGAAAAAAGTTTTTGAACCCGGAGAAGGAATGGTAGGACAAACTTTCATTAGCAAAAAAACACAGGTTTATAATAATCTTCATGAAGAAGATTTTGTAGTAACCTTTGCCAGCAGTACCATAAAAATTTACGGAATATTACTACTGCCGGTTTTTGCAGACGGCAACATTATCGGGGTGCTGGAACTGGGATCTACCAATAATTTTGATGAAAGCAGAATTGATTATTTCATTGAATGTACAAGAAATATCGGGGTTGCGCTCAACGCTGCGAAAAGCCGCGAAAAAGAACAGCAGCTTCTGGAAGAAACACAGGCACAGTCCGAAGAATTACAGGTGCAGCATTCGGAACTTGAAAACCTGAATACGGAACTTGAAGCACAAACCCAAAAGCTGCAGGCTTCTGAAGAAGAACTGAAAGTGCAGCAGGAAGAGCTGATGCAGGCCAATGCAGAGCTGGAAGAAAGATCAAGATTGCTGGAAGAAAAAAATCATCTGATTGCAGAACGTAACAGTGAAATTCAGAAAAAAGTAGAAGAATTGGCTTTAAGCACAAAATATAAATCTGAATTTCTTGCAAATATGTCTCACGAATTACGTACACCGCTTAATTCAATTCTGCTTTTATCCCGTTTGATGGCAGAAAATCCGGAAGAAAACCTGAATGAAGATCAGATTGAATCGGCTAAAGTAATTCAAAGCTCAGGAAGCAGCCTTCTGACGCTGATTGATGAGATTCTTGATCTTGCAAAAATAGAATCCGGAAAAATGACACTGGAATATCAGGATGTGGAAATTAATGATATCGTTAAAGATTTAAAGAACCTCTTTAACCCGGTCTTCCAGGAGAAAAAGCTTCAGTTTAACGTACAGATTGACAGGGAGCTGAACAATACCATTGAAACTGACCGTTTAAGAGTAGATCAGGTATTAAGGAATTTATTGTCAAACGCTCTGAAATTTACCACAGAAGGAAGTATCAATTTAAATATTAAAAAAGATAATAAGAAGAAAGACTTTATTGTTTTCTCTGTAAAAGATACGGGAATAGGTATTGCAGAAGACAAGCAGAAAATTATCTTCGAAGCATTCCAGCAGGCAGATGGTTCCACAAGAAGAAAATTTGGAGGTACAGGTCTCGGTTTGTCCATCAGCAGAGAAATTGCAAGGCTTTTAGGTGGTGAACTCACCCTGGAAAGCAAAGTAAATGAAGGAAGCGAATTCTGTCTTAGTATTCCGGTAAGCGCAATAACTGAATCTGAAATAGCACCAATGGAAACTGATCAGGATCTTGTAGAGATCATCCGAGAAGATGTGGAGGAAATAAAAAACATTCTGGATGACGGAGAAGAAGAGTATTATAACGCCATCAATTCCCTGGAAATTCCGGAAGATGTAGCTGATGACAGAGAGAGTATCCAGGATGGTGACAAAGTAATTCTTATTATTGAAGATGACACCAATTTTGCCAAAGCGCTTTTAAAATATGCCCGGATGCAGAAATATAAAGCTGTTGTAGTGGTAAGGGGAGATCACGGTATTTCTGCGGCATTGAAATATCGTCCGCACGCGATTCTCCTTGATGTTCAGCTACCGGTAAAAGACGGATGGCAGGTAATGGATGAACTGAAGTCCAACCCTGAAACCAGACATATTCCGGTACATATGATGTCTGTGCTGCATGTAAAAAAGGAAAGTCTGATGAAAGGAGCTATTGATTTCATCAACAAGCCGGTTGCATTAGATCAGATGACTGAAGTGTTCAGAAAGATTGAAGAAGTACTCAGCAAATCTCCGCAGAAAGTACTTATTGTTGAAGAAAATGCGAAGCATGCGAGTGCACTTTCGTATTTCTTAAGCAATTTTAATATCTCGTTATCGGTGCAGACGAATGTGGAAGATAGTGTAAAAGCACTTACCGCCAGTCATGTAGATTGTGTAATTTTAGATATCGGATCTTCAAAAGGAGATGAATACCAGATTATTGAATCCATAAAGAGCTATGACGGTCTGGAAAATCTTCCGATTATCATATTTACGGAACGGAATTTGTCTAAGTCAGAAGAACTGAAAATAAAGCAATATGCAGATTCTATCGTTGTAAAAACGGCACACTCTTACCAGAGAATTCTGGACGAAGTAGGATTGTTCCTGCATTTGGTTGAAGAAAAAAATAATTCTCTTGAAACCGTAAGAAGTAAAACACTGGGATCTTTAACTGAAGTATTAAGCGGTAAAAAAATACTGATTACCGATGATGATGTACGAAATATTTTCTCTTTAACAAAAGCACTGGAAAAATATAAAGTGGAAGTAGTTGTGGCAATGGACGGAAAACACGCCTTGCAGCAGATCAAGGAACATCCTGATGTAGATGTTATTCTGATGGATATGATGATGCCGGAAATGGATGGCTACGAAACGATAAAGCAGATTAGAAAAATGCCGATGTATACAAGGTTGCCGATAATTGCCATTACCGCAAAATCAATGATCGGGGAACGTGAAAAATGCATCACTGCCGGTGCTTCGGACTATATTTCGAAACCGGTAGATATTGATCAGTTATTATCCTTACTTAGAGTTTGGTTATATGAAATGTAAACAGCTAAAATTCTGATGAATAAAAAAATTTTGATTGTGGACGATGATCCGCGAAACATATTTGCCCTGAAACTGACCCTGAAATCCAGGGGGTATCAGATAGAAAGCTGTACCATGGCTCAGGAAGCTATTAATATTCTTAAAAAAGACAATCAGTTTTCTGCTGTACTTATGGATATGATGATGCCGGAGATGGACGGTTATGAAGCCACCAGGATCATCAGAAGCACGCCCGCCATCAGTGAAGTATCGGTGATTGCCGTTACGGCTCAGGCTATGCCGGAAGACCGTCAGAAATGTATTGATGCAGGAGCCAATCATTACATATCAAAACCGATTGATGTGGATCAGTTAATAAATGCCATTGAAAAATTACCATAATGCTGGAACCTAGTATCATAAAAGATGAAGAGGTAGAATACTTGATTAAAGATGTTTATGATATGTATGGCTACGACTTTTCAGAGTATAGCAGGGCGTCTTTTAAACGCAGGGTAAACCGTATCTGTTTAATAGACCGTTTTACCAGTTTTGCCGAACTGCGCTATACCATTCTGAATGATCCGGAATATCTGAAGCGCTTCATCGAAGAAATTACCGTAAACGTTACGGAAATGTTTCGGGATCCGTTATTTTTTAAAGCATTAAGGGAAAAAATATTGCCCCAGCTGGGAACATATCCGCTGATAAGAATCTGGGTGGCAGGATGCTCTACGGGAGAGGAAGCCTATTCAATCGCGATTCTTCTGAAAGAAGCCAATCTTTACCACAAATCCCTTATTTACGGAACAGATCTGAATCCCTCAGTACTTGAAAAGGCAAGATCGGGAGTTTTCCCGCTGCAGCAGATGAAATTATATTCTGAAAATTACATATTATCAGGAGGAAAAAAGGATTTTTCGGATTATTATACAGCGAATTACGACAGTGTAAAATTTGATAAAAGTTTACAGGAAAAATTAATTCTTTCAACTCATAACCTGGTTTCAGACAGCTCTTTTAACAGTTTTCAGCTGATTATATGCAGAAATGTGCTGATTTATTTTGACCGGGGTTTGCAGGAAAGAGTTTTCCGTTTATTTGATAATAGTCTGGAAAATTTAGGTTTTTTAGCATTAGGTGCGAAAGAAACCCTAAGATTTTCTAAATTAGATGAAAATTATCATCAGGTTGACGATCAGAGAATCTGGAAAAAATTAGATCATAATTAATGATATTGAATAACGAAAATATAAAAACAGAATTAGTAATTATAGGAGGTTCCGCAGGAAGCCTCAAGGTTATTCTTGATATGATTAAAAAACTAAATGATGTAATATCTGTTCCTGTTTTGCTGGTGCTTCACCGGAAAGCACATTCTACCAATATTCTTCAGGCATTACTGCAGCAGTTATCGCCGCTGGATGTTGTAGAGATAGATGATAAAACAGAGATTGAAAACAATAAAATATATATTACCCCCGCAGATTATCATGTCCTTTTTGAGGATAAAAAAGTGATGTCGCTGGACAGCTCGGAAAAAATGAACTATTCCCGTCCGTCTATTGATGTAACCTTTAAATCTGCTGCTGAAATTTATGGTGAGCATCTAATCGGTGTACTTTTGTCGGGCGCCAATGCCGATGGTGTGGAAGGTTTATCTTATATCAAAAAAAACAGGGGGAAAGTATGGATTCAGGATCCGGAAACAGCAGAGGTTGATTATATGCCCAGGCATGCCATAGAAGCAGTACCGTATGACAAAATTATAAAACCCGAAAATCTATCCGAATATATCAATCAGTTATAATAAATATAAAAAGTAATCCCTAACAACTAAGTAAGAATATGAACAAAAAGAAAATCCTGATTTTTGATGATGACACTACGATTCTTGAGGTGATCAGCATCATTTTTGAAGAAAATGGTTATCAGGTGGAAATTTCCGAAACTTCGCACGATATTCTGGAAAGAGTGGCGCAATATAAGCCGGACGTTATTCTTATGGATAACTGGATTCCGAAAATCGGCGGGGTGGAAGCTACAAGACTTCTGAAAAATCATGAGGAATTTAAACACATTCCGGTCATTTATGTAACGGCTAATAACGACATCGTGGCTCTCGCCAAACAGGCTCAGGCAGACGATTATGTTGCAAAGCCATTCAATCTTGAAGATCTCGAAGAAAAGGTCGCCAATTTTTTACAGTAAAAAATGACAAGAAATTTACAAGCTATTTACACATAAATAATCCCGGTATTCGTACCGGGATATTCTTTTTATATCATCTGCATATGCTGAGAATCATTTCCGCGCAAAGATTTAATCTTTTCCATAATGAATTCCATACTGCATTTTTCATTGTTAATTTCGGTAATCAGTGATGTCAAAAACAATTTCAGTCCCGGTCTCGATAATATATTTTTCGTGAAAGTAGGAGCAACAATTGTTTTTTTAGAAACTAAATTTTCCGTTAGAGCATATTCTTTTTCAAGATTTATGTCAAGATCAAATTGTGATTTAACAGATATCGTTAAATATTTTTTAATCATCCTTCTTATTTCAGAGCTTGGTGTCATCTTAAGTATTTTTTAATATCTATAAAATATCCGTGCCATAATCCATAAAAATAAGACATTTGGCAATTTTTTATGATTGTTTAATGAAAGCTTAAAAGACGGATGATGAGCAATAAAGCTTCAACATCCGTGCTCTAAAATAAGGATGAATAATTTACTTACCTCCACCGCCGTTTTTCTCAACATCGGTCTTGGTGTTTTCTTTCACTTTCTGGTTTCCGAAACGTTTTACAAATGATATGGAAGCACCGTACCAATCCCATTTTGAAGAACTCCTTACAAATCCCTGCTGGTTGTACGTTGTGGCATCATAGTTCGGTCTCTGGAAAATATTCATCAGCTGAAGGCTGACTTCCATCTGTGTTTTAGGGAATATTTTGGTTGCAGAAATATTATGGAATACATTGGCTCTGTTGGTGGTGGAATTTCCATTATTCTGATTAGAAACTTCTACCCAGGCACTCAGGTTAATATTTTTATTAAAAAGGTTGGTGTAAGACAAATTGGTGGAAGCACTCAGGTAACTGATGTAGGCATTGCTTTTAATACCATTTTTCGCATTAAAATCACTATTGTCGATGTAATACCATCCAAGCCCGAGATTCACAGTAAATTTATTCTTAAAGAAAGTCTGGTTGGTGTTTGCATAAAGATAATATTTGTGAACTTTCCCGGCGAAGTTAGAAGGCTGGGTAATATTAATAGTTTCTTTTTTACCATTCACATCAATTTCTTCTTTAACATAATCCGTCCAGTAATCCTGATCGGTAAACATATACCTTGCAGAGATAAAATATTTTTTCAGGATTCCAAGCTTCATATACAGCCTGTCACTTGGATTGGGATTGAGTTCTATATTCCCGCGGCTGTAAATTCCGTCGGTATTCGGGGTCATAAACGGATTAAATTCTGCGTACCAGGGTCTCCAGATATTTCTGTTGTAAGTTAAACTCAGCTCATATTTATCGGAAAATGTATATTTCAGCAAAATATTAGGAAGAAAACTGCCGTAGCCGTCTTTTCGGTAAGCACTTCCTACATCCTGACGGATCCTGTAATCAATATATTCATAACGAAGCCCGATTCTTGTTTCCAGCTTTTTGAAGAATGTTCTGCTGTAGTTGGCATATAACGATGTAATCTGATCTTCATAATGAAAAATGTCATTAGCACTTAGTCCGCTCAGCATATTTCCGTATAAATTATTGGGGATCACGTTGTTGTTGAAGTTTATTTTACCGCCTACTTCAAAATTCGCACCCTCTTTTCCGATTGGTTGTGTATAATCAATCTTAGCATAATAATTTCTGTTTTCCGTATCTGTGATTACGCCCAGGTCTCTTGTGGATGATCCGTCTGCCACTGAGAAGATATTATTGATAAAATAGCTGTCATCGGATTGCCCATAATAATTGGTTCCCAGATTTATATCCAGAATTTTATTTTTTTCTTTATCATACCATTTGTAGAAGATATTGGTTCCCAAATTACGGTTAAGCCCTTTTGAATTCTGGTTTTGCTCGTAAGAACTTGTGAAATCGTTATTAATGAAATCTTTTCTGTCGGCTTCAGAATTGGAGGTAGAATTGCTCTGGTAGTATTCCAGAATTATGCCTACCGTATTTTTATTGTTAATTTCAAATTCCGATGTTGATGAAACCGACGGACTTTTGCTTCTTCCAATAATATAGCTATCGATCTGGTTGGTAGAATTATCCTGATACCATGTATAAAAGCTCGAATTTCTCTGAACATAAGTATTGTCACTATAGCTTCCGATAAGCGTTTGTGTAAAATTTTTCCTGTGATAATTCAGGTTAAAGTTGGTATACTGGGAATTTTTTGTATTCTGTCTGTTGTTAAGCGTAACACTGCCTTTTAGTCCTTCATCATCCCGTTTTTTAAGAACAATATTGATAACGGTTCCTGTAGCTTCATAGCGGGAAGAAGGGCTTGTAATCACTTCTATTTTCATAAGATTGTCCGCCGGAATGGTTTTTAAATATTCCTTAAGCTCTTTTCCTGTAAATACGGATTTCCTGTCATTGATATAAACCGTTACAGATTCTCCCTCCGCCTTTATCGCATCATTATTATCAATACTTACCAGCGGTGTCATTCTCAGAACATCCCATGTTGTATTTCCTGCAAGGATTGAGCTGTTGGCAACATTGAAAACAGTGCGGTCTACTTTAGACTCTACAGTCGGCTTTCTTGCGGTTACCGTTACAGCTTCAATCTCTTTCTCCTGCGTTTTTATCGTGTCCTTTTCTGTTTGTGCAAAGGTAAGTATGCCGGCCAATAGGGCGATAGGTATTAAAATGGTTTTCATTAAAACTAAGTTTTAGATATAAGACACCTTTGTGTGGGTTATTGTTACATCGCTAGAATTAATTCTACCACATATTTTTCATTTATTTTATTTTTTTTAAATTCTTTTATTGGTTTATTTCTCAGCAAATATCCGTGTGTTTTTTATAAGCAGTTCATTATAGTGCTGTTATGGAAAATAAATAGAGAGGGGCAGAAAAAAATATCAGGCAATTATAAATAAAAAAAATTATGAATTAAATTTTCTTAATAATGCTCAATAAAATGAAAACAGCCGCGAATTACCTGCAATGTTTTTTTTGAAAGTGAATTTTTCAGTTTTTGCTAAATATAAATTATCCTTAAAAATATCTATTTTTGCTGAAATTGAATGCCATGAAGAATGCGATCAGCTGGATTCTCGTTTTATTTATTCTTGTATCAGTCTTAAACAATTGCCTGAATACTTCCGTTAAAAAGGAAATCAGGGAAAAGGCTGCTTTTATGGATAAACTGAGAAATTTGTATTCTTCCGGTGATCCTTCCAAATGGCCTAAACCTGTTCTTGATCCCGAATCTATCTCAACCTTCTCTGAAATAGGACATTTACCGGAAATTTCTTTTCCGTCTGATAATCAATATTCTTCCGAAAAAGAATTGTTGGGAAAAACACTTTTCTTTGATCCGCGTCTTTCAAAATCGGAACAGATAGCCTGTGCATCGTGTCACGATCCTGAGTTGGGATGGTGTGACAACAGAACTTTTTCTTTTGGCCACGACCGCCAGCTTGGAGTGCGAAATGCCATGAGTATCATCAATACAGCATATGCTAAAAATCCTTTCTGGGACGGCCGTGTCAATTCCCTGGAAGAACAGTCACAAAAACCCATTGAAGACCAACGGGAAATGAGCGGGCATATGGATATGGCAGCCGGTAAGATTGCTGCTATAAAAGGTTATCAGGTTTTATTCGAAAAAGCATTTGGCGATAAATCCGTTACTAAAGAACGTATTTCAAAAGCGATTGCAACCTTTGAGAGAACGGTTAGAAGTTCCCCAAGTAAATTTGATTATTTTATTGACGGCAAAGCTGATGTGTATACCGATGACGAATTAATGGGACTTCATCTTTTCAGAGCAAAAGCTCAGTGTATCAATTGCCATAATTCAGGATATTTTTCCAACAATACATTTGAAAATATCGGGACATCGTTACTAGGGGAGCAGGGAGAGGATCTGGGAAGATATCTTGTAACAAAAAATGTAGATGATGCCGGAAAGTTCAGGGTTCCCGGATTAAGAGAAGTTTCCCGTACGGGACCTTATTTTCACAACGGATCTATGGCTACTTTACAGGAAGTAATAGCGTTTTATAGCAGAGGAAATCCCGAGTATTCCCAAAAACGGACTACCATTCATGAAGGCATTACTTTAAAATCGGAAAAATCCGGAATGGTACGAATGCTTGAACTGTCTGATAGAGAAATTGCCCAGCTTGAAGCTTTTCTGAAAACCTTGTCTTCTAAAGCAGAAAGAATTACAATCCCTGAATTACCAAAATAAAAAAGCAGTTATACAAAAAATGTAAAACTGCCTCCCCTAAGATTAATTTACTAATTGTAATTTTTAACTATATTATATTTGTTCTTTCTAAAAAAGAGAGCACTCCAGAAAAGGAGCGTCTCTCACATAAAATATTCCCTTTACTTTTTATTGAAACCATTCAGCGGAGTACGCTTAATGAGTTATTGTCTTTAGTAAAAATAGGGATAAAGAATAATATATTATACAATTGGAATTTATTAAGCAAAAAATACTTTTTTTAATAAATATTAAAGAATAAAATTCTTTATATTTGGTCCTGTATCAATATTTAAAGAATATTATTCTATGGACAATTTGGACGACAAAGATTTACAGCTGCTAAGATTACTACAAAACGATTCAAAACTGACGGTGAAAGAACTTGCAAAAGAAGTAAACCTTTCACCATCACCTGTCTTCGAGCGGGTTAAAAGATTGGAGCAGGAAGGATATATTAAAAAATATGCCGCTATTCTGGATGCCGAAAAACTGAATCTTGGTTTCACGGTATACTGTCAGCTAAAGCTAAAGAGCAACGACAGCTATCTCGCCGTGGAATTTGAACGGGAAATCCTTGAAATTGAAGAGGTAGCAGAATGTTACAGTATTTCCGGTGATTTTGATTTTCTTCTGAAAGTGTATGTACGGGATATGAAGCAGTATCAAAACTTTGTTTTCAATATATTGGGAGCAGTTCCTTCCATCGGAAGTACACACAGTACTTTTGTCATGGCCCAGGTAAAGAACACCCATGGACTGACAATTTAAACAGCTATAATAACATTCGTCATTTAAAAATCAGATATACAACATAAGAGATTTCAGGAACCTGAAATCTCTTAATCAAATCATATAAAAAGTAATTCTATCTCTAATAATAAATTTTTCTGTTTTCTATTTTCACGAGGTTGCTGTTGTGCATTTTCTTGATGGTTCTTATTACTGTTTCCACACGGAGACCTGTAAGATTTGCAAGCTGCTGTCTCGTAAGCGGAACTTCGTATGAGTACTGGTTTTTATTGTTGTTCCCCTTAAGACAATCCATTACTGTTTTTATTTTCGATATTGGATCCGAAGAAGAAATATTAAAAAGCATAATATATTTATTGTATAAAATATCAGCAAGACACCGGAACATTTTTGAAGAAACTTCAGGATTATTCTTCAGAAGATTGATAAAATCATTTTTAGGAAGTTTAAGAATCTTGCATTCGGTTTTAGCCGTTGCGTTGGTAGGATACAATTTGTCGTCAAACAAAAAAGATTCTCCTAAACTCTGGCCATGTCTTAAAATATTCTGAGTAAATTCCTTACCGTCCTCATGATAGTTATTAAGCTCTACAATACCGCTGGAAATCTGAAAATAAAATTTAGGCATATTTCCTTCATAAAAGATCGTTTCACCGGGTTCATAATTTTCATAAAATGCCCCATATTTTAGTAATAAATCTTCACTAATTATCATATATTAAATTTTATCGTCCAACAATGAATTTTAGTTGAATTACTTTTAAATAAAATCAAATAATAAACCATGTGGTAGGGATATTATTAAAAAAAATACCACATTTATACGATTTCTATAATATTTTAAATATTTAACCAAAAAAAAGAGACCTTTTGAAAAAGATCTCTTATTAATATGCTAAAATTTGCGTTTACATAGCTTTACTGTTAAGATTGGTATCGGCTACCTTAGTCAACAGTTCATCACATTTTTTTTCTTCATTCAGTGTTTCAAGAAGATATTTTAGGCAGTCTTCTTCTTTTAAGACTTTTGCAAATGCGGCAAGTGTTCCGTAGGTTGCAATTTCGTAATGTTCAACTTTCTGGGCTGCTGCAATAATTCCGGCATCTCTTACAGTTCCCGGCTCGGTTTCTTCAATAATGCTTTTTGCCTCATCAAGAAGTCCCTGCATGGCATCACATTTTTTTGCCTGTGCCTTTTTACCCAAAGCTTTAAAGCATTCTTCAAGTCGTACTACCTGATTTTCTGTTTCGGCAAGGTGGTTTTCAATAGAGGTTTTCAGCTTTTCATCCGTAGCATTTTTCATCATTGTAGGCAATGCTTTTACCAGTGCTTTTTCTGCCCAATAGATATCTTTTAATGAATCTTCAAAAAGATCTTTCAGCTCTTTCGCTGCGCTTTTTTTAGCAGGAGTTTTTGCTGTTGATTTAGATGATGTTTTAGAAGAAGATTTAGAAGTTGTTGTTGTTTTTGCAGCCGTTTTTTTAGCTGGTGTTTTAGTTTCCATAATAAATTATATTTAGTGATTATTGATTGGTGATGAATCTGCAACTATAAGACCATCTTTGTACAAAATTCGCATATGTGGTATCTAAATATTTAGCTGAATATGAGGATGCTCATAAAAGCAGCAATGATTTTAAGTGTATATTTAAAAATTACCCAATCAAAAGAATAATTATATGACTGCTAAAAAAACACTGAATCTTACCTTGAAGATCTGGAGACAAAAAAACAGCAAAACAAAAGGACAATTTGAAATATATAAAGTTTCTGAAGTTTCTGTTGATTCATCTTTTCTGGAAATGCTTGATATTCTGAACGAACAACTGATTCGTGAAGATAAAGAGCCAATCGCTTTTGACCACGACTGTCGTGAAGGAATCTGCGGTACATGTTCTTTATATATCAACGGAAGGGCACATGGTCCGGATACCGGAATTACTACCTGTCAGCTTCATATGAGAATGTTTACGGATGGTGAAACAATTGTTGTTGAACCCTGGAGAAGTGTTGCCTTTCCTGTAATTAAAGATCTTATTACAGACCGCAGTGCTTTTGACAGGATTATGGCAGCGGGAGGGTTTATTTCCGTCAACACTTCAGGGAATACACTCGATGCCAATGCGATTGCTGTTCCGAAAGAAAATGCCGATAAAGCGATGGATGCTGCAGCCTGTATCAGTTGTGGTGCCTGTGTTGCCTGTTGTCCAAACGGTGCCGCGATGCTGTTTGTGGGAGCTAAAGTTTCTCATTTTGCACTGCTTCCGCAGGGAAGGGTAGAAGCCAGAAGAAGAGTTCTGAATATGGTAAAAGCAATGGATGAAGAAGGTTTCGGAAACTGTTCTGTGATAGGAGCATGCGAAGTGGAATGTCCGAAAAATATTTCGCTGGACAATATCGCAAGGATGAACAGAGAATATATTAATGCATGGATCACAACGAAATGATCAAGAAAGCAAGCTGGACTAAAAATTTGTAAGATAAACCTATTTATAGTGCCTCTGAAATAATAATATATCTTCTGCAATTATTTACTCAAGACATACAAAACTGGGCATATGCAGAAGCGGGCACTGCGGGAATGATATAAATTTAATTTTTAAAAATTAAGAAGACCTTGGGTAAGAAGTTTCCACTGTATCTTGGCGATACCGATCATTCCTCCGGCTGCAATCATGAAATTCCTGACTTTATCCATAAATCCGGCATTAAAATTAGGTTTCTCATTCCTGCCATAAACACCGACTTTCAGGATATTGCCTTCTTTAGCAATCATAATATTTGATGTTGCCGAACGATTGTAGAAATGAGCAATACGTCCTTTTGGCTGATGAGGATCCCTTGACGGTCTGCACGAAATAAGAAAAGATTCGTAATGATCTGTTTCCCGGTGGGCAATATTTACAATTTCTACCCAGTCGTATCCTCCGGCTTCTTCCGTACCCGGGCCAGGAATGCCGATTCTTATGAAATCTCCTCTTTGAGGAATTCTCGTAACCGGCTGCCCGGATTCACTAAAATGTTTAAATTCTGAAGATGCCTTTCCGCAATACTTTTTCCATTCATTAATAGAAAAAAAACGTTTTTTAAGGATTTCAAATTGGGCATCTATTTCAATATCTTTATATGGCTTTGTACTTTCGGTATCATGAAATCCTCCGCTTTTCTGCTTGGGGACTCCGGGAATGTGTTTTGCTTTCATACAATTATGTTTATAGGTGTTTAACAAAGATAGTATCAATATTATGAACTAATTATGAGCAAAGTCACAATCATCTATTTCGAATTGAGTGCAATCATAATTTTTAATAAATTTATTTAAGATATTCGTTTAAATCAAATGAATAAGCGTAGAGTAGTATAGATTATGAACGGAGTAATTATACAATATTTCCATTGGTATTACAAGGGTAAACTTTGGAATGAATTTGCAGAAAATGCAGAATATTTAAAAAGCCTTGGAATAAGCGCTGCATGGCTTCCGCCGGCTACAAAATGCAATCTGGGTCTCGAAGGAAGGGGATACGATATTTATGATCTTTATGATCTGGGAGAGTTTGATCAGAAAGGAGGAATTGCTACCCGTTACGGAACAAAAGAAGAATATGTAAATGCCATTGAAAAAGCGCATCATCACGGAATTGCAGTATATGCCGATATTGTGCTTAACCACAGAATGGGCGCCGATGAAGCTGAAAAAATAAAAGTTCACCAAGTGGACGAGGAAGACCGTAACAAGATTATTTCAGAACCCTTTGAAGTAACTGCACACACCAAATTTACTTTTCCAGGAAGACAAGGAAAATATTCGGATTTTATATGGGATTACCAATGTTTTAGCGGGATTGACATTGTTTATAAAGATGGCGAAGAACAGACCGGAATTTTTAAAATTCATAATGAATACGGTACAGAATGGACTGACGACGTAAGTCATCAATTAGGAAATTACGATTACCTGATGGGAGCTGATGTAGAATACCGGAATCCTCATGTTGTTCAGGAAATGAAAAACTGGATCAAATGGTATCTCGAAACCACCAAGGCAGACGGATTGCGATTGGATGCGCTGAAACATCTATCTTCCGATTTTCTGAAGGAATGGATTACTTACATAAAAACAGAGCTGAATCCTGATTGCTATATTTTAGGGGAGTTCTGGAAAGATGATGTTAAAAAAATAACGGCTTTTTCCGATAAAATGAATGATCTGATTTCCTGTTTTGATGCTCCTTTGCATTATAATTTTTTTAAAGCATCGGAAGAAGGAAAAGCGTACGATCTTAGCCGTATTCTGGAAGGAAGCTTGCTGGAAGAAAAGCCTGTTTTTTCGGTTTCATTTGTTGAAAATCACGATACACAGAAGCTTCAGGCTTTGGAATCTACGGTACGTGACTGGTTTAAACCTATTGCCTATGCCATTATTTTGCTTTCCGAAGATGCTTATCCCTGTATATTTTATCCGGATCTTTTCGGAGCGGAATATACCGATCTTGTAGACGGAAAAGAGATAAATGTTACCATGCCTAAAATTGAAGCGTTGCCAAAACTGCTGATCGCCAGACAAAAGTTTGCAATAGGGGAACAGATCAGATATTTTGATCATCCTGATTGTATTGCCTGGGTAAGAAAAGGTACCGATGAAAAATTCGGCTGTGTAACGATTATCTCCAACGGTGATGAAGGTTTCAAGGAAATAGATCTTGGACAGGAAAATGCGAATTCAAAATTTAAAGATTTTCTTGGTCACAGAACAGAGGTAATAACAACAGATGAAGCCGGTAAAGCAGTATTTTCAGTGAATGGCTGTTCAGTAAGCGTCTGGATAAAACTGCAGCCATAATTTTATAAAAAAACCTGAGAACTTCAAATATGAAATCCCCAGGCCAT
The DNA here is from genome assembly GCF_034651565.1 of Chryseobacterium sp. MHB01. Classification (NCBI taxonomy): domain Bacteria; kingdom Pseudomonadati; phylum Bacteroidota; class Flavobacteriia; order Flavobacteriales; family Weeksellaceae; genus Chryseobacterium; species Chryseobacterium sp. MHB01. Next base: position 47,512 of record NZ_JAYEDA010000003.1, on the reverse strand, counting down.
CCTAATTTACCGAATCTTTACTTTTTATTATTCTTTAATGATCTTTTTCACGGATGTGGCACCATTTTCCAATGTTACTTTCAGGAGATAAAATCCTTTAGCAGTACTGGAAAAATCAACCTGATTATCTGTAATCTTTGCATTAACAGTCTGCCCGCAGGCGCTTATTATTTCCGCGGATCTTATTTTAGAACCGCTTTTAATTGTAACCGTTCCGTGGGTAGGATTTGGATATACTGAAAATGAGTCGTTATTTTTAACATCATTTACGGACAGCGCATTTAATGAAATTCTTTTTAAATTTGTTCCGTTCTCTGAATACGCTACAACCAGGTAATTATTCACAGGATCTACGGCAATATCATTAAAAGTAGAAACTCCGGATGAAATAAAATTTCCTCCCACTTTTATCCAGGTTCCGGTAGAAGCATCAAAGCGATACACAAAATTTCTTCCGTTATCGGAGCTGGAACTGTCCCAGACAGCAGCAATAACATATGGCGTTCCGTTTGATGATACAGCAATAGCCGTGTTATTTACAACAGTATCGGAAAAGTTAGCACTACCTACCTGTACCCAGGACGTACCGTTGAATTTTTTTACATTGAGTTTTCTTCCTTCCGCAGTACTGGAAACATATACTACAAAAGGAGTATCATTATACATCGCAATATCGGAATAAGAATTATCCGAGCTGTAAGCATTTCCTGCCGGAGTACCGCCAACCAGACTCCAGGAATTTGATGATGAAGCATTGGCGCTGATTCTGTAAACATTTACAGTACCACCTGTCACCTGACACGCATAAACATTATTATCAGAACCCACTGCCATTTCAGCAAAAGTGGCACCTCCCGCAAAGCCTGCATTTCCAAGTTGTTCCCAGCTTCCGTTGCTGTTATATCTCCTTACGGTTCCGGATCCGTCTGATCCATAAGCAAAAAGCGTGTTGTTAGATGATACCGCAAGTGCCTGATAGTTTACGATAGAATTGGTAGCTTGCGTAAGCACACTCCATGATCCTGCACTGAATTTTCTTACCGCCATTCCGGTAGTCGGGGAAAATGACTGATTACTGTAATAAATATTTCCCTGATTATCTGCAACCAAAGCGTTATAAGTGGCTGTTCCCTGAGTAATACCGGGAGATCCGCCAAGATAAGACATAGAGGTTCCGTCGAATTTTTGTACAGATCCCTGGGCAACAGATACATCATAATAGGAAACATAATAATTACCCAAGGCATCAACTGCCAGATTGTTATAACTTGAATTCCCTGCTGAAATAACTGAGGATGAGCCCACATTGTCCCATGACTGGCTGTGTACAAAACCAGTAAGTCCCAATCCAAAAAGAATGACAGCTTTTCTTAAACTAAAAGAAGCGTTTTTTACCATAATAATGTATTTGAATAAATGTTAAAAAATTAAATTACGGAAAGGGAATATTTGATGATATTGGTGTGATTCAGTCGGACAAATTTATATATTGGATTTAATTATTCATGTATTTTTTTAATGAATTAATAAGTATACAGATACTCATTTGATACTTTTAAGGGTGTTTAGTGTTTATTTTTAAACTTTTAATAATATTATTATTTTTTTTAGATCGATGTACAAGATAAAGAATCAGGCTTTGAAATTTATTTCAAAGCCTGATTCTTATGATTTTCGACAATGGCAATTTAAATAGTATCAATCCAGTTATAGATATCTACCGATTGAGGAATTTCTAGTTTTTTCCGTAATCTGTATTTTTTGTTTTGAACCGTCCGTGTTTCAATAAAAGTATATCTGGCGATTTCTTTCGTGGTAAGCTTTAATTTTAAAAGTGCACAAAATTCTATTTCCGACTGCTGGAGTTCCGGGTTGATCTTTAACAATTTGTCGGAAAATTCCGGGAATGCATTTTCAAAAGCAAACATAAAACCGGGATCATTATTTTGGATCAGTGTGATGAGATGATTATAAAGTTCATGAAGGTTGTGATTGTTTTCAATAGTCTTTTTCTTTTTAAGTCTCATATAAAAAAATACAGATGCAGCCAAAACAGCAATAACTGAAAAAATCCAGATTAAAAAACTTCTGAGCCTGTTTTTATTGTGTTCTTCTTCATCTTTATGGATAACTTCCTGCAGCGAATTGTATTTACTCTGAAGGATCTGCAGATCTTTTTGCTTGATCTTATTCTCATAATAAGCGGCACTGTCTTTTTTACCGGTTTCCGTATAAATTTCCTGAAGTGCAAGGTATGAATCGTTGAGATTAAGTTCAACACCGGTTCTGTGGATTATTTTGAGCGCTTTATGAAAATTTTCCACAGATTTTTCATACTCTTTTTTCTTTTTATAATACTTTCCGAGTACCATAAAGTTACTGGCCATGGATTTCTCTTCTGCCGTGACCATGGGTTTTATGCTGATCGATTTTTGAGCAAAGAAAAATGCGGAATCAATATCATATTCAGCATAAATGCTTGCGAGATTAGAGTAATTAAGATATTGAAAATCGGCATATTCATTCTTGTCCTGAATTTCTTTACCGCTTTTTATTTCTTCCATGATCTTTTGAGCGGCCTTTCTCGGTTCGCCTTTGTCTAAATAAAGATTGGCAAAGCTGCTGAGAAGATTAGCTTTTGCATAAAATATTTTCTTACTGTTCGACTGGTCCTTTTGAAGAAAGGAATAGGCTTTATTCAGATGAACAATGGCCTTGTCATAAAACTTATTAATGGAAAAGCTTTCAGCCATATAAACATTGGCCATGGCCTGATAATATACATCTTCATATCGTTCTGAAGCATTCTGAAGCTGATATGAAGAAAGAATAAGGCTGTCTACAAGGTTTTTATTGTAAAAATATCTGCACTTTTTCTCCAGAAGCTGCATTTCGGATATAGAATCTTTTAATATTCTGGAAGTTTTAATGAGACCGTTGATTTCAGGATAAGCCTTATTGATATCCGATGTGAAAAGTTTGGAATTTGCTTTTACTTTAAGTTTAAATTCTTCGCGGCTTGTTCTTAATTGTGAGTACGCTGTAATACAGACACATAAAAATAATAATAATGTCAGCCGGACGTTTTTCATTACTGGGAAATAAAAACTTTAGATTATGAATTTTGGGTAAATTTAAGAATAAAATTAATATTTAATTCATATTTTAAGATAATATAAATATAATTGGAAAGTATTTGTTGTATTATTAATTAATATAGCAACGTGAATAGTAAAATTCTATTAAAATTTTAAATAATATATTTGTTTAAATTTTGACACTGAAAAATATTTTTATGGATGATATCAGGATGATTGTAACGGATATGGATGGTACTTTTCTCAATTCTGAGCATGAGGTAAGCCCCGAATTTCCGGAAGTATATGAAGAGCTTAAAAAAAGAAATATCTTATTTGTTCCGGCCAGTGGAAGACAGATGCTCGGCATTACCAAATATTTTGGGGATCTGGAAAACGAAATGGCATTTATTGCAGAAAACGGAGGTTATGTAATCTACAGAAATCAGGAACTCTTTGCCGATAAAATGGAACAGGAGCACATCGTTGAAATCATAAAATCTATCAGAAAAATTCCTGGTGCAATTGCGGTTCTGTCGGGTAAGAAAAAAGCGTATGTTGAAACCGATGAAGCTGCTTTTATCAAATATATTTCCCAATTTTATACTGATAATGAAATTGTAGATGATTTAACTTCAAAAAAAGACGACAGTGTATTTAAAATTGCAGTATATCATCCTGAAGGATCTGAATTAAACGTTTATCCTTTTGTAAAAGATTTTGAAAAATATAATCTGGAAGTTGTGGTTTCCGGGAAATACTGGCTTGATATCATGAATAAGAACATCAATAAAGGAAATGCTTTGGAAAAACTCCAGAATGCCCTGGATATCTCTCCACAGCAGACGATGGCTTTCGGAGATTATATGAATGATATTGAAATGCTGAAGAATTCCAAATATTCTTATGCGATGAAAAATGCACATCCTTCCGTAAAGGAAGCTGCAAGTTTTGAAGCATGCTCCAATGATAATTTCGGAGTTTTAAAGATCATAAAGAATTATCTGGATAAGAACTAAAAAAAGAAGCTGTTTCAACATTTGAAACAGCTTCTTTTCTGAATTAGAAAATATATTATAATTTAAGATTCGGTGCCTACTAATCGGTAGCTCATGGTTGCCGGCTCTTTTCCGAACAGACATGAGAAAATATTCTGAAACTCATGAATATACTTACATCTGATCGAATTTCCATAGATTTTCAATCCCTCTACGATTTTTCTTGAGCTTAGGTCAATATCGTATTTAATAAATGCTTCCGGTCTTTCGTATCTGATACGTTGTTCAGAACTGTATGTTCTTGAAAAACCGAATTTTTCCAGCCATTCTTCAGTAATGTGTATCGGCTTTATTGATGCTGCCGGAACAGAAAAACTGTGAATGTCGTTTTCAATTTTCACAAAATAATCTTTTTCATTATCCTGAAAAATTTCAGTGATATTATAAATCTGATTTTTGTATTCTACTAAATTATTGATTTTTAAATCTGCAACGTTCATGATATTTTGTGTGTTTGAGTTATTATTCAAAGTTGGGTGAATGTGTTGATAGTAATGTTTACAAATACTATGCCTTATGTTTTGAATAATATCTTATTTAACGATTAATTTTTATTTTATTTATCCTGCAAACAACTGTATAACCCTTTCCAATACGCAGATTAACAATTAGAAACAGGAGTTGGTAAAGTTAAAAATGTGGTACTCGTGTGGTAGGTAAAATTTTAACGTTTTTAAAATTTATCAAATTTAAGTGATATAAAAATTTACGATATATAAAGTTATCTTACTTTTCTTTTTTTCTTAAAGAAGATTTATTGCAGAAAATTATTACATTTAATGTTGAAAAATCACCGGATGATACAAAACTTTCCTTTCTATTTAATACTGATTATTATTATTGTCCTTCTTATTATGCTGGCTAATAAAATTAAGGTTGCGTATCCTGTTTTATTGGTTGTTGCAGGTTTGATTATCAGTTCGATACCCAATATTCCTGTAGTAAAAATAGACCCTGAACTAATCTTTATCATCTTTCTGCCGCCTTTATTATATGAGGCTGCATGGGCAATTTCATGGAAAGAACTTTGGAAGTGGAGGCGGATTGTAGGGAGTTTTGCCTTTATTGTGGTATTTCTTACTGCTACAACAGTTGCATTCGTGGCCAATCATTTTATTCCGGGATTTTCTCTTGCGCTGGGATTTTTATTGGGAGGAATTGTTTCACCACCTGATGCTGTAAGCGCAGGCGCTATTCTTAAATTTGTGAAAGTGCCGAAAAGAATGTCTTCCATTCTGGAAGGCGAAAGCCTTTTGAATGATGCTTCTTCTTTGATTATTTTCCGTTTTGCCATGATTGCCGTTGCAACGGGTCAGTTTATTTGGCATGAAGCTGCATTAAGCTTTTCATGGATGCTCATCGGAGGAATCGGCATAGGTGTACTTGTCGGCTGGCTGTTTATGAAAGGTCAGAAAATTCTTCCTACGGACGCCAATATGGATACTATTCTTACCATTGTAGCGCCGTATCTGATGTATATTGCAGCGGAAGAAGTTCACAGTTCCGGCGTTTTGGCGGTGGTAAGCGGTGGATTATTACTTTCGAATAACCGTCATAATTTCCTCAGTACCTCATCTCGTCTTCGGGGAATTAACGTTTGGGAAAGTCTCGCATTTGCTTTAAACGGAATTGTTTTTATTTTAATAGGTCTTGAACTCCCGGAAATTACATCCGGACTGGAAGGGGTGAGTATTTCATCGGCTGTCGGTTATGGTTTATTGATTACGGCTGTTTTGGTATTGGTAAGAATCCTTTCTGCGTACGGAGCCGTTGTTGTAACGCTGATTGCCCGAAATTTTATTGCGGTTGCAGACAGCAGGAATCCTGGGTTTAAAGTGCCGGCTATTCTGGGATGGACGGGTATGAGAGGAGTAGTTTCTTTAGCCGCCGCCTTATCGATTCCCGTAAAATTATATCCGGGAGGACCGGATTTTCCTCAGCGAAATCTCATTCTTTTTATTACATTCATTGTTATTCTCACTACGCTGGTTGTTCAGGGACTTACGCTGCCGCTTATCATCAGAAAAGTTGATCTTCCTGAATATGACGATCATCTGCCGGACGAAGAAGCGGAAGACATGATTCGTCGTGAGCTTGCTAAACTGACGGTTCAGCATTTAAAAGAAAATCACAGCGAGCTTCTCGGTAAAAGTGTTTTTCTGCAGCAGATTCATGAAAAATGGAAAGGTAAAATTGAAGAAGAATCTGATATTAAACTTTCCTCCGAAACCAAAAATGCCTATCTCCATCTTCTTGATGCACAAAGAGCATGGCTTATTGAGCAGAATCATGATGAAAAGCAATATTTTGATGAAGATCTTATCAGAAAGCACCTCATGAAAATTGATCTGGAGGAAGAAAGGATATTACTGGTTCATTAGGAACATCATAACCTTCTGCAGATATTCATCTTCTTTCAGAACTTTATTGTACGATTGCCTTGCATATACCGGTGATAGCTCGTAATTATCCGGTTTGGAATTGATATCTTCATTCTCAATATAGTTAAGGTGGCGGGTGTAGTCTTTAATAAGTTTGTTGATCGTCTTTCTTTTCATTTTGCATAAGGTATTGTTCTTTATCTTCTGCAGAGAATTAAGAATAAAAGATTTGTCACCGTGGAAGTTTACAACATTTTTCACAAAAGAAAGGTTGTGATTATCCTGCATTACAGAATGTTCATCTTCAAAAATCATGATCGTAAAAAGTATTAATTGTTTAAAATGGTTTCAAAACACTTATGGTTGATTATGAAAATCAATTGACGGGTATGGAAAAAGACTTCCAAAATACCTTAATAAGGCAGTCTTTCTGAATAATAAAGTGAGTTGACATACTATTAATTTTAATGTTGGTGTGTAAAAAAAATAAAGACTTATTGTTTAAAATTTCATATTCAAATATCTAACCAAAAAAAGTAATTATTTTAAAATTATTAAATATTTGTAATAAATCCTCTTAAAATTGAAATAATTAACAATAAAAATGCAAAAACGTGGTATCTTCCGAATAATTATTAAATGAAAAACCTCTCTGATCAGGAGAGGCTGTAATAAAATTGACTATGTATTGAGTATTCTCAATCTATTTATTGCTTTCCAGCCATTTCAGACGGCGAAGATCTGGTAAATGTTTAACACTGAAATTTTCAAACACGGCATTAAAACCGTTCCCGTCCGGACATGCTGCCATAAGACCAACCATTACAGGTGAATTATCCTGAAGATAGGCATTGCGCATCATCGTATAGTTTTTATCATCAAAAGAGTAGAAAATTTCTACGGCGTCAAGTCTCCTTACGGCTTTTATCCAAACCTCCGAGGGCGTTTTATCAAGTGTGATAACACTCCAGTCGCTGGTAGTGTGGGTTACTACCGTACTCAGATTATACTTGCCGTCTACAAATTCAATTCCAGCTTTGATGTAATTTTCCTTATCAATCCTTAACATGAGCCCGGACTGGTCGAATCTGGTTTTGTAATTTCCTCTTATTTTCACCTTAGCTTCAAATTCTCCTCCGTACATGGTGTATAAGAACGGAGCATCATCAACAGTAAAGCCGTAATGAGAAATCCGCCAGTAATCGCTTTGAGGTGTTACAAACATATTCAGGGTGTTGTTTTTAATTTCCCATTTTTCAGGCTCGTTAAACCACATCATTTTTTCCAGTGTCTGTGCCATAGCTTTATTAATTATACATAGTGCAAAAAAACTTAAAAATATTCTCTTCATTCTTTATACGATATTTCCAATAGCTTTAATATTATTAATTTAGCAAAAATATCATTTAAAGACATTGTACTCAATACTGAAAAATAACCATTTATGGAGATCGTAAAAAAACTTAATCAGGTTCTTCTTCAGGAACAATATGATAACAGAAAATGCATGATGGACACGGAAGTGTACAAGAATATTGCAGATATGTATACAAAAACGGAGCATTCAATAGCCGTGCTCAGTGATATGCAGAATAACAGGAGTTATGTATTCAGTTCGGGAATAGCCTTGGAGCTTGGTCTTAATTTCCAAGATCGTCCTACAGTGATAGATTCTATATGGGAAGAAGAAATCCTAAAAAAAATGCATCCTGATGATAAGCTTAAGAAATATGTTCATGAGCTCAGATTTTTTGAATTTTCATTAGAAACGGAACCTGAAAAACGTTCAGAATTCAGCGTGCTTTCAAGAATAAGAATAAAAAATAAAGAAGGAATCTATAAATTTGTTGTACACAGGATGTTTTACTTTTTCTCACCATACAACACAAAATTACGATTTGCGCTCTGTCTGTATAATCTGGATTTTGATCAGTCTAAACTTTCACAGCCATCTTTTTCGATTATCAACTCGGTAAAAGCAGAAGTGGTTATAGAAGATAAACTTAATTATACCACTATTCTTTCTAAACGCGAATTAGAAATCCTGAAATATATTGGTCAAGGGTGTACCAGTAAGGAAATCGCAGGAATTCTTTCAATTAGCATCAATACAGTAAACAGGCACAGGCAGAATATCCTTGAAAAATTAAAGGTGAAAAATTCTGTAAGTGCTTTTAGCGAAAGTTTAAACTATAATCTTGATAAATTGTAAATATTTGAAAATAATATCTTTATCTTTTTATAATCCCTAAACGTTTATTGTCTTTTTATTGTTTTTTCATTGTATCTTTTGAAAATATAAACAGGTATTATGATTTTTTAATAGAAATTTTACAGCCTTATTGAAAAATACTAGTGAAATAGAGATTTGTTTTTTAAATTAATGTTATATTTGTTATAATAACAATTAACATAAAAAGGATGAACATTAATTTTTCAACAGCAACTTTCAAAGATTTTGAAAATATCCCGGGAATGAATATGATGGAACGAGCAGACATTTACTACGACTTTCTGGAGTATATGAAAAAGAACGGCCACAGATACAGATTACAGAATAATACAGGATGCAGCTCTGTAATGAGAGTCGGTACGGAAGAAATAACGAAAGAGTTCGTAAGTTTTGTAACAAGTGATTACCTGGGATTTACCCAGCATCCAAAAGTAAAACAGGCCGCTATAGAAGGGATAGAAAAATACGGTACGGGAACAGCTGCCACACCTCTTATCGGGGGGTACTATTCATATCATAAAGATCTGGAAGCAAAAATATCTTCTTTTTTTGGCAGAACACAGGATGAAGCCGTAATTTTTACAACGGGATATACTACCAACAGCGCAACATTACAGATTCTTCTTCAGAAAGAAGATATTGCCATTTTAGATATGGCGGTACATGCCAGTGTTTATGAAGGATGTATCCTTACCAACAGAAAAACATTTCCTCATAATAATCTTGACGCACTGGAGCAGATTTTAAAAAAATCTGAAAACCAGTTCCGTACAAAACTCGTAGTTATTGATGGTGTCTATTCTCAGGATGGGGACATTGCTCCTATTGAAGAAATTTATAAATTAGTAAAAAAATACAATGCCTATCTGATGATTGATGACGTGCATGGAGTAGGGATTTTAGGAAAAACAGGAAGAGGAACAATTGAAAACACAGGATTGTTGGACAAAATAGATATCATTACCGGAACATTCAGCAAAACATTCGGTAATCTTGGAGGATATGTTATTGCAAATAAGACACTGGCCAATTTTATAAGATTCCAGTCACGTCAGCAGATTTTTTCTGCCACCACACCTCCTTCCACTGCAACAGGTATCATAAAGGCAATAGAATTGATAGATGAAGAACCGCACTGGCGCACAAAGCTTTGGGAAAATATCAATTATTTTAAAAAAGGACTTGATGACCTGGGGCTTGACACCGGGACTACCTGCTCTGCGGTTATTCCTGTAAAAATAGGAGATCCTCATATTACAGGAGATGTAGGCAAAATGTTGCTGGATCGCGGGATTTATACAAACCCTATAATTTATCCTGCAGTAGCAAGAAAAGATGCAAGAATAAGAATGAGCATGACGGCAACACATGAGCGAGATCATATCGATAAAACACTCAATGCATTTGAAGATATCAATAAAAAATTGCATATTGCGAAAAAATAAATAACAAATGGCTAGAAAAGTTGTACAAGGCCCTATTAGGGATAAAGAAAAGACCAAGCAAAAGCTGCTGGGCGCGGTTGGAAAGATCTTAAGAACAAAAGGTTACTCAGGTCTGAAAGTAAGTAAAATAGCAGCTGTGGCAGGTTTTGATAAAAAACTGATTTATGAGTATTTTGGAAGCACCGAAAAACTGATTGACGAGTATATCAGAACTCAGGATTATTGGAGCAAAATGAATCAGGATAATATTGAAGTGGATATATCAGATGGTGGAAGGGAATTATCTAAAATGGCCATCCTTAATCAGTACGAACATATTAAAAAAAATAAAGAACTCCAGAAAATTATCCTTTGGGGACTTTCGGAAAGCAAACCGATTCTTAAAAAAATAGCAGACGAAAGGGAAGAGATGGGAGAAATGCTCTTTAAAAATATTGTAGACCCTTATTTTCAGGAAAAATCAACAAGATACCGTGCCATTGCCGCTGTTCTTGTATCGGGAGCATATTATCTTAACCTCTATACAGCGCACAATGCCAGTATGTTTTGCGGTATTGATCTGAAATCCGAAGAAGGTAGAAAAGAAATCGAAAAAGCAATCACTGAAATCATTGATTTCGCTTATGATCAGAAATAATGATGAGAAAAAATTTTCCTATTGACCAATGCTAAGTTTTTGTGGATAACTTGAAATTGAAAATTTTCAAATTACAACTATATTTCTTACTTTTGGCCAATGGAAAATTTTATCGTATCTGCACGTAAGTATCGCCCACAACAATTTGATACTGTTGTAGGGCAATCACATATTACGGATACTTTAGAACATGCGATTGGAGAAAATCAGCTGGCTCAGGCTTTATTGTTCTGCGGTCCCAGAGGTGTAGGAAAAACTACCTGCGCCAGAATCCTGGCCAGAAAGATCAATGAAAAAGACGGCTCCGTTTCAGAAGACGGTTTTGCATACAATATTTATGAGCTGGATGCGGCCTCCAATAACTCTGTAGATGACATCCGCGAACTGATAGACCAGGTACGTTTTGCCCCTCAGGTGGGTAAGTACAAAGTATACATCATCGACGAGGTGCATATGTTGTCTTCAGCAGCTTTCAACGCTTTTCTTAAAACTCTCGAAGAACCGCCTGCCCATGCGATCTTTATACTGGCAACAACCGAAAAACACAAGATTATTCCTACCATCTTGTCACGTTGTCAGATTTACGATTTCAAAAGAATCACTATCGAAGATATTCAGGGACATCTTAGAAGTATTGCTCAGAAAGAGAATATTCAATATGAAGATGACGCCCTTTATCTAATCGCCCAGAAAGCAGATGGCGCACTAAGGGATGCACTATCCATTTTCGACAGACTCTCTACATTTTCACAAAAGAACATTACTTTGGCAAAAGCCGCTGAAGTTTTAAATATTCTTGACTATGATCAGTATCTTAAAATTGTTGATCTTGCCAAAGAAGGTAAAATTCCAGATGTACTTGCTGCATTTAATGAGATCGTAAAAAAAGGATTTGATCCTCATATCTTTATTGCAGGACTTGGAAATCATTTCAGAGACCTTATGATGGCTCAGAATGCTTCTACGATTGACCTGATTGAAGTGGGAGAGCAGACAAAAGTTAAATTCGTTCAGCAGGCACAAAATTGGAATGCACAACAGTTGATTGATGCAATAGAAATATGTAATCACGCTGACATTAACTATAAAAATTCCAAGAATCCAAGACTTACGGTAGAAATTGCATTGATGCAGCTATCCTCACTTACTGCAGGTGCAGACATTTCAAAAAAAAAAAGTTTATAATATTAGCTCCTTTTCTCAATGAAAAACAGGAAATAAAAATACCTGCACAGATTATTGAAAAAAAAGAGGAGTTGGTTCAGCCTCAGACACAGGATATTACTAAGCCTCAGGAAGAAATTAAGAAAACTACAAAACCTTTAACCAAAAGGGTAATTTCTTCAGAATTCAGCATTAATGCCCTTTTAAATAAGGAAGATAAAGCTGAAGAGGAAGAAACTGTTGTAGTCAAAACAGAAGCTCTTCCTCAGAATCATTTTACGGAAACAGATCTGCAGGCAGAATGGAATCTATTGCTGAAACAGTTGCAAAAGAAAGATACATTCGTTTTCAATGCTATCAAATCATTCAAACTCGTTAAATCAGCCGAAAACCAGATTACCGTTTTCTTCCCTTCTGATTCTGCAAAGGTGGAGTTTGATAAAGTAGGCCGAGAGTTTTTTAATCACTTTAAAACAAAAGTTCACAATTTTTCTATTGAGATTATATACCAGCGTGATGTTGAAAATCTTAAGATTGAAGTGATGACCAAAAGAAAAATCTTCGAAAAATTCGCTGAGAAAAATCCGCTCCTTAAAGACCTTGACGATCTGATGCGATTTGACCTTACTTAAATTTTATAATTCAGGATATTCTACTTTAAATAAATTTTATATATTTGCTGAATATTTGTCCTGAAAATGCATTTTCGGCAAAATAAAATGTAACAAAAGCTTACAACAAACGATCAGCAATTGGAAAATCTAGTAAAACCATTTCTATCTGTTTTTAGACCCGCTACTTTTTTTAGCGGTTATTTTAGCTTTTCTACAGTGTATTACAGAAGTTCAGAAAAGAAGTATCGATTTTATTATTGGTATTGCTAACTGAATTTCTTTCCAAAAAATAACAGGAGAACAACAGCCTGATTCCTGATTCCATTAATATTTTTAACGGCATTTTTTAGAAAGAATTATAAAGTAACTTTATGATGCAATTGCTGTGGCTGTATATCAACAAAAATAAATAAGAATAATGAATTTAAAAGAATTGAAGAACGACTGGATTGATGCTTTCCCTCAACCGATGATGATTGCAGGGCCATGCAGTGCAGAAAGTGAAACCCAGATGCTGGAAACAGCGAGGAGAATAAAAGAAACACAAGCGCAAGTGCCTATTTTCCGTGCAGGAATATGGAAGCCGCGTACAAAACCAAACGGATTTGAAGGGGTAGGAGTAATAGGGCTCAACTGGCTTAAAAAAGTAAAAGAAGAGTACGGCTTCAGAACCGCTACCGAAGTTGCCAATGCACACCATGTGTTTGCTGCGCTTGAAGCTGATGTAGATATTTTATGGATTGGGGCGCGTTCTACTGTAAATCCTTTTACCGTACAGGAAATTGCAGTAGCACTCAGAGGAACAAAAAAGACCGTACTTGTTAAAAATCCGGTAAATCCAGATCTTGCCCTTTGGATCGGTGCTTTGGAGAGACTTTTAGGTCAGGACATCCAAAATCTGGGTGTTATTCACAGGGGATTTTCAACCTACCAGAAAACAAAATACAGAAATAACCCAAACTGGCAGATTGCTTTGGATTTTAAAAGCCAGTTTCCAAATATTCCTATGCTGATTGATCCGTCACACATCTGCGGAAACAGAACCGGCCTGGCAGATATTACCCAGGAAGCGCTAAACGTTGGATACCAGGGAGCTATTATTGAAACGCATGCTAATCCGGATGAAGCATGGAGTGATGCGGCCCAACAGATTACACCGGAAGTTCTGGCAGAACTTATAAGCAACCTTAAAGTAAGAAGTACTGATCTTGCAGGTTTTGAAGGAGACATGGGAAGACACAGGACATTAATTTCCGATATTGACTTCCAGCTGATTGAACTGTTATCCCAAAGAATGAAAATCTCCGAAAAGATAGGAAAACTTAAAAAAGAAAATGATATCGCTATATTCCAGCCGGAACGATGGAAGGTGATCACGGAATATGCAACGCAAAAAGCAGTGGAAACCGGCATGTCTAAAGAATTTATTGAAAAGGTATTTAAAACAATTCACGAAGAATCAATAGAAGTTCAGAATAATATTATGATCGACAGATAATCATATACTGATAATATTTAGTAATTCGGGGCTGAGAACTCAGGGGATGGTATAAACATTAGCCTGAATTCTTAGCCCTATTTTCTTATATTTGCAACAAGTTAATATATGAAAGGAAAAATCATTAAATCTACAGGAAGCTGGTATCAGGTTTTGGAAATGGAAACCGGGAGAATCTTTGAAGCAAGAATCCGTGGTAAATTCAAGCTTATAAAAACTAGGCTTACCAATCCGCTTGCTGTTGGTGATTTTGTAGAATTTCAGCTGGAACAAGATGATATTGCCTGGATCACGAAAATAGAACCCCGCAGAAATTACCTGATCAGGAAATCCGTAAACCTTTCGAAAGAAGCCCATATTATTGCTTCCAATATTGACCTTGCATGTTTTATCTTTACTTTAAAACATCCGGAAACATCCCTCGGATTTCTGGACAGATTCCTGGCCTGTTGTGAAGCTTACAATATTACTCCGCTTATTTTATTCAATAAAATTGATGTTCTTCATGAAGAAGAGATTGAGATTGTAAAAGATGTAGAATTCCTTTATAATGAAATCGGATACGAGACACTTGAAATTTCATCTTATTCCAGATTAAATCTCGATCAGCTCCAAGAACTTTTAAAGGATAAAACCTCTGTATTTTTCGGTCATTCAGGATGCGGTAAATCTACTTTGGTAAATGCTTTGCAACCCGATCTCAATTTGAAAACATCGGAAATTTCAGATACCCATCTTAAAGGAAAACATACAACCACTTTTGCGCAAATGCATTTCTGGAGTTTTGGCGGTAATGTAATTGATACACCCGGTGTACGCGAATTTGCTATGATTGATATTGAAAAAGAAGAAGTGCAGCATTATTTTCCTGAAATCTTCAAAAAAAGAGAAGAATGTAAATTTCACAACTGCCTGCACATCAACGAACCAAAATGCGCTGTTATTGCCGGCCTGGAATCAGGAGAGATTCAGCATTCAAGATATTCTACTTATATCAAGCTGATGGAAGAAGCCGAGGAAGCAGCTCAAAAATAACTCAATTTTCTTTAAAAATAATTCACATTACTGTTCATTGATTTAAAATGAAGCAATAAATAGCTGGTTCTATTGCTGTTACGTTTAATGTCTCTTTTTTAATGATAAGAAATCGCTGAAAGTACTATAAATAAAAAACCCAGCCTAAGCTGGGTAAAAACTAATAACCATGAAAACTCAAATTAAACATGAGAATCGGAATATAAGAAACAATTATTATGCCAAACTTTTGTGAGTGATTTGTTAACAAATGTTATTTTAATGTTAAAATTTGTTTAAAATCTAACTAATCGTTTTTTTTTGTATTTTTGCGCCATTAAAAAAATATACATATATGTCTAACATTACATTCACCATGATTAAGCCTGATGCAGTTGCAGACGGACATATCGGTGCTATATTAGGTAAAATCGCAGAAGGAGGTTTCAAAATTAAAGCATTAAAACTTACACAGCTTACTGTAGCTGATGCTAAAAAATTCTATGAAGTGCATGCTGAAAGACCATTTTATGGAGAATTGGTTGAATTCATGAGTTCTGGACCAATCGTTGCTGCAGTACTTGAAAAAGATAATGCTGTAGAAGATTTCAGAACATTAATCGGTGCTACAAATCCTGCAGAAGCTGCAGAAGGCACTATCAGAAAAATGTTTGCAAGAAGTATCGGTGAAAACGCCGTACACGGTTCAGATTCTGACGAAAATGCTCTTATTGAAGCAAGATTTCACTTTTCAGGAAGAGAGATTTTCTAGTTAGAAAATTGCTTAAAAATACAGATCCGGTGAATGTTATTCACCGGATTTTTTATTGTTTGAAATAAGAAGCCTGAAAATCAGCTTCAAACCTTTATGAACAAAAGGAAATCCGTATAAATACCTAACGGCAAATTACGTATTTGTACGGATGGTTTTTATATAAAATTTCATCAATTTTACATCATAATTCAGAAGAGAATTACATAGTAAAAAAAGTCTTAACTAATAACCATAAGGACTCTGATTTTTAGCAAAGAAGAAAAGGCAGCCTCTTGAGCTGCCTTTTTGTCATATCTAACTTTAAAAAAATTTAAATTTTTAATAGTTCAATGGTTCTTTCCGGACTCTCTGCCGAAAAGACAGCATTGCCTGCTACCAGAACATCTGCTCCTGCTTCAAAAAGTTTCGCAGCATTGTCCACGTTTACACCACCGTCAATTTCAATAAGTGCGGTAGAATTGTTGCTAAGAATCAGATCTTTTGTCTCAGCAATTTTCTTATAAGTGTTTTCAATAAATTTTTGCCCGCCAAAACCCGGATTTACACTCATCAGTAATACAAGGTCAACATCAGCAATAATGTCTTCCAGCATGAGCACAGGAGTGGAAGGATTCAGGACCACACCAGCTTTTGCACCCAGACTCTGAATGTGATGAATGGTTCTGTGAAGATGTGTACACGCTTCATAATGTACTGAAACAAGATCTGCTCCATGATCGATAAATTCTTCAACATATTTTTCAGGCTCTACAATCATAAGATGCACGTCTACAAATTTTTTTGCATGTTGCTGAACGGTTTTCATCACAGGAAACCCGAATGAAATATTCGGGACAAATCTTCCGTCCATTACATCTACATGGAACCAGTCGGCCTGGGAGTTGTTTACCATTTCAATATCTCTCTGTAAATTTCCGAAATCTGCAGCGAGAAGGGAAGGGGCAATAAGCTTCGTTTTCATTTTACTTTTATACTTTACTTTGTTTTTATTTCTTATCTGCAAAAGTTTTAATACAAATACAGGAAAAAGCTGCCAAAAATAATGGTCTCAATAATTGCTAATTTAATATTGTTAATTTTGAGTACCAACAATCTGTCAATTATAAATAATCCCAAAGGGACTATACTGAAGATGAGAAGCGTTTCGAGGACCATCTTGTACGAAGAACCAATTTTGGGAGGATCAAACCATTTATATACAATACCAAAAATAATATATCCGAAATATAATGCTGTCATAACAGATATAAATGTCGGCTTTCTGATAAGATGATTAAAAAAGCGCTTCATATTAATGATATTTCAGCTTCATTTCCGGCTGGATTTTTAACAGCGTTTCGTAAATCAGTTTAATCACATTTCCAACATCTTCTTTAGAAACCATTTCTACAGTCGTGTGCATATAACGAAGAGGAAGTGAAATCAATGCACTGGGAACGCCACCGTTAGAATGCGCAAAAGCATCAGTATCCGTACCGGTCATTCTGCTGGCCGCAGCCCGTTGATAAGGAATTTCCTTTGTTTTAGCCGTTTCAATGATCAGTTCCCGGATGGTATGATGAACACTTGGTGCAAAAAATACTACCGGACCGGCACCACATTTCTGATCGCCTTCCTTTTTCTTTTCGATCATTGGAGTCGTGGTATCGTGTGTGACGTCAGTAACGATAGCAATGTTAGGTTTTATGGTGTCTGCAATCATATCTGCACCATACAAACCGACCTCTTCCTGAACGGAATTGGTAATGTACAAACCGAAAGGAAGCATTTTTTTATTTTCCTTCAAAAGACGCGCAACTTCGGCGATCATAAATCCGCCGATTCTGTTGTCTAAAGCCCTGCACACAAAATAACGATCATTCATTTCAAAGAATTCGTCGGGATATGTAATCATACAGCCAACATAAATTCCCATATCTTCAACTTCTTTTTTAGATGTTGCACCGCAATCAATGAATATATTTTCAATTTTAGGGGTCGGTTCATTCTGATTGGTTCTTGTATGGATCGCAGGCCAGCCAAACACTCCTTTTACAATTCCGTTTTCACCATGGATGTGTACGATCTTGGAAGGTGCGATTGTCTGATCAGAACCTCCGTTACGGATCACATAAATAAGCCCGTCATCAGTAATATAATTTACATACCAGGAAATTTCATCGGCATGCGCTTCAATGACAACTTTAAATTCTGCTTCAGGATTGATAATTCCGTAACATGTACCATAATGATCTACCTCGATTTTGTCAACATAAGGCTTGATGTAATCCATCCAGACTTTCTGTCCTTCATGCTCATAACCGGTAGGCGAAGAGGTATTTAAATATTTTTCTAAAAACTTAAGGGATTTCTTATCAAATTTCATAAAAAGGAATGATTTTTGCGTTCTATTTTCTTTCTAATAGGTGTAAAAATAATGAAATTTAGCAAGATTATTTGTCTTTATCTTTTCTTTTTTGGGGTGAGTGTTTTCGGGCAGAGAGACTCTGTGATCGCAAAACCTTTAAGCCAATATCCTCAGGAACTTTTAAAGGTAGACGAATTCGGAAATAAATATTTTTATGATGAAAGACAGAAGGCCAAAATTTACGAGATCAATGGTGAAACGGTAGTGGTAATGGATGAACTTGTCTTGCTGAATAAACCAAGGTTTAATAACCAGCTCGACAGAAACTATTACTATTTTCTTAATAAAAAACTCTACAGGGTTTATCCTTTGTTTTTAACTGCCCTGCAACAATACAGGGATATTCAGGGTGAGATGAATAATCTGGACAGCAAAGCGAAAAGAAAATACATTAAAGACCGGCAGAATATGCTTGCCGACCAGTATGAGAAACAGCTGAGAGATCTTACAACAACCGAAGGACAGATCTTTGCAAAACTAATGAACAGAGCTACCGGCAAAAATGTCTATGAAATCATAAAAGAATTAAGAGGAGGATGGAGTGCCTTCTGGTGGAATGTAAAAGGTAAAATGGCAGATATAGACCTTAAGGATAAATATGATCCGCATGTAGACAGAACGGATGAATATCTTGAATCACTGCTTCAGTCTAACTGGAACTCAGGCTATTTGCAACCATACCCCGGAGCGGCAAATTTCAGAGTCTACAAATAATAAATCAATATAAAGAAAAATTCCTGTAATATTTTTACAGGAATTTTTCTTTCAGCTTATCGAAAACAACTTTATCGATGGGAAGAACAAAAGGATTGTCTGCTCTGTCAATATCAATCCATTCTGTTTTTTCAATGCAAGGGTCAAGAATAAGGAAATCTTCTTCATTAATGATATTCACGAGGTAATAAACAGTAAGCAGTTGTTCATTCTCCCTAAAACGCGAAACCATAAAATTTTCCTGGGTGTAAAAATGTTCCAGGATCTCTATTTTAACATTCAATTCCTCGTCAAACTCGCGGTGCAGGCATTCTATCAGCCCTTCCCCAAATTCAAGCCCGCCTCCTGGAAACTTCATTAAAGGTTCACCTGCATACTCCTCAAACAAAGTCAGAACTTTATTATCCTTCACCGCACAGGCATAAACCCTAACGTTTATCTTATCTATCATACATAATAATTTGTATAGCTAAAGTAAGAATTATGAAGGAGGAGACAAAACGAAAATCATTTATAAGATAAAAAATAAAGTTTCCATTCAGCATAAATTTTCTCTTCTGATTTGAATTACGTTTATTTTTGATTATATTTAAGTATAAACGTTTAACCAAAATAATCCGTAAATGTTATTATTTTAATTTTTTGCATCAAATAAACAAAAAAGTGTAATTAAAATAAAAGATTAAATAATTGTAAATCAAAAACTTATTTGTATCACCGTCACCCTTTAATAAATCCGCGAAACTACAATTATTTTTCAAACATCCAAAAAATAATTCTATTGTTTTTTATATCTATAATAGAATATTTTTGCGATAAAGCCAACAATTATGAAGCGAGCTTCAATAAAAGATATAGCAAGAATTGCAGGAGTTTCAGTAGCAACAGTATCTTATGTTCTTAACAAAAAAGAAGGAAGCCGGATTAGCGAAGCAACCCGGGATAAAATTCTGAAAGTTGCACAGGAAATCAATTATACACCCAATAAAATCGCCAAAAGCCTTAAGATGAGTAAAAGTAAATTGATAGGTCTTATCGTAGCTGATATTTCCAACGATTTTTACTCAAATATTGCCAGAAGTATTGAAGATGAAGCCATGAAAATGGGATATACGCTTCTGATTGGCAGCTGTGACGAAAATCCTGAAAAATTCGGAAAACTTACCGAATTGTTTTCTGAACAGCAGGTTGACGGGATGATTCTTGCTCCTGTAACTGGATCTGATGATGCTATTAACAGGCTTGTACGCGAAGAATATCCTATTGTGACCATCGACAGATACCTGAAGAATATAGATCTTCCGGGAGTGATGATCAATAATTTTGAAATCTCGGAACAGATTTGTGACTATTTACTCATGAAAGATTTTGATGAGCTTATTTATGTAGGCTATGACACAGAACTGCCACATTTGCTCGACCGGCAACACGGTTTTGAAACAAGAGCCGAAAATTCTGATGTTACCATCAAACGGATTTTAACGGGAATTCATAATATCACCGAAGAAGTTCATCTGCAGCTTCAAAATAATCTTGATCTTTCTAAAAAAACGGCTATTTACTTTTCAAGCAACAAGCTCGGAATCGCAGGATTACGCTATCTTATCGATAATAATATTAAAGTTCCCGAAAGTGTTTCATTGGTTGCGTTTGATGAGACGGAAGCTTATTACCTTTTTCCAACCGAAGTAAGTTTTGTTCGCCAGCCTTTGGAAGAAATGGCCCGCGAATCCGTAAAGCTTCTGGACAGCCAGATCAACAGCTATATACAACACGGTAAAAGAGCGACATTGCAGGCAGAATTTGTAGAACGAAATTCTGTAGAATAATAAAAATTTATTGATTTAATGACAGATAAACAATCTTATATAGTATGTTTCGGCGAAGTTTTATGGGATCTATTTCCTGAAGGTTCCAGAGCAGGCGGAGCGCCCTTTAATGTAGCATATAATGTGCATAAAATGGGTATTGATGTAAAGGTGATCAGCAGAACCGGAAACGACAATCTGGGTGAAAAATTAAGACAGCAAATCATTAGCTGGGGGATTTCTACTGAACTGATACAGGTTGATCAAAATTATCCTACCAGTACCGTCATCGCAAAAATTGATGAGCATAATGAAGCAACCTATGAAATCACCAATAACGTAGCCTGGGATCATATCGAATATTTTCCTGAGTATGATAATTGGCTGTTCAATGCTGAAGCTTTTGTCTTCGGAAGTCTTTCTTCAAGAAACGATGAAACAAGAAATACGTTATTAAAACTTCTCGACAAAGCAAAGCTCAGGATTTTTGATGTTAATTTCAGACCTCCGTTTATTGATAAAGAATTAATAAAAACACTTTTACATAAAGCGGATATTGTTAAGATAAACCAATCCGAGCTGGAGCAGATCATTGAGCTGATAGGGGAAGAATTTCAGACGGACGAAGAAGCGGTGAAAGCTATTCAACGAAGTTTTGCTGTTGATGAAATCGTTTTAACCAAAGGAAGTAGAGGAGCGAGCTATTTTGTGCATGATAAAAGCTACACACTTCCGGCTGTACCGATTACGGTTGCAGATACCGTTGGAAGCGGCGACGCTTTTCTTTCAGGATTCATTTCAAAAAGAATTACCAATGAAGATCCGGAAGAAATTATCAGAAATGCAGTGGCACTCGGTGCATTTATTACTTCTAAAGCCGGAGCATGTCCGGATTATGATTATTCCGATTTTGAAAAATTTAAAAGAATGCACTTTCAAAAATGATTTAAAAATTTTATTTACTAAATGAAAATCATGAAAAAATAAAATGAAAATCTGTAATAATCTAGAATAAATTTCGTTCTATATTGAACCAACAAAATTAAAACGATATGAAAAATTTAAAGAAACTAACAAAGACGGAACTTAAATCCGTGTACGGAGGGCAGCCAAAACAATATTGTGTGTACTGCGAAAGATTAAATAAGCTTGTCTGCAGTGAAGCTCAAATTTCACAATGTCCTTAATACTTACAGCCGCTTTAAGCGGTTTTTTTATTTTCTATAGACCATTCTAATCTTTACTTTTATTCATTTTTTCAAATTATACGCAAAAATTGTTACATTTATTGTATAATTAAATTGTAGTGAATCCCATTTTAGATGTCGTTCTACGCTCACTTTGTGTTTATCTTTTCATGGTAATCGCAATCCGTCTTTTTGGTAAAAATCAGCTTTCACAGCTTAATGCCGGCGATGTTGTCCTGCTGCTGCTTATTTCCAACGCAGTACAAAACGCAATGGTGGGGGAAAACACCTCGCTACAGGGAGGACTTATAGCTGCACTTGTTCTTTTTATTGCGAATTTTATTGTTAAGCGTTTTATGTTTTCCAACAGGAAATTCGAGAGTTTCCTGGAAGATGATCCGGTAATTCTTGTAAAAGATGGTAAAGTGGATGAACAAGCTTTAAATAGGGTGAAAATTAGCAGAAGCGAACTAGATGAAGCGGTGAGGGAACATGGAGTAGACGGCATTGAGAATGTAAAACTATCTGTTCTTGAAGTTGATGGGAATATTAGTGTAATCTCCGAGGATGAGCATAGCAAACAAACACACTATTCAAGAATTAAAAGAAAATATAAGCGAAAATATCATTAATTCTATTTTTTGTTTTCAGGTAATATTGCCTGTAAAGACTGTTTAACAAAGGTTTTTATCATTTTTTAACATAAAATCATTTTTTTTTGGCATTAACATTGTTGCCTTAACCTGAATTTGAAAAGTGAAAAAATGAAAGGATTGATTAAAATTGTTGGAGTGACAACAGTGATGATGATGATGACTTCATGTATTGTTCATGAACATCATGGTAGAAGAGGGATGCCCCCGGGACATGCAAAGAAAGTGTATATCTACGAGAAAAGAGGACATGGTCCTGGCCACGGGCATCACAGAGGACATGGACGTCACAGGTGAAAATGAAAAAAAATAAAAAGCATCGGATTATCCGGTGCTTTGTCGTTTAGTTGTGTTTCAGTTGCTTTATAATTTGGCATTCCGCTTGATACCTATATATCAATCACAAAAACTGTTTTTATGAAAAATTTATCCAAAATGTTATTGGCGCTGGCGCTGTTTGCCGCGCTTTCTTCATGTCTTCCAAGACCACCGGCTCCGCCAAGGCCGCCAGAACCACCGCACAGACGATAAAAAAACAAGCCCGGAAATTTTCCGGGCTTTTATTTATATTTAAAATCTTGTCTTTCTTGGATTCAAAAAAGTATTAAAAATCATTACTTCCGTTCCGAACCTGGCTTCTACACGTTCTGCAATATTCTTAAGTTCGCTTTGTACAAAGTCTTCCCTTAGATCATCATTATCAAAAACCAGCAAGAGATTATAATTTTTCCCTTCATCAATATAATCACTATGCACCTCAGACAGGATATATTTATTGACATCCAGTAAATTTTCTGCCATCAGAATCAATGTTTCATCGATATAATTTTCCCATTCTTCCAGATTGTTTTTCGTACAGTGGAAAGTTATGCTTAATACGCTCATATTTTATGATTTTTTTAATATTTTGAGTAAAATTCTACGGCAAAAATCGGCAAATTTTTCGTAAATTAGCCCGTTAATAAAAATTCAAAAAAAATAATTTTCAGACATACAGCTAAGGGTCTGACTGTCATTATAATAAAATTTGTTTATGCAAAAAGAAGGAGAAAGACTGATTCCCATCAATATTGTTGATGAAATGAAGTCGTCTTATATCGATTATTCGATGTCTGTTATCGTTTCAAGGGCGTTACCTGACGTGAGAGACGGCTTGAAACCCGTTCATAGAAGAGTACTTTACGGTATGTATGGATTAGGGGTTTTTTCTAATAGAAAATATTTAAAATCTGCTAGAATTGTTGGAGACGTTTTAGGTAAATATCACCCTCACGGAGATTCTTCTGTATACGATGCAATGGTAAGGATGGCTCAGGACTGGAGCCTTCGTTATCCTCAGGTAGACGGGCAGGGTAACTTCGGTTCAATGGATGGTGATCCGCCGGCAGCAATGCGTTATACCGAAGCAAGATTAAAAAAGATTTCTGATGAAGTACTTTCAGACTTAGACAAAGAAACGGTTGATTTTCAGAATAACTTTGACGACAGCTTGCAGGAGCCAACGGTTTTACCTTCTAAAATCCCCAATCTTTTAGTAAACGGAACTTCCGGTATTGCGGTAGGGATGGCCACCAATATGGCACCACACAATTTATCGGAATCGGTGGATGCTATATGTGCTTACATCGATAACAGGGAGATCACTATTGATGAACTGATGCAGCATATTATTGCTCCGGATTTCCCTACAGGAGGTATCATTTACGGATACGACGGCGTAAGGGATGCATTCCACACCGGGAGAGGAAGAGTAGTCCTTCGTGCTAAAGTTGCTTTTGAAGAGATAGGAAACAGAAATGCAATCATTGTAAATGAAGTTCCTTATCAGGTAAATAAAGCCGAAATGATTGCCAGAACGGCAGAACTGGTGAAGGAAGAAAAAATCCCGGGAATCTACGAAATCAGAGATGAATCAGACAGAAGAGGACTTCGTATTGTTTATGAATTAAAAAATGATGCAATTCCGAATGTTGTCTTAAACTTATTATATAAATATACTTCACTTCAGACTTCTTTCAGTGTTAATAATATTGCGCTGGTACATGGGAGACCGGAGCAGCTGAATCTGAAAGACATCATCCACCATTTTGTGGAGCACCGTCATGAAGTAATCGTAAGAAGAACCCAATTTGAGCTTAGAAAAGCAAAAGAAAGAGCTCATATTTTGGAAGGTTTCATGAAAGTGATCGGAACACAGGATTCACTAGACAGAGCCATCTCTATCATTCGTCACTCTGCTAATCCGCAGGCTGCAAAAGAAGGATTAATAGAGGCCTTTGAGCTTTCTGAGATCCAGGCGCAGGCAATTCTTGATTTACGTCTTGCCCGTCTTACAGGAATGGAGCTTGATAAGATCCGTGATGAGTACGATACGATTATGAAAGAAATTGCTGATCTTGAGGACATTCTGGCTAATGAACCAAGAAGATTCCAGATCATCAAAGATGAATTAATTGAAGTTAAGGAAAAATATGGTGACGAAAGAAGAACCGAAATTGATTATTCGGGAGGTGAAATGTCTATCGAAGATATTATTCCTAATGAATCTGTAGTACTTACCATTTCGCATGCCGGATATATCAAGAGAACTTCGCTTTCAGAATACAAAATTCAAAGCAGGGGAGGTGTAGGAAACAAAGCGGCAACAACAAGAGATTCTGATTTCCTTGAGTATATCGTATCTGCAACCAATCACCAGTATATGCTGTTCTTCACAGAAAAAGGAAGATGTTACTGGTTAAGAGTATTCGAAATTCCTGAAGGTTCCAAAACGGCAAAAGGAAGAGCGGTTCAGAATTTGATTAACATCGAACCGGATGATAAGATTAAAGCTTACATCAGAACCAATAACCTTAAAGATTCTGAATATGTAAACCAAATGAGTGTAGTAATGGTTACTAAAAACGGGACCATCAAGAAAACATCACTGGAAGCGTATTCAAGACCAAGAGTAAACGGGGTTAATGCTATCGAAATCCGTGATAATGACCAGCTATTAGGGGCTTATCTTACCAATGGTACATCACAGATTATGATTGCTACTAAAAATGGTAAATGTATCCGTTTCCCGGAAGAAAAAGTAAGAGAAGTAGGAAGAGGATCTATCGGGGTACGTGGAATTGCAATGGATGATGATGATGAAGTAATCGGAATGATTGTGGTAAATGATGTAGAAAAAGAAACCGTTCTGGTAGTATCTGAAAAAGGATACGGAAAAAGAACTGCCGTAGAAGATTACAGAATTACCAATAGAGGGGGAAAAGGAGTTATCACTTTAAATATTACTGAAAAAACAGGAAATCTGATTGCCATCCAGAATGTAACGGATGAAGACGGATTAATGATCATTAATAAATCCGGAGTTGCCATTAGAATGGGAATGGATGAAATGAGAGTAATGGGAAGAAATACCCAGGGTGTACGATTGATCAACCTTAAGAAAAATGATGAAATTGCTGCTATTGCAAAAGTAGCAATGGATAAAGAAGTAGAAGATTCTGAAGAGAATGAAGAAATAGAAGGAACAGTAGCTGATAACCACGAAAACGATACAGAAGCTCCGCAGACAGATCATAATGCAGAAGACAGTGAGAATTCTGATTCGGAAGAATAAAATTGTATAATTAATATAAAATAGTGATTATGAAAAAGCTAATTTTAGGGATGGCTATCGTAGCATCAGCTTTTGTTTTCGCACAAAAAGGAGATGTGAACGCTCAGCTACAAGAGGCTAACAAAACAGCAATGGATGCATATAATGCTAAAAACTATGCTGTAGCGGCTCCTAAGTTTATGGAAGTTTACAACTTACTTAAATCGAATGGACAGGACAATAAAGTATATATGTATTACGCAGGACTTAATTATGCTTTGGCAAATGATTATCCGCAGGCTTCAAAAATATATACCGATCTTATCAACTCTGGCTATACCGGCGTTGAAACAACCTATACTGCAAAAGATAATAAAACAGGACAGGTGTCAAGTTATGATCAGAAAACATGGGAAATACTGAAGAAAACAGCTTCCAAAGATTATTCTGACTTCAAAACTCAACAATCGCCTAGTGTAGAATCTGATCTTTATGAAACTTTAGCAACGATTTTACTGAATACCAAGAAAAATGATGAAGCACTGACTATCATTGAGAAAGGTTTGGCAAAGTTTCCCAATAATGCTAAATTAAAAGAATATCAGGGAACTGCATTGTATGCATCCGGAAAGACAGATCAGTTTATGCAGAATCTTAAGGATCAATTGGCTAAAAATCCTAATGATGCTACCAACTGGTATAACTTAGGAGTTCTTCAGTCTAAAAACCCAGCGACGGTAAATGAGGCTATTACTTCATTACAAAAAGCTATTGAACTGAAGCCGGACTTTGGAAATGCTTACCAGAATCTTGTTTACGCCGTAATTGGTGATGATGAAAAAGCAGTGAATGAAATCAATGCATTAAGAAAAACAAAACCAGACGAAGCAACAAAGCTTATTGAAGCAAGAAAGGACAGATTCAGCAAAGCATTACCATACGGAGAAAAATGGTTGCAGGCAATGCCGAATGACCTTACAGCTGTTCAGACTATGAAAGATGTCTACAACACAACAAAAAATACAGCTAAAGCTAATGAAATGAAAGCTAAAGAAGCTGAACTTCAGGCCAAACAGGCAAAATAAATAGAAAAACCGAAACAACATTGTTTCGGTTTTTTTATGTTTAAATCAGGGATTAAATACGAGCTCAATTATCCGAGAACAGTTACTCCCTTCTGAATCATATCATAGATTGCATCTCTGCCGTTATCCGGCTTTACATTCACAGCTCTTGTTCCGTTAAAATGGAGACAAGTAACATATCCGTTGTCTACAGCATCAGTACATGTATATTTTACACAGTAATCCATAGCAAGGCCAACAATCTCCAGAAGCTGAATATCATGATATTTCAAAAAATCATCAAGTCCGGTTTTCATGAAATGATTATTATCCTGAAAACCGCTGTAGCTGTCAATCTCAACATTTTTTCCTTTCTGGATAATGTGGGTAACTTTATCTCTGTTAAGGTCTTTGTGAAATTCTGCACCAAAAGTTCCCTGAATACAGTGGTCCGGCCACATGAACTGCGGAACACCGTTTAAAATAATACTTTCTCCTACTTTTCTGCCATTATTGCTGGCAAAACTTTTATGATTAGCAGGATGCCAGTCCTGTGTCAAAACAATCTGATCGTATTCATTTTCTTCCATCAGGGCATTGATGTACGGAATTACCTCATTGGCTCCCGGAACCGCCAGTGCGCCGCCTTCACAAAAATCATTCTGCACATCTACGATTATTAACGCTTTTTTCATATTTAGAATTCTCGAATTTTTGATAAATTTACAAAAACAAACAGCAAATAGTCATCCAAATCAGATTTATCGGACAAATAGACATTTATGAAATTCTCTACATTCCGGGACTTCAGGACAATCGGTGATTAAAACGATTTAAATCTCAATAAAAAAATGAACGATATTGAACAAAAAAAGTTCCCGATAGGTACCTTTGAAGTACCTGAAAATATTTGTGATATTACACTCGACGAATATATAAAAGTCATCAAAGATTTTCCCGGAAAACTTAAAAACCTGATTGAAGACTTCTCCGATGATCAGCTTGACACCCAATACAGACCAGGAGGCTGGACCGTACGACAGCTGGTAAACCATATTGCAGACAGCCATATCAACAGTTTCATCCGATTCAAACTGGCGCTTACAGAAGAAAATCCTACAATAAAACCTTATGACGAAGCGAAATGGGCAGAACTTCAGGACAGCCTGAATATGCCTGTAAAACCTGCCATGAGAATCATCAGAGGGACCCATCAAAGGTGGACAACATTGTTGAAAAGTATGACCAACAAGCAGTTTGAAAGAACCTTTCATCATCCGGAACATAACAAAAACTATGATTTAAGACATTGCCTTGCCTTGTACGCCTGGCATTGCAACCATCATTTTGCTCATATCGAAAATCTTAAGAAAGAAAAAGGGTGGTAAAAAAAAGCCTTCATAACCCTGAATGTTTTGAAGAAATCATAAACAGAATTCATCTTCTGGACAAAAATTCCCGTGCGCTGTGGGGCAAAATGAATGTCTGCCAGATGATGAGACACTGTAATCATGTGCTTCAGGTTCCGCTCGGGAAAATAAAACTTCCGGAAATTAACCGTTTGTTTGCAATGGTTGGAAAGATCACCAAGTGGGAGATTCAGGTTTTTAATAACGGAATTCCCAGAAATATGCCTACTTTTCAAAAACTTATTATTAATTTTGAATGTGATTTTGAAGAAGAAAAAGAAAACCTTCTGCAAACGCTTGAAGAATACAGCACATGTTACAAGAATAATAATCTCCCGGGACGCCATGTTCTTTTCGGTTTAATGAAAGAAAAAGATTGGGGATTTCTGGAATATAAACATCTTCATCATCATCTAAAACAATTTAAGGTATGAGTTTTTTTGACAAAATATTCGGTGGAAAAGAAGAAGGTTCTGAAAAGAATCAGCTCTGGAAATATATAGAATCTGAAGAGAATCTTAAAAAAGCAATCGAACATTCCTTCACCAGGAAGATTGCCATCTTCAAACATTCCACAAGCTGTTTTATCAGTAAAACGGTTTTAAGGAATTTTGAAAAAGAAATTGAAAACTCAGACCAAAAACCGGACTTGTATTTTTTGGATCTGCTTGCCCACAGGGACTTATCCAATAAAATAGCTTCGGATCTTGGTATAAGACATGAAAGTCCCCAGTTACTGGTGATTGAAAACGGAACAGTGATCAGCAATGCTTCGCATCAACATATATCGGCAGACCAAATCGTATAATGAAGAATATCAATAATTATTTATCCAAAGTTCTGGACGTTCCTTTAGAAAAAGTGAATCTGTGTAGTCTGCATTATGAAGTAAAGAAAATACCTAAAAACCAGTTTCTTTTGCAGTACGGCGAAATATGCAGATACATTTATTTTGTTGAAAAAGGATTGCTCAAAATGTATTCTATTGATAAAAACGGCAAAGAACATATTATTCAGTTTGCTCCGGAAAGCTGGCTTATTTCAGACCGTAGCAGTCTTTATTTCAATGAAAAATCCATTTATTATATAGAAGCGGTAGAAGATTCGGAAGTTTTGCTCCTCCATCCTGATTTTATCAATAAGCTGATTGGTGAGTTCCCCAACAGTCTTGAAAAAAGCGATATTCTTCTCCAGAAACATATAAAAAGCCTTCAGGACAGAATCAATTCTTTATTAGGAGAAACCGCTGAAGAACGCTATATGAAATTTATAAAAATGTATCCGGACCTGCTGATGAGAGTTCCACAATGGATGATTGCTTCTTACTTGGGAATTACTCCCGAAAGTCTGAGCCGTGTACGAAAGGAACTTGCAAGAAAGAATTTTGTTCCGGACAGCAAATAGATTACTAAAATATTGAAATTGACCATAGCTAGCTATCGGTCTTTTTTTATGATCATAATCATGTTTTTTCTAATAGAATATATTTAACTTTGAAAGACACACCAAAATATAATATTATGAAATTTACAAATTCCAGAGCATATTCGGCTTATCACTGCAAACGGATTCCGGACAGAATCCTGAAGATTGCAAATTACTTTAACAATAATCACTACTAGCCATTCTACCAACTGTTATTTAAACAGCTGATAAAAAATATACCTATTCTGATAAAAAATTAACCGTTTATTAGTAAACGGCTTTTTTGTAGGTACATATCAAAAAATCATTATTGAATTTAATAATGTCAAATAGTTAATGATGTTGACAATTAATAATTTTTATATTGAAAATAGATATTAAAAATTAAAACATAAACATTAATAAATTAAATTGATTAAACAAAATGCAATAAGGTTCAAAATTTGCATTCATATTAATATGAACTAACCAATACTATTTACTAGGAATGCTTACTATTTAACATTTAAAAACAGCTAACATGGTTATTAAAGAAGAAGTTCTGCATTCGGTAGGCGCAATTATCAGGCATTACCAGCCTGGAGAAATTATTTTTAACGAAGGAGATGTGCCAAAATATTATTATCAGATCATAACAGGCCAGGCAAAACTGAATAATTACAGCGACGATGGTAAAGAGATCATACAGACTCTTTTGGAAGAAGGTCAAAGTATAGGAGAATCATTACTTTTTATTGACAAAGTATATCCTGTCAATGCTGTTGCCATTACAAAATGTTCTGTCAAAAGGCTGCCTAAAACAGTTTTTCTTGATTTGATTAAATTGTATCCTGAGATTTCATTTGAAATGAATAAAACACTTTCTCAGAAGCTTTATTTCAAGCTGATTATGGCACAGAATCTATCATCCCAGAACCCAACAGCAAAACTTACGGTATTAATGGATTATCTGAAAAGTTTTCAGGAAAATCAATCACCATACTCTTTCATGATCCCACTTACAAGACAACAGATGGCAAGTCTTACAGGTCTTTGTGTAGAAACAGCTATCAGAACCATTAAAATCATGGAAAGAGATAAAATTGTAAAGATTAAAGACCGGAAAATTTTGTATTAAATCTAATTTTTTTTAATTTAATACGATCTTAAAAACTTTAAAAAATGAAAACAGTCAGCTGCATGAATATCGAGCCTGAGCTCCTCTTCTCATACGGTGCCGAAAATAAATTGTACAGGCATAATGAGATGATATACAGAGAAGGTGACCATGCGGCTTATTACTATCAGGTTGTTAAAGGAAAGGTAAAACTAAACAGCTGTAACGAAGAAGGAAAGGAATTCATCCATAATATTGTCGGTGAAAAGCAAAGCTTCGGGGATGCCATGATTTTTGTTGAAAATTTCTATGTAATGAATGCTGTTTGCATCGCTGATGCAGAGCTCATAAGACTTTCCAAAAGCAACTTTCTTAATCTTCTTAAAAACAATCCCGATGTATCCCTTGAAATGAATGCCTGCTTATCGCAAAGATTATATTTCAAGGCCATTATGTTGCAAAACATGTCTTCACAAAACCCCATTATCCGCCTGGAAGGATTACTCAATTACCTTAAAAGCTATCACGACGGAGATTGCGGGCAATGTTTCCCTGTAGAACTCACCAGACAACAGATTGCCAATCTTACCGGGCTTAGGGTGGAAACCGTAATCAGAACCCTGAAAAAAATGGAAAAACAGGGAAAACTTACCATAAAAGACCGAAAAATTTTATATTAATATCTTTCAACATGATTTGGGTCATAAAATGGTGATATATTCTAACGTACATTTGAGTTAATTAATTCATCCATATTCTTAAAGCCTCGTACTGGGTACATCTTAAGCTCTTTAGCTTTTATGTTCATGTAAATTAACCAAAAACTCATTGCTGTCTAATACTAGTCACGGCCGGCAATACCATCACTATAATATTAATATAAAAAATTCAGTTATGAACACTAGAAATTCAAGAAATCGTAGAGGAAACTCCGGTTCATCAAGCAATCTCGAAGAAATTTATCAGTTAGGTTATGACCATGGTTATAACGATGCGTCACAGGACGAAGAATATGATGATGATTTCTCAGAGTATGAAGATTACTTTGACGAAGATGATGATGAAGACGAAGATTACGACGATGAAGACTATGATGATGAAGATTACGATGATGAAGATTATGACGATGAAGACTACGATGACGATGACGACGATAATAGAGGAAGAGGCAGAGGAAGATCAGGAAACGGAAACCAGCAGAGAGACAGCCAGGGAAGATTTACTTCCGGAGGCGGTAGAGGCGGTTCTCGTGGAGGATCAGGACGTGGTTCTGGATCAGGATCAGGATCATCGGGAAGAGGAAGAAATTCAGGAGGTTCCGGAGGATCAAGATCAGGAGGAAGAGGCAGATCTTCAGGTTCATCAAACTCAAACAGTGATAACTATGATCACAGACATGATAATCCGGGCAGGCCAAGAGGAAGCAGGAACGGAGGTGGAAGATCTTCAGGATCGGGATCCGGCTCAAATTCCGGTTCAGGCAGATCAGGATCAGGTAGCGGCAGAGGCGGCTCAAGATCAGGAAATAATGGCGGTTCAGGTCGAGGTTCCAATTCAGGTTCTGGTAACGGATCATCAAGAAGAGGTTTTGCTTCCATGAGTAAGGCAGAACGTACAAGAATCGCTCGCATGGGCGGACAGGCCTCTCACGGCGGCGGAAGATCTTCAGGTTCGGGCAGATCCGGATTTGGAGGCAGACGTAATAATTCATAATTCTTTTTCCATGATTACCTCTTTATTAATTTTTTAAAGGGGTAATCTTTTAAAATCAAACACCACATTCACATTATGGCAACAAAAACATTAGATAATAAAGATAACAGTACTACCGGTACTGGGACATCATCCACCACCACTGGATCAACAGGTTCATCAAAAAAAACAGCTTCGGTAGACAATGCTACCGTAGATCAAAATGAGATGCAAAACTCTCCATTACACAAATTCTTCGTTTCTGCACTGAAAGATGTGTATTATGCAGAAAACGCGATCATTGAAGCGTTGGGAACAATGCAGGAAGCAGCTACCACCGACGAGCTGAAAGAAGCTTTTGAAGATCACCAGCTGCTTACCCGGAAACACGTAAGCAGACTTGAAAAAGTTTTCAAACTGATTAATGAAACGCCTGAGAAAAAAGAATGTAAGGCTATAAAAGGAATCATCGAAGAAGGTGAAGAAATCATCAAATCCACGGAAGAAGGTTCCATGACACGGGACGCTGCCTTAATTATCGCTGCACAAAAAGTTGAACACTATGAGATCGCAACCTATGGCGGACTGGCACAGCTGGCTATTACCATGGGGCATGATAAAGCGGCAGACCTGCTTGAAAAAACATTACAGGAAGAAGAAGATACCGATTATGAACTGACGGAAATCGCTGAAACCTTCATCAATTTTGATGCGGAACAGGAAGATTAATCATACAATAATATCAGCCATATGGAGCTTTCTGTATGGCTTTTCTTAAATCTAAAAATAGCTAATGATAAAATTCTATTATTTCTGAATAGTTTATTTAAACTAAAAAATACCACACCAAATATAAAGAATTATGAAAGACAACAAACCGAACAACGAAAAACTGAACCAGCTGGAAGCTCACATGACATCCAATGAAAATGAAAAGCTGACGACCAATCAGGGGCTGAAAATCAATAACAATCAGGATTCCCTGAAAGCGGGAGACAGAGGTCCTACTTTGCTTGAAGATTTTATTTTAAGAGAAAAAATTACCCATTTTGATCATGAAAGAATTCCTGAAAGAGTAGTTCATGCACGTGGATCAGGAGCACACGGCGTATTTAAACTTACCAAAAGCCTCGCAGAATTCACAAGAGCCAATTTCTTATCCGAAGTCGGAAAAGAAACTCCTGTTTTCGTAAGATTTTCAACGGTTGCCGGAAGCAGGGGGAGTACTGATCTTGCAAGGGATGTAAGAGGATTTGCCGTAAAATTCTATACTGATGAAGGAAATTATGATCTTGTCGCCAATAATATGCCTGTATTCTTCATTCAGGATGCTATTAAATTCCCGGATCTTGTACATGCCGTAAAACCGGAACCTCACAACGAAATACCGCAGGCGCAGTCTGCACACGATACCTTCTGGGATTTTATCTCTTTAATGCCCGAAAGCATGCACATGATCATGTGGCTGATGAGTGACCGGGCAATCCCGAGAAGTTTTTCAAGAATGGAAGGATTTGGAGTTCATACCTTTAAATTAATTAATGATGAAGGAAAAGCACACTTTGTGAAATTCCATTTTAAACCGAAATTAGGAGTACATTCCGTAGCGTGGGATGAAGCTCAGAGAATCTCGGGAGTTGATCCTGATTTCCACAAAAGAGACCTTTGGGAATCTATTGAAAACGGGATGTTCCCGGAATGGGATTTCGGAGTACAGCTGATTCCTGAAGAAGATGAATTCAAATATGATTTCGACCTTCTTGATCCTACTAAGATTGTACCCGAAGAAGAAGTTCCGGTTCAGCTTATCGGAACATTAACATTAAATAAAAATCCGGAAAACTTTTTTGCTGAAACGGAACAGATTGCTTTCCATCCCGGACATGTGGTTCCCGGAATTGATTTCACTAATGATCCGCTCCTTCAGGGAAGACTGTTTTCTTATACCGATACACAACTTATCAGATTAGGTGGTCCTAATTTCCATGAAATCCCGATCAACAGATCCGTAAATGTTGTTCATAATAACCAGAGAGATGGTTATATGAGACAACAGATCGCAAAAGGAAAAGTAAGCTATGAACCGAATTCAATCGGCGGAGGATGTCCTTTCCAGGCAATGATGAAAGAAGGAGGTTTTGTTTCCCAGGAAGCAAGAGTTTCCGGAGCTAAAGTAAGAGAAAGAAGCAAAAGCTTTGTAGATCATTATTCACAAGCCAAATTATTCTACAATAGCCAGTCGATGCCGGAAAAAATGCACTTGCAGAATGCACTGATTTTTGAGCTTTCAAAAGTGACCATCCCTGCAATCAGAGAGAGAATGGTAAGCCAGCTTGCCTTTGTTGATAAAGATCTTGCTTCAAAAGTTGCGGCTAAAGTAGGGGTTGAAGTAAAAGAACTCAACTTCCCGAATCAAAGTATTCCTGCAGACGCAGATCCTTCAACGTTACAAAGCGAAGAAAGAGAACCTGAAACCAAAATTTCAGAAGCATTAAGCATGCAGAATACCGTTAAAGATACCATTATGGGCAGAAAGATCGGCTTTATTATGGGAGACGGGGCAGATGCAGCAGCAATTAATGATTTAAAAACTCAGCTGGAAGCAGAAAATGCAGTGGTAGAGATCATCGGAACAAGTATGGCTCCCGTAAAGGTAAGTGACGGCTCATCACTTATTCCGAAACATTCTTTAACAAGCAATTCCAGCGTTTCCTTTGATGCTCTTTACATTGCGGCAGGAGAAAATTCCACCAAAGAATTACTGACTCCCGAAAACAAGCAGCCTGCTCTGAATTATATCAACGAAGCATACAAACACTGTAAAGCCATTTATTTTGGCGAAGGGACCGAACCATTATATATGAACAGTAATATAAGCATGAAAGATCATATCGATCCTGCTATCGTTATCGCTGAAGATGAAAATCCTGCAGATAAATTTATTACAGCAATTGCAAATCACAGAGTCTGGGATCTTGAAATAGAAAGAAATGCCAGAAAATAATTAGGAAGGCAGTAAGAAGGGGAGGTATCGTCCAATTTTAGATGTTTATCCGGTAAATTATGATAATTTCAAACTTGGACAGATTTTTGATAAAGTATTACTATCAAGGCCGGCCAGTGCAACGTTCATGCAATTATTGATGAATTGATGGATCATGTGCAAAGCGGCAGAGTAAAACTGGATGATATTATCCCCATCAGCTTTCACTTGAAGAGGTTTCAAAAGGATACGAAATCTTTGATAAAAGCAGACGGATGTAAAAGAGGTCCTTGATCCCCGTAAGACTTCACGTCTTAAAAAAAAATACACACTAACACACTAAATATTAGAATTATGGAATTTCAAAAAAATCTTCTGGAGTATATCAGCCAGTCATTAATGACCACTGATGAAACGATTTCAGTTGCAGAAAGCGTTACCTCAGGATGTTTACAGCTTGCTTTCTCACAGATGCCCAACGCTTCAATGTTTTACAAAGGCGGCCTTACTTCATACACCTTGCAGGAAAAAGTAAGGTTATTGGGAGTTGATGCGCATGAAGCAGAAGAATGCGACTGTGTTTCAGAAAATATAGCTGAAACAATGGCCCTCAATGTTGCAAAACTTTTCGAATCCGACTGGTCGATTGCAACAACAGGATATTGTACCCCTATACGCAATTCTTCATACAAAATTTTTGCCTTCTTTTCATTTTCTTACAAAGGAGAGATTATTTTAACGAAAAAGCTCGAACTTCATCCTAAGACACAGGCCTTAAATGCCCAGTTGTATTATACTGAATTTATTTTAGGATGTTTTAAAAGTGAGATCAATCAGTTATTAATTCTAAAGTAAGGTCTATGAACAGAAAAAATGAATATGCGCTGGTTACGGGAGCAACCAGCGGGATCGGCTATGAGCTTGCAAAACAGTTTGCAAGCAATGGATATGATCTTGTGATGGTTGCCCGCAATCATGATGAGCTGAAAACAAGAGCCGATGAATTTAAAAGTTTCGGCATTAATGTAATTACCATCGCTAAAAATCTTTTTATTGAAGAAGACGCCTATTCTTTATATTCTGAATTAAAATTAAACGGTATCAGTCCTTCAATCCTTGTGAACGATGCAGGGCAGGGCGTTTATGGAAAATTTCAGGATACGGATCTGCACCGTGAAGTAGATATTGTTAATCTGAATATCGTTTCTGTCCTTATTTTGACCAAAATGTTTTTGAAAGACCGCTTACCGAAAGGTTCCGGAAAGATCCTGAATCTGGCTTCTATTGCAAGTAAGGCTCCGGGTCCGTGGCATTCGGTGTATCATGGGACCAAAGCATTTATTTTATCCTGGTCGGAAGCCATCAGGGAAGAATTGAAAGATACCGGAATTACAGTAACAGCCTTATTACCCGGGCCTACGGATACCGATTTCTTCAATAAAGCAGATATGAATGAAAGTAAGATCCTGGAAGATAAAGACAATCTTGCATCACCGGAAGAAGTAGCTATTGATGGTTTTAATGCCTTAATGAATGGTGATGACAAAGTTGTTTCGGGATTAAAAAATAAACTCACCGTAGCCATGTCCAATATTGCAACAGACAGCATGGCCGCACACAGAATGGGAGAAATGCAAAAACCGGTCAATGAAAAATAGATTATTATGGCAAATTTAAAATTAGAAAATAAAACAGCACTCATCACAGGAGCAGACAGCGGAATCGGTAAGGCAGTAGCATTACTTTTTGCAAAAGAAGGAGCAGATATTGCCATTATTTATTATTCTGATGATGAAGATGCAGAACAAGTAAAATCAGAAATTAAAAACCTGGGGAGAAAAGCTTCTATTTATAAGGGAGATGTTAATGATTATAAATTCTGTGAAGAGACCACCCAAAAAATAGTTTCCGAATTTGGAGGAATTGATATTCTTGTCAATAATGCGGGAACCCAGATTCCATCGGACAATATTGTTGATCTTGAGGAAGAGAATATCAGAACCACGTTCAATTCCAATATTATAGGAATGATCCTCTTGACAAAACTTGTCTTTCCTCATTTAAAACAGGGAAGTTCTGTCATCAATACAACATCCGCGGTAGCCTATCAGGGACATGAAGAACTCCTGGATTACTCGGCTACAAAAGGAGCGATTGTTTCGTTTACACGCTCTTTGGCTTTACAGTCGAAACCGAAAGGCATTCGCGTCAATGCTGTAGCTCCGGGACCGGTAGCCACGCCATTAACCAAAGAAACTTTCGGGGAAGAAGAAGACGATCCGAACAAGCCGCCTTTCGAAAGAAATGCAACACCGGAAGAAGTGGCTACAAGCTACTTGTTTCTTGCAAGTGAAGACGGCGCGCAGATTACGGGACAGGTACTTCATCCAAACGGTGGTATTGTCGTTAACGGATAATCAAAACCTAATAATTATGAAAACTACTGCTTTATTGCTGGGGATTATAAGTCTTTTCGCACTGTCATCATGCAAATGTGATTTTGACGAAGACGAACCTAAAAATAAATATGACGGAAACAATTCCGGCACCAACAAAAACAATGGCAGTACATCTGAAAAAGATACACTGCAGATCAAGTAAGTTTAACCAAAATTCTAAATCATGTACAGAGACGGGGCAAGAAAAAGTATATGGCAGGAAGAAATCAGGAAATTTTCCTCGGATGCCGACCTTCAGCAACTCTACGATGTCGCAGTAGTTGGTGGAGGAATCACCGGCATTTCTACTGCCTTAAAGCTGCAGCAGGCCGGAAAGAGATGCATTCTTCTGGAAGCTGCCAATATCGGTTTCGGAACAACCGGCGGAACAACCGCACACCTTAATGATTTTTTTGATACTACCTTTAATCAGGCCATCAGTGATTTCGGACAGGAGAATGCACAATTGCTGGCAGATACAGGTCAGGAAGCCATTCGAATTATAGAAAACAATATACAGCAATATCAAATAGACTGCGATTTCCAGAGAAAGATCGCTTATCTCTTCGCTTTAGACGAAAAACAGGAGAAAGAGCTTGCCGATATTGTGGAAGGTGCCGAAAAAGTAGGCCATACCATGAATTATGTAGATGAAATTCCTTTTCCGATACCATTTAAAAAAGCGGTGACTATTCCTGACCAAGCACAGTTTCATCCGATAAAATATATTAAAGGACTTTGTGAAGCATTCATCAGTTTAGGCGGGATTATTCAGGAAGACTGCCGTTGTGAAAGCCACGATGAACAGGAAAATTATGTTGCCTTAGAAACATCCAAAGGAGAAATCAAAGCTAAAAATGTGGTGTATGCTACCCACATTCCACCCGGACTCAGTGTCCTTCACATTACCAATGCACCTTACAGAAGCTATGCTATTGCCTTCAGCCTGAAAAGCGGCAATTATCCTGATGATCTGGGATATGATCTTATCGATCCTTACCATTATTACAGAACCCAGGAAATTGACGGACAGACGCTGCTTATCGCAGGAGGTGAAGACCACAAAACCGGCCACGAAGAAGATACGGGCGAATGTTTTTCGCGCCTGGAAAATTATGTAAGGAAATATTTTGATGTGGAAACAGCTTATTACAGCTGGTCCAGCCAGTACTATGAACCGGTAGACGGATTTCCGTATATAGGAAAACTTCCGGGAAGCAGCGGAAAGATTTTTACGGCAACCGGATTCAGAGGAAACGGGATGATATTCGGAACCATTTCTTCACAGATTTTATCAGATCTTATTGTTACGGGAAGCAGTAAATACGAAAATGCTTTCAGCCCGTCCAGAATAAAACCTATTGCAGGCTTTGCCGATTTTGTCAAAGAAAATGCAGTGGTCGCTTATGACTTTATTAAAGACAAACTTTTTGCAGAAAAGATTAATTCGTTGGCAGAAGTAAAAGAGGGTGAAGCAAAAGTTGTGAAATATGAAGGTGAATCCTATGCTTTATATAAAGAAACTAACGGAAAAGTACATTTGGTAAAAAGCACCTGTCCTCATGCCAAATGTGAAGTACGGTGGAACAGCGCGGAACTCAGCTGGGACTGTCCGTGTCACGGTTCAAGGTTTAACGTCAACGGAAAACTTCTTACCGGACCTACGGTGAAAGATCTTCCGAGAGTAGATACAGATTCAGAAAATTAACAATAAGGTTATGTCTAAAAAAGGGTTTTTATATCGAAACAGTTTGAGTATTGTTTTGATTATCTTTATGATTTCCTGTCTTGCTGCACAATTTTTTACGGGCTGGAAAACAGAAAATAAAGAATTGGCTGAAAACGGAGAGGCTGCATTAAGTATCGGACAATATGTTCACAGCGGACATTTTATCCAGGCTACTTTTGAAAACTGGGAAAGTGAATTTTTACAGATGATGCTGTATGTTGTTTTAACGGTTTCACTTCGTCAGAAAGGCTCAAGTGAATCAAAATCACTGGAAGGAGAGGAAGATGTAGACAAAGAGCCTGTTCCTCACGCTAATGCTCCATGGCCCGTTAAAAAAGGCGGAATCTGGCTGAAGATTTATAAACATTCTTTATCCCTGGGTTTTGCTCTCTTGTTTATCATCAGTTTTTCACTTCATTTTTACGGAAGCCTGAAAGATTATAATGAAGAGCAGATCTCAAAAGAAAAACCTACGACTACTGCAACAGAATATATCACCGAATCCCGTTTTTGGTTTGAATCTTTCCAGAACTGGCAAAGCGAATTTCTCGCCGTGGCCTCACTGGTGATTCTCTCTATATGGCTCCGGGAAAAAGGTTCTCCGGAATCCAAACCGGTGGATATGCCGCATAATGAAACACCTTAGTTTCCTCAATTCTAATTAAAAAAGGGCTGCATCATTTTAATGCAGCCTTTATTGTATTTAATCCGTTTTGTATTTTGATTCATTTCGTCACTTTGAGTAGATTTTTGAAAAAAATCGTATCGAAAAGTTTTAATTTTGAAGATAAATCCATTCTCGATACATTTTTTCTCCACTTTGTTGCGAAAAAAAACTCGAACTGAAGAAGCTACTATCAAATTCTTCCAAATGCACAACGGGTTTATTTATTAACTTTTATGAAGGTTATTTAAACCTGAGCCTTTCCTTCAACACCATCTGAGTTATCCGTTGTATTTCCGGTAACAGCAGCGGTTACAAAATTAACAAGACTTACGAGTTTGCCTACTTTAGTATCCCAGTAATAAGATTCTGTAGGTTCTACACGGATAATGGAAACATTAGGATCATCTTTTCCTTCCTCAAACCATGCTTTTGCCATTGGTGACCACTTATCTTCAATGGTTGAACGGTCTTTGTAAATAGTAGCATTCCCAAAAACCGAAAGATACTGATAGTCACCGTTATTCATAAAGAACAACTGAACTCTTTTATCATCTTTGATTTCAAAATTTTTGTTGCTTGTATCACCACTGATAAACCATAGATTTCCTTCGTCATCCGTTTCCTGAAGAGTCATTGGCCTTGAATTGATAGGGAGCGTCTCCAGCTCCGTACAAAACATACAGATTTTTGCACTTTCGGATAAATCCTTGATTTTTTTAATAGCGTCCTGGTGAGTAAGATTTTCTGTTGACATAATTTTATATATTTTAGTGATTTGATAAAAATTACAGTTTACTATTCAAAAATCCGACCATAGTGACGTCTCGATTCAAAAATTATAAACAATACAGCACTTGTAATAATCTCTTTTTCTGTATAGAAAATTAAACTATTTAGCTTTAAAGCATTAATTTATTCACGAATAATTTCAGACTATAGAAAAGGAAGAAAGGTTTTTAATCGAAAAAGATTCAGGCATTTTTTATAAACAGGAAGAAGTTCAGTATTTGATATAAATTATTTCTGATTCTGAAACTTTCTCAGTATTTTTACTGAACTTTTAATTTAAAGAAAATGATTCAATACTTAGATAATATTCATCACAAAGATTCAAAAAACTTTTTTCTCGTCGCAGGTCCTTGTATTATTGAAGGCGAAGATATGGCGCTTAAGATTGCCGAAAAAGTTGTGGAACTTACGAATAAATACAATATTCCGTACATTTTTAAAGGAAGTTTTAAAAAAGCCAACCGAAGCAGGGTAGATTCTTTCACGACAATTGGTGAAGAAAAATCGCTGGAAATTCTTAAAAAAGTAGGGGAGACTTTTAATATTCCGACAACAACGGATATTCACGAAAATGAACATGCTGCTTTGGCTGCACAATATGTAGATGTACTGCAGATTCCTGCATTCTTGGTTCGTCAGACTGATCTGCTGG
This sequence comes from Chryseobacterium sp. MHB01, assembly GCF_034651565.1. Taxonomy (NCBI): domain Bacteria; kingdom Pseudomonadati; phylum Bacteroidota; class Flavobacteriia; order Flavobacteriales; family Weeksellaceae; genus Chryseobacterium; species Chryseobacterium sp. MHB01. The sequence goes on along the minus strand of NZ_JAYEDA010000003.1, from coordinate 5,311 downwards.
TTGCTGCGGCACAAACCGGGAAATGTGTGACCCTGAAGAAAGGACAGTTTCTTTCCCCGGAATCCATGAAGTTTGCAGTTCAAAAAATAACAGATTCCGACAATCAGAAAGTGGCGATTATTGAAAGAGGAAATTCTTTCGGATATACCGATCTTATTGTAGATTACAGGGGAATTCCGACGATGAGAAATTACGCCCCGGTGATTCTTGATGTTACGCATTCCTTGCAGCAGCCTAATCAAAGCTCAGGTGTTACAGGAGGCCGGCCGGATCTTATCGAAACAGTGGCAAAAGCCGGAATTGCGGTAGGTGCAGACGGAATTTTCATTGAAACACATCCTACACCGGAAACCGCTCTGTCTGATGGCGCGAACATGCTGAGACTTGACCTTTTGGAAGATCTGTTACAAAAATTAACGCGGGTAAGAGAAGCAATACTTTAATTGGCATTTTTACCTTACTGAAATAACATTTAAAGCGATCTTAATAAATGTTAACAAAGTGTAAATAAGTTAAAATAAAATTTATATATTCACGTTTGAAATTTTAAAACATTTCTTTTGAAAAAACTAGTTTTACCATTGAGCCTTATGGTTCCTGCATTAGTATTCTCTCAGGTAAGAAAAAAGAAGGATACGATGAAAACCGCTAATATTGAAGAAGTGGTGTTTCAGAAAAAAGTGACAGGAAAAACCAATGACCTTACTACGGTGAAAATATCGGCCAAAGATGCTCAGAATGTTGCGAGTATTTCCGGAGGTATTGAGGGAATTATCAAAACATTACCTTCCGTAAACTCCAATACGGAGCTTTCTTCACAGTATATGGTTCGTGGCGGAAACTACGATGAAAACCTTATCTACATCAATGATATTGAAATTTACAGACCTTTCCTGATCAGAAATTCTCAGCAGGAGGGGCTTAGTATTATCAATCCGGATATGGTTTCTACGGTAAACTTCTCTGCCGGCGGCTTTGAACCCAGATATGGGGACAAGATGTCTTCGGCACTAAATATTTATTACCGTGAACCTGAAAAATTCGAGGTTTCTGGTGAAGGAAGCTTAATCGGCGGAAGACTTACCACAGGTTTTGCCGCAGGAAAGGATAAGGAAGGAAATAGGAAATTAACGGCTTTGTTCTCAGGCCGGTACAGGAATACCAATCTTGTTCTTAACACATTAAAGGAGGATACGGACTTCAATCCGAAGTATATGGATTTTCAGACGTATCTGAATTATCATTTCAGTCCGAAGTTAACACTGTCTTTCATAGGATTCTACTCTAATAATGATTATGAAATGATTCCTAAAGAAAGGGAAGTGGATTTCGGAAGCCTGCAGCAGCCTCTCAAGCTGAATGTTGCTTATGGAGGTCGTGAAGATGATAAGTATAAAAATATGATGGGAACCGCATCATTGAATTTCAAGCCCACGGACAAATGGCGATTTACCCTTGATGCATTTGCTTATCAAAACCGTGAAAGAGAATATTACAGTATTGCTTCGGCGTACGTTCTGCAGACTTTTGATCCGGTAACCGGAGATCCGGTAACGTCATACGATGCAGGGGGGCAGATTGAGCATGCACGGAATGACCTTTTTGTAAAAACATACGGTGCACAGTTCAGGACGCGCTTCTCACCAAACGTGAATACGGATGTTGAAGTAGGATTCAAATATGAAAAAGAAAATCTTAAAGATTTTACCAATGAATGGCGGCTTGTAGATTCTGCAGGATACAGTCTTCCGCACGAAGCATTTATCGATCCCAGAAATGCAGGCGACTTAAATCTGATGTACAATATTGCAGGCAGAAACCATATCCAGCCTACAAGGATGTCTGCGTATGCACAATATTCCCAGAAATTTTTCTGGGGCAGCAATAAAGTATTTGTAAATGCCGGAGCTAGAGTTGCCCACTGGAGTTTTAATAATGAAACCATATTTTCTCCAAGAGCTCAGTTTGCCATTAAGCCGGATTGGGATACGGATATGTTGTTCAGACTTTCGGGAGGAATTTATTATCAGGCGCCTTTCTATAAGGAAATTAAAGACCTTGAAGGCAACTTCAATTCTTCTATAAAATCTCAGCGATCCATACAGGCTATTTTAGCCAACGACTATGAATTTTATATGTATGACAGGCCGTTCAAATTGACAACAGAACTGTACTATAAAAAAATGAATGACCTGATTCCTTATTATATGGACAATGTAAGAATACGGTATACAGGAAAAAATAATGCTTCAGGATATTCCTACGGAATTGATACCAGGCTTTTTGGGGAATTTGTTCCGGGTGTAGATTCATGGCTGTCTGCAAGCTATGCAAGAGTATATGAAAATATCGACGGGAAAGGGGATATTCCCAGACCGACAGACCAGCGATTCAGGTTTGCGATGTTTTATCAGGATTATATGCCGAGATTTCCTGCTATGCGTGTTAACTTAACTCTTGTCTACGCAATGGGCCTTCCTACGGGAGCACCGATACTTACTGATCCCTATCAGTATCAGAAGACATTGCCATCTTACAAAAGGGTAGATCTTGGACTTTCTTATGCATTTATTGATCCTAAAGAAAAGAAAAATACTTATGGATTCTGGGAGAATTTTGAAGAACTTACTTTAGGTGTTCAGGTATTTAATGCCTTTAATATCAGAAATACGGTGGCCAACCAATGGATTACGGATGCCAATACCAATTTTATGTATCCGGTTCCGGTACGCCTTACCGGAAGGTTTTTCAATGTAAAACTTGAATTTAGAATCAAATAATGAATATAAAAGAACTTCTGGTAAGAGGTTCTTTTTTTCTGAATTGTGTAACAACCTTACAAAATTTTATAACAACAATACCCTATATATTTTTATATTTGTTCATTAATAATTTATCATTTAAGGAATGAAAAAATATGTCATTGCAGTTGTATTAACTGTATTTTCCATAATTTCGGCTTCAGCACAATCTAAAAAGAATGCACAGGTTTCCGTGTTGTATCAAAACTATATTACCATTAAAACAGCCCTGGCTTCCGATGACGCTGAAAAAGCATCAAAAGTGGCATCCCAGTTTATTAAATCCTCTTCAGAAGTCAATAATAAAATAATTTCTGAAAAAGAATTAAATACGCTTAGAGAAGACGCTAAAACTATTGCAGCTTCCAAAAATATTTCAGTTCAGAGAAAATCTTTTTATCAATTATCTGATCAAATGATAGCACTGGCAAAAGAATTTAAAGTATCACAAAATCCGGTATACGTCCAATATTGTCCGATGGCTGAAGGAAGCTGGCTGAGTGATGAATCAAAGATTATCAATCCGTATTACGGGAAATCAATGTTGTCGTGCGGGAATGTGAAGTCGGTGATTAAGTGAATGAATTAATTTATTAATCGAATGGCAGTTATGTAGTTAAATTATAAAAAGCTTTAATATTAAAAGAGAGTATTATTTAATTTTTTTACAATAAAAATCGGAACCTGAAATCAAGCTCCGTTACTATATTTTAATTATTTTAAAGTTTTCAGTTTATTGATAATGTCATTTTGCTTTCTGATAAAGTTTTCAAGACTGTCCGTTTCTAAAGGATGTGCATTTTGATATTTTTCTATTTCTCCTAAAGTTTTTCTGATTTTAAAGACATCATACCAAGTATAGATTTCGAAATAATTCTGATTGATTTTTCTTTTCAATTCATTAAGTCTTTTTGTTTTAAGAAAATAACTTTCTTCACTATTTTTTAGAAGACTCAGTATTTCTTTTTTAGTACCAGAATCCCGAATCGATTTAGCTCTGTATTCTGCGATTTCGTAATAATTTTCAGAATTAACGATTACATCATTGTAAATTTTCATGATCTGATGTTTATCATTTTGAATATCCGCTATTTTAGAATCCAAGCTCTGCATATCCTTATTATTTTTAATATACTCAGTATAAATACCGTCCAGGATATCCTGAGTATTTCTTAATCTCTTGATGGGAAAGTCGGATTCTATATTTTCTGCTGCTTTTTCTACCATTTGAGTTCCATCAGTTTTTCCGTCTGAGCAAGAAACAATTAAAAATATAAAAGCTGCGTTTATCAGTTTTTTTATCATGGTTATTTAATGGAATTAAACCTTTAAAATTATGAATAAAAAACGGAGCCTGAAAATCAAGCTCCGCCATGTATTTAACTTAAAAATTATTTACCCAGATAAGATTTTAAAATCTTACTTCTGGTGTTGTGTTTCAATCTCTTGATCGCTTTTTCTTTGATCTGGCGAACCCTTTCTCTCGTAAGATCAAAAGTTTCACCGATTTCTTCAAGGGTCATCGGATGTTTGCCGTTCAGTCCGAAATACAGCCTTACCAGGTCTGCTTCTCTCGGTGTAAGTGTATTTAATGCTCTTTCGATCTCAATCTGTAGCGATTCAAGCATCAGATCTTTATCCGGACTCGGTGATTCTCCTGAACGTAATACATCGTAAAGATTGGAATCTTCTCCTTCTACCAAAGGTGCATCCATAGACAAATGCCTTCCGGAATTTTTCATTGATTCCTTAATATCTTCCTCACTCATATCAAGAACTTCTGCCAATTCCTCCGGTGAAGGCGGTCTTTCATTTTCCTGTTCAAGGTGAGCGTAAGCTTTGTTGATCTTATTGATAGACCCGATTTTGTTCAATGGTAATCTTACAATTCTCGACTGTTCTGCCAAAGCCTGTAAGATCGACTGACGAATCCACCAAACTGCGTAAGAGATAAATTTGAAACCTCTAGTCTCATCGTACCTTTTTGCCGCTTTCATAAGTCCCAGGTTACCTTCATTGATCAAATCCGGTAAAGAAAGACCCTGATTTTGGTATTGTTTAGACACCGATACTACGAAACGAAGGTTAGCCTTGATTAATTTTTCCAACGCGGCTCTGTCACCGGCACGGATCCTTTGTGCTAATTCTACTTCTTCATCCGCAGTAATCAATTCAACCTTACCAATTTCCTGCAAATACTTGTCTAATGAAGCAGTTTCCCTATTGGTTACCTGCTTAGTGATTTTTAATTGTCTCATCTATTTTTTCCTCAAAAAAGAGTTTCTATACTATTATACGTTGGAGATAAGCAAAAGGTTACAAATATTTCAATTAATTTTTATTGAATTAAATTACATCTGGGAAAATAATTGTAAATTATGCGTTCTGCACTCTTTAAGGCGATTTTAATTCCAGCATTACTTTAGAAATGTTATTCAGGGGAATTTTATTTTTTAAGCCTTAATTGAATGAGCTTTTAATTTAGAATTGTTCTATTATTATTAGGAGCT
>NZ_JAYEDA010000029.1:0-11113 GCF_034651565.1 Chryseobacterium sp. MHB01 | reverse complement strand
CCGGATTCACCGCCCTGTCGCCGCCCTTTTTCTGTTTTTCGGCGGCGGCAACGCCGCCGCCGAAAAACAGAAAAAAGCGAGTAGTGAAAGCCGGAAATGTGCGCCCCAATTTATCCTCCTGTAGAAAAGCTTTCAAAAGTGGTCATTCCCCCGTCTACAAATATACTCGCCCCTGAAATATAGTCTGCGTGATCACTGGCCAGAAATACGGCAAGATTTCCGATATCTTCCGGCTGACCGATTCTGTTGTAAGGGACAAGTTTCATGAGAGCATTCATGGATTCCGGAGTACTCCATGCGTTTTTATTAATCGGCGTCTGAATAGCACCCGGGCAAATGGAATTGACGCGAATTTTGTCGGCCCCGTATTCCTGGGCAAGCGTCTGCATCAACATGCGGATTGCTCCTTTGCTGGCTGCATAATTGGCGTGTCCGGCCCAGGGAATAACTTCATGAACCGAGCTGATATGAATAATTTTTCCGCACGCAATGGATCGTGAGGGATCGATACCGCGGCGAAGAAATTCTTTTATCGCTTCACGGGCACATAAGAACTGGCCTGTAAGGTTGATATTGATTACAGTATTCCATTGGTCGAGGGTCATTTCCGTGAATTTAGCATCTTTCTGGACCCCTGCATTGTTGATAAGAATATCAACAGTTCCGAATTGTGAAATGACCTGCTGAAACATTTTGACGACCTGCTCTTCACTGGAAACATCACATTGGTAAATCATTCCGTTTCCGCCGGCGTCCGTTATTTCCTTTAAAATTTTACCGGCTTCATCTGCTGAATGTTCTGATGAATGATTTACGATGACGGTAGCTCCGGCGGCAGCAAGTGATTTTGCAATCCCCGAACCTATTCCGCTGGAAGCCCCGGTGACAATGGCAACCTGGTTTTTGAGAGAAATTTCCATGTTTTATTATTTGATGTTACTCAAATTTAGCTGAAAGGATCACGCCAAACATAAAAATTTCACTTAAAAAATTCTTAAAGTTTTTTGTACATAATATATTGCGGTCCGCTTCTTCCGATTCTGGTTTTTCCCTCGTAGTGATATCCTGTATTGCGATATAGCTGATAAGCGGCAATGTTGTTCTGGTTTACGGCAAGTACGATTTCATCGCAGTTTTTAAAATTCTCACGGACAAATTCATCAACCTTAATCATCGCTGCCTTTCCGATGCCTTTCCCCTGCAGTTCAGGATTCACTGAAAACGAACGCAACAGCATGGCTTGTTTGTTATCGGTAAGTTCTAATTTGTCACTCCCAAAATCCAGCACCAGAAATCCGCAGGGATTTTCATCCTCGAAAATAGTTATCGGAAAGGCAAGAGTATCCTTTCGTTCTTCGATTTTTTTTAATGCCTGCTCTGCAGTAGCCGTATATTGCATCTGATCTTCGTCCAGAGCATAATTTACTCCCGGAAAATCTTTTTGTTCAAAAAAATTTAACTGTACCATAATATTAGTGATGATAAATGTCTTCGTACATTACTCCCGCTTTGATTTCAACGGGCAGCCTGTTTTCTTCAGGAACAATCGGGCAATTGTAATCATAGGCATTGTACGCACAATAAGGTTGGTATGATGTATTGAAATCTAAAGTAATAGTGTCACCTTCAGGAGTTTTTAGATCTATATATTTTCCGCCGCCATAGGTTTCTTTCCCGTTGGTCGCATCACGAAATGGCAGAAAAAGATAATCTTTGTATTTCTTTTGTTTGAGTAAATCTAAGCTTTGATAAAGATTTAATGTGTAGGATTTTCCGTCAAGTTGAAAAGTTGCTTTCCCATATTCTCTATACGACTTTGAATTCCCGGAAGAGGTAGGAAGATCAAAAGGTTCTGCATTTTCCGTTCTGGTAAATTTTGCGGTCACTCTGTATTTTTCATCAATCGGGAAGAAAGGATGCTGTTTGAAATTTTTGAAATTTTCTCCGCGCAAAGGTGTTTCTTTAGGGTTGAGATATTCGGCATTCAGCTCTTTTTGAAATTTTTTCACCACAGCTATTTCTTGTGAATCTTTTTGGGAAAAGATCAGCACAGGCAAAAGTAAGAATAGAAGTATGTAGTTTTTCATGATAAATATTTTAACCACTAAGAACCAATTAAAAAAGTTAATTATAATTAGAAGCAATAAATTTCTTGTATTAAAGAGATTTCCAGCACGACTTAAATTTTACATATGTTTAATTTCCTCTTAAAGGTTTAACTATAGGTAAGATTCAGAAATTTTTACCCGGTAAATATCAGAGGAATTTCTTTTGATCGATTCTACAAAAAATCCTCCTTCCTCGGGAATAACTTCTTTCAGATCAAAACTTTTACAGCCTTTAGGAAGTCCTGAAAAAACCAGGGTAAACCAAAAGTCTTTCATAAACGGCACCGGTGTCCAGTTCGGATAAATGGTGATATTTTCCGCATGAATCAGTCTGCTTCTGTGATCCGACTGGTTATCAAAAAGATAGGTTGAATGCCAGATTCTGATCAGATTTCCCAAAAATGGGGAAGCCGGGAAACAACAATGTACAATCACCTGCTGTTCTTCCTGAACTTCAGTTTGTAGGGATTCCAGTAATTCTTTAACAATAACAGGTTTTGCTATAGTTTCTGACATATTTTTAATGTAGTAAGCCGTGAAAAGTAAAATGTGAGAAGCTGATTGTATAAAAGTAAAAATTGAATTGCATCAACTAATAACATCTTACCTCTCACTTCTTCCTTCTTACATCCTACTTTTAATATTTAAGTTGTAATTTTTCTTTTGTATAATTTCTCACTTTTTCGGTGAGCTCCGGATTCGCAGCAAGTTTCTGTCCATAAGATGGGATCATTTCCATCAGCTTGTCTTTCCATTCTCCGTTAAGCTTTTCAGGGAAGCATCTTTCAAGGACATTCAGCATGGCGTATACTGCCGTTGACGCACCGGGTGAAGCCCCCAGTAATGATGCGATAGTCCCTCTTTTATTAACAACCACTTCAGTTCCGAACTCCAGTTTTCCACCGTCTTTTTCATCTTTTTTAATGATCTGTACTCTTTGTCCGGCTACTTTAAGTTCCCAGTCTTCTTCTTTGGCATCTTTGATAAATTCTCTCAAATGCTGAATTCTCTGCGCCTTCGTCATGGCAACCTGCTGAATAAGATATTTTGTTAAGGGAATGTTATGCCACCAGGCTCCGAAAAGTGATCTTATATTTTTTGTATTCACACTTTCGGGAAGATCCAAATAACTCCCCTCTTTCAGAAACTTTGTTGAAAATCCTGCGAAAGGACCGAATAATAAAGCTTTCTCACCATCTATAATTCTCAGATCCAGGTGTGGAACGGACATTGGCGGGGCATCAACGGTTGCCTGTGTATATACTTTTGCATTATGTTTTTCCACCAATTCCTGATTATGACTTACCAGCCATTCTCCTGAAACCGGAAAACCTCCATACCCTTCACTTTCTTTAATATCTGAACTGTCCAATAGCGGTAAAGCATATCCTCCTGCGCCGATGAATACAAAACTCGCTTCCACTTCCTGTTTATGATTGTGAATTCTATCTTTCACCTTCATGTCCCAGCTTCCGTCTTCTTTAGGATCAATATCTTTTACTTCATGGTATAAGAATACTTCAACATTGGAGTCCTCCAGCAAATGCCTTCCCATTTTTCTTGTTAAAGTACCAAAATTAACATCAGTTCCCATATTCATTTTGGTAGCAGCCATTATCTCAGAACCGTTTCTTTTACTCATAACAAGGGGAATCCACTCTTTCAGTTTTCCATAATCGGTGGTAAATTCCATTCCTTTAAACAAAATTGATTCCGACATTTTTTCATGACGCTTTTTGAGGTATTCGGCGTCTTTTTCTCCAAAAACCAAGCTCATGTGCGGACAGGAATTGATAAAGTCCTTCGGCTGTTGTATATATCCTTTGGTAATCAGATAAGACCAGAATTGCTTGGAAATTTCAAACTGTTCTGCTATACTTTCTGCTTTTGAGATATCGATGGTTCCATCTGGTTTTTCGGTGGTATAGTTAAGCTCACAAAACGCGGAATGTCCTGTTCCTGCATTATTCCAGGCAGCGGTGCTTTCTTTGGCGAATCTTCCCAGCCTCTCGAAAATAGCGATTTCAAGGTCAGGATCAAATTCATGTAATAATGTAGCTAAAGTGGCACTCATAATTCCGCCACCTATGAGAACAACGTCGTATTTAGGTTTCGGCGTTCTACCTGTAAGCGTTTGTGACATAATTTTAATTTTATTATCTCAAAGTTCGGGAAAAGTTATTAAAATCTTGACTCGTTTATGGAATTTAACATGATTTTAGGTTAGATGATCAGGTTAAATTTAAGCTGAGAAATTATATCACATTTTATAATAAAAAAATTAGCATGATATCGTTGCTAATAATGTAATATTATCGGCAAAAATATCATGCTGAACTTTTTATGTATTAGAATTAATTCAGTTTTGTAGTCAGTTTTTTAAACTGTTTTTCGGCATTTTTACCTTCGTATAAAATACCATAAATGGTATCGACAATAGGTAGCTTTAATCCTTTGTCTTTCGATGTTTTATAAATTGAGTCTGCTGCATAATATCCTTCTGCGATCATATTCATCGACTGGATTGCAGATTTTACCGTGTACCCCTTCCCGATAAGGTTTCCTAAGTTTCTGTTTCTTGAAAATAAAGAGTACGCTGTTACCAATAAATCTCCTAAATATGCACTTTCATTAACATCTCTCGGTGCTTCATAAATGGATTCCAGGAAAGTTTCCATTTCACGGATGGCATTTGATACGAAAACCGCGGTGAAGTTGTCTCCATACCCTAAACCGCTTGCAATACCTGCTCCGATAGCGAAAATATTTTTAAGGATTGCGCTGTATTCATTTCCCAAAATATCTTTACTGGAATGTACCTTGATAAAATCTGAATTGAAAATATTTACAAGCTTTTCGGAAGTTTCATCTTCCACCGTGGCTATGGTGAGATAAGAAAGTCTTTCCATCGCGACTTCTTCTGCATGGCAAGGCCCTGCAATAACTGCCTGGTTTCGGAATCCTATTTTGAATTCATCTCTCAGATAATGGGCTACCACATCATTTACTTTAGGAATAATCCCTTTAATCGCAGAAACAAAAATTTTATTTTTATAGTCACAGGTCATTTTATCCAGTGTATCAGACAGATAGATAGAGGGTGTTGCCAATACAATCGTCTCACAGGAAGTGACAAGTTCGTTGATATCGGTAGTAAGCTTTAAGTTTTTCAGATTGAAATTAACTGCAGTAAGATAGGTGGGATTGTGCCCTCTTTGCTCAATGGCGCCTTTTACATATTCGTTTCTCACGCACCAATGTACTGTTTTACAGTTTTCAACCAGCATTTTTACGATAGCCGTTGCAAAACTTCCGCTTCCTACCACGCCTACGGCAACATCATTTTTGCTTTTTTTCGGATTCGATTCTGTATTCGTTTTCTTTTTAGCCATAATAGAAATGTGAACTGCAAATATATTAAAACAAAGAATGATGAGCCCTTTTCAGGGTATGATAAAACCCATTTTATTTCAAAATTAATATATCAGGACAATGAAATGTTTAATTCTCCGTTATTTATAGAAATATTTATTTTTTTATTAAACATAAGTTCAAAAATTTATTTTTAATTAAATTTGCAGGCTTAAAATCGTTTTGTAATTATACTAAGAGAAGAAAAATGAAAAAATTTCTGAGCAGCAAAAAGAAAGTAAATGTACTTTTAGGAGTTCTTTTACTTATCGTTTTTGCACAGGGGATCTTCATTGCAAAGTTGTACTCCGAAAAGGACGACAAAAACTATGAGGTGAATCTTGTAAAAATAAACACTGAAAAAGACAGTGTAGATTACTTAAAAATGAAGACGGATCTTACCTTGGTAGATCAGACTGTAGCACAGCTCAATTCTTTCCTGAAATCAAAGGATGTGCCGAATGTAAAGCTGGAGGTTCTTAAAAAAGACAGTATTTCCAATTCCGTTTATCTCGCGAAACAAGCCAACCGGTACAGCCAGTATCTGATGGACATTCAAAAAAAACTTCTTCAGGTTCCTTTAGGAATGCCTACGGAAGGGTATATTTCGTCTAATTTCGGAATCAGAAAAAATCCTATTCCTTTTAAAACCGTTTTTGCTTCCGTAAAAAACAATACCGCAAAATCGGCCGTTGCCGTTGCAGCTCCTGAAGTGAAAGCGGAACCTGTGGAAAAGATTATTGAAGTAACCGACAGCTACGGCGAAAAACGACAGGTAAAGGTAATGGTAACGCCAAAAGCCAGTTCTACAGCTGCTGCCACAAATACATCTTCAGCTATTGCAGCAAATACCAAACCGGCAGAAAAAAATAATCCTCCCGCTGAAGCAGATCAGATGCAGTTTCATAAAGGACTGGATATTGCAGTCGCTTTTGGTTCTGATGTTGTAGCAACTGCTGCAGGAACGGTTATTTTCTCAGGTCAGAAAGGTGGTTATGGCAACTGTGTTATTGTTTCTCATGGCAATGGTTTGGCAACACTTTACGGCCATTTATCTCAACTGGTTGCGAAAGTAAATGATAAGGTAAAAGTAGGTCAGGTGATTGCCAAGTCCGGAAATTCCGGCCGTTCCACAGGGCCCCACCTTCATTATGAAGTACATAAAAACAACAGCCCGGTGAATCCGAAGCTGTTTATGAATTTATAATTTTATGATTATTTATATTGACAGGATTTCGGCGGCACCTTTGGTGCCGCCGAAATTTTTTTTCATGGAAAATCATTTAATAAGCCGCCGTAAAACGTTCTCTGATATGATTGTTCTGTTCAAGTTCATCAACAAGCACTACCGCTACATCTTCTACCGAAAGAACACTTCTTCCGTTTTCATCAAATACAGGATTTTCCAGGGCGGTTCTGTACTTTCCGGTTCTCACACCTGCTGTTCCCTGGTGCATTTCAATGGCAGGACTGAAGAAAGTCCAGTCCAATGTACTATTTTCTTTAATTTTATTTAAATAATCTCTTGCGGCAGTAGCGCCCGGTTTAATTTCGGCAGGGAAATCCGGTCCATCCACTAATTGTTTACCATCAATATATAAACTTCCTGCTCCACCTACGGTAATAAATCTTTTAACACCTGATTGTTCAACAGCTTTTTCGATGTTGATAGATCCGTTAAGAAAATCATTATACAGATTAGGATTTGTCCAGCCTGCATTAAAAGTATTGATTACTGCATCATTACCCTTCAATACTTCTGCCAGTTCGTCGATATTATTTACATCAACACTTTTTGCTTTTACCTTTTCATTTTGCTGAACTTTTGAAGCATCTCTTGCGATAGCCTCCACTTCATAACCTCTGTTTGACAATTCATTCACAACCTGTGTGCCTACAAATCCTGTAGCGCCAATTACTGCTACTTTTTTCATAATATTTATTTTTAAATTAATTGTAATATATTTTGTTACATTTATGCTCAAAATTTTTTATTTGAAATGGTCAAGAAACTCCTGAAGCGTTTTATTACCCAAAAACGTAAGAACCAGCTGATCTGTCTCAGAAAACAATGTCTGCAAATGTTCATTAATTTCTTTCCCTACGGAACATGCAGGATTAGGATTATTGTTTTTCTTTCCCAGAACTTCCGTATTTTTCACGGCCAGATAAATATCTGATATTTTTATGATATCGGCATTTTTTGCGATCCGGGTTCCCCCTTCCTTTCCCTGTCTGCTGATAATCAGTCCTGCTTCTTTCAGAACACTCAATTCTTTTCGAACAATAACAGGATTAATATTAATACTTCCCGCCATCCATTCGGAAGTGAGCCATTCCTGAGGACTTTCCGCCAATAAAGTCATAATATGTATTGCCGTGGCAAATCTTGTGTTGTTCATCGTAATTATATTACAAATATACAGAATTTTTTAAATGTAACAAATTTTATTACAGTTTAGTTTTTCTTAAAGAATAAGTTTATCCAAATCTAAAAGGAGGTAGTTGATACTTTGATTAATCGTTCTTGTTGCAGACTGCATTTGATTGAGCATTGCCGCACGGTTATGAAGATCATTGGATCTGTAATAACCGCCGTCACTAAAAATGACCGACTGGTCTGCTTTAAGCTTATTATCGTCAAACTGATAATGCAGCCATCGTTCTTTCATACTGCTGATAATAGAATGTTTTTCTTTATTAGAAAATTTCTTTTCCGTATACATATACCAGACAAAAGGCGGAAAGTTCGGTGATTCTAATTTTTCATTCCATACATCCCGCAAAAGATTTCGCTGGTGGATAAATTCTACTTTTCTCCCTTTTGGATTTAAAGTCGCCAAACCAAAACCAGCTCCGAGTGCACCACCACCAATGTCTATTGCATTGCTCCAACCATTATCTTTAACGATACCTCCGGCAATGGAAGCTGCTGCTCCAGCAACTATAGAATAAAGAATCAGTTTATTATTCCGCGAGTCATTAAGGTTATCTACGTATGCGCCGATTTGTGCTACTCTTTCCCCTTCACAATCAAATTCTGCAGCCACCGCGTCAAGCTCGGTTAATGCAATGGTTATTTTACTGTTGATCTTTGTTTTGAGTTGTAAAACTTTTACCTGAGAAGCTAGTGAATTATCCTTTTTAAGTTTCATGATCTCGTGAACTTCATCAAGATTGTCCAAAGCATTCAAAATTAAAATGCTCTGATCTGAAAAATTTTCTTTAAGATCTTTATTGGCTGCAAGAATAGAATCTGAATTATAGGAAGAAATTGTCTTGGAATAATTGTATTTAAAAGGTGCTTTACAATAACTATCCTTAAGGGTAAGGATATTTTGCCTGATTACCTGATTCTTCTTTGAAACACATGATGTCAAAACGCATGAAAAAAATAAAAAATAAAATAAATTCCTCATTCCATTACAATTACTGAGATAAGTAAAAAAATACAAATCAATACCAATACTAATATACGGAAATAAAAAAATTTACCCGGGATACAGGTAAATTTTAAGTTTATTTTAAATAATATTTATTTAATCCCAAGAAGTTCCACTTCAAAAATAAGAGTACTGTTTGGTCCGATTTCTTTGCTGATCTGCTGATCCCCATACGCTAAATGTGGTGGGATAATCAGTCTCCATTTACTTCCTACAGGCATCAGCTGAAGCGCTTCTGTCCATCCGGCAATTACCTTATTTAACGGAAAGGATGCAGGTGTTCCTCTTTTTACAGAACTGTCAAAGATTTTTCCTGTAATAGTTGTTCCGTGATAATGACATTTTACAGTAGACCTCGGACCCGGTTTTTCGCCCTCGCCATCTTTTATAATTTCATACTGCAAGCCGCTTGGTAGCTGAACAACTGTTTCTCTCTTACCATATTCTTCCATATATTCCTTACCATCTTTCAGGTTTTTCTCTGCCTGTTCTTTCTTTCTTTTAAATAACATATCTGCTACGCCCATAATTGATATTTTTTACAAAGATAAGACTTTAGAACCGGAAGCAGGAGATCAGATATGTGAAGTTTTTAAATCTGAAAAACAGAAGTCAATAATATTGAGGTAATGATGAATTGTTACTCTTCAGAAAATTCAAGTATGTTTAATACTATGTTAACAACTTTTCCGAAAGTTGGCGCTATAATTGGATTTAAAAACTGATGCCAGATCCATTGAAATATAATAGAGACTATGATAAGCTGACTGACGAAGAAAAAATACTTTTTGAAATCAATAAGAAAAGTATTTCTGATTTTGTGGAACAGTCCGCTTCATTAAGCGATGTAAATTACGCTACCAGAAATGCCCATGCCAAAACTTATGCCGTTGCAAATGGAAAATTCATAATTAGTGAAAATATTTCTCCAAAACTTCAGCATATTTTTGATAAGAAAGTGTACGATCTTACCATCCGACTTTCCAATGCACACCTGAAAATCATCAAAGGTAAAAAAGAGATTCCGGCTTACGGTTTTGCAGTAAAAATAAAAGATGAGCAAGGTAATCTTATTGCCAATTATCCATTGGTAAATTTCCCATTATTTCCCATCAATTCAGTTTGTACTTTTCTGAAATTATTTACTTCAATAAATCAGTTTTATATTAAAAAATGGAGCAGCTTTTCTTTACTTGCACAAATTGCTAAAGTGATCCCTTCTACATGTACACCTTCATTTATAAAGAATCTCTTTAAGCTTTTTCATAAAAGAAATGACTTTATTCTTTCATTCGACTTTCATTCGGTTGGTGCTTATCGTCTCGGAGACTATATGGTTAAGATTAAATTGGCTCCGCAATTTGTTGATAAAAAATTTAATAAAAACAAAAAGATGAAACAAGCAGTTGAAGAATATCTGAAATCAAGAGCGTTCACAGCTAATGTATATGTTCAATTTTGCTATGATATAAAAGATCAACCAATTAACCAGCTGAATGTTGAATGGAAAAATTCACCATTTATTAAAATCGGAGAATTAAAGATCGGGAAAGACAACCTTCTTAATCCTGCTTCTTGTGAAAACGAGCTTTTGTCATTTAACCCTTATGAAAGTAAAGCTTTATTTCAGCCTGTAGGAAAAATACAAAGACTAAGAGAAGAAGCGTATAAAGTTTCTCTAAAAACACGGGTTAAAATCAATAAATTACTGAAATATAATACATAATCACATTACCATGCTTATATTTATGTAACTTGAGTAAAACAATTTTGTTATCTTTTTCAGGAGCTTTCTCTCGCTCTCCGCTCTTACTCCTCGCTCCAGAGCTTTCCGGGCTTAAAGCCCTTCTTTCCATTCCTGCTGTGGGGTAGCCGCTGCTATCGAGGCTAGGGTAGTTGCCTGTCTTTATATGAGTAATGAGTAATGAGGAATTGGTAATGAGTAATGAGTAATGAGTAATAAGAGCATGGATAAAATTCATGATTGGTATTTTAAGTACGGCTTAAGCTTGATACCTGAATCTTAACTTAAACCTTAACAAGTCCTAAACTTTAAACTTTAAATTCTAAACGCTGAACATTAAACCCTGAACATCCACATCTTACTTCTCACTTCTTACATCTCACTTCTTACTGTCCACTTCTCACTTT
>NZ_JAYEDA010000028.1:0-11541 GCF_034651565.1 Chryseobacterium sp. MHB01 | reverse complement strand
TGCGCCGGATAGAGGTTCTGTATTTTTCTTTGATATAGAAATGCCTTATGAAATCTCCGAATCCAGGGAAGAGGAAGATATGACGATAAAAAGAGCATTGGTGGTAGATGATAACGAAAGCAACAGGATTATTCTTCAGCACATGCTTGCGTATAAAAATATTGATTCTACATTGGCTGCCAACGGAATGGAAGCACTGCAGATTCTTCTGAAAGGGGAGCGCTTCGATGTAATTCTTATGGATTATCACATGCCGGTTATTTCCGGACTGGAAACCATTGATAAGATCAGGGAATTGTTTAATCAGCGAAAAGAAATTTCACCGTTGGTGGTTCTTCATACCTCTTCAGAGGAACATGATATTATTAATTCATTTAAAAAAGAGGATAACTCTTATTTCCTTCTGAAACCTATTAAATCTGATGATTTATACAAAACTCTGAGAAGAGTGGCGCAAAGTAGTGTGATAGAAGTTGCAGCGCAGGAACATCCTGAAAATGAATCCCACTCTTTCATGAGTAACCTTGAAGTCCTTCTGGTAGATGATAATCCTGTAAATATGGTGTTGAATAACAGAATGATGACATCCATTGCTCCTGATGCACATCTTACGGAAGCCGTAAACGGGCTGGAAGCATTGGAAGAATGCAGGAAAAAACGATATTCTGCCATTCTTATGGATGTCCAGATGCCGGTAATGAACGGTATTGAAGCCACAAAACAGATCCGTATGCTTCCGGATTATGCTGATGTTCCGATTATTGGCGTTACCGCAGGAAATATTCTGGGTGAAAAAGAAAAATGTCTGGAAGCCGGAATGAATGATTTCCTTCCTAAGCCTCTCAGACAGACCGATCTTCAGGAAATGCTCGAAAAATACATCAGTGTTGGAAGCAATAATAAAAAAACTGATCATCATGAAAAAAATGAAGATCAATCAGAAATAAAACCTGAGAAATACATCAATATCAATATGCTGAAAGAACAGATTGGGGATGATGACGATGATTTTAAGGAAATGTTTCTCAATCTGCTCATCCAGGAACTTGTACAGGTAGAAAAAAATGTAGAAAAAGCAGCACAGGAAAAAGATATTGCAGAAACCAGAATGATTCTTCATAAACTGAAAGGAACAGGAGGAATTGCCGGCCTTTTTAAACTCGCTGAATGTGCACTGAGGTGGGAAAAGAAGGCAGAAGAAGAAATGGACTTTTCAGCCATGAATAAAGAAATACAAGAAGAAGTAAAAAGAGGAATAAATATCATAAAAAATTTAATAAAGTAAAAAAATCAGAGTTATGCTAATTTTGATCGCAGAAGATGATGAACTGATTCTTAAAACAATAGAACATAAATTGTTGAAAGAAGGACATGAAGTAATTTTGACCAGAAACGGGAAAGAAGCTATTGAAACATTAAAGGAAAATGACGTTGATCTTGCCATTACCGACATTATGATGCCTTTTGCTTCGGGAATAGAAATCCTTTCAGCAATAAAAACAATGGGAAAAGATGTACCTGTTATTATGCTTTCCAGTATGGGACAGGAAGAGGTGGTGCTTAATGCTTTTGATCTGGGGGCGTCGGATTTTATCGTAAAACCGTTCAGTCCAAGTGAATTGATGTTGAGGGTTAAAAGATTTTTGTCAAAATAAGATATATGGTAATTTCATCGATACATTTTCTTTTTGTTGTTTTTATTGTCATGTTGTCATTGGTATTGATGCTGGCGTTGATTGTACTTATTTACAACATCATAGAATACAACAGATCTGTACGAAGAGCCGGCTGGTCTGAAGTTATCAATAAGAAAATATCTGATGTAATTGTATATGCGGATGATGAGATCCCGGAAGATATCTACTTTAAAGCTCTTTCTGTAAACGCTTCATTCAGGAATCTGTTTCTGGAGAAACTTGTGGATTCGGAAAAAAAGTTTTCAGGTGTGGCAAAAAATAAAATTACGGAGCTTTTCAGAGAATATGATCTCCGTAAAGAAGCGATGAAAAAGCTGAATCAGAAGAAAGCTTATCTCATTGCCAGGGGAATACGGGAACTTACCGTAATGGAAGTTCAGGATGCTATTCCGAAGGTTGAGCAGTATTTGTCACATCCATCACCCCAAGTTTACCAGGAAGCACAATTCGCGATGGTACGGTTCAAAGGATTTGAGGGTCTTCATTTCTTAGATGATTTTCCCACCAGGATTTCAGAATGGCAGCAGCTCCGGTTTCTGCTATCTATTTCTTCATTACCCGCAGATTCGGAAGATGCTATATCAAAATGGCTTGAAAGTACAAACGATTCGGTTGTTATTTTTACGCTTAAATTAATAAAAAAGTTTCAGCTTCTTAATTTCTATCCGAAACTCATCGGATTACTGAATATTTCTTCAGTTGAAGTCCGTGTAAAAGCCGTGCAGACGCTCATGTCGCTGGAAAACCCGGAAACCGTCCAGTATCTTTCAGGAATTTATTATGATCAGCCGGATGAAGTTCGTATTGAAATTCTCAGGGTGATGAAAATCTCAAAAGATCAGTGCTGTATAGATCTGCTTAAAAAAGAGCTTTCCGGAGATGCTCATTCCGGAATAAAGGTGAATGCTGCGCAGGCACTATATGAGCTGGGGCATGGAGATTATTTATCAGAGCTCGCTGAAAAAGAAGAAGACTCGGAAGAGTTAGTCCAAATTATTAAATACGCATTGCAGGAAAAAGTATGTTAGAATTTTCACACATTGTTTATGATGTTGTTATATGGCTGTATTTATTGTACGGTACGGCGGTGGCAATTATTTACGGCTGGGTAGGAATTTACGCGCTCGGAGCAGTATTACGATATAAAAAAGAAAATGTTTTTACCGATTACAGTATTATTGCTGCCAATCCCAATGCGCCTGTTTTCAGCCTTCTTGCTCCTGCTTACAATGAAGGAATGACCATTGTTGAAAATGTAAGATCCCTGCTTTCTTTATATTATCATAACCTTGAGATCATTATTATCAATGACGGAAGTAAGGATGATTCTATGCAGAAGCTTATTGAAGCTTACGATCTGGAATGTGTGTCTTATTTTGTTCAGGGAAAAATCGAAACCAATAAAATAAAAGGAATATATAAAAGCAGGAATCAGGCTTTCAGAAAACTCATCGTTGTAGACAAAGAAAACGGGGGTAAAGCAGATGCGCTGAATGTCGGAATTAATGTTTCTTCCGGAGAGTATCTTGTATGTATCGATGTAGATTGTATCCTGGAACAGGATGCGATTTTGAGGCTGGCAAAACCGTTTCTTGAACAGACTGATAAAAAAATTATTGCCTGTGGCGGAGTGATCCGGTTGGCAAACAATTGTGTGATCGAAGACGGAAAAGTAGTCAGTGTAAATATGCCGAAAACGCTGCTGGGAAGAACACAGGCATTGGAATATATCCGCGCATTTGTATTGGGAAGAATGGCCTGGTCAAGAGCTTCAGGGCTTATTCTTATTTCCGGGGCATTCGGGGTTTTCGACAGGAAAATAGTTCTGGATTGCGGAGGTTACGACAGGAATACGGTAGGAGAAGATATGGAACTTGTCGTGAGGATGAGAAAATATATGGAAGAACGGAATGAGCCGTATGAAGTAATTACCATTCCGGATCCTTTGTGCTGGACAGAAGTTCCGGAAACAAAAGATATCCTCAAAAAACAAAGGAACCGCTGGATGAGAGGAACTATAGAAACCCTCTGGAAACATCGCAAAATGATGTTTAATCCTAAATATAAAAAGTTAGGAATGATAAGTCTTCCATACTGGTTCTTCTTTGAGTTTCTAGGACCTTTGGTAGAATTTTCAGGGTACATCGTATTTATCATATTTCTTCTTTTAGGAATCATCAACTGGCCTTTTTTCTTTGTTTTGTTTGCTTTGGTATTATCCATGGGATTCCTCTATTCGGTTTACGGAATACTGGTAGACATGGTAAGCCGGCAGGTGTATGGTAAAAGAAAGGACTTCTTTGCATTGATCAGCACAGCATTTTCAGAACCATTCTATTTTCACCCAATTGTTGTAAAAGCGGGTGTAAATGGCTTTATCGATTATTTTAAAAAGTCTCATGGCTGGGGGGAAATGACGAGGCAGGGTTTTAATCAGAATACAAAAAATTTACCGCTGAAAGAAAAAATCTGGGCTATCCTGAAACACGGACTTAAAAAATGGGGCGCTTTAGCCTCTGTTTTCAGTGTCCTTTTTCTTGTCGGAATTCTGGCAGAGTGGTTCTGGTACAGATATATGTTTACAAAAATTGACACCTCTGCAGTGGTAGGTTCTCTTTTTGCAGACAATATTCTTTTTATCTTCGAACTTATGTTCGGATTTGGTATTCTGTATCTCATCATTAATTTTATTAAAGAAAGCTGGGCCAAAACGCTGGCAATAGCTGCCTGCGGACTTGTCGTTGTTTTACAGTATATTTTATTTCTTTATTTTTCCGAAACGGGAAATTTGTTGGGGGCAGACCTTATCTATTACAGTAAAGAAGAAATGAAGCAGATTCTTCAGGCCAGCGGAATGCTCAATTTTAAAAATTATGCGCTGTTTGCTATTTTGCTGGCTGTATCATTCGTTCCGTTGTGGATGTCAGGACGTTCCGGCTTCAAATCAATTTATCCGGGTATAACTTTTCTGTCGCTTGGATTAATTGCATTTTTTATTCCTTCAGAAGCCCTGCATTCTGAAACGCTTGATAAGGCTAATGAATTCAGTCAGAATGCAGGAAAGAGCAAATGGGAATATTTCTTTAAAGCCAATGAAGAAAATTTTATAAGTGATCATCCTGAAATTACAGAATTTTTTGGTGGTGACGATGAAAAGATAGCATCTTCCAATACGATGTTGAACGAAGGATTTCCTTTCTGGAAAAAAGAAGATACCCAGGATTTTCTGGGAGCATATTTAAACAAATCCGATGAAATCCCGAATCTTGTATTTGTCACATTGGAAGGCTTCGGACACGCCTACACTTCTCCAAAAGGATATGTCGGGAATTTTACACCTTTCCTGAATTCTCTTTCCAATCAGAGTCTTTATTGGGAAAATGGTCTGAGCAGTGCAGGAAGAACTTTTGCTGCGTTACCGTCGCTTACAGGTTCTTTGCCCTTCGGCAAAAACGGATTTCTTGAAATGGAAAAAATTCCGGATCATTTTAATCTCTTCAATATTCTTCAGGCTAACGGTTTTGAAACCGGATTTTATTATGGAGGTAACCTGAAATTTGATAATTACAGGAATTATCTTGAATACAGCAAAGTGAATCATATTGTAGATATCGGATCTTATGGGGAAGGGTATAAAAGGCTTCCTGCAAATAATGAAGGCGATAGCTGGGGTTATGAAGATCAGGCAGTGTTCAGAAAAGTGCTTGAAGTACAGAAAGTGCAGTCGAAACCATATTTTAACATGGTTCTTACACTCTCCACCCACAATCCGTTTTTGATTAATAATAAAGCGTATTATGAAAAAATGTACAATGATAAGTTAGCATCAAATCTTTTAACTGCTGACCAGAAAAAATGGGCAGGACAATATAAAGATCAGCTGATCTCCATTTTAAATGCTGATGATGCTTTAAAACAGTTTTTTGAAAACTACCGTAAGAGGCAGGATTTTGCAAAAACAATTTTCTTTATTACAGGAGATCACAGTATGCCGGAAATTCTTATTCAGGATAAAATTGACAGGTTCCATGTACCAATGATGATTTATTCACCATTGCTGAAAGGGCCTAAAAAATTCATGAAAACAGTAAGTCATTTGGACATAGCACCATCTTTTCTGGCATATTACCGGAAAAATTATAATCTTATTACGCCATCTACCGTAACATGGGTTGGAAAAGGACTGTCTTCGGATGTACAGATCACCAAAGCGGATTATCCGATCATGCAGAGTAAAAGTCTTCTCACGGATTTTGTTTCCGACAAATACTATCTGCACGACGACAAACTTTTTATTCTTAATAACCTTGATGAAGAAAGCTATGATAATCCAGAGGTCTTAAAAAGGGTAAAAGGACGTTTTGATCAGTTTAAAAGAATGAATTCCAAATTCTATCAGACGCAAAAACTGATGCCGGATTCCGTATTCACCAATTTTAAGAAAAAAGCCAAATAAGTTAACAGTAAAATAGTTGGTGTAATCTTCTGTAATATCTGTTATTATTGATAATATTTAAAGTTTATTGAAAACAATTTCAATAAACTTTTTTTTGCTTAATTAAAAAAAATCATCTAGTCATTACGAAAAAATCTTCATGTGCCATTGCAGAAAATGGTTGAAGACTATTATCCATAAGTAATGAAAAAGGATAGCTCAGCAGCCATCCTTAAATTATTATTTACGCTATAAATGATTGAAGGTATTTATGAACATTAGAATTTTCTTGTATATCCTAAAGTAACGTCAAACTGATTTCCTTTTTCATTAGGCCGGTATTCCTGATTGAAATACATAGTACCTATCGAAAACAGGTTTCGTTTAACTGAGAAATTATATTCGGCGCCTACTTTAAAGGTTTTCAGCTTGAAGGTTTCATTTTCCAGGAGATTGTTGCGGGATTCTTCAGGACTGATTCCCGTTCCGATCTGGAATGCAAAATAATCCTGAGCACTTTTGGTATAATAACGCACCGTTCCTGTATAAGAATGGGAAATATTTTTATTGTCAGGAGTAATATATGTACGGATATTGAACCAGAAATTTTTGTAATATTTTCCTACAGAAGCCGTGTACATCCATATATTATTGCTGAAATAAAGCTGTCTGTAACCGATTTCCGCTTCAAAGCTGTGCGGGAGATTTGCATTTAATGAAACTCCTGTGCGGTATTTCGGGAAAATGCCCACATCATTAGAATAGGCTCCGCCTACATACAGATAAAACATATCAGATAATCTCGGATAAGCTTCCAGCTCTGCCTGTATACCGTTTTCCGCAAATTTGTTGGCGTAGTTTGCTCTCAGGATTACAGATCCTATGGGAGTTACCCTTTTATAGCCCACACTTACAATGTGCCAGTCGTCCGGAAACTGTTTGTCAAAATGAGAATAATTATAATTAACACTGATTGCATTTTTAGCAGCCAGATCATTGATTCTTACTGCAAGATTGATAGCTTCCGTATTTTTAGGGTTAATGGCTAAAAGATTTTTGATTGCATCCTCAGCTTCTTTATACTTCTTGTCGGCAAAATAAGCTCTTGCCTTCAGAAGCCATAATGCTTCAGATTTAGGATGAAAGGATAGTCCTTTATCAACAATTTCAATGGCTTTCGTATTATCATCATTCCAATATTCAAGAGAAGCATATGCAATGAAATAATCTTCATCCCGGACCTCTCGTTTGCCAAGCTCTTCAAAAATCGCTCTTGCAGACCCGGTATCCTTATTCCACGTGTATACTCTTCCTAAAAAAACGGAAATATCCGTATAGTTGGGAGCTTTCTGCAACGCCTGTTTGGCAAGGTCAATTGATTTTGTATAATCTTTTTCGTCGAATGCGGCAGTTCTTGCCTTCACAAATAATTCATCTGCAGAAGGATCCTGCTGGCTATATGCATAAAACGGAAGCAATACGAGTAATAAAAACCCAATATATTTTTTCATTGAAACGGGGAATGGTTAGACAGTTCTCTTATTAATGATATAATAAACAAATATATTGAACTTTTTGTATCTGTAAATAAATATTGGTAAGTAAAATATAGTTTTTATCACAAAAAAATAAATCAACTGTTATAATAATTGTATCATATCATTAAAACCGGAATTTTTATACTCGTGATAAAGATGAGAGTGGAATTCATTCAGCTTTTTTAGCAGCTTTAAAAGTTCTTCCCGTTCTTCTTTGGCCAGTTTGCCCGAAAGAAGTTGGGAGGTTTTATTAACACTTTCTACCGATTCGTGAAAAACTTCTTCCCCCTTTGCTGTGAGTTTCAGTCGTTTGCTTCTTCTGTCTTCCGCATCATTTCTTTCTTCAATCATGCCGGATTCCAGAAGGCGCTTAATGATCTGGGTTCCGGTCTGTTTTTCATGGCCGTTTCTTTCAATAAGCTGAATTTTTGTAAGGTCCGGTTTATCTTTCAGACGATAGAGATAAGTAAACTCTTCATTGGCAAGATTCGGGAATTCTCCCAAACCTTTCCGGATAAGCTGTCTGGAATATCTGCCCAGCAATAACACCTGCTTACAGATCTCATTTTCTGTAAACGAAACCTCATGTTCTTCAGTGGTAAATAGCTTTGTAGGGCTTTCTTCCCTGTATTTTTTATCATTCAGCCAGAGACGGAAGTCTTCAACACTGGAATTCGGTTTGTGTGCATCCGAATTTTCAAAATCTTTTACCTGATGAAGCAGATCGATAAAAAAATCAGTATTCATAGTACAAATTTAGAGTAAAAATATCATTTTATATCAAATATTACAGTTTTATGGTACTTAAACCTCCGTCAATAGCGATAATCTGGCCTGTAATCCATGAAGCATCATCAGAAAGTAAAAAAGAAGTTAATCTGGCCATTTCACCGGCGTTCCCGATTCTCTGCAGCGGATGTCTTTTTGCTGAAGCTTCTCGTTTTTCCGGGGTAGATAACAGCTGTGAAGCAAGTGGAGTATCTGTTAAGGATGGGGCAATGGCATTGCATCTTATTTTCTGTGCTGAAAATTCAGCTGCAAGGCTTCTTGTAAGACCTTCTACAGCGCATTTGCTGGCTGAAACTGAAGCATGAAACGGCATTCCCGTTTTTGCTGCCACAGAACTGTAAAGAACAATTGATGCATTCCCGGATTTTTTCAGATTGGGAAGCAATTTTTGTATGCATTTCACGGCACCGAGGACATTGATAGCAAAATCATGGGTGAAATCTTCCTCAGAAAGTCTGTTAAGTGGTTTAAGATTAATACTTCCCGGTGCATAAACCAGTCCGTCGATTACATCTGGAAAAGCAATGTCATCGAGGTTATCCGATAAAATATCCTTTTCGTAAAATTTTACATTGATATTATCAAGTTCCGGATGTTTAGTTCTGGAAATTCCTATTATATTGTATTTTTCCGAAAGTGTTCTTGCTGTTTCAAGCCCGATACCGCTACCGCAGCCTACTATTACGATGGTTTTCATATGCTTATCCTTTATATTAAATAAATAATATTCAAATTTAGTAAATTAATTTACCTTATATATAAATAAAGTATAAATTTGTATTATAAAAAATCACTTAAATAAAATTATTATGATGAAGATACAGGCACAATCCAATATACCAACCGATTTCGGAGTATTCTCGATGTACGCAATTTCCGAAAATGAGTCCGACTGGAATCCGCACCTGGCTCTGGTTGCACAAAACACGGATTTTAATAAAACTGTTAATGTTCGTTTTCATTCGGAGTGCATTACCGGAGAAATTTTTCATTCCAAAAAATGCGAATGCGGGCAGCAGCTCGATGCCGCCATGAAATTTATGGCTGAAAACGGAGGGGTCATCATTTATCTGAGACAGGAAGGCCGAAACATCGGAATTATTAATAAGCTTAAAGCATATGCACTTCAGGAAAAAGGTTTGGATACAGTGGAAGCCAATCTTAAATTGGGTTTACCGGCCGACGGAAGAAATTTCGATGTTGCCGTTGAGATTCTGAAAATGCTGGAAATACAAAAAATAAACCTTCTTACCAATAATCCGGATAAGCTGAGATCTCTTGAAAACAGTGGAATTATCCTTGAAAACAGGCTGCCTCTTGAGATCGATTCAAACGAGGTCAATGAAAGTTATCTGGTCAAAAAGAAAGATTATTTTGGACATCTGCTCGAAAGGGTATGATTTTTTCGGGGATTGAATAATAATTCACAGAATCATATGATATGAAAAAAATACTGCTTACGGGAGCCACCGGATATATCGGAAAAAGAATGATCAGCGTGATCGCTGCACAAGGCTATAAAGTAGTGTGCTGCTGCAGAGATGCAAGCCGGTTTTCAAGAAATACAGATATCGACGAATCTCTTATCGAAGTGGTGGAAGTAGATTTTCTGAAACCTGAAACTCTGGAAAATATTCCCAAAGACATTTCCGGGGCATATTATCTCATGCATTCTATGAGCAATAGTAATGATTATGAAGATTCTGAGAAGAAATGTGCAGATAATTTTGCAACATTTATTGAAACTACCGAATGTCAGCATATAGTCTATTTATCGGGTCTGGTAAATGAAAAAGAACTTTCAAAACATCTGGGTTCGAGATTTCAGGTTGAAAAAATTTTAATGGAATCCAAAATTCCTGTTACGGTTTTAAGGGCAGGAATTATTATAGGGTCGGGAAGTGCCTCATTCGAGATCATTCGGGATCTGGTAGAAAAATTGCCGGTGATGGTAGCTCCAAGATGGTTGGATACCAAATGTCAGCCCATTGGTATCGCTAATGTTCTGGATTTCCTGATCTTTGTTCTTTTTAAAGAAGAAAGTTATCATAAAAGTTTTGATATCGGCTGTGATGATGTGCTTACTTATAAGCAAATGCTTCTGGAATTTGCACGTATAAGAAACCTGAAAAGAAAGATCTTCACACTGCCGGTGATGACCCCGAAACTTTCTTCATACTGGCTTTATTTTATTACTTCCACGTCATATAATCTTGCAACAGCATTGGTAGGAAGTATGAAAATTGAAGTAATCTGCAGACCCGAAAGTCTTTCTGAAATAAAACGTATTACCGGAATACAGCCTTTTTCCTATGAAACAGCTTTAAAAAGAACGCTTGCAAAAATTCAGGCAAATGAAATTGTTTCGAGCTGGAAAGACAGTTTTATAAGCAGCAGGAGAGATACCAGCCTCAAAGATTTTATGGAAGTTCCTCATTACAGCTGTTTTACTGATCTTAGAAGCGGCGCTTATGATGATCGTGAAAAATGTATCGAAAGAATTTTCCGGCTCGGCGGCAGTAACGGATGGTACGGACAGAGTTTATGGAAAATTCGCGGTTTTATGGATCTTCTGGTAGGCGGACCCGGCCTCAGGCGGGGACGAACTCATCCGGACAGACTTCATGAAGGCGACGCTCTGGATTTCTGGAGGGTTTTATATGCAGATCGACAGGAAGGAAAACTGATTCTTTTTGCTGAAATGAAACTTCCTGGAGAAGCCTGGCTGATGTTTAAAATTTACCGCGGGAAATTATGGCAAAAAGCCGTATTCAGGCCGCATGGGATTTCAGGAAGATTATACTGGTTTGCCGTTTTGCCTTTTCACGGAATTATTTTTAAAGGAATGCTTAAAAGGCTCACCGGGGATTCCTGATTTTCATATATTTTATCCGTTTTTATCATACACTCCTCATAATATTACGGTATTTCGTATTTTAAAATAATTATATTTAGATTTAAATAATTGATATTTAAATAGTTATTTATTAAGTGGCATATTTTGTAATTATAATTTTGAATTTAAACATTAATCAAAAAATTACAACAATGAGTACACTTACATTAAAAGACGGAACAGAAA
>NZ_JAYEDA010000027.1:0-11831 GCF_034651565.1 Chryseobacterium sp. MHB01 | reverse complement strand
ATTAGGTAACAACAATGTACCAAAGGTGGCTGAGGCTCTCGAAGCCACCTCTCCTAAAGAACCTCAGGCATAGTCACCAAACAATTCTTATAAAACACTAATACTCTAAATGAGGCACTCGAAGCCACCTTACTCTTTTGTTAGATCCCGGTAGGCAATTGCCAATTTCGGAAGGAGTTCCGGCATTCCGCTAATCAGTGCTTCTTTCTTTTTTCTGTTCCATCCCTGGACTTGTTTTTCGCGGTAGAAAGCAAGATCAATCCGGTGATATTCTTCATAATATACTAATTTTACGGGAAGTCTCTTTTTAGTGTGGCTGGCACCCTCTCCAATTTGGTGCTGTATGATTCTGCGATCAAGATCATTCGTACTCCCGGTATAATAACTTCCGTCGGAACAGAGAAGAATGTACATCCATCCTTTCATCATTTGCGTTTTTAACAGGTTCAAAGATAAAACTTTTGACATTATACTCTGCCTTCGAGAACCTCAGGCATCGTTCAGTATAACTATCAGATAACAACAATGTATTAAAGGTGGCTGAGGCTCTCGAAGCCACCTCTCCTACAGAACCTCAGGCATCGTTCAGTATAACTATCAGATAACAACAATGTACCAAAGGTGGCTGAGGCTCTCGAAGCCACCTCTCCTACAGAGCCTCAGGCATCGTTCCTGTACAAATTCTTATAAACACAAATACACCAAAGGTGGCTCTCCAAGCCACCTAACCAAAAAAACTCCACCGTGTGGGTGGAGATTAGGGTTACACTAAAGTAAAGCTTCCCAGATGAACACTGTTCGAAGCCAATGTTTCCGTAGAATTATGAAAATAGCTCCAGACCTGAATTTCTTTACCGTTATACAAGGCGGGAAGTGTAGCATCTACCGTAAGAGCGGTACGCAGGGCAATGGATTCGAAAATCTCGAATTGGTCAAGCTCTTCACAATAACAGACTACATTCACTTTGTCGCTTTCGGAAGCAGTGCCCTGTACAGAGTTATTCTCCCAGGTCAGCCTGATGATATTTCCGGTCTGTGCCGCTACAACCACATTCTGAAAACCGGTCAGGTCTCCTTTCGTAATCAGCACCTTATTATACATCAGCTCCGGGATGGTACCTGCCATCTGTATTGCTTCGCTGATGGTGTAGGATACCGCCAAATTCACCCTGGATTTTGATCCGCTACGCGATCCGAAATATCGGTTCTGGATATTTTTTAGTGGCTGCAGGAAACTGATCACCAGCTTAAATTTATCCTGCTGAAGCTGTTGCTTTTCACTTGGCGGCCTGCTACTTGGTTTGGGAGTACTTCTGATAATATCCTGTCCGCGCCAGCTGGCTCCTACAATTGTTCCTACTTTTCCTGAAAATCCTCCGAGGATTCCTTTTGTTATTCTTGCCATTTCAATTAATTTTAAAGGTTAACAGAACGAAGATATAACGGAATATCTGTATTTTAACGACCTGTGAAAAGCGTGACCGGTTTTGACCGGCAATGCCTGTTTCTGACTGGTGCGGGTATCTGATTCTTCGGGAGTTGTTCGGGTCAGCTTCGGGAGTTGTTCGGAAAAAGCATACTTTTTCCGAACAACTCCCGAAGAAACATACAACAATAGCCAAAGCGTTACCCTATGATGACAAATTATTCAAAATGATTATCAGTATCACATTCTGATTCATTTTCGTCAATTTGAGTAGATTTTTTTGAAAAAAATCGTATTGAGAAGTTATTTCCATGGATCTTTTCATTCACCGGTTCTCGATACATTTTTCTCCGCTGCGCTGCGAAAAACACTCGAACTGACGAATCTACTATCAAAATTTTTCAAAATGCACAACGGGTCATAAGTGTATCCAGCTAAAAAAAATTACCCTCATTTTCTGAGGGTAGCTGTAAAAAAAGATTTCGGGTAAAATATTTTCCTGCCGATTCTGACATAAGGAATTTTCTGTGATTTCCTGATCCTGAACAAGGTACTGTCGCTAATATTCAGCAGTCTTTTAACATCGGCACTGTCATAATACTGAACTTCATTATTTTTTGATTTTTCAAGGGTTAACAGGATTTCTGAGAAAATTTCGATAATAATATTCATCAGCTCATCATGATGAAACGGAGGATGTGACTGGTTTTTCATTTTTGTGCTCTTTAATGGTCAATAATAATTTTGCTTTTTCCAGTTCAAACGTAAGGGAATTAAATTTATTGTTGCCTTCCTGAGCAATATTTTTTTATACAAAAAACGCCATTTTTTTTATTTTAACCCAATGCTTTTTATGACAGTATATTTTTCTATAAAATTCATCTTATTGAGTATGAAAATCAATATACTACAAAAATTAAAAAATAGCGTTTACAGGCATTTTTACAGGCATTTTTTCGTCACATAAAATTCATTTAAATTTCTTTGTCCGGAGATTTATTTTTTCTATTTTCGCACCGGATTTTAGAAAACTTCCAACCTGAAAACAGGAAAATGCATCTTTAAAATAATACGACATCTTTTGTCGTATGTGAGCATTAGTTTTGCAGCAATGGAATTATTTTTCTAATCAATAGACATTAAAAAACAAGAACCATGATAAAAACATATCCTTATCGGGCCATTTCTCCATAGCGCTCCGAATTCTAATACAGGAATTCTGTATTCTCAGACCTTTCAATTTTAAACAATAATAATACTTATCATTAAACACTTTGTATGAATAAATTATACTCAGGAGCATTTTTCTTATGTTCCGTTCTGGGCGTTTCTGCCCAGGAAGTGATCTGGCAGAAAGACATTAAATCCTCCACCCAGGATTTTCTTTCCCAGGTTACCACCACTATCGACCAGCAGTATTTAATAACAGGAAGCTCGATCCAGACAGGAAATAACATGTCCAAAGCTGGAGGCAAAAGCCATTTGCCAACAGCCAACAACCAGCAGCCCAACAACGGTTACGATTTTCATTTGGTTAAACTCAACCAGCAGGGCGAAGAAGTCTGGGAGAAATATTTCTCGGGGCAGAACCATGATTTCCTTTCGGCTACGGTGAACACTCAGGACGGTGGATTCGTTTTAGCAGGAACTTCATTCAGCGGGAAAGGCTTAGACAAAAAAGAAGAATCCAAAGGCGGATCTGATTTTTGGCTGATCAGAATCAATGAATTCGGGGATGAATTGTGGCAGAAAACGATTGGAAGTAGTTCGGATGAAGAAGCCAGGGCAGTAATTCAGACAACGGATATGGGATTTTTTGTGGCGGGAAATATAATGACAGGTTCCCTTCGAGAGCCTCAGGGAACGAGAACTTTGGGTTACGGATCCAAAGATGTTTTGGTCGTTAAATTAGATAAAAACGGAAAAGAATTATCGCAGCTTATTTTAGGCGGAAAAGGCCTGGATGAGGTTGAGAAAATGATACCCACCAAAGACGGCGGCGCATTGCTGGGCGTGTATTCCAGAAGCGGAGCGGTAGCTGGAAGCGGGATGCCGGAAGCGGGAAGTAAAGCCAGCAGCCAGATGCCAAAAGCCAGCGGCAATTTTGGGGAGGGTGATTACTGGATCATCAAGCTCAATAAAGAAGGCAAAGTAGAATGGGAGAAGAATTTCGGAGGAAAGGGAGATGACCATTTGAGAACATAGCTTTAACCTCTACAGGTTATTTAATCGGAGGCGAATCAAGGTCTGAACGGTCAGGGAATAAAACCGTAGGCATCGAAGAAGGAACCGATTTATGGTTGATTTCTTTAAACGAAAGGGGTGAAGAGATCTGGCAGAAATCCTACAATTTTAAAAACCGGGATGTGCTGATGGGAATGAGCGTAATAGCCGGGAAGCAGGAAGATGGAAGCGGGAAGTCTAAAGGCGTTTTATTGGGAGGCTATACACAGGCTGAAGGAAGAATTGAAAGTGATGATGAAACGTTCTGGATGCTGTATCTGGATCAGAATGGTAATGAGCAGTGGAGAAAACATGTAAAAGGAGAATCCAGGAAAAGAGAGGAACGACTTTCGGATATAAAACTAAACAGAGACGGTTCGATAATTTTAGCCGGAACCAGCGCCGAAGAGCTTGGCAAAGAAAACTGGAAGATCGTAAAGCTGGGTGACAGGCAGATTGACCAGTTGATCGAAAAACAGGATATTAAGATCTATCCGAATCCTGTATCAGATTACGCGTATGTGGAGATTGGAATCCCTTCGACAGGCTCAGGGCAGGGGTTCGAGGCAGAAATTATTGTATATGATATGGGCGGAAGACAATTGCAGAGCCTGAAA
This sequence comes from Chryseobacterium sp. MHB01, assembly GCF_034651565.1. Classification (NCBI taxonomy): domain Bacteria; kingdom Pseudomonadati; phylum Bacteroidota; class Flavobacteriia; order Flavobacteriales; family Weeksellaceae; genus Chryseobacterium; species Chryseobacterium sp. MHB01. Next base: position 7,565 of record NZ_JAYEDA010000027.1, on the reverse strand, counting down.
ACAAAAAATAAAGTCACGAAGATCAATACGCAGAATCTCGTTCAGGGAGCGTATCTGGTAACGGTGAAAACCAATGATAACAAAACAGCGAGTGCTAAACTGATTAAGAAATAAATACTAAGTATGAAAAAAATATTACTCCCACTGGGATTATTGCTTGCAAATATAAATACTGTTAAAGCTCAACAACAATCATCTGACAATGATACCAATATTGCAAATATTATTCCCCCATCACCCACCGCTTATGCATTGGGAAATTATGGGAATGTACCGGTAGGTCTTTTCACAGGAACAGCTAACGTTAATATTCCTTTATTTAATTATAAAACCGATAATATCAGTCTTCCCATTGCTATGTTCTATGGCAACAACGGTATTAAAATTGATGAAATATCATCTAACGTCGGTTTAGGATGGAACCTCAACTCAGGTGGTGTGATTTCAAGAACAGTACGTGACGGTCCCGATGACACTTCCCAAACCTTACAGCTTGCTTCAAATGCTTTTGCACCAGGTAATACTCCGGCATTTAAAGAAGCTATATATAACTTGGGAAATATAAGCGGAGGTATTGATACAGAAGCTGACATATATTCCTTTAACTTTAACGGAGTGTCGGGTAAGTTTTTCTATGACCGCAACAATCAGGTTCATTTGATAGATCAACAGGCACTAAAGATTGAAAAAAACACCAATGGATTTATCATTACTCTTTCCAATGGTGAAAAGTATTACTTCACAGAAACGGAGCTTACTATTTTCAAAACATTGGGAACAGGACACCAGTTACCTAATGGAGGTATAACAGCATGGTACCTTACAAAAATTGTACATCCTAAAGGAGATGAAGTATATTTTACGTATGAGGACATGTATCTGGACTATACGGCATCACAATCACAGGATTTAACCCAAAGTCAACCCTATACTAATTGCACAGGAGCATATGTTTCGACAATTACCACACAAATCGGAGTCGTAAAGGACCATATGATGACTGTACATGGTAAAAGAATAAAAACGATTAGTAGTAATAATTTGCTAAATGGAAGCATTAATTTTAGCTATTCAACTGATGCGACTAATATTGATACTGACGGAAATTATAAAATTCAGAATATTACCCAAACTGATAAAAACGGAACTGTAATTGAAAGCGCTACATTCAACTATCTCAATACTGTCAACAAGAGGAATTTCCTAACCGGAATTGTTTTTAAAGACCCAAAAAAATCTTACGCTTTCAATTATGACAACCCCTCGCAGTTTCCTGCGAGATTATCCTATAGCAGGGACTTTTGGGGATATTACAATGGTAAAATCAATACCATCCTTGTACCTAAAATTCCGGACTATAATTTAGAACAGTATAATCCGTCCGGAGCTAATCAGAAACCTGATCCAAATTATTCCAAATTGGGAATGTTAACCAAAATAACTTATCCTACCAAAGGATACACAGAACTTGAATATGAAGGAAATACGTATTGGGGTACTAAAACCGTATATCCTCCATATTCCTATAAACACATGGAAGCTGTAAATGGCAGCGTTGGTATTGTAACACAACAGTATAACTTCATGTCGCCAATTAACCAAACTGTTCAAATATCTGGAGAAAGCGGATTCAATATCAGTTGTGTTGATTCCGGACAGACGCACACTCCTATTGGTAGAATACAGGTTTTTGATCCCGCAAATAACAGCATTATGTATTCACAATTTATCAACAACCAAATCAATACGGTGAGCTTTAATGCAACGGCGGGTGTAAATTATACCGTCAAACTGTCTGCTTCTAGATGCACTTATATATACACGGATGCTAAATATTATCCATCAGCACCACAAGTATTCGATACGAATTTAGATACAGGCGGGGTAAGGATAAAAAGAACAAAAGATTATGACAACCCATCTGCTAACCCTGTGTATACGAGATATTATTATGGTAAAAAAGATGATATTAACCATTCATCCGGGGATAAAGGAACTGATCCTGTTTTTGTATATAATTATCTATCGTCAGAAGACTGTTCCAATATCATAGGACAAGGACAATGTTTGTTTAATAATAGATTGTTCTTGGTACAATCTTCTAACAGCCTCCTTCCTTTATTCGATACAGATAAAAGCACATCTACTTTTTACAAATATGTAACGATAAGCCATGGTGGGGATAATTTTGAAAGAGGTGGTCAAACCAAACAATTCAATATCAACAGGGATTCAATGGGTGGTCATCTTTGGGGGCTCAATGATATTCAGAGTACACCCTATACCAATTACGGATGGAACAATGGCGTGGAAGTATTATCAGAAATCCTGCGTAAAGATGACAATGGCAGTTTAGTAACTATTCAACAAAAAGAAAGCTCTTTTGTGAAAAATGATGCCAGTACGTTTGAGATGAAAAACTATACTCATAGAAGAAACGATTTGATGGTATGTACATCACCAACACCTTACAACTGTACACAGTATGATATTGGAAACCCGGATCACGCATGTTATGGGAAAAATGTCGGCTTCGTAATCAATACTCCTTATATTGATAATCTTGACGTCAACGAGTACCGTACAATTTCCTACTGGAGCTATCTTAGTTCAGAGAAAACAACGGATTATCTTGACGGTGCTCCTGTTCAGACTCAGACAGAATATTTTTATGGCAATCCATCAAATTACCAGTTGAGCCGCCAGAAAACAATCTCTCCGGATGGCACAATCAATGAAGTTTCCTATCAGTATGCTCATGAAAAAGGCAATCAGCTAATGATTGGTAAAAACATGGTTGGTATCCCGTTACAAACCACAACAACCCAAACCATTGGCAGCAATACAAAGACCCTGTCTAAAACAGAAACAATTTACCCTGCATCAGTTCCGACAGTACAAACAGGAAACCTGGTGTTACCATTGGAAATAAAATCGTATGATACGCTCAACAATATCCCTTCAACAGAAGTAAAATATGACAAATACGATGAGAAAGGCAATATTCTTCAGTACACTACAAAAGACGGTGTTCCTGTGGCTATCGTTTGGGGTTACAATAAAACTCAGCCTATTGCCAAAGTTGAAGGAATAACCTATGACCAGCTAACGGCTGCTGTTTCCATTTCAGCCATCGTATCAGCTTCAGACCAGGACGCTTCTAATCCGGCAACTGAGGACCAGCTGTTAAGTGTCTTAAATGACTTTAGGAAACAAACGGCTTTGGCAGACAAACAGGTCACCACATTTACTTATGATCCTCTTATCGGAGTAACGAGTATTACTCCTCCCACAGGGATCAGGGAAATCTATAGTTATGACACAGCCAACAGGTTAAAAGAAGTAAAGGTAAGAGAGAAAGATAATACCGGCAATTATGTCTACAGAAAAGTGAAAGAATTTAATTATAACTATAAGCAATAAGCCCAAATAATGAAAAATTATTTTATTAAAAATACACTCGCGGTATTAGGACTAATTGTCTCGATACTGTCGTTTGCGCAAACAGCAACAGAAAATTATGTGCAGTCTAAAAACTGCCTGACTGCTGATTGTAACAGGAAGTCTGAGACCATTACCTATTTTGATGGGTTAGGCCGTGCCAAGCAGATCATCAGCGTAAAAGCTACACCATCGGGCAAAGACCTGGTAACCCCTGTAGTCTATGACGGATTTGGCAGACAGATAAAAAATATTTTACCTGTTCCGGCACAGACCCAGAATTCAAATATTCATACCGGAATTACCAACGAAAACGCAGCCAACTCCTATTATGGTGTGAATAATGCTTATACAGAGAAACAGGTAGAAAACTCTCCTTTAGACAGGATATTACAGCAAGCCCAGCCAGGTGAGTCCTGGGTAATGTCTTCAGGAAATACAGAAAAGTTTGAGTATGAAGCCAATAAGGTAAATGAGGTTAAAAAGTTTATTACCACGACTTCAATTAATACGGTGAACAATATTTCCAATACCGTTTCACAAGTATCCGTTTCCTCCGATAATTCAGGGTGTTATGCAGCAGGTGTACTATACAAAAATACGGTAACTGATGAAGACGGAAATCCCGTAACCGAATACAAAAACGGAAGGGGTCAGACCGTTCTGGTCCGCAGAACAGATGGAACACAAAGCATTGATACCTATTATGTATACAATGAATACAACCAGCTTGCTTTTGTCATCACTCCCAAAGCAGTAAAAAAGATTGAGCTGAATAATAACGTAGTCACTGACGGTATTCTTAATGAACTCTGTTACCAATACCGATATGACGGGCAGAATAGGAATGTGGAGAAAAGACTTCCCGGCCAGGATTGGACATGGATGGTATATGACCAGCAGGACAGACCGGTTTTGGTACAGGATGGAAACCTGAGAACGACCACCAATAATTTCAATGGCAAAGGCTGGATCTTTACCAAATACGATGAACTGGGAAGAGTTGTTTATACGGGATTCTTTTCCAATACGGCCAACAGGCAGGCGATGCAGAATGCCCTGAACAGTATGGCGGCAAATCCTTATAATAATGAAAAACGATCTGCAGTACCGTTCAATTTAGCAGGTGTTAATGTATTTTATGATAAGAAAGCCTTTCCTACAGGAAGTATGACCATCTTAGCCATCAACTATTATGACACCTATCCGGAAGGTGCCGAATCATTCTCATCAATACAGGGACAATACACATTGTCTCCGGTTTTAGGAAGTAACGATGACGCCTCTACAAAAGGGCTTCAAACGGCTTCTCTGGTTAGGAATGTCGAAAATGATCAATGGACGAGAACCTATATGTACTATGATTCTAAAGGAAGGATTATTTCAACACGTTCTACCAATCATTTGGGTGGTTATACCAATACCGAAACCAAGCTCAATTTCTCAGGACTGGCAGACGAAACCTATACAAGCCACAGGAGAACAAGGGTTTCACAGGAAATCAGAATAAAAGAACGCTTTATCTATGATGATCAGAACAGGCTGCTTCAGCATTTCCATCAGGTAGACAGCAAACCGGAGGAACTGCTCGCTGAAAATACCTACAATGACCTGTCACAACTCACCAATAAGAAAACAGGGAATAATTTCGGTACGCCGCTTCAATCAATTGACTATACATACAACATCAGGGGGTGGCTGACTTCCATTAATAACCCTTCTAATCTTGGGGATGACCTTTTTGGGATGAAGATCAAATATGAAAATCCCGAAGATCCGGATTACGGTATTGCCAAATACAACGGGAATATCTCTGAGATAGACTGGAAAACACAGCTTGGAGATGGCAATTACAGGAGATACAGTTATAAATACGATCCACTGAACAGACTGACCGATGGGATCTATCTCACCCCATTCTTAGCAGCCAATACCCAAAATCATTATTATGATGAACAGTTAAGCTATGATGCCAACGGAAATATTAAGACCTTAAACCGTTTTAAGAATCCCCCGGCAGGACAGAATACACCGCTTCAGATTGATGAACTGAAATATGATTTTAGCAGTTCTGATATTTCCAATAAGCTTATAAAAGTAACGGATGCTAAAGCAAATTCTTACGGATACCCAACAGGCGGAAACCTTATAGTATATGATGTGAACGGGAATATGACCAGCCAGGTAGACAAAGGAATTTCCCTGATAAAATACAATTACCTTAATCTTCCCACACAAGTACTTTCTTCTCAGGGAAATACTTCTTATATTTACCGTGCCGACGGGACAAAAGCGCAGAAGATCTTTGGCTCTACGACGACAGATTACCTTGACGGATTTCAGTATGAAAACGAGAAGCTGAAATTCTTCCCGACATCAGAAGGGTTTTACAATGCGGAAAGAGGAGAATATGTATACAACTATACCGATCATCTGGGCAATGTAAGATTAAGCTACAGCGCAGCAGATGGCGGGGGTATCGCTGTTTTGGAAGAAAGCAATTATTATCCTTTCGGGCTGAAGCACCAAGGATATAATGACATTTCTTTATTAAATGATTTTGGAACAAATTTTAAGTACAAATATAATGGCAAAGAGTTGCAGGAGACGGGAATGTATGATTACGGGGCACGGATGTATATGCCGGATATTGGAAGATGGGGGGTCATAGACCCATTAGCTGAAACTTCACGCCGTTGGACACCATATAATTATGCTTATAATAATCCTATAAATTTTATAGATCCAGACGGAATGTTATCTGTTAATTCTATACAAGAGATGTGGCAAAATACTTCAGTTTCTAGTACTTGGATGAATGATGGAAATGGAACATTTAGCGGAGGAGAAGATGATCCTAAAAAAAATTCTATAAATAAGGGTAAACGAAGAAATGATTCAGATAGAAGAACTACTACCAAGGATAATACAGGTGATTATAATGATGTTGAACTAAAGTATATTGAAAAACGATTTAGAGATCTAATAACAAAATCAAGAAAATATGGATATAATTTTTCTGCAAATAATTTAGAACATTTTTTAGGTAATAGTGGTTCTGCTATTAATGTAGATAAAAATTTTCTTTTAAAGTATAATTCGGTAAGATCTTTGGTGAAAACAAATTTAAGCCAAATTTGGTCGGCAATTTATTCTGATGCTAGTAATTTAAAAGTAGGGCAGTCTATGCTTATTAGCAAATATTATGTAGATTCTAATAATGCTGATCAAGGTACTGATTTGTATTATGGATCTGGTGGCTTTAATATTAAAACAACTGTGAGTGTTAAAGCTACACGAACAGGAATGTTTTCTTGGAGTTTTATTGGTACCACTACTAATCAATGGAATGATCGATATAATTGGAATTTAGGACAAGGAGCTTATATTCCTTCTGTAGGAATGATTCCAGATCAGTGGGGCCAAGCTTTAGAAGATAATAATAAAGCCGATTCTTTTTTAATGAAATCTACTTGGTCAAATAGTGTTAATCAAAGTGTTTATGGAGTTTTAGGAACTATTCAATTTAACTACTAATTACAATGAAAAATAATATTTTTTATATTCTAATATTTATAGCAGCTTATAGTTGTACAAAGGAAAGAAATATTGTAACACCTATTTCAATATCCGTTCAACATCCTAATCATTCGTTTTTTGAAAATCGAGATGCAAGATATTTAACAGTTAAAGATTTGAATGGAAATAATATTAGTAAAATGAGACTTAGAGATAATGTAGATTCAGAGGCAAAATCATACCTGTTTAAACCAACAAATGATTATATAGTGGTGGATTGTGATGGTGCATGGTATCATATAAATAGTAAAACTGGATTAATTTTAAAGGATAAAAGCTATGATCCTTGGACTAAAAAGAAATTGCCTCAAAATTATATTGGCACATTTATACAGAAGAAAACTCAAAATATATATTTTTTAAAAAAAGAGAATAAAATTGATTTAACAGAAGTTTATAAATATGGAGGCGGTTCAAATTAAAAATAGCCTATAATTGCATTATGCTCGATCTCGCGGATTTATAATCCTTGAGCAATAATAAAAAGACCCAGTGTAATTGCGCTGGGTTTTTATAACACTTCTTATATTTAACGTGCTGATGAA
>NZ_JAYEDA010000026.1:0-13668 GCF_034651565.1 Chryseobacterium sp. MHB01 | reverse complement strand
CACAACGGTAAACATTACCCTGAACGATGTGATCTCCATTGATGCGGGAAGTACTGCAATCGGGAATACGGTTGACTTTAACTATGCTACTGCAGCAGATTATAATTCTGATCAGACGATTACTAAAGCCAACTCTTTAAAAGTTACTTCCACTAAGAATTTTAATGTAAAAGTAAAAGCAGGAGGTGCTAATTTCATGAATGGAACCAACGTAATCCCTGTAACTGTTCTGACTATTAAAGCTGCTGCAGCTTCCGGAACCATGGGTGGTACAAAAAACGCTGTTGTTTTATCTGCAGCTGATCAAACTTTAGTGGCAAATGCTCCGCTTGGAAGCGCATTGACACTGAATCTGGATTACACCATTCCTGCCGCGAAATCATCTTCTTCTGATATTTTAGGTAAACCGGCCGGAACTTATACGCAAACAGTAACGTATACTGCGACCGCTTTATAAAATTTTTCAGTTTCTAAAGGTTCCTAAGATAAGTTTTCAGTAGTTTTGGGAATCTTTTATTTTTAAACAATTTACACCATGCACAAGTTTATTTACCTTTTCATTTTTATCTTCACAGGGTCCTCTTTACTTCTGGCACAAAGTATCTCTATGTCCCCTACCCGATTATTTTTCACCGGTAATCCAGGAGAAAAAGTGGCACAGACAGTCACGCTTCAAAACAGTTCGGATAAGGATTATGTTTTTAATCTCAACTATAAAGATTGGGTTAGAGAAGAAGATGGAAATAAGGTTTATCTTGATGCAGGCAGTTCAAAAACTTCCAATGCCTCTTGGGTATCCACTTTAGAAAATACTGTCACAGTTCCTGCAAGAAGTACAAAAGAGATCGTCGTAACCATGCAGATTCCGGCAAACGCATCAAAGTCTGCCGTTACAAACAGTATGTTATTTTTCACCCAACTTCCTCAACAGGCAGATCAGGCACGTGCTCAAAACGGGATTGGTGTTATCACATTGTTTGAGGTGGGACTTCACATATTTTATACTCCAATGGGAAACAATGTAAAAAGTTTGGATATAACCAATATTTCAGAGGTAAGCAAAGAGAATGCAGCAAACAGGAAAGTAGCAGTAAGTATTCATAATGATGGAAATACCATCAATGATGCTACCGTAGAGTTTGAACTGACCAATACAGACAATGGTAAGGAAATAAAATTACCTGCAATCTCCATCTCCATGCTTCCCGATACCAATCAGACCGTTCAATTTTCTTTACCGGAAAACATTTCAGGGAATTTCCTTGGCGTGGCTATTATCAAAATGGCAGGATCCAATGATTTACGCGTAGGCGAAAAAAACTTTAAATTTTAAAAATAAGTCTTGAACTCCCAAAATGGAATATCGATGTCAATCATAAAAAGAACAATCTTAGTTTTTGTATTTGTTCTTCTGCACTTTTCGCTGGCCTTTGCACAGGAAAAGAAGGATATCCAAATCCATTTTGAAAACGACAGCATGGCTGTTGAAAAAGGCTCTACTTTTACTAATTTTTTGGTCATTGATAATAAAAGTTCTGAAGAGATTACCATTCAGAATATCATACCTGATGAAAAATATCCGGGATTGCTTTTTTATCCAAAAAATGACTTTACCTTAGGAGCGGGTCAGTCTAAGAATTTTCCTGTGAAACTGATCGCCAATGTGGATTTTATGAAGCTGAGATCCAATAAAATCCAATTCCAGGTTTCGTATACCAGCCCAACAGTTACCAAAACTGAAAGCGCCTCGTTCTTCGTTAAAAAAGACGAGAATAAAAACATCGCAATTTATACGGCAGCATATGAAAATTTCATTAATCCTGCTGCGCCCGACTCTTCAATTCTGCTGACTGTAGAAAACCAAGGCTACAGTAAACAAACCGTTAAGATTGATTTGCAATCCATTCCTGATGGTTTGGAAATGATACCTAAACAGCAAACCTTATCACTGGAAGGTTTAGAAAAACAAACGGTTGAGATCAAAATTGCGGTCCGAAAACAGAATACGCTTTTTCCAGAATTTAGTATTAATGCAACCGTTACAAACCTGCTTACTAATGAAATCGTGGGAAGCAACACGCTCCACTTAGTCATCTTATCAAACAACAGACAAATTGCCCGGGGAAATGAAGCAGTGAACGGAAGTAATTTTGCAGAAATTAGCTATAACGAAAACAGTTCTGGTTTTAATTTTCTTCAACTGAGAGGAAACACAGCGTTTCGGGTGACCGAAAATCTGAAATCGCGGTTCAATATCGGCGCAGATTACTATGTTGAAGACAGCCGTTATAACCTGTATGATACCTGGCTGGAACTGGAGAGAAAAAATACGGCATTACGGGTGGGGAATGTTAATAGTACAGATTACGACTACCCGGTTTTCGGGAGAGGCGGGAAACTTTCTACTAAATTTGGTAAAAATAACAAGATTGAAATTCTTGCGCTGGAAAATAATTATAACCTGTATGGTACTTATTTTCAGCAAACAGAAGGATCTACCATGGCGGGTGCCAAATATAACTTTGGGAATACTAAAACCTTTAATGGAAAAGTATCTTATATATTCGACCATGATCCGCGCTTTAATATCGATACCCAGGTGGCAAACGCGGTAACATCATTTATAATTAATGATAAACACACCATCCGCACGGAAGCTGGCCTGAGCCACGAAAAAGGCCTTTTAAATAAAGATGAAAATGCAGGAGCTTCAGTAGGAGCCAATTACGAGGGAAAAATAGGAACATGGGACCTACAGTCTGTTAATTCCTTTGCCACCAAAAGTTATGCAGGAATCAAAAGGGGATCTTTTTTCTCAAATCAGCGTATTGGCCACCAATTTTCTGCTTCTCAGCGCGCTTTTATACAATATCAGAATTCGCAGGTAGACCCCGAGTTCCTTAGTTTCCAGAGTGCACCTATCCAACTTGGGAATACCGCCAACTTGCGTTATTATTTTAATAGTACGGAATCCCTAGGATCAGGATATCAGTTTTCTGTAAAACATTGGAATTTTCTACTGTCTCCAAAGGTGGAGAGACAAAAAACAGCCAATTTTTATACATCACGGGAACTTTTTTCTTACCGGCTGGAGGCCAATATCAGCACTACATTGGGTGCCCACGGATTAAACTGGACGGCGGAATATTCTTATTCAAAAGAAAACAATAGGGCCGATTGGTTCAACAGTCTGAAAACAACTTTGTCTTACAGATATAAATCCTTCTCCCTCAGCGGAACAGCCCAATGGAATGCAACCAATGTTTTTGATTTAAATTCTTATGACGGTGCAGACCGTAATTTCGCCAACTACAATGTATATGCTTCGTATAATTTCCAGATGCTTAATAATAATCTGATTGGATCTTTTTCAGCCGGAACTTCTTATTCAGAACTTTATAAAAATCTAAACAACAATATAACCGGTAATCTGGAATATAAGATTTCTCCTTCCTGGTCTACCACAGGTTATTTTAATTTTTCCGGTTATAAATCTACGGCTTCTTATGCAAGCAGCGGCAGTTATTACCAGTTCAGAGTAGGGATTAAAAAATATTTTGCTGCAGCTACGGCCCTTGGAAACCATAAAGTGACGTTCCAGTTATTTGAAGATAAAAATTCCAATGGACTTCTGGAGGCGGGTGAACAGATCCTAGCCAATGAAATAGTGAAACTGGACAATTTTGTTGCAATGACCGATAAGAACGGAAAAGTAGTTTTCCAGAATGTGCCTGAAGGTATGTATACCCTGAAGGTGAACGAAAGTGCAGGTGCCCGGTTGATGATGGATCCTATGATTATGGTAAATAGCAATATCAACCGCAAAGTAGGCTTGGTGAAAAACATCAGGGTAAGTGGGAAATTAACAGAAATCAAACAAGCTTATGATAATTTGGAAACCGATGTAACCGGAATTGTGGTGTATGCAAAAAGTGAAAATGGTATGATTTATACCGCCGTAGTTAATCAAAAAAATGAGTTTGAGTTTTTCCTTAAAGACGGGAAATACGACCTCTACATTGAAAATGACAAATACAGCTATACACAACCCACCCAAACCATTCAGGTGACAAAAGAAGGTTATTCAAAAACTGTGGTTTTTGAATATAAGAAGAAAGACACCACCATTAAGGTGAAAAAGTTTTAAATTTAAAGGTATGAAAAAGATGAGGACTTTTTTAATAGGAATTTTTACAGTGTTATGCGGATTAACAGTAGCCAAAGCACAGGATGTGTACCTGTCGATTCCGGAAAATAATATTTTTAACAGAAGTGAATTCACTTCCTTACCTACAAGGGTAATGGTAAACGCCAACAGAACAAACTGGGATTATGTCTTTTTTGGACTTGCACCAATAGCTCCTACTTTTACTTCCGTGTCCGGACCTGCTTTTACTCACTCATCTTCTTCATTTACTTTACCCAGCTCTACGCTTCTGTGGCAGTTGGAAAGCATGGGCGGACAGCTGCCATCTACCGGATTTTCGGGTTCCTTGCCCGGTTTTCAGTCGTTCAGTACAAGCGCCGTAAGATGGTTTGAACCGCCCGGATCCATTATTTTTGGAGGAGGGTTCAACAAGGGAAACATCAATTTTACGTTTAAAATCCCTGGCGCACAGTTTGCTGCCAATGCCTACCGGGCTGGGAATTACTCCATGGATATCCTTCAGAATTACAATGATTTCACCCCTCGTAATTTTAAAACGATTTTAGTCATTCCTGCATCCGTCAGGTGGCTCACAACATCTTTAACAAAATATATAGAAATATCTTCTTTGAATGATTACCGGATTACGGGCACGCGGGTGTTCAGTTTGGATAATGCGGAAATCGCGCATACGGTTGATTTTAATTTATGGGCGAAAACTGCTGCCACAAATATTCAGTTCACATCTTCTAAAGGAGTTCCGGGAACAAGAAGTATAGCAAGCATTAAATTGGGCAGTAATGGATCTGCACTCACAACCAAAGCCTTATCTGCCAATTTTCAGAATTTTTCCGCTGCTAATTTCAGTGTTGTAGCAGGAAACAGAAACAGCTTCACGCCAGAGCTTTATGTATCTGCTGAAGATTTTAGGAACTTTTTTTTTGAAGCCGGAACTTATACTTTTGAGTTGAACTTCAATGCTGCAAGTACCGATAATTCGATTAACAGTTTGCAAAATACCGCTGTTCAGTTAAAGGTGCTTCCCCGCTCAGAGATCACCATCCCCACTTCCGGGCGTAATGTAAACTTCAATTTTAATACAGCTGCCCATTACACGAATGGTCAGTCACAGACGATTCCAAGCCAGATTATATTGTCCAATAATGAAAGTTTTGAACTGTATGTAAAATCGGATGAAAATTATTTTAAGAAAGGCGGTCTCCAGACCGACATCAATTCCAACATATTACAAATTGGGATAGATGGAAGTTCTGCAAATGCGGCCTTATCGAAAACTCCCCAAAAAATACTTTTTAACGGAACACCGGTTTTGGACCGGGAACTGAACGTAACATACACCATACTCCCTTCAGGTGCTCAAAGTTTGGTAGGAAAGGAAAATACCACCTACTCCATCAATGTTTATTATAGCTTTACGGCAATTTAACAATACTCCTAAAAATCAGAGAAAGAGTTCGTTACTAATATCGTGATTCAAGCAAAAAATAATGTTTGAGTAAAGAAAAACAACAGCTGATAATTATGATGCGCTTTTTGAAATATCCGACGATTTGTTAGCCGTTCTGTCTTTAGAAGTAAATTTGTAAAACTAAATCCATTTTTCGAGTGAATTAAGTTTGAAAATTATAAAAATTTTATATCCTTAATGCGCAGAAACATGGTATCATTTCATCTGAAAGTAATAGAACTGTTTCCCTTTTTTTATCTAAATTTACGGCATGAAGGATTCAAAATTAAATGTTCGTATTGTTGTAGCAGATGATCATGGTATTGTCCGGATGGGTCTGGTACAAACAGTCAAACGACTCAAGCCCGATGCCCTGATTTCAGAAGTAGAGGATTATAAATCGCTGTATAAGATAATTCTTAAAGAAGAATTTGATTTGGCCATTATGGACGTTAATATGCCTAATGGCACTGTCCAGGAAGCAATACATTACATAAAAATTCATAAACCTGAATTAAAAATTTTAATATTTTCTTCTCAAGATGAAGAGCTGTATGCAATGCGTTACCTAAAGATGGGTGCCGGTGGCTACCTGAGTAAGCAAAGCTCCCCTGAAGTAGTTAAGGATGCTGTGACGGCAATGCTTGATAAGGGCAGATATTTCAGTGATAATGTAAAAGAAGCAATGTTTTTAGAATCACTAACCGGCGCCACAAAAGATTCTCCTTTTGAAGCGTTATCAGACCGCGAACTGCAAATTGCCAATAAGCTTGCAGAAGGTCTTCCTCTCAAAGAAATTTCTAATCAGCTGAATATCCATTCTTCAACGGTCAGCACTTACAAAAACAGGCTGTTTGAGAAGCTGAAAATCCGATCCGTACCCGAATTGGTAGAAATTCTTAGGCTTTATAATAAGTAAACATTAGATTATTCCACGGTATGTCATTTTCCAGAAAGATTTATTATGATAAACTGACCTATCAACCGAAAGAAAGAGCACCTTTTTACAGATGCCGTTCATAATCACTACGCATCGCTATTTCCTGAAGATAATTAGTGCCATCCGATAAAATAAGGACCTTTTTAAGGCCCAAGATTCTTCATTCCGCAATCTCCATATAACCAAATTCAAAATAGGTGATCCGGTATACTGAAATGATTTTGATCTGATTGTTTCACATTAAATTCTAATTTTTTTCCCCGCAAAAGCATCGTTCCCAGACACTCTGAAAACTCAGGAGTATTGATTCCCCGATTTTGACTGCTCATAAAAATAGTCTTTAACTGTTCCTATCGGATAATGAGTAGTTACTAAGAGGAAATCCAGGACCATATAATATGTATCCTCAGCTATTAAAGCAATTATTTTAATTGTGATATCTCTGATAAGATTTTTTGTCAGATTGGAACATATTGTTAAGGTGCTATGAGAAATTAATCAATTTGTATAGTAGTTGATAACTTCATGATAGTGAATAAATACTTACTGGATTGTAAATCAGTATAAATACTACTTTATAAATGAGGTAATACTACTGAAAAATAAAATATCCTGTTCCCGTAATTTTAATCCATAATAATATTTAATCCAAATCATTTTAATCATGAGCACTAATAACCCAACCGTTCAAATTACAAACAATTCAACCATTCCGGTTGATATTTATGATGTTTTCAATCCGGGTACAACCGGACAAACAGTTCCTTACACCTACACGAAATTAGGCACTATTCCCGCAGGAAGCACCAGTACGATCCAGACTATCCGTGCAGCATCACAATTACAGGCAATGTATACGGGAACCATTGATCAGCTGAGCAGTCTTTATTTCTACCAGTTTCCGGTTAAAGTAATGGCAGCCGTTCAGTTTTCATTCGATAATCCGCCGCCTTTGGTTTTTACCATTACGGCTGACGATCAGAATGCCATGATCCAGTCTTTCCTTTTTCACCGCTATGCGATGGCCAACCCGAATTCGGCGCTGACAAAGAATTTATATGCCGCTTTGAAGGGCGGAAGTACAGCTTCGGTAAACAGCTTTTTTGCTTCCACACAAAACTTTAAAGCGTGTACTTTAAGTTCATGGAACGCAGTAATGAGCTGGTTACAGATGTTTACCTCAGGCTGGCAGGGACCTTTCTATATGTATGAACAGGCTCCGAATCCGGCACCGACCGGATATATCCCGGTTTTGGTGGGAACAATCAACATTCTTTCAACAGCCTCTGAAAATTCGGCTACTTTGAAATTGTGCACCCAGGATGCCAGTGGAAATCCTGTGTATGCAGAAAATTCACAACCTACTTCCCTCATTATGAACGGAGACGGTACCATAGGCGACAGTAATCCCGGAAATGATGTTTCAGTAAACCTGACGCCCGTCTGGATGAATGTCATTCAGACCTCCATGCAAAATGGTCAGCCCGTTTCCACTTACCTGGCGGGTCCTACATTAACGGGAACCATCGCCAATAAAACGGTTGTTTCTTCGCAGACAGCCCGGCAGATTCCGGGCAAACCGGCAGATAAAAACAAACAAAGTTCATTTGATTCAACTTTCGGAAAAATCTGTCAGGGCGTCGGGCTTTTGGTAGGACTGTTGATGCTGGGAGAATTTGCTAAAAAAATGTTTGATAGTGCTAAGGAAAAATTAGCATCGGCAAAAGAAAAAGCAACCTCAGAAAATGAATATGAAAATGAAGAAAATGAAATTGAAAATACTCCGGATGAGAACATTGTTAATGAAGTCAGCCAACAAGAAGAAACATTTAATTCTGATGCCTCTTCCGTAGCAGATTCTTATTCTGATATTTCAGAATCTATGCAGAAAGACGTCATGACACAAACCATGGAAGATACGATGTCCGATATCAATAATGAAATAACTGAGCAGGTAGAAAACGGATTTACCCCTACAGAGGAATATGAATCTGCAGTTTCAGATTTACAAAACTCTTTTAAAGATGCCAGCGCCCAGATTGAGGAAGGAAATTTTTCCGATGCCAGCAAGGAACTCTCATCAGCCGCCAGCAATATGGAAGAGACGATTTCTCAAAGTGAAAGCAGCATGCAGGAGTGGGAAACACAATCTTTACAGGATTCGGCTGATGCGGTAAATGATGCTGCAGAAGCTTCAGATGCACTTGACACGGCACAGGAAGATTATGAAAATGATATGAACGATGAGGAGAATGATTCGGGCTACGATGCAGATGAGGATTCGGAATGGCCTGAAGCAGAAGAAATCGCCGAACTGTAAAATCAGGAACCTGTAAGAAAATATAAGAATATATCCATATCTCGTAAAACAGGTTCCTAATACAATAATAATTAATTTAAAAAATAAAAAAATGATTATATCATGGAATACAGATCCTTCCAAGGGTACCTTTGCACCCGGAAGTACAAAATATTCTTCTTATTACCAATATGATACGGTATCACATAAATTTGTAAGAATTCGATTAGAGCTTGGCAGAACCGAAAGTAACGGTGAAACGATGATAATTTACGATAACGACCGTGCTGTAGGTTTTTCGGATATTGACTTTATTGAAGAAGAACAGGAATATCCGGATTCAGATTTTTCAATTGATGAAGCTACAGGAGAAGTACTCTTAAGAGGTGTCCCGCTTTCTCAAACTCCGCAACCGGGATATAATGTTGTGGATATGTCTCCGGGTGACACCGTACCCCATTTCGGAAACAGTGTCTCAAACTCAGCTGACACACATTTTCCGGAAGGAATTCAAAACAAACATCTGGGAGTGCTTGCTAATGAAGCCATTTTGGGAGAAAAAGGAATTCCCCTGACCTCGTCTGCAGCTTCCGGCGCTGAATTGTCTGCCGTACTCAAAGGTCAGGTTGCAAAAGTAGTGGGAAAACCCTTCAATGAGATTACCAATGAGGATCTTTTGAAAACTTTACAAAGACAGGTTGCTCAGATTAAACAAAATGAAGTACTTCCTTCAAAAGAAAATATAAACTCAAGCTTAGAAGAAGCCGACGGACTTATTGATTCGATCAAAGAACAGATTACAGATGAAGGAATGGTGCCCACGGAAGAGTTCAGCAAAAGTTATTCAAATTTTATCGAAAAATATATGAATGCAAATGCTGCTGTAGAAAGCGGTATCGCAGTAAAATCCGCGATGGAAGAATTTCAGGCTGCCAAAAATCAGCTAATGAACGAATCAAAAACCATTGAGGCAGCGTATTACAATAATCTGAAGACTCAGTTAAATAATACCAATACAGCTGTCGATGCTGCAGTTGCAGATGCCACGACATGGGAAAATATTGATCTGGAGTATGAAAATCTGGAAAAGGCAAATTCAATAGAAGAATACGAAGCGGAGATTGGTGTTGAAGAAACAGAAGTATTATAATCCTAAAATATAAATCAATGAGCACTACATATCCATCTGTGACGATCAAAAATGATCTGTCAGCAAGTATTCAGATTTTTGATGCTTTTCAAAATAACGAAGATGATAAAAGTCTAGCCAACTTTTTCGGAACACTTACACCGCTGGTTACCGTACCGGCAGGTGGAAGCCAGGAGTTTACGCCGATTCATGGACCCATCTCAACATTTATTGTTTTTGATGATCAGAATAATCCCCTTACCCGTTTTTTTACATTAGGCACTCAGCCGGTTTCTTTCGAAGTACAGCAAAGCGATGTGGATACGATGAACACCACGGAGGCATTTATTAAACTAATGCAGGATCAGCCGGATAATCCGGAAGTCGTGCAGTTTCAGGCACTCATAAAAAACGGGAAGGCAACTGCAGCACAGGTAAACCAGTTTTTCCAGTCAACCACGGATTATAAAACAGTTACCTTTGTCACTTATATGCTGGCTGTGGTGGCATTGGCCCGAACCCCGCAGACTCAAAAATCACCACCTCAGGATCAGGTGTACAGCCTCAGTACATTAGTCAATTATTTTGGTTTCAGCTGGCCTTCTTCCATTCCGGATGTTACCATCTCTCACTTTAACTGCAACGAAACTGATACTGCAATATTTATCGGAGGCGAATTAAACATTACGGATGTTACCTTCGATTCCGGTGTATTGGGAATCATTCAGTCTTTTATCGGAAATCCGACTATTGATTTCGGAGTTGAATTTGTTTATAACGACGGATTGGCAACCGGTATGACTTGTTTGAAATTCAGTATGGATGAAGTGAAAATTCCGATTGGAGGAGGAAATACTTTTGATATTGACAACCCTACCATGTTGCTGTCGCTAAATCCGCTTTTCAAGTTTGTAGTTTTTGAAATTAAGGCAACCATTCCGTTTAATCTGTTTGGAAGTCCGGAAATTGATGCAGATATTGCCATGACTATTGATAATATTGAGGCCGAAATCGGGGTAAATCTGAGAGGCAATACCACAAGTTTGCTTACTCCCCCGGGAATTAAAGGATTACATTTCGATTCATTCGGCGTAGGACTCGGTGTAATTTTTGAACCCCCAGGCTTTGCCATCGGACTGGAAGGTACATTCCATATCGGAGACCAGGGGCAGGTACCCTTAACGGATGATAATTTTGCAGTCGTTTGCGAAATGGAAGAAGAAATCCCAAATCCTTTGTATATCGCATTTTATGTACCTAAACTGGATTTTAATGAAATTATAACATTATTCACCAATACATCATACAATATCGATCTTCCGGTTTCCTTCACAGATCTTTCATTCAGATGGGCTGAAAACCCTATGGAACCTGTTGTCCTGCCCGATGGCTCACTTGCGCCGATGGGATATGGATTCAATGCAGTGATGGATCTGTTCGGTTTACAGTTTTACGGATATCTTCAGATTGACCTTAACACAGGGGTTCATGGTACGATCACTATGGCACCGCTGAATTTCGGAAATATCCTGAGCATTACAGGAGACGGAAAGGGAGCATCAATTAAAGTAGATCAAAACGGCAATCCGATTCCGATTAATGCAGTACCAAAAACAAAACTGGACCAGCAGACTATTAAAAATGCAACAGATAAAACAGTTGTATCTGCGGGCGGACCGGAAATGAGTGTCAGCACATCTTCTTCTCCGTATTTTACACTGGACGCAGCAGCAAGTGTTTTCGGATTGGTGAATGATAAAATAGATGCTGTCATCGCTAATGACGGAATAAGTTTTGAGATGGATTACGGCGCGATACTTGAAACTAAAATGGCCTGCAAACTGTCTGATTATCATAATTTTTCAGGAGCCTTTTCTTACGGATTGGATTTTGATGTTTCATTACCGTCCATTGCTGGTTTCTCTTTAGGATCCATTCATTTGGATGCGGGCTGCGCAGTAAGTGTAGTTCTGAATACCTCGGCTTCTGAAATCTCATTTCAGGTATCAGGAGGATTTAATTTTGAAGGTTTAAATCTGAATTTCGGACCGTTTGAGGCAGACCTTAATATTTCCAGTATTTCGGGATTATTAAGCGCTATTGAAACCTATATTGTCCAAAATGCGTCATCAATCTTCCAGGATATCATCAATGATGCCGAAAAATGGGCCGGATATGTTAAAAATGCTATAGTAAATGGTGTTTCAGATGTTGCCCAGGGATTAAAACAGGCTTACAATGAAACAGCAGCAGAAACAGCGAATATCATGAATTCTGTAGGATACAGTGCCTCTACTATTGCAAGTGACATAGGCAATGCATTCTCCTATTCTGCGACAGAGGTCGCTCAGGCGATGGAAGAAGGATATGGTGCTACCAGCCAGGTAGTAGCGGAGGCATTCCAGGAAATTGGCATTGGAGCACAGGACACGGCACAGGCGCTGAATACGGTTTTTGGACTGGCCCCAGATGCGGTGCGTGATATTATGCTGGGGGTAGGATATGCAGATGATGCCATAAAATCTGCGTTTGAATCCATTGGAGGGGCTTTTGCTTCTGCAGCATCCAGCATCTGGCATGCCGTTTCACATTGGGATCACTGGTCATAAGATAAACATTCAGAGACTGTCTCTACCAGGCAGTCTCTTTTATTCCGTTGAATTATGAAAAACACGTATAAACTGCTCAGAACCTTACATCGCAAAGACATAAAACAACTGATGGAATGGTCAGTACAATTCAGCAGAGATGAGTTTATCCCACGTTATAAACCAACAATATACCTTTATCCGGACCGCCAAAAAGAAACTTTTCGAGAATTGAGTAATTTATTAAGATTTGTTGGTACATCAGAAAATTTAGTAAAAATTCAGGAAGAAAGCATTCTTAAATCAATGTACCAAGGAATTCGAATCCCTGAGTCAGATGATGATTATAAGTGCTTATATATCCATGAAGAAGATTATTCTTATATTCACTCCTATCGCTGGAAAGACAAAGAAAATTTTGACAGATGTTATTATCGATTTGGCTTAAATGATACTACAAAACAAAATATGAACTTTATACATCCTGAATTGACAGAGTTCTGTGATGTATTGAAAAATGGAAAGGCATACAATCGCTTATTCGGAAACTGGATACAGGAAAATCAAGGGAACATCCGTGAGATTTATCTCTCGTTTCCATCAAAGCCGAAATTAAAATGGATGTTGGATAGTTTACAATCAATACTTAAAGATGAAGTCTATAAACAATTACTTCAATTTAAAGATCTACCTATTAAAAATATTGGCTTTGACTCAGTAATGGAAAAAAATCCTAAAGTAACATTGTACTTTTCTATACTTTTATCGGATTATTTTCCTACAAACCACACTCAATTAGTCCAACTGACTCATGACTATAATCTAAACATGAGATAAAAATCATTTGTTTTTGTATTGTAAAACTAATGATACTTATTTACAAGCGCTTTTATTTACAAAGCTTTTCCCATATTTTGGCTAGCTACAATTAAATTGATCGGTTTTCCGGAAATCCGGTAACCTCTTTTATCATTTCGGAGAGGACATTCAAAAGTCATATAAATCGTGGCTTATTTTGGTTTTTTTGTGCCTGCACTAAAACAAAAAACGCTGTAAACATTTATTTTACAGCGTTTTAGCTTATTTTGGTTTCTAAC
>NZ_JAYEDA010000025.1:0-13870 GCF_034651565.1 Chryseobacterium sp. MHB01 | reverse complement strand
AGGAATGTATGATTATGGAGCGAGATTTTATATGCCGGATATTGGACGATGGGGTGTGGTGGATCCGAGAAGTCAGTACACTCATGAAGCATACAGTTATGTTTGGAATAATCCGATAAGTTTCAATGATCCTACAGGAATGCAAGGAGAGTGGGCTTTTCCAGATCGTGATGGAAGACACGATGGAGAAGTTTGGGAAGACTCAGATGGAATGTTTTTTTGGGACAAAAAAAATGGAGTTTGGAAAGATTTCAATAATGGAAGTTCTGTTATAACAGAAGTTACAGTAAAAGGCAAATCCAGCAATAGTAATACAGGTCCTGCAAGCTTGGCAATGTCAGCTTTGTATGTGTCGCAAGCTGATTCTCCTGCTCCTGGTCCTGCTGATGCAGTAGCTTTTCTGATGTTAGTAGGTGCTGGAATCTGGTGGGCAAATAATCAGCTTGCTCCTCCAAGTGCAGGATATACAACAATTGCAGATCCTGGTGCTGGTTATAGAAATTTAAACACTGAAGATACCGCCGAAGAAGATAAAGATGTAAATGGGGTAAAAGTACCTGATGATGGAAGAACAAGTGATGATCCATTAAGAAAGAGTAAGCATGGACACGCAGAAGAAGACCCTGAAGCAGCAGGAACCCACCATACACAATTAGGCACAAGACAAGGGCGAAAAGGTGCTTATAGGCAAGGAAGAGAATTTAAAAATGGGGAGCCCGAGTGGGATTATGACATGACAGATCATGGACGTCCCCAAAATCATCCAAATCCACATAAGCATAAATGGGAACCTAATCCAACAGGAGGTGCAAAATCAAGAGGGAAAACAGCTTTGCCAATAGATTAATATTATGTCAGAATATAAAAAGATAAAAATTAAAAGCAATCAAAGTGAGGTTACGGAGTTAATGTCATTTTTAAATGATATTGTTGAATTTGATTCTAAATATAGATCATATAATTTTGGAATCGTGAGATTCTATGGATCAACTATAGACTATTCTAATGATAAATTATCAGAAGCTGTAACTATATTCACAGATTTAAATTTATTTTTAGAGGCAATAATTAATATAGAACAAATATATGAGATTGAAATATTGATAGATAATTCTATACAAAACATAAAAATGTATTCTGATGAAATAGATGCTTATAAAAATAATCAGATATGTCTAGAATTTTTTGATGATGGTTTTTGGGAGATGACTTCTAAAGATTATTCTTTGATTAAATTTATTGATAGGAAATACATAAAGTCAGAGTCTATATAAAACCTGATCCCCCGCTGCGCAAAGTCTCCCGACTTTGAGCAGATAAAAATAACCCCTCGCAAGTTTGCGAGGGGTTTTTGTGTTATAAAGCAGCTACATTTTTATTAAAGAAGTCTTTAAATTTTTTCTTTGTGAGCATTGTTTCTACAATTTTGAAGACGGTTGTTCTATCTTCTTTGTCCAATTGCTGGATAAGTTGCATTTGCTCAATAGTATTTTTATCGTCAAAAGTTACTTCGTTAGGAATCTCCCCCGCTGGCTCGAGCGTCCCGCTCGTGCCTGTAGATACAAAGAACCCTCGCAATTTTGCAAGGGTTTTTATGTTTCTTATAAAACTGTAAAACTTAATTTTACATTAAAATCAATATAATTATTTAAATTTACCGAAGAAGATTACTCAGGATGCTCAGGTAACAGATTATGTGTACCGTGCGGACGGAGTAAAAGTAAAGAAGCTCTTTGGAGGACTGCAGACAGATTACCTGGATGGGTTCCAGTATAAGTTTACTTATTACTGGGAAGATGAAACCGGAGCCATGACCACTGATGGAATGAAATTAAGGATCATCCCGACTTCGGAAGGTTATTTTGACACACTGGGAACAGGTATTTATAATTATATGGACCATCTTGGAATGTGAGATTAATCTACAGCGATGCTAATGCATCGTGCCGTTACCAAATACAGCAGTACGAAAGAAAGCGGGGGCGAAGACCAAAATCCTGAATCTCGGCAAACGCCTTCCTAAAGCCACCGCCCAAGGGAGGAAGGTATCGGGAACAGCCGAAACCATAACGCCGAAAGGAACAGGCTTTCGGAATTCTCCGAAGGTATCCCGCCAAAAGGATAACAGGGTCAGAAAATTCCGAAATGAGCCCGCCTAAAGGAATGGGTCTTCGGAAATCTCCGACAGCAAAACGCCGGCAGGAGCTCTGTCTTTACTAAGTAAGCATAAATAAACCCGCTCGTGCCTGTAGAGAAAACAATTATAAATAAGGTAGAAGAACAGCAAAAAAACTAGATAGCCAATAGAATTATGAATAACATATATAAAATTTACTTTGTAATTTTTTTTCTATTCTTAACAAGTTGCTCTAATATACATTTTTTATATGAAAATGAAGGTTTGTCAAATAAAATAGAAGGAATATCAAAAGTATTATATAATAAATATGAGCTTCATAAAGATGAAAAATCATTAATTGTATTTGAATCAAACTTTAATAATGTGGTGAAAATTATTAATGATAATAAAATTATCGTTAATCGCAATATTGAGACCAAACCAACACTAGGATTTGCAGCTCCATGTATTATAAATAATTTAAGTGATGTTTCAATTTTTATTGATGGTAAGAAAAAGATTACGTTAAAACCAGAAAATATAAATAATTATAAATTCATTTATATTAATAAACATAGAAATAGGTATAGTATTTTATTTACAAATAAAGCACATAGCTATCCATAAGCAATAATAAATGCCTTGCAAAATGCGAGGTTTCATGTTTTATAAGCAGCTACATTTTATTAAAGCAACCTTGAAATTTTCGGTATTGAAGATTTTACAACCGTTCCGGAATCATAAACTTAATACATAATTAACGATTACGAGACCTGAATCAAAAGAGAATCTGATAGTTTCGCAGGCAATTATAACTATTAAAAATTTAAATTGCTTATGCTTCAGAAACAATTCCTCGGCTGGATGCTTTTACTTGTTCTTACAGGTGTCGGATGCCAGAATAATGAATGGGCTTCAGCTTCAACGGAAGAAGAGCTTTCATCACAAACCCATGCCAATAAAGCAGCTACGGATGCTACTGTCAATGCCTATGTTGATACAAGTGCTTATATCAGCTCCGGTTTTAGTTTTTTAAATCCTTCTCAGATCGACAAAAACCGGCAGGCAATCGGCGGAAGTGCCTACACAGAGGTTTACGGATTCAATATTCCGGAAGAAAACAGGGTAAGGGGAATCCGCTGGAATACCGATGATGAAACAACATCAATCTGGAGACCGCAGGGAATTGCAGGATTTACCAAAAATGGCGTCCGTTATCTGCTGGTAAGCTGGTATGCAAAAAATGATGCCGAATTTAAAGGATCCCGTATTACTCTTATTGACATCAGTCCAAGTTCAGGCACCTATCTTACATACCGCCACATGCTGTTGGTACAGCCTGATATTCCCGCCAATACAACAGCCTATTCACAATACGGTTCCTACGCGCCTCTGAATGTGCATGCGGGCGGAATAGCTTATTTTAAAGGTAAAATATATCTCAGCAGTACCAATTTAGGGGTTCGGGTGTTTGATTTGAACAAGATCATTGAAGTGAGCACCGGCGATACCACCAATGATAAGTGTGGTAAAGATGCCAATGGTAATTTATTCGCCTTTAATTATCGATATATATTGCCTCAGGTTGGGTATCAGAAGATCAATAATGCCAATCCGTTTTCTACTGTACAGGTTAATGAAGAAGGAACTGAGTTGTGGACCGGGCAATATTATGCAGGTAGTGCTGATGCTTCCATTATTCCAAAGGTGTTTGGTTTCCCGATTAATGCAAGTGGAATACTTCAGAATGCCGGAATTTCAGAGGTTGCTCCAAAGAATAGTCTTTTTCCGGATAATCATGCGCATGGAATACAGGGCGTATTCCGAAAGGGGAACAGAACATGGCTCTCATGTACAGGATCTCCAAGCAATTCTTACGGATCAAATGCTAGATTAGCACGTTATACAGACGGAGCCGACGATACGGTGCGCTACCGATGGCCTTATGGAGCAGAATCACTCTACTACGAATCTCAATATAGTTACCTCTGGAGCCTCACGGAATATGAGCCGAATGCAGGAGCACAAAATGGAAGTCAGGTCAACAGATGTATATTTGCTGTCGATTTTTCTAAATATGAATAGATCAAATTGAAGTAAAGGCTAGTAATTTATTCTTAAACTCTATTATCAATTAAACCAAAGCAGAACTTTTTGCTTTGGTTTTTTATAGGTTGTTGTAAATTTTCTTCATTATTTTATTAAAGAATCAGAATAAATAAATTGTAAGCCTCTTATCTTTTCGAAATTTTATTATTGCTGATCACTCTTTGCCTGCTGCATTTAAAACGGTTGATTTCTTCATTTCTTTTTTTTAAATGTTTCTGGCTTATCCCGGAATTTACCCTTTTCCGCCAAAGTTTAAAACTTGATTCTTTCAGTTCCGAACGCATCAGTTCAATCACTTCCGATTCACTTATTCCGAACTGGAATTGTATGGCTTCAAACGGAGTTCTGTCTTCCCATGCCATTTCGATGATTCTGTCGATTTGTTGTATGTTGAGGTTTTTATTCATATTATAAATTTTATTGTAAGATCCTTCGACAAGCTCAGGATGACATCTCTAATACTAACTTTTTACTTTGCATTGTCAGGCTGAGCTTAGTTTATCCTGAGCCTGACCAAGGAAAGCCTCTATTTACAAAGCTTTTTTGTTGTTTTACCAAACTTTTACCAATCAATTGTTTATGTCTAAAAATCATTTTAAACTTCCGATAAATTCCCTTGCCGTTTTAAAATGCTGCTTTCGTTTTTCTTCCGGCATTTTCTCCAGTGTTCTCAGCATCATTCCCAGACGAGGGTTTTTAGTAAAGAAATCTTTATTGTCATTAATAAAATTCCAGAACAGCGCATCCCATTGTTTCGTCCATTCTCCATCGGGATAATCGCTCATCTTTTTGATATAATTGCTTCCGCTGATGTATGGTTTTGTGCTCATTTTTCCACCATCTGAAAAACTGCTCATACCATAGACATTCGAAACCATTACCCAGTCGTACGAATCAATAAACATTTCCATAAACCATTGGTAAACTTCATCTGGATTGAATTGGCAGAGATTCATAAAATTGGCAAAAATCATCAGCCGTTCGATGTGATGGGCATAACCGGTTTTCAGAATCTTCTGGAGCGAACTGTCAATCGGTCGGATTCCCGTTTTGCCTGTATAAAACGATTCGGGAAGCTCTTGTTGATGTTTCCAGTAATTTTTATTCCGCTGATAGGTTCCTTGATAAATATAAACACCACGCACAAATTCTCTCCATCCTAAAATCTGTCGTACGAAACCTTCCAGGGAATTTACCGGGACATCATTGTCTTTAGCAAACGAAATCGCTTTTTCCAGAACATTTTCAGCAGTTAGCAATCCTGCATTCATCAACGGAGAAAGGATGCTGTGATGGAGAAAGTGTTCTTTTTCCACCATGCTGTCTTCATAGATTCCAAATTCATGAAAACGCGTTTCCAGAAACTGTTCCAGCCATTTTTCGGATTCTTTGAAAGTAGTAGGGTAGAGCTGTTCCTCCGTAAGCGTTCCGTAATTTTTTGCGAAATATTTTTCGGTATATTGTTTAGCTTCTTCATAATATTCATTGTTTACCGGAAAATGGATCGCAGGAGCTTTTTTATTTTTCGGGTATCTTTTACGGTTTTCCGTGTCGTAGGTCCATTTTCCGCCTAACGGTTTTCCGGCTTTCATCAATATATTTCGGGTGATTCTCTGCTGTTTGTAAAAATCGGTTTGATGATAGGATTTTTTATCGTTAAAATATTCTTTAAGGTCTTCTTTCGTGTTGATGAAAAGAGGACTGTCCAGAATTTCAATTTCCAGATTTGTTTTTTGAAGTCTTTTTTCCAGCCAGTGGTCGCAGACGTCCGTAGTTCTTAGGGTTGTATAACCCTCTTTTTCAAGTTTCGGAATTAGATTCCTGATATCTGAAAATTTCGATGAACTCTCGATATATTCCACCTCAAAACCTGATTTTTTTAGTTCATTTTCATAAAATTTCATGGTTGCTCTGTGAAATGCAATTTTCTGCTGATGAAATGAATATTGTTTAAAAAACAGAAATTCTTCCAGGAGAAATACAGGCTGGTCTTTATGCAGATAATCAGTGTCTTTAAAAAGCTGATGCGGAAAAACCAGTTGGGCGGTATGTTTTATTCTTTTAGCCATAATTTTCTGAATTCTTCATTAGGATCATACATTTCTGCCTGTTTTTCGGGATTAAAAATACGATTGCGGTTATCATTTCCGACTCCGGCAAGATACATCCAGTTGCCATAATTGCTGTGCACATCATAATCAATCAGCATTTCTTCAAAATAGGCGGCCCCTATTCTCCAGTCCTGTTTCAGGACTTTGCAGAAATAGGAAGCTGCATTCTGTCGCCCTCTGTTGCTCATCCAGCCGGTATTTTTTAATTCGAGCATATTGGCATTCACAAAATCGGAATCAGTTTTTCCATCTTTCCATTTTTGAACTGCTTCTTCATTATTTTTGTAGAAATATTTTTGATGATTAATTCCGGTTTTCCTGAAAATCAAATCTTTATGCTGTAAGGAAATATATCTGAAAAAATCCCGCCAGAGCAGTTCGAAAATCAGCCAATAGGTCGAATCGTTGGCTCCGGATTCTTCTTCATATTTTTTAATTTCGTGGTAAATTGTTACAGCTGAAATACTTCCGTCCGAAAGCCAGGGTGAAAACTTGGAACTGTAATCTGTTCCTGACAAACCGTTTCGCGTTTCTTTATATTTGCTCAGACTCTGCGTTTCCCGGAAATAATAATGTAACCTTTTTAAAGCTGTATCTTCACCTCCGGAAAAAGGAAAAGCGCTTCTTTTATCGGGCTCAAAATCTTCAAAACCTAAAGTCTCAAGTGAAATTTCGTCACTTTCAGCCACAATATATTCTTTGTTGTACATCAGATTTTCCGATTCAAATTCAGGGCGGATCAACAGATTTTTTTCAATCTTTTGCCTGAAAGTAGTGAAAAGCATCGGAATTTTATTCAACGTTTTGAAAACAAAAAGCGGATGTACAAGAAACTGGGAATACGGTTTTTCCCAAGCTGCATCTGGAATGATCTGCCGGATTTTTGTTTGCATAACGGTTTCCTCTTTTGTCCATTCTTCCTGGCAGAAAATCTTCACGATTTCAAATTCTTCGGAAATTTCTCTGAAAACATCTTCCGGATTACCAAACTTTATTAAGAAAGGAATGTTTTTTCCGCTTAAATTTTGTTTTAAATAGTCAATACTTTCCAGTAAAAATTTTGCTCTGAATTTCCCGATTTTTTTAAATCCGAACTGTTGTTGTTGAAAAAAGTCAGCATCAAAAACGTAAACGGCGAGAAAAGGTAAATCTTCCTGCAAAATGTTGTATAACGATTCAGAATCTCTCGTTCTCAGATCTTTGGTGAACCAGAGGATGTTGATTTTTTGTTTTTTCGGCATCTTTCGCTGCAATATTTTACTTCGTCCCAGTTTTTCTTCCACTTTTTCCGCCAGTTGAAGGGCAGTCCGCAGACTTCACAGATTTTGGAGGGTAATCCTGATGGCATATTTTAAGTTTTATCATTATAATTTTAACCGCAAAAGTCATAAAAGAAACAAAAAATTATTATAAAATATAAGAGACTTAAAGGCTAATAAAATCTATTGAATTTCTGTTTTAAACTCTTTTCGTACTTTTGAATAACTATAAATTCATCAAAAATCTTTGTGGCTTTTGTGGTTAAATATCACTCACTGTAATTTTTAAAATTATTAATCGCCACGTCTTTTGCTTTCAGATCGTGCATCATATGATACAGTCCGAAAAATGTTCGGTTCAGGTAAATGAAATGTCTGGAACCACGGTTGGTATTCATTCCTTTTATATTGCTTATTTTGGCGTATCGCTGTCCCAGGTCGGCAATTTCCTGAAAGAAAGACTCATCAGCAAAATCGAATTTTTCCCGATTGAATGGTCTTGTAAACAGTTCCAGCAATTCGTAGAATAATTTGGAAAAAAACTCTTTCTCCTGTGGCGAATCTTCTTCGCGCAGAATTTCCAATGTAAATAATTTCTCACGGAAAACTTCAGGATTTTTTAAATTTTCTTCTTTCGCCAATTCAAAATACGGAGTGTAAAAATCTTCCGGAATTTCTTTGATACAGCCAAAATCAATAACCAGCAATTCTTTATCTTCCGAAATAAGGAAATTTCCGGGATGCGGGTCTGCATGAACTTTTTTAAGGATATGCATCTGGTACATATAAAAATCCCAAAGGGTTTGTCCGATTTTGTTTAAATCTTCCTGAGAATTTTGTTTTTTTGTAAATTCCGAAAAGTGAATTCCGGCCATCCAGTCCATCGTGATGATTTTTTCACACGAATATTGCTGATAATAATGTGGAAATCTGACATTCGGGAGATGACTGCATTCTTCTGCAAAATGCTGACTTCTCCTGAGCTCCAGATTATAATCGGTTTCTTCAAATAATTTGTCTTCCACTTCCTGAAAATACGATTCCGAACCTTCTTTTTTGATATTGAACATTTTCATGGCAATAGGTTTTACCATTTTTAGGTCGCTAGAAATGCTTTCTCTCACACCGGGGTACTGGATTTTAACCGCCATTTTTTGACCGTCTTTTTTTGCGGTATGAACCTGCCCGATACTTGCTGCATTGACTGATTCGGAGGAAAATTCATCAAAAATATCCTCCGGATTTTCCCCGAAATATTTTCTGAATGTTTTCTTCACCAAAGCGCCCGACAAGGGCGGAACGGAAAACTGTGAAAGCGAAAATTTTTCTACATATTCTACCGGAAGAATATTTTTTTCCATGCTCAGCATTTGGGCTACTTTCAGAGCAGAGCCTTTCAGCTCTTTTAATGAATCGTAGATGTCTGATGCGTTATCTTCATTGAGAATCTTACGGGCTTCATCTTCATCTTTCGTAATTTTATTTCCGTAATATTTCAGGTAATTGACCCCGACTTTTGCTCCTGCTTTGAGAAGGCTGCTTGTCCGTTCAATTTTTCCTGTAGGAATTTTATTGAGTGTTTTCATTTTTAAATTTTGTTTGTCAAATCTTTTTAACGCAATGTTCACAATGATTTTTTTATTGCTGACTGTTTTAAAGTTCGTAAAACGAAGTTTCGCCGATTCTAACAATAAATCATAAATTGAGGCAAAAGCATTGTACTCAGCAAAGTCTTAAATGCAATAATTGGATATTAAAAGCTAAAAGCAAGTGGCCAAAAGCCATACATCAACTCATTTTAAATTTTTCCTTCCAAAGAAATTTTCCCAGATCCAATACTTTTCTTAATGGTTCATTATCAATTAATTCAAAACAGGTATCAATAGTTTTTTCGATGAAAATATCGGTTTTTTCAAAATCAGGCGAAGTGTCTTTTTTCCAGAATTCAATGGCAGAAACTAAATGAAGCCACAATGCTTCCTGTCTCGATTTTTCATTGAATGTTCTTATATCCTGCTTCGCTTTTTCAAAAATTTCCCATTCTTTAAAATCTAAAGTATTAATGAGTTGTCTGTGTGTTTCCCGAAGATTCTGAAGGATTCTGATATTTTGTATTTTATGAGTTCCTAAAACTGATAACACCAAAGACCGGTTCATGGTAAGGTTTTCAAAGAAAATATAATAGACATTCAGAAGTTTTTCTTTTGTGGCAATTTCATCAGAAGAATTAACTTCATTAGCCAGCTCAAGGGATTTAATGAAAAGGTGATTGAGGATTTCTTTTTCAATCTGCTCAAATCCTGAAAAATAATGATAAAATTCTATTTCTTCAAAGTTATTTTCTTTTGCAAAGAGATAAACATTTTTAGGTTTTTCACCATTGTTTAGAAGATAATCGCCATATAATTCGAATATTTTTTCCTTTGTAATTTTTGTTTGTTCTTGCATGACCAATTTATTTTATAGATAAATTTAGTAATAAAATTTATCTATAATTATAAAATGGTATTTATTTATACTATATAAGTGATGTGATTTTTAAATTACTCATATAAAATTATAATCTGAATTATATTATTTAGCATTGTGCATTATTCCAGGATAATATTATCCATAATTGCATTACAGATGTTTAAATCATAAAAATGTTAATATTTTCTCTGGTTTTATAATCTTTTTTTACTAAATTTAATTCATTATCAGACTGGTCTTTTATACAAAGTGGAGACAAAATTCAGATTATTTTTTTATCACACAAACATTCTTATTTTATTATTTCTTGAATGTACAAGTACGCAGACTTTTAACCTGACTTTATATTAAAAGAGATAAATTAATTCTTCTTATTTCCATAATTTGAAATTATACTATAATCATTTCGTATTGATCAGAATCATAAGAATTATCTTTCACATTGTCTAAATTAGATTAAATTCATTTAATCCTTTTTTATAAGAACAAGTCTACTCGCTGCAATTTATTTTTATGCTAAAAAATTGAAAAATTCAGGTACCATGTTTGTTTTTACTGGCAACGCTTTTGCATATGAAGGAGAAGACCTTCCGGCAAAGCCTTAAGAACAGAAATTGTATTAAATTCTCAGGTTTACTGAAATTGATTGCTTCGCAAAAGAAGGTCTGGCGATTTCAGATCTAAATTACAAAACAGACAGAATTAATGATTTTAAAAAATTCAAAAATCGGAATCAGTTCAGAAGAACTCTCCGTAAGATCTCTTATATATTTTATTATGGAACTGCAAAATCTGTTTAAATATATCGGAAACTACCTTTTGGAAGTAGATGAAACCATTGCTGTAGCAGAAAGTGTTACTTCGGGGTTTTTACAGTTTTCTTTTTCGCAGATGAAAGATGCTTCCAAATTTTATAAAGGCGGTATTACAGCTTATACACCTGATGAAAAAATCAATCTTTTGCAGGTAGATGAATCTGAAGCGCTGGCTTGCGACTGTGTATCCCCTAATATTGCCGAAACTATGGCGCTGAATGTTTCAAAGATTTTTAAAAGCGACTGGTCGATAGCTGTTACAGGATATGCTACACCGGTTCCGGAATCAAAACAAAAGCTATTTGCCTATTTTGCTATTGTTTATAAAGGAGAGGTGCTTCTTTCGGAAAAACTTGATCTGCATTCCCGTACAAAACAGGTAAACGCACAATTGTATTATACAGAATTTATTCTTGGCTGCTTTAAGCTGGAGCTTGATAAGCATCATGAAAACAGATCAATATCATAATGTCGTAAAAGGTGAAAAAAAATATTTTATGACAAGAATCATAAAAATGTTATTAGATATCAAATATCTTTGAAATATCTATCACTTCATTTTGCAGTCATTTCTATAAGCTTCTCCCATTGAGAAGCTTTTTAAATTTATAATATCCATAAGAGAGAAAAATACCACATTGATGCATATGTAATGTACTTTTTTGATACTCAGATAAATTTTTATTAGTTTTAAGCCCGAAAATGCTAATCTCTTAAATGTGATATAATACTAAAACTTTATAAAAAACTATTTTTTTAGCAATTTTCTAATTATATTTAACATTATGAAAGAAATTAGTTATCAATATGAATAATTATCCTTTTCCTGACAATGAGGCTGGAAGAGTAAAAAAATTAGAGCTTCTTGATCTCATCAATCTTGGCAAAGATCCGGAACTGGATGTTTTTGCAGAAACGGCATGTCTTATTACGGACTGTCCGGCATCACTGATATCAATTATGGAAGCAGATACGCAGAGGATTCAAAGCTGTATAGGTCTTGCCATAGATTCTGTAGACCGTAAGGATACTTTATGCCAGTATTCCGTAGCAAGCTCGGAAGTAGTGGTTATCAATGATACGCTTTTAGATGAAAGATCTTCTGATAATCCTATGATTCTGGAAGGGGGAATCCGCTTCTATGCCGGTGTTCCGCTTATTGATGATGAAGGATTTGCATTGGGAACAATCTGTGTAATCGATTTTGAACCCAAAAATATTACGGAAAACCAGATTTCCGCACTCAAAAAACTTGGTGAAGTTGTGACCAGACTTTTAATGAGCAACAGAGAGATCATCAATGCAGAATATTTCCAACAGACATTTAATATTTCAAATAATCTTATCTGTGTGCTGGATAATAAATTTATGCTGAAAGATATTAATCCTGCTTTTGAAAAAGTTTTTTCAGTTACTAAAGATAAAGCAATAGAACATAATTTTTTAACCCTCTTAGAACAGGATAAAAAATCTTTGCCGGAACTTGAAAAATTTCCTGGCAGCATGAAAGAAGCCACCTTTACAACTTCTACAAAAATTGAAGACGGGACTTCGGTCATTGTAGAATGGTATCTTACACAAAATCAGAAATACTCCGAAATATTCTGTTTCGGAATTAATATTACCCAGCAGATCGAAGAAAGAAGGCAGCTGGAAAGCTCGGAACGACGTTTCAGAAGTTTCTTTGAAAATGCCATCGGCCTGATGAGCATGCATGATATGGAAGGAAATATTCTTGCCGTAAATGAAAAAGGAAGAGAAACATTACATTACTCTGCAGATGAGGTTACGGGTCTTAATCTGAAAGATCTTGTGCCGGAACAAAACTGGCTTTTACTAAAACAATATCTTGACCGCATCAAGCAAAATAACGAAGATTTCGGAACCATGATCCTCAAAACCAAAGAAGGTGAAGAACTGATTTGGATGTACCATAATATGGTGGAGATTGATAAGGAAGGAAAACCTTATGTAGTAAGCACCGCTCTTAATGTAACCGAAAGGATGACACTTGAGAAAGATCTTATTTACACTAAAAAAATGCTGGAGCAGACAAGCTCCGTTGCCCAGGTAGGAGGCTGGGAAGTCAATATGAAAACAGGAACTGTTTTCTGGTCCCAGAGTACAAAAGAAATTCATAAAATTAAAAATAATTTCCAGCCTGATTTTGAAAATGCGCTTGGATTCTATAAAGAAGATAGCCGTGAAAGGATGGAATTTCTCTTTAACAGGGCAGTTACAGAAGGAGTTCCTTTTGATGAAGAATTGCAGCTTGTCCGCAATGACGGAGTTACGATCTGGGTAAGGGTAAAAGGGCTCCCGGAGTTTGAGGGTGAGGTCTGCAGCCGGGTTTTCGGGATCATCCAGGATATTGATGCATTCAAAAAAATGTTATTGGAAGTGACCAGAAAAGAAGCGATGATGCAGTCGTTTGTGACGGATGTTCCGATTCCTCTGGCCATGTTTGATAAGGATCTCAATTATGTTTCCGTAAGTACCCAATGGAGGGAGGAATTTAATATGAACGATGTGGATCTTATCGGAAATAACTTGTTCGCCATATCGCCAGATATTCCGGAGGAGAGAAAAGAAATATATGAAAATGCACTCAAAGGAAAGACCTATATCAATGAAGATTTCACTGTTCAGCTGAAGGGCCAGAAAGAAACTCAGCATTATGATCTGAAGGTGGGACCTTGGTATCTTACTGAAGATGAAGTAGGTGGTGTGATTGTTTCCGTACAGAATGTCACAAAAGCAGTCGAAGTAAATGAGGAACTGAGAAATGCGAAGGAAGTGGCCGATATGGCCAGTAAGGCAAAATCTGAATTCCTTGCCAATATGAGCCATGAGATCCGTACGCCTCTCAACGGAGTGATCGGATTTTCCGATCTTCTTCTCAGAACACCACTGAATGAAATTCAGACCCAATATCTTAATTATATTAATGAATCGGGGGAAAACCTGCTCAACATTATCAATGAC
>NZ_JAYEDA010000024.1:0-20973 GCF_034651565.1 Chryseobacterium sp. MHB01 | reverse complement strand
ACAACACTTTATCCTATATTCCAAATCTATTTAACATAAAATTTAAGTTTACGCAATTTTTGCCCTTAACTCTTTGGTTGTATGCATGAATAATTTTAAGCCTATAAGGGGAGAAAGGAAGAAGGAAGAAGGAAGATGGGAGATGGGAGGCTGCGAAGGAGAGAGTGGGTGGATCTATATATATGTATATGGGTGTTGGGTGCCCGTGAAAGGAGCAGGGGGTTGGTCAAAGAGAAGATAAGCTAACTTATAAACTGGAAAAAGTAAAAAGTGAAAAGTGAGAGGTTAGAAGTGAGAAGTAAGAGGTGGGGAGTGATGGATGAAGGATAGGCAGGCTATAAGGGGATGTTCTCTAAGTTACCTACCGCAGTTTTGAATTATGAAGGTTGGAAATTTGAAAGGATGAACGTAAATCATAAATCCTAAACCAAAACTTTGAATATTCCATTTCTAACCTTTCACCTCTCACTTCTCACTTCTAACCTTTCACCTCTTACTTCTTACTTCCATCCCACCCTAGCCCGGATCGAGCGGCATGTCTGAGCTCTTTCCTGTTGTATTGGTAGCGGCGGCTCCGCCGCCGCTACCAATACAACAGGAAAAGCGAGTAGCGAGAGCCGGATTAAGCTCCTGAAATAAGAGGCAGGTTGGAGCGTGTGAAAGTGTGTTTGTGTGAGAGTATGTAAGCTCTGTGGAAACGAGTGAAGGTTCGTGAATAAGATTAGAAAAATCTTTTGACAACAAGCTTATATGCAAAGTAACCGATGAGACAGCCAATGGTATCTGCAATAACGTCTAAGGTTTCCATAGATCTGCCAAGTCCCATTTCTTCCTGAAGGATTTCTGTGAGAAAAGCGTAAATAAGGATAATCTGAATGAAATAATAAAATTTGATCTTCGGAAATGCAGCCATGAAAAAGAAACCCAATGCTGCGAAGATGCTAAGATGCAAAAGTTTGTCGATACCTTGGAACATAAACCAGTATTCGTGATTTTCTTCGCCGGGCTTGAGGAGCATATAAGTAAGAAATGCCCAATAAATGGGCAGTATCTTACTCAATATTTTTGAAATTTTATCCAATGATTGCCTGATAATCTTCAGCAGAAAGTAATTCTGAGTGATCTGCACCTTCAGCTACTTCTAATTTTATGATCCATCCGTTTCCGTAAGGGTCTGAGTTCAATAATTCAGGTTGGTCCTCAAGTTCTGAATTGAACTCAATCACTTTTCCTGAAATCGGCAAGAATAAGTCTGAAACTGTTTTTACAGCTTCCACACTTCCGAAAACGTCTCCTCCGTTAAGATCATCATCTACCGTATCTACATCTACATAAACGATATCGCCAAGCTCTCCCTGCGCGAAGTCTGTAATACCGATTGTAGCAACATTACCTTCGATCTTAATCCATTCGTGATCTTTAGTGTACTTTAATTCTGATGGTGTGTTCATTTTTAATTTTTTATTTTGTACAAATGTATTCAAAATTCCAGAAGCTTCAAATATCGGAGATAAAAAATGTCCTTCAAAATTGAAGGACATTTAAATTTATTTTCTTTCTAATTAGAAACCTCCTGAATCTCCGAAGGTAAATGTTGCAGAAATCCCGGCTCTTATGGTTGACAGCGGGAATGCTGTTGAGATTTTATATTTAGAAGTCATCTGTTCGTAGAATACTCTCAGGTTCAGATTTTCCGAAACATTATAGTCTGCAGAAATCTTAATGTTCATTAACCGCTGTCCACCGGTAATCTGCGAATCATCCAAAAGAATATTGGTGATGCTGGTTCTGCTGTCTCTCAGGGAGAAATCACCTCTGATATTCAGGTCGCTTCCCTTGGCTTTTCCTCTACCGCCCGTATTAGCCATTCCCAGCCTGAAGTTCCTGATAATATACCCAACTCTCACTACATACTCACTGTTTGAATCCTCTGTCAATGTATGATTCACCAATCCCAATAGAAGTGTTCTCAATCGGTTGTACTGGAGACCAAACTGTATGTTATTTCTCATCGTCATATCGACACCGATCAATGGCGAGAAGTTTTCTACGTAGCCTACCTGAGCGAATGTAAATGGATTGATGTAATCATCATTGATATCTCTCTGAGTAGCACCGAGATTATTGAGGGTATTGAAATAATCTATACTTGACTGCACTCCGGTTGCCGTGTACGTTGCCTGGTAAGCATGCAGAACATCAAATTTGGAGAACTGCCCGTTGATGATCGGGATATTCCTTAATCCTGAATAGGTAATCTTCCAGTTCGGAATCGGAAGTCCTGCTTTTTTAGGATTGGTCATCATTTTCGGGTTTTTACCTTCTACTGCTGCCCTGAATGCCGGAATAAGAATATAGGCATTTGATATTCCATATCCGTCTTTAAATCCGTTTGGTTCTAATGCTCCCGGCATTTGCTGAGATAACGTTCTTGCATTTTCCCTGATTGCCTGATAAATTGCCGTACCATCTTTGAAAGCGGTTTTTAGCAATATCACAGAATTCGAATAGGTTACCATATCATTGGCGAAAGTATAATTCGGATTGGCGATTCCTGTATTCGGATCTCTGTAATTAAATCCGGTATGTGTAAAGTTTCTGTTGTAATTGTGCAGTGCACTGATATCAATTCTGAGATCATTCATCGGCATTACCTGCAAATTGGCCCGAAGTTCTCTTGTGGACATCCGGACGTATGGATCTGTCATAAATTCGGAATCACTTACCCATCCGTTTTCCATTACAGTTCTTCTGATATCCGCCTGAGAACCGAAAAGGAACCCAATGGTAGGACCACCTAAGGTCTGTCCGTAACCGTACCAGTTAGGAGCCGACAATAATCCCGGTAAAACAGTACCATTATTTTCGGAGTAATTAACATCCAGCTGTTTGATTGATGTTAATAAATAGGCCATACTCTGCAGCGGCGTAAGTCTGTTTTTAAACTTATATTTTTTATACGCATATCTGTTTTTCTCCCATGCCTGAGTGTAAGCATTATTTAAGGAATCAATTTCCTGTTTGCGTTTCTGAAGTTTTGCAGAAATATTTTTAAAATAGCCAAACTGCCCGAAGAACTTCGTGAAGTCTGCGGAAGCGGTAGCCTGAATTACATTGGTATTCTGCCCGATTGATCCAAGACTTCCATCCGGACTCGACAGAAGCACGGTAGATCTCGCGTTCCAGTTATAAGTGAATCCGTATTGCATTTCCGCATCAATAAAGTCGAGATACGGCAGATATTGAAACGGAAGCTTATAAGTCAACTGAACTCTATGGTTATACAACACCGGTCTTCCGGCTCTGAATACATTTCCAAAAATGGAATTGTTGTCCATCGTATTTACATCCACATTATCATTTAATGTTCTGGTAGCAGAATTAATTTCAAGTTTTAAAGATTTTGTAAAATTAAATCCTAAACCATACTGCCAACCGAAATAGAAGTTTCTGTTTCTGATGGCTCCGAAATCATCTGCATAGTTTCCGCTTAAAATGGCATCAATATTACGGAACTCCAATTCATTGTAATTCCTGTCTACTTCCGTTCTGAAAGAGAATCTGGTTGGTATCGGGTTGAGATTAAATTCTTTCACCCACTTCAGGTATTTTGTAGATTTCGCCGTGTCACTGATCATTTTATTGAAAGGACGGATTACCCATGGCTTAAAAGTATAATTGTAATCAATATATCCTCTCAGATATTGCCTGTAATTTCTCTTGGTATAAATATCCCTGTAAAAATCATCATTATAAACGGCAGTTACCGAAAGGTTTTCCACATCATAGAATTTTGGCTTTCTATTTTGGTTCATTCTTTCTTTGTGCATGTTTACAACACCGATACTTCTTTGCTGGGTATATGTTCTTGCTACTTTTTTAAGCTCTTCTCTATTGGCTGCTTTTTTAAATTCAACATCAGTATCCAGGGGATTATATTTAGGATCCTCGATAGTCTGAGAATATGAATAATTTAACGGGATTTTCACTCCTGTTTTCTCAGGAAGGAATTTATCAACATTTACAGCCGTATTAATACTGAAAGCAGACTGTGTAGACTGTGTTCTTTCCGCAGGTTTAGAATCTATATTTCCAAATCCTACCGATGTATACGATGCACTTGTATTTACTGTAGCAAAGTCTCCAAGATTAAAATTAAGACTTGCATTTCCCGCATAACCGCCATCATTTTCAATCTCAGAAAGTCGGATTTCATTAACCCAAAGAACTCTTTCAAGATTAAATCCAGGATCCGCTCTGTCCACACCATTTCGTACACCGATCATAATGGTCGTAATATTTCCTAAACTCGGACGCCCTTTAATGTAAATTCTTTTATTGTTAATTCCTTCATCAAACACATTATCTTTTATTCTTTCGGAAATATTGTTCGGGCTGTTTTTATCTCTTCTTAATTTAGCATCCACAAAATCCTGTATATTCAGATCGACATCATTCTCCATTGGCCAGATCTCCATTGGTGTTGTAGATGAATTGGAAGTTATTTTCAATGATGCCTCATATTCATAATAGTTATCCGTGGCATCACTTCCAAAACGGATGAAGAATTTGGTTTTAGGGTCAATCTGTCCGATATTGGCATCCCTGTTAAGAGGATCATGTGTATGAACAAAAAGTTTTAATTTCTTATATCTTCTCATATCCAGTGAAGTATTTTTAAATACTCCTCTCGCCTGTGCATTTGGAAGATTTTTAATGTTCATGTATAATGAAGCTTCGTTTTGCCTCTGTGCTCCTGCATTTCCGCTAAGGATTTGTCTGTCGATTCCCGGAGGAAGTACGTAAGGCGGCTGATTTAAAGCATTTTCCTCAATGTTCACGCTTCCTACATCAAGATTGCTGGTATCTGTGATCTGGCTTCCTTCATTGGTTGCAGGATCAGGAAGTGTAGAACCGTACTGTGCGATATTTTTAGGATATTTTCTCCAGTCTGATCTTACAAGATCCATTGTTCCGAATCTTAATGTTGAAGTCTGATCGAAGCCTGTTAATAATAATCTCGCAAATCTTACATTATTCAGGATTGAAGGATCCGCATCTCCGGCAGTTGCTACATATTGTGAAACCGGAATTCTGAACAAATACCACTTTACCTGAGAAGTCTGTCCGTTTTGGAACTGTGCCTGAACTGTTTTAACATCAACAATGTTGTTTTGTCCTAAAGCCAAACTTCCCTGATCAAGTCTTACTTCATACTGATTATAGCTTTCACTCTGATCAAGATTGTAATCTTTATTAATATCTTCAGAGTCCGGAGTCTGTGTGGCAACTTCCAGCGAGTTGCTCTGGGAATTCCCTTCAGGACCTCTGAAGTATTTGTAGCGCTGTACCAATGATGAGGCCTGATTTCCGGTGAAGCTGTTTGACATATAGAATACGAAATCATCTACAGCAGGGTCTGAAATATTGGTAACCGGATTAACAAATGTATTTCCGAATATAGCAGCTTCCTGGTCTGAACTTAAACCATCATACCCCAAGTCCTGAGCCGTTCTGTCTGCGCCTTCACTTGAAAAGGCATACAAGATAGGCGGCTGTTTAGGTTGAATTCCCCAATTGGAGCTTGTAGTAGTGGATGGCGCCGCAGGAGTTGGCAATCCGTTTTCATATTGCATTTGTCCGTCTTTCAGGATATCTTCTGAAACATTACCCAGCTGCAGTAAAAGCTTTGGATTAGTACCTATGGGGTTTCCATCTGCATAAGGATCCATCATCCAGAATTCCACATATTCAATATTTGAGCTTACAAAGTTGGATACTGAGATTGGTCTCATAATACCCGCCCATCGCTGTGCCGTACTTTCTGCAGCAGGATTGGAATTGTAAGGCCCTTTTTCAGCAGGATAATACGAAATATCGAATGTATTGGTATACGTCTGTTCACCTGCAACAAAATCCCTGTTGTTAAAAATTTCTGAAAACTGAACCCTTCTTGAAGCGTGGTTGGAAACCGACTGCGGCGTAATACCGTTCGGGGCTCTTCCTCCTACACCCCAGAATCGCGGATCAATATTATACCATGACAGCAAACCTCTTCCGTACCCTTCTGTAATGTCATTATTTTTACCGGCTCCTGCAAAAAGAGGGTCAGACTGGTTCTTTTCAGGTTTTGAAGCAAGGCTCCATGCTGTTGGTTCTTTTAAGGTAATTTTGGAAGTCGTCTGCTCAAAATCGTCAATGTAAGACTGGTCATTAATTCCTTTATTTAAACCAGGAAGTAAATACGCCGTCTCCATTTTGAAGTTCAGATTTGAAGGTGCTTCTGTGTTTACAAACGGTATTTTATCTGTTAATCTTGTCAGGAAAGGAAGCTGGCTGTTGTACATCAGATTGATTCCTGCCATTGTGTTGTTGACGGCTTCCTGTCCGTAATTTACTTTTTGGGTAAGCGGGGATTCGGAATAATTAACAACGGTTCCCCCTAAGATAAAGTTTTCATTAAATCTTCTTTCAAGGTTTAATCCTAAGAAACGTTTTCGCTGAGTATTAAAAGTAAGCTGATTTTCTAATGAAATGTTGATAGCCTGTCCGGATTGTTTCACCTGTTCGTTGATGATGGTCACCGTACCCAGCATATAATCTACGGTATAATCAATACCCTCGGTAAGCTGAACTCCGTTCGCAGAAACTTTCACGGAACCCTGAGGAACATTTACGGCGCCAAGAGAAATTCCCTGCCCCTGTGTTCCTTTATAACGACCTTCAATAGTATACCTCAGCGCGAGGTTGCTGGAAGTTGCCACCTGTTTCTGCTGATCATACAGGTCTGCAAATACATACTGAGGATCATTACTTCCGATTACATTTTGAATATAACTCCCAAACGGCTGCACTTTTGTAAAGATTACCCTTCCCGTCTCCGGCCTGATGGTAATTCCGTTAACAAAATCGAAAATACCGTCACCGGTTGTATTTCCATTGGTCTGTAAGTCGCCATTGGCATTGAGTCGGTCCCAGTTTAGCAATTTGATTAAAGGAACATTGTTTACCTGCGGGTTATTGGCTACCGGAAGATAGTTTAATTTACCTCCGGACTGCGGATCTCTGTATAAAACATTCAGGATAAATCCGTCCTGATTTACCTGTCCTGCATCCAGCGAATAGATGTTTTTCATCATCAGGTCCCACATAGGAGAGGAAGTTTTTACTGTGGTGTTAGGCTTTAACAATTTCGCCATCAACACTGTACTTTCTTCGGAGAATTCTCCGACTTTGTACACTTGGTTGCTTCCATTTACCGTATATGAGAACGATACCGCCAAAAGCTGATTATCATTTAACTTTTGATTTAATGAAATGTATCCCAGCTGCGGCTGAAGTATATATTCATTGGTATTTAATCTTCTTGCTTTTTTATTAAATATAAAGTGCTCTCCGTCCACGTAAGGTTCCGTACCACCGGTAGCAACCGGAAGATTGGCTCCTTTTATGGCATTATACGCAGTACTTGCATCCCTTAGTCCCGGTAAAGCATTTACGGTAGAATACAAATTAAACCCAGGCTGATCATTATTTGGAAGCACGCCGGGAGCATCACCCAGATCCCTGATTCCCACGATACTTTTCTGGTACTGCAGATTGCTGTTTCCCTGATCAAGCACCCAAACTTCCATTCTTGTAATGCTGATTTTAGAATTGATCTGTGGGTAGTTTAATAAAGAATTGTCATAATTATCCAGGAAATAATGCCCGATAAAGTAGTGCTGGTTATCCTCATAATCAATGGCGTTGAGTTTAAAGGTATTCATAACACCTCCACCCTGAACGGTAATATTTCTCGCTTCTCCCTGTTGCTGGGAAAGCACTACCGTACCATACGTTTTTCCCAGCTGAAACTCTGTCTTTACCCCGAATAACGATTGAGAACCGCGTATCAGACTGGTTGACAACGGCATATTTACATTACCGAATTCTACTCTTTTAATAATTTTATCCTCACCTCCCGAACTGGGTTTATCCACATCCTGAAGTCCTTTCTGCTGAAGATCTTTCCAGCTTCCTTTCGCCTGCCACACGAGATTCATTCTGTTTTCAAAGGCGAAACCGCTCTGGGTGTCATAATTGGCTTTCAGCTGAAGGTTCTCTCCTACTTTTCCTAGTAAACCAAGCTGGATTCTCTGATCAATATCGAAAGTGAAACTGGTTCTGTTCTGGGGTAAAATCAAAGGATTATCAATCTTCTGATAAAGCCCTGCGAAGTCGAAAGAAACATATCCTGAGGGAATGATCTCTATTTTATTGCTTCCGAAAAGGGTTTCAAAAAGACGGTTATTGATCGTTAAAGAAGGAATCAATCCTTTTCTGGCAGCATCACTTTTATCCTTTCGGAACATCAGGCTGTATCGGTCTGATTTTTCTTTATAGTAAGCCCTTGTCTGCTCCGCCATCATAAATTCTTTATAATCTTCGGGAGACATTGCCGTAGGAGGACCTGTAATGGTATTTCCGATTTTCGGATATACGTAATACATTCCGGTTTTTATATCGTAATAAGCTTCATACTGCGTAGGATCCGCGAGCTGATAGTCTTTTTTTATTATAGCTGTATCCCCTACTGCCGGTCTTTGCTGTGCAAATGTCATTACTGACATACACATGAACGACAGGAAAAGGAATATATTGAAATACTTAATATTTGCCACCAAATGTTAAATGTTTTTTAAAATTTGTTTTACCAGTTCTTCGGTTGAAACCTCCGGATTCTGTTTGATAATTTTGTCTGCAAGCTTTTCGCTCATCCTTTTAGGAATGCCCAAAACTTCTAATGCAGATAACGATTCTTCCTTCACTTTATTATTTGCAAGAGTAGAAATATTTTCCTCCGGATTGCTGAATTTCTGGACTTTATCTTTAAGATCTACAATAATTCTTTCGGCTGTTTTAGCACCAATTCCTTTCGCTTTCTGGATCAGTGCGCTGTTTCTTGACAGGATGGCTGAAGCAATCTCATCAAGGCTTAAAGTAGACAGTAAAATAAGGGCAGATACGGCGCCCACTCCGTTAACACTTATTAACAGGTTAAACATCTCTTTTTCTGATCTGGTTTTGAAGCCGAACAGCAAATGAGCGTCTTCCCTGATAATCTGCTGGATATAAAGAAAGGTTTCCTTATTTGTGGTAAGGGTTTGTGAGGTCATTAAACTTATCCCTACATAGTAACCAACGC
Source organism: Chryseobacterium sp. MHB01 (assembly GCF_034651565.1). NCBI lineage: Bacteria > Pseudomonadati > Bacteroidota > Flavobacteriia > Flavobacteriales > Weeksellaceae > Chryseobacterium > Chryseobacterium sp. MHB01. The sequence continues at coordinate 11,786 of NZ_JAYEDA010000024.1, read as the reverse complement.
CCTGGACGTTGATCACTGCGTAGGTAGGCGTAAGTTCCTGAACCATGCCTTGTAGTGAAAATATCATTATTAATTTTTAAAACTCCCAAATATAGCAAATTAAAGTAATTAATGTTTTCATTTCAGAGACGAATGCTTTTTAACTTAATTTTTAATTTGAATTTTAAAGATCGGGGACAAAAATGAAAGACTTGAAAATTATTTTCCGGTAATGTATTGTCTGTTTTACAAGGGTGAGTTTTCAAATTATACGGATAACATCAGAAAATCATCCAGATAAATTGAAAGATTTATGCAGATCAACGTGGAGATTTATACGCATAATTTTTTACCTTCAAAATAAAAAAATAAAGACTCCATGAATGAAGTCTTTATCATAATTTTTAAAGATCGGTAATTTTTACATTATCCGTATTATTTTATCCTTTTTTTTCTCTTCTCTGGGCATCCAAAACAGCGATCGTGGCAAGATTCACGATTTCATCAACACTAGAGCGCATCTGAAGTACGTGAACCGGCTGTTTTAACCCCATCAAAATTGGTCCTATCACTTGTGCAACCTTCATCCCCCTGATAATTTTATAGGATAGATTGGCGCTCTCAAGATTTGGGAAAATGAATGTATTAGCAGGTGTTGTTCCTAATTTTGAGAACGGGTAATCACTCAAATGATCAGAGTTCATGGCAAAATCCGGCTGGATTTCACCGTCTACAACCATTTTCGGATATTTTTCGTGAAGGATGCTTACTGCTTTTGCCACTTTTTTTGAAGTTTCAGAAATCGCGGCGAAGTTTTCAAATCCCAGCATGGCAATTCTTGGTTCAATCGCAAAAGATTTTACGGTAAGTTCCGCCATTTTGGCAATATTTACCAGATCTTCAGCGGTAGGATTCTGATTGATGGAAGTATCTGCAAAGAAAATCGGTTTTTTCTCCGAAAGGATCATCATCATGGCCGATACTTTATCAACGCCTTTATCTTTTTCAATAACTTCCAGAACCGGTCTGAGGGTCGAAGCATAATTTTTTGAGAATCCAACAATCAGTCCGTCGGTATCGCCGTGTTTTAGCATCAAAGGTCCGAAATAATCTCTCTGACGAACGAATCTTTTAGCCTTATATTCATTCATCCCTTTTCTCTGGCGAAGCTTCCAAAGGGTTTCCCTGTATCTTTTTCTGTTTTCCTTCTGGTCGTCGTCACTTGGATCAATAATCGGAACATCAAGGTCAATTCCGAAACGCTCCATTTGTTCTTTAATGTATTTTTTGCTTCCTAAAAGGATAGGATAAGCAATTCCTTCTTCATAGAGAATCTGTGCGGCTTTCAGCACATTATACTCTTCGGCATTGCCTAAAGTGATTCTCTTAGGATTTGCTTTTGCCCTGTTCTGCATCATTCTCACCAGCTTTTCATCTCTTCCCATTCTGTCGAGAAGACTGTTTTCATACTCATCGAAATCCGTAATGGTTTTTCGGGCTACCCCGCTTTCCACAGCAGCTTTCGCTACCGCACTCGAAACTTTGGTAATTAATCTGTTGTCAAATGGTTTCGGAATAAAATATTCTCTTCCGAAATGAAGATTCTGAAGGTTATAAGCAAGAATTACCGCTTCAGGCACCGGTTCTTTGGCAAGATCTGCGATGGCATGAACAGCAGCCAGCTTCATGGCTTCATTGATTGTTTTTGCCTGCACATCCAGTGCTCCACGGAAAATATAAGGGAATCCCAGCACATTGTTTACCTGGTTAGGATAATCGCTTCTTCCGGTTGCCATAATCACATCTTTCCGGGTTTCAATAGCAAGATTATAGGCAATTTCAGGATCTGGATTGGCTAATGCGAATACGATAGGATTTTCATTCATGCTTAATAACATTTCCGGTGTCATTACATTTCCTTTAGACAATCCTACGAAAACATCCGAGCCTTTCACCGCATCTTCCAGCGTATCGATATCTGTCTGAGCGACAAAGTCCAATTTTTCAGGAGTAAGGTTTTCCCGTTTATGGTTGATCACACCTTTGCTGTCGCACATCAGAACATTTTCTCTCTTTAACCCTAAAGAAATATAAAGATTGGTACATGCAATGGCAGCCGCTCCGGCTCCGTTTACCACCATTTTTACTTCTTCAATTTTTTTATTGGCGATTTTTAAAGAGTTTATCAAAGCTGCAGCAGAGATGATGGCTGTCCCGTGCTGATCGTCGTGCATCAAAGGAATATCCAGTTCTTCTTTTAATTTCTGTTCAATATAAAATGCTTCCGGAGCTTTGATATCTTCAAGGTTAATGCCTCCGAAAGTAGGAGCAATTCCTTTTACGATTTCTATAAACTTGTCGGGATCTTTTTCATTGATTTCTATATCGAAGACGTTGATGTCTGCAAAAATTTTGAACAAAAGTCCCTTTCCTTCCATTACCGGCTTTGAAGCCTCCGCACCGATATCGCCCAATCCGAGAACCGCTGTACCATTGGAAATAACCGCTACAAGGTTTCCTTTTCCAGTGTAATCGTAAACAGTTTCCGGCTTATCGTGGATTTCCATACAGGGAACTGCAACCCCCGGCGAATACGCCAGTGACAGATCTCTCTGTGAGGAGTGCGGTTTTGAAGGAATCACTTCGATTTTTCCTTTAGGTTCGGCTTTATGATAATCTAACGCGGCCTGATTAAAGTTCTTTTCGTCGCGGTGGGTTTTACTTGACATATGATGAATTTTGTTTTTAGTTATAATATATAATGAATGTGGTAATCGACTAAACTCTCGATAGGTTTCTGTACGATCTGTCCTACATTTAAATTAAGTTCTGCCGCCGCTGCGCGCAAAACATCTTCATAGTAATAGGCAATAGAACCGATAAAATTGATCTCGGCGTCTTTTGATTCTTTGTATGGAAGCACCTGATAATCGAAGAAATTGAGCATTTCATCGTGCACCATTTTCCGTAAGTAGGGATGTTCCTTTCTTTCCACCACAAATTTGTTGAAATCTGCAAGAAAAGCATTGGGCCGTGTGCTGTGATACATGTTCTTCAGCACTTCATCCACTGTCAGCTTATACGTTTGTTCAAATTCTACAGAAAGATCTTCGGGAAGTTTCTGCATAAAGAATCTTCTGACAAGCTGTTTGCCAATTGCGCTTCCGCTTCCTTCATCTCCTACCAGGAATCCTAAGGAAGGCAACTGGATTTTTATATTTTGACCGTCAAAATAGCATGAGTTTGAACCTGTACCAAGAATACAAACAATGGCTGGTTTTCCTCTGTAGGCCGCATAGGCTGCTGCCGTGAGATCTTCTTTCACAATGATTTCGGCATTGGTAAAGACTTTTCCTACTTCTTCTATAATGATATCACAGTTCTGCTGAACCCCACATCCTGAGCCGTAAAAATATATTTTGGTGATTGAATTTTTTACGGAATTTAAGCTTGTATTTTTTTCAATTTCAGGAACGATAAGTTCTTTGCTAATAAAATTCGGATTGAAGCCAATAGTCTCTGCTTTCAGAAAGACGTTTTTAAATTCGTCCAGAATGATCCAGTCTGATTTTGTAGAACCACTATCAACAATAGCAACCATATTTTCCATTTTAGTTTAAGGATGCTAAATTATGAATTTATCTTGTAAGATGAGAGATTATGAACATGACATATATGTTATTTGTGATTTCTCAATGAGGATGTATTTTGGATCATAAAGTAGGTAACTGGGAAGATATGTATTTTATTCTGATGGAACTATAATCTATTTCGGAAGATACCATAAGCATTCCAGACCATGCTGTATTGGTTTGAGACAAAGCTTTAAATACTTTGGACAAGGCAATAAATATTTTAGAAAATGGCTTATCTATTTGGAACAGAGCTTTATTTATTTTGTAAAGAGTCTTAATACTCCGGATAGCTTTTTAACTATTAAGAAATATCAACGGTATTTGTAAGTGGCAAGTTTCTAATACTGCGCTTAGATCCTTACAGGATGACAAACCATGTTTAAAAATTGGAAAAGATTTAAATACCTCATAAAACTGGTCTAAATTTTAAATGAAAGAGCTTACACAATTATGTAAGCTCTTTTGTTTTTAACGTTTCTTGAATTTTATTTTCGAAACTGCTTTATATTCCGGAGAATCGCTATCAAGAATTGTGAACAGATAGTCTTTTGCTTTGTTGAAGATATCCACGAGGTTATCTTCTGCATTGTAAACTTTTTGGTTTCTTAAACTTCTGGCTTCGTTTAAAGGAATAAATGCACTTGTAACTGCCTGTGTTGCCTGAAGCATTTTATTTTTTTCCTGCTGTAAAGTAGCTATTTGATATTCTGTTTCATTGGGATTATAATTGGGTGTATTCTGAAGAAGCGCTATCAACTGATCGTAATTATCGGTTCTAAGATCGTAGCTCATCTGCGAAACAGAGTTTTGTTTCTGTACTTCTTCCGGATCAGTTGTCGATGAGGGTTTTACTTTCCTCACCCCTTTCAGCTTTCTTGCAATAGTCATGAAATCTTCAAGTTGAGCATCTGTTACATCTTCAGTTACTTTATACATTTTGCGAAGCCTGGTGATCTTTTTGCTGATGGGAGCAAAAAGTTTTTCGCGTTGGTCTACTGCCAAAGAATAGGGAGCCACAGCGTTGTTTACAGCTTGCTGACTTGCAAATGCGGAATTGTAAATGCTTTGAAGATTGGCGAGTAATAATTTTGAGTTAGTAGGATTGTATTTTGATCCTAAATTGGCAATGTATGAGCACAATAGGTTGGCATTTGCAATGTTTTTTGCATGCCCGGTTTCATTTTTTAACATCTAGGTGTTTTTTGGATTATCGAAGTAAATTTAGAAAAAATTTTTCTTTAACAAAACGGAACAGGATATCAAGCTGTTGATAATGAAAATATTTATTACGAATATTCTGAGGTTTCGAAAAAACTCATTGAAGTTTACGAGCAACAAATTAAAGAACTAAAAGCTGAGATCGAAGAATTGAAAAGCAAATAGGCTTGCGTGATATTTTGAAATGTTGCGCATGACATTGTTAATAATAACTAAAATAATAAAGAGAGCCGGACAAAATTCTGTTCGGCTCCCTTCAAAGTCTTCTGTATTGCATCATTGTTAATTTATTTCCGCTTTTTTATCATTAAACCGAACCAGCCAGTCTTCGATCTCATCTTCAAGATAGGATGTCTGAAGGATCATCGCGTTGATAAAATCGTCGGGAAGAGGTTCATTATTGGAGTTTTCAAGGTTCCAGAGCTCTTCGGACATATTTTCATACTCAGAATATACACGTTTGAAGCGTGAATTTTCCCGTTCTAGCGCTTCAATATTTTTTTGCTGAAGCTGGAATTTCCTGTATTTGTTTTGACTTTTCATACAAATATTATTAAAAGTGAGCGTAAATTTTTTTTGATAGTATGATTGAATCATATTACAAGATAGAAAAAACCATCAACACAAATAGTTGAAAATGAATTTATTATCAGGTGAAGCCTATATCGTTCCGGAAAATTAAAATTAGAAATTATTTTGTATCTAAAAAAATTTTTAACATCTTTTTTCAGTGTTTAACATATAGTTATAAATTTGCACATTATATCATCGGGATGAGAGATTTACTATTACGGCAGAAACAGGTTTTATTCTTCATAATCGCAGGAGGGCTCAGCGCCGTTGTTGAAATCGGGAGTTTTAAACTTTTCAGTACGGCAATCCCCCATTTCTTTCCCCGTGAAACTGATTTTCACGGAATACATTATCCTCTGAGTAATATTTTTTCCACAAGCTGCGGGATTATTACCAATTATTTCCTGAGCATATGGTTTGTCTTTGAAAGAGGAAAACATTCCAAAAGAAAAGAATTTGCTTATTTTATGGCAGTATCTTTCATCTCAACTTTTTTGAGCCTCGGGTTTTTCCAGATTTTTTACAGCTATATTTTTAAGGATACATTTAATCTTATTATCTATTCTTTAAGTCCTGAGATTATCAGCAAGATTGCTGCAATCCTTCTGGTTTCCGTGCTTAATTATTCCATCAAGAAAAAAATAATTTTTAACGGATAAGATGGCTGGAAAAATTTTAAATTATCTCTGGCGAGCCTGGCTTCTGATATTGGCCTTTGTTTTCACCCTGATTTTCGGACTTCCGGTGTATTTGTTATCATTCAACAAAAAACATTATAAATATGCATATCGGTTTGTAAGATACTGGAGCTACTGTATCTTTTACGGTATGGGCCTTCGTTACGAGCTGACCAGACTTTCCGGAGAGACGCTGGACAAAAACCAGCAGTATGTTTTTATCTCCAACCATACTTCTATTATGGACATTATGCTGATGTGTATTTTATGTGCCGATCATCCCATCTGTTTTGTAGGTAAAAAAGAACTGGTAAAAATCCCGATTTTCGGAACAATTTACAAAAGAATATGCGTGATGGTAGACCGTGGAAGCGCAAGAAGCCGTGCCGATGTTTATAGAAGATGTGCCGAAAAAATGGAGGAAGGAAACAGCATTGTTATATTCCCAGAAGGCGGTGTTCCGGATGACACTACCATCATTCTGGATGAATTTAAAGACGGCGCTTTTACCCTTTCATCAAAACACAATTCACCAATCGTAATCTATACTTTCGTAGGATTAAAGGAAATTTTTCCGTTTGACAATTCAAAGGGTTATCCTGGTAAAGCAAAAGTATATTTTAACGGAATTTTATACCCTTCCGCACCTCCTAAAGATCTCAAATTGTCTTCTTTTGAGACAATAAAAAAAGTATTGCTAAAACACTATAATTAAAAGAAATAATATATATTTGTTTTCAGAAATTTTCAACAAATATGTCAAATTATTCTAAACAAACCAATTGGGGACAATTCATCCCATTGGTTACTGTATTTTTCTTCTGGGGATTTGTGGCGGCAAGTAATGACATTTTGATCCCTGTTTTCCAAAAAGCTTTTAAATTATCACAAACCGAAAGTATGCTGGTGCAAATATGCTTCTATGTTGCATACACCGTAGGTTCATTGATTTATATGGCTGTTTCCAAAGGTATAAAACAGGATTTGGTCAACAAAATCGGGTATAAAAACGGCCTTATTGTAGGTCTTCTTATTTCTGCAGCGGGAACTCTTTTGTTTTATCCTGCAGCCAACCTGCATTCTTTCCCACTAATGATTTCGGGGCTTTTTATTGTAGGGCTTGGATTTTCACTTCAGCAGATTGTGGCAAACCCTTTAGCTATTGAAGTTGGCCCCGCAGAAACAGGCTCTCAGAGGCTTACAATGGCAGGAGGAATCAATAACCTCGGAACAACGATAGGTCCGCTTATTGTATCTTTCGCGATTTTTGGTTCCGCAGCAGCTGCAACCCAGGACGTGAGTGTTGAAAGTGTAAAAGTTCCTTATCTCATTTTAGGAGCAGCCTTTGTTCTGGTAGCCATCATGCTTAAATTTTCTTCTCTTCCGGCTATCACTCCAACCATTACAGAAGATACGGAAGATATTGTTCCCGGAGAACACAGAAAGTCGGCCTTCCAATATCCGCAGCTTTTCATGGGAATGATTGCCATATTTGTATATGTTGGGGTGGAAGTTTCTACGGCCAGTAACCTTCCCGCCTACATGGAAAAAAGTTTAGGTTTTGAAACTAAAGATATAGCACCGTACATCTCTTTGTATTGGGCATCACTAATGATCGGACGTTGGACCGGCGCAGTAGAAGCATTTGACATAAGTGCAGGAGCTAAAAAGATCTTACGATTCCTGGCGCCTTACCTTGCATTCGGGGTTTTCTTACTGGTGAATGCTATTGCAAAACATGACCTGTCACATTTCTATATATATGGATTGATTATTATTGCAATGATCATCTGCGATATTATGAGTAAAGGTAATCCGGCAAGAATGCTTCTGATTTTTTCCGTAGCAGGTATTGCAGCTTTATTAATAGGAATGTTTACCAAAGGAATGGTTTCCGTATATGCTTTCACAAGTGTGGGCTTATTCTGCTCTACGCTTTGGCCTTGTATTTTTGCTTTGGCAATTAACGGTCTTGGAAAGCACACCAATGAAGGTTCCGGACTTCTGATCATGATGATTATGGGAGGCGGAATTGTAAGTCTTATCCAGGGATATGTTGCTGACATGACCAACATCCATTTCAGTTATATTGTGGGGGTAATCTGTTTTGCTTATCTTGCTTTCTATGCAATAAGGGTAAGTGGAATCCTGAAATCCCAGGGAATTGATCTTGACAAAATCACAAAAGGCAGTGGCCACTAATACATCAAAAATAGTATATAAGAAAAGATTTTGGGCAGGTTTATTACTTGCCCAATTTGTTTTGTTCTATTTATTCTCCAGATCTTCTGTAATTGTTTCTTTTTTTGAAAGTTTCTTTGAAGTTCAGAAGAAATTCCATCAGTTCATTTTTTCATGGATTCCTTTCTCCTTCGGAGATGTGCTTTATATTTTTACGGGAATCTTTCTTATATATAGCATTACCACATGCTTCAGGAAAACCAGAAGAAAAAGAGCTTTGGTACAAATTCTTGTTTGTATCAATATATTTTATTTTCTTTACCAGATATTCTGGGGAATGTTATACTTCCAGACCCCGATCATCAAAAAATTAAATTCACAGGAGAAACCAACAGTTGAGAAAGCTAAAATCTTAGCCTTACAATATCTTCAGAAATGTAAAGAAACAAGAAAACGGGCCCATGAAGATGCAAACGGGATTTTCATTATTAAAGATCTCCATGCAGTACAGCAGGAAATCCTTAAACGCCAGACGATGCTTCCTGAAAATATTTCCGGAAAAACGACTCCTGAAATTAATTCTTTTAAGCCCAGTATATTTAAAAATGTGATGAGCTATACCGGAATTCTGGGATACTATAATCCATTTACTGCCGAAGCTCAATTCAACTCTCAGCTTCCCAATACATTAATACCTTTTACATCAGCGCATGAAAGTTCCCATCAGCTCGGTTTTGCAAGAGAACAGGAAGCCAATTTTGTAGGCTACCTGATCGGAATTAATTCTACTAATGTAGAACTCCGCTACAGTACGGAATATTTTACACTAAAAAGCTTATTAAATTATATCTTGGATAAGGATCCTGCTTTTGTAAAATCTATTTTGAAAAATTACTCTCCCGAAATGAAAAAAGACAGAGCATACGAGAAAGCATTCATCTTAAAACATCAGGGTTTACTGGATGATTTTTTCGGATTTACCAACAATCTGTTTCTGAAATCCAATCAGCAGGAAGGATCTGTTACTTATTCTTACTTCATAAACCTTCTTCTTAATTACGAAAAAGCATAAAAAAACAAAAGAATCGTATCAGGCGATACGATTCTAAAAACACAAATGATGAAAAAAAATTTATTACCTTGACTTGTTCCCTCATTCAAGGCGTTGTAAAATTACAATATATTTTATAAATAAAAAAATATTTTAATATTTTTTTTCACAAATTTAGGACATTTTAAAAATTATAATTTCTGTTAACATTTCTAATAATCTTAGTTTCACTTTCAAACTTACTATCATTACTCATTAAAAGGTGATTATATCAAATATTTTTTTTTGGAATTATTTATTAAAAACATTATTACATTTTAAATTATAGTACTGGATTTACTGGGAGTACAATTATTTGATTTATTAATAATAAGTAATAATTCCCAAACATTTATTTTTATATAAACTACTTAGTAGCAATAAATAAACATAAATCACGTTAATATGAGAAAATTTTTTGTTTTTCTCAAACATCTGCTTATTTTAGTGAAAAATATTAATATGCCATTAAATAAACTTATTAATTATCTTAAGCTTGATAAACAGGAGTTTATGTTTCAGTTTAATTCCCACCCCAATTATCCCTCTGCATTAGCATTCAGCGACACCCTGAACTTTATGGGAGTGAGAAACGATGCATATGAGCTCGACAAAGAATACTGGGATGAGCTTCCTGAAGAATTTATTGCTATTGTAGATAATAATTTTTCACTCGTTAAGAAATCAGGAAACCAGTATTCAATTTATTCTGATAAAACGATTACATTAAGTAAGGATGAACTTTACAGGAAATCTACTGATTTCGTGCTGCTCTTTGAAAAAGATCCACTGGTAAATAAATCAGCTATTACTTATAAGCCATTTTTGTATGTGATTTTTGCTATCATTGTCTTGTATTCAGTTTTAACATTTACCTGGTACGGAGCCTTATTTAATATTCTCTCACTGGCCGGAGTTTATATTTCTCTTGAAATCTTCAATCAGAAATTCGGAACTACATCTGCCGTGATAGGAAGCATCTGTGGTGATACGGCAGGAAACCAAACCGTTAATGCCTGTAATAAAATTATTAATCAGGATAAAACCAGCATTTTGGGGCTAAAGTTCTCGGATTTCTCATTGATTTATTTTATAGGAATTGCAGTTTTAGGACTTTTTTTACCTGTCACTTCTTTGGTCTTGAAAAGCTTTGCTGTCGCATCATTGCTTGCTATCGGTTATTCGCTATATATCCAGGGATTTGTAGAGAAAACATTCTGCCGGGTTTGCCTTTTGATTATTTCTGTTTTAGTGGCTCAGCTTATTATTAGTATTTTTCTTTTTGAAAATATTTATTTTGATGTAAAAACCGTAATACTGAGCATCATTTTATGGGCTGTCCTGATTTTTTCTGTTGTATATCTTAATACAATTCTCGGAGAAAAGGAAAACCTTCAGAAGTCAAATGCTAAAAATTTAAGATTCAAAAGAAATTATGATCTGTTTAAAAGAGAACTTCTCGAAAATCAAAAAGTAATATTTACTGACAATGAAACATTCCTTCTAGGAAACAAAGATGCGAAAATTCATCTGTCGGTTATTTCAAATCCTTACTGCGGTTTTTGTAAAGATGCACATAAAATCATGGGGAATCTTCTTCAAAAATATCCGGACATCTCCGTTCAGATGAGGTTTAATTATTCCCCGGATAAGCAGAATGAAAAATTCACCAATCTCATCTCTGATTTTATGTATACCTATAAAAATAAAACTTCCGAAGATTTTTTAAACCTTGTTGAATATTGGTTTGAAACAAAGGATGAAAATAAAACAAGAATGAAAGCAGGGATTACTTCAGGCAATGAAGATCTTTCTCCGCTTATCAGCATGTCGGCCGAAAACAGAAATTCAGGACTCAATTTCACACCGATTATTCTGATCAATGGATATCAGTTTCCTGATAAGTATGACCGTGAAGATATATATTATTTTATGGATGAACTGATGGAAGATGATGATATCTAATAAAAATACTTTTCACACTATAAAATTCACTAAATTAGGAAAAAATTAAACAGGAATAGAGAATACATAAAACAACAAGTTAATTTATAATACTATGAAAAATCTAAAAAAACTTTCACGAGAAAACTTAAAATCAGTAAAAGGAGGAATTACTCCGGAATGCGTTGCTGCACAACAAGCGGCCGTAGCATGCTATTCTACCCTTGCAGCCTGCCAGGCTGACCCGAATTCCTATGATCCTACTTTCGGAACTTCATTTTGCATGCATTATTGCAACAGATACTGCTATTAAAAGTTAATCTTTTAAAAAATTATAGTTGTCGCTGGTAAAGCGGCAACTTCTAAATAAAAAATACATCCTTGAAATCCTTTCCCTTTTACCTTCAGCCTGATTCCAAAGACTGCGGACCTACGTGCCTTCGTATCGTCAGCAAATACTATGGTAAAACCATTTCTCTACAGCAGATT
>NZ_JAYEDA010000023.1:0-35370 GCF_034651565.1 Chryseobacterium sp. MHB01 | reverse complement strand
CAAACCAAAAAAGCGAGTAGACACACCGATCAATCGCGGCTAAGGTAGCGGGCACTCATTTCAATAATGGGAAATATAAAAATAATTGATTATCAATAAAATGAAGCGAAAATTAAATCTGCGTCATTTACGAAATTTGTGGGAGATCAAAAAGAAAAAATCATAAACCAATAAAATTTCATCAAGCTTCGCGAAGCAAATCCATTTGCCTTTGCTTACTAAAATAAGAACCCTAAATGGGAACTCTTTGCGTTAAAACCAAAACATCTGCATCATCCGCAAAATCTGCGAGATAAAAAATTAAAAAACAGTTCATAAAAGAATATTTTAAAGCTTCGCGCAGCAATTTATTGCCTTTGCATCTTAAATAGAATTCCATAAAGAAAACTTTGCGTTTAAAAGCTTGGGAATTAAATAAAAAAATCAGTCATCAGTCGGAAAAATAAAATAATATTCATCATTTTAGCCATCCTTCCGTCAACAAAAAATTTTGCTCATTTCAAAAAAATGTCTACCTTCGTTTCAACTTTAGGGGTGTCTGTTTATAGCAGGCTGAGAATTTACCCTTTGAACCTGATTTCTAGATCATACTAGCGTAGGGAAAAGTGAAATGACTTTGCTGTACATTCTATTGTACAATGATGGGCATTCCTAAAGTATATAAAAAATTTAGGAATGGAACTCATAATCAACCACACTGTAAGAAATTTTGAAATACTTCCCCAAACACTGGAAGCATTACTTGCTATAGAGATTCCCCACAAAAGAAAAGGAATTGCCGTAGCACTTAATAACCGCATTATTCCGCAGTCATCCTGGCCGGAAACATTCCTCAACGATAAAGATTCAATTTTAATTATCACTGCCACACAGGGCGGTTAACCTACAATATCAATCACTATGGCTCATAAAATCACCCGTTCGCCGTTTCCAAACTCTAAAAAAATCTATGTTGAAGGAAAAATACATCCGATCAATGTAGCAATGCGCGAAATAGAATTAAGTCCGACAAAACTATCCAACGGAACATTGGAACATAACCCTCCGGTTACAGTATATGATACCTCAGGACCTTATACCGATGAAAATTCTGAAATCAACATCGAAAAAGGACTGCCAAGAATCCGTGAACAATGGATTTTAGACCGAAATGATGTAGACATTCTTGATGGAATTACCTCAGAGTACGGAAAAGCCCGCCTTGCAGATTCAAAATTAGATGAATTGAGATTTTCTTATAACCACAAACCCAAAGTAGCAAAAGAAGGAAAACAGGTTACCCAATTATATTACGCAAAACAGGGCATCGTTACTCCCGAAATGGAATACATTGCCATCAGGGAAAACCAGAGAATCGAGCAGCTGGATTCCGTTACAAAGGAAATGGCTTTTCAGCATCAGGGAAATAGCTTTGGTGCAAAAACGCCAAAAAATAAAATTACACCTGAATTTGTAAGAGACGAAATCGCAGCCGGAAGAGCCATTATTCCGAATAATATCAATCACCCGGAAAGCGAACCGATGATTATAGGACGGAATTTTCTTGTTAAAATTAATGCGAACATCGGAAACAGTGCCGTTTCATCAAGTATTGAAGAAGAGGTGGAAAAAGCAGTCTGGGCCTGCCGTTGGGGAGCAGATACGATAATGGATTTGTCTACCGGAAAAAACATTCACGAAACCAGAGAATGGATCATCAGAAACAGTCCGGTTCCTATCGGTACCGTTCCGATTTATCAGGCGCTGGAGAAGGTAAAAGGTATAGCAGAAGATCTAACATGGGAAATTTTTAAAGATACGCTGATCGAACAGGCGGAACAGGGCGTTTCCTACTTCACAATTCACGCGGGTGTTTTATTGAGATATATTCATTTAACGGCAAAACGCGTTACGGGAATTGTCTCCAGAGGCGGTTCGATTATGGCAAAATGGTGTCTTTTTCATCACAAGGAAAACTTTTTGTACACCCATTTCGAGGAAATCTGCGAAATCATGAAAAAATATGATGTTGCCTTTTCTTTAGGCGATGGTCTTCGTCCGGGCTCTATTGCTGATGCCAATGATGAAGCACAGTTTGCCGAACTGGAAACTTTAGGAGAATTAACAAAAATCGCATGGAAGCACAATGTTCAGGTCATGATCGAAGGTCCCGGCCACGTTCCGATGCATATGATTAAAGAAAATATGGAAAAACAGCTGGAAGTATGTGATGAAGCTCCTTTTTACACGCTAGGACCATTGACAACGGATATTGCGCCCGGTTACGATCATATTACTTCAGGAATCGGAGCGGCAATGATCGGTTGGTTCGGATGTGCCATGTTGTGTTATGTAACACCGAAAGAACATCTGGGACTTCCGAATAAAGAAGATGTGAAAGTAGGAGTGATTACTTATAAGCTGGCGGCCCACGCTGCAGACTTGGCGAAGGGGCATCCCGGTGCTCAATACAGGGATAATGCGTTGAGTAAAGCCAGATTTGAATTCCGGTGGGAAGATCAGTTCAACCTTTCTCTTGATCCGGAAACGGCAAGATCATATCATGATGAAACACTTCCGGCAGACGGTGCAAAAGTGGCACATTTTTGTTCGATGTGCGGACCAAAATTCTGTTCCATGAAGATTACCCAGGAAATCCGCGAATCTGCAGAAAAAGGAATGCTGGATAAATCCCAGGAATTCATCGAAAAAGGGAAAGAAATTTATATATGATCATCATTATCACTCCTGAAAAAATAGTTCCTAATGAAACTGAAGTCATCAACGAATTATTTCAGGAAGGTTTAGATCTGCTTCATATCAGAAAACCGGTCATGAATTTAGAAGAAATGAAGGATTTTATTCAAAAGATAAATTCTGAATTCCATCACCGATTGGTTTTGCACAGTCATTATGATTTGGCTGAAAGTTATAATATTTCAAGGCATCATTTTAGAGAAATTGACAGACATAATGAGTTATATAAATCTTTAAGAGATAAAACGATTTCGACATCTGTTCATGATATTGAAACTTTTAACGAACTAAGTGAGAATTGGAAATATGCTTTTATCAGTCCTGTTTTTCCGAGTATTTCTAAAAAAGGATATGGAAAAGATTCAGAAATTTTAAATGATATTAAAAAAAGAGATAACTCAAATGTAAAACTAATTGCGCTGGGAGGAATTCATGAAGATAATATTCATATAATTTCAGACAGTAACTTGGATGGAGTGGCTTTGCTCGGAGCGATCTGGGAAAATAATCAACCGATAGAAATATTTAAAAAATGCAGACAGGTCGTCCTTTTGTAATGAGTATTGCCGGGTTCGATCCAAGTGGTGGAGCAGGTCTACTGGCGGATGTTAAAACATTTGAACAGTTAAAAGTCCAGGGATTGGCTGTCTGTACGGCAATGACTTTACAAACAGAATCTGAATTTTTTGGAATTCAGTGGCAACCTTTAGAAGATATTTTAAACTCAATTCATGTTTTAATGAAAAGCTATGATGTGAAGGTCGTAAAAATAGGGGTGATAAAAGACGCGGAATTTTTAAATGAAATTATTAAGACAATCAAATTAATTAATACTGAAGCTAAAATCGTTTGGGATCCGGTTTTGAAAAGCACCTCTGAATTTTCTTTTTTTGATTTAAATACTATTTCTCAACTGGGAAATGTTTTGCATCAACTTGATCTAATCACACCCAACTACAATGAATATAAGGTTTTAAAAGAAAATGTGTTTTTTGAAAATCCGAGAAATTCATGTGCAATATTAATGAAAGGAGGTCATCGCGAAGACAATGTAGGAACAGATATTTTACTCGAAAACGGTGAAGAAATTTCAATTGAACCCCATGATAGAAATTGTGTCTACTATCCCAAACACGGTTCAGGTTGTGTGCTCTCTTCTGCAATTACAGGTTATTTAGCTTTGGGAGAAAATCTGGAACAGGCCTGTCGGAAAGGAAAGTTATACATTGAGAAATTTCTGGCAAGCACATCTGCTTTATTAGGATTTCATTCTTAAATGGACATTAAATGCTACCCTTTACTGAATGAATGCAGTTGCGACTTAAAAACAATAAAAAAACTTAGCGCCTTTGCGTTTAAAAATAAATGGAAAAATTACAATACATCTCTCAGGGTTATACAAGAGAAGAACAGGAAGCCAATATCCGGAAAGCGCTTGATAATGGTGTAAAATGGATTCAGGTACGCTGGAAAAATGCTCCCGAAAGAGATTTTATTACGCTCTGTGAAATTTCAAAAACATTATGCTCAGATCATCACGCTGTTTGTATCATTAATGATCACGTCCGAATCGCAAAAGATATTGATGCCGACGGCGTTCATGTGGGGCTCAATGATATGTCAGTTGAAACTGCGAGACATATTTTAGGAGAAGATAAAATTATCGGAGGGACAGCTAATACATTTCAGAACGTTCTTCAGCGAATGGTAGAATCGTGTGATTATATTGGACTTGGTCCTCTCAGATTTACAACAACTAAAGAACAGCTGAGTCCGGTTTTAGGATTCAGAGGATATCAGAACATTGTCCAGGAATTACATGACAAATCACTTGCAATCCCTAAAATTTTTGCCATCGGCGGTGTGGTACTGAATGATATAGAATTATTACAGCAAATCGGAATTTACGGAGTGGCTGTTTCAGGACAGATTACGGAGCAGCCTTCTATCATTACCAAATTTAAAACAGCATTACAATGAATAATCAAAAATTAATAATAGCAGACAGAACCTTTGAATCAAGATTGTTTCTGGGAACGGGAAAATTCGGGAACGTTTCCGAAATGACAGACTCTATCATTGCATCGGGAAGCGAAATGGTAACGATGGCACTTAAGCGTATAGACTCTCAATCTTCAGAAGATGATCTGCTGAATGCCATCCAACCGACAGGAGTTCATCTTTTACCGAATACTTCAGGAGCGAGAACAGCTAAAGAAGCAGTATTGGCAGCACAGCTGGCAAGAGAAGCCCTGGAAACCAACTGGGTAAAACTCGAAATCCATCCAGATCCGAAATATCTGCTTCCGGATCCTATCGAAACATTATATGCTACGGAAGAACTGGCAAAATTAGGATTTATCGTAATGCCATACATTCATGCTGATCCTGTTTTATGCAAGCGTCTTGAAGATGCCGGAACTGCGGTTGTGATGCCTTTGGGAGCACCAATAGGAACCAATAAAGGTCTTAAGACAATTGATTTTTTAGAAATTATTATCAGCCAGAGTAATGTTCCTGTGGTAGTAGATGCAGGAATTGGGGCACCCTCCGATGCGGCAAAAGCCATGGAAATGGGTGCTGATGCGGTTTTGGTGAACACCGCAATTGCCGTTGCCCAAAATCCGGTGCAAATGGCATTAGCTTTTAAAGAAGGAGTAATTTCCGGAAGAAGAGCTTTTGAATCTGGATTAGGAGCAATAGCACAGCATGCTGAAGCTTCAAGCCCGTTAACATCTTTTTTGTTTGACTAATATGTAAGTAAAATGAAAAGTTTTAAAGACATTTTCGATCAATACCAATGGGATGACGTGAAAGAAAGGCTGGAAAAAGTAACGCTGAATGATGTTGAAAAAAGCCTGCAGAAAAAAAATAAAACCATAGAAGATTTTTTAAATTTTATTTCACCTGTTGCTTCTCAGAAGTTAGAGACAATGGCAAAAATGGCACAAAGCCTTACTCAGAAACGATTTGGTAAAACCATTCAGCTGTATGCACCGCTTTATCTTAGCAATGAATGTCAGAATATCTGTACTTACTGCGGTTTCAGTCTGGATAATCTTATCAGGAGAAAAACACTTTCCGATACGGAACTGATGATGGAAGCTGCCGTTTTGAAATCCATGAGTGTCAATCATGTTTTACTGGTAAGCGGTGAAGCCAATAAAACAGTCGGTATTGAATATTTTCTGAATGCCGTACGGCTTTTGAAATCACATTTTGCCAATATTTCGATTGAAGTTCAGCCCTTATCGGAAGAAGAGTACCGAAAGCTGCATGAAGCAGGAGTAAACGCGGTTTTGGTTTATCAGGAAACCTATCATCAGGAAGTATATAAACAATATCATCCGAAAGGAAAAAAATCAAATTTTGATTTTCGCCTGGAAACACCGGACAGAATCGGAAGCGCCGGAATTCACAAAATAGGATTGGGAGTTTTACTGGGATTGGAAGACTGGAGAATCGACAGTTTCTTTAATGCGCTGCATATAGATTATCTTCAGAAAAATTATTGGAAAAGCAAATATTCCGTTTCATTTCCGAGACTGAGGCCTGCCGAAGGTTTTATAGAACCTAATTTTATCATGGAAGATAAAGATCTGCTTCAGCTGATCTGCGCATACAGAATCTGGAATGAAGATCTGGAAATTTCAATTTCGACAAGAGAGAATGAAAAATTCAGAAATCATATAATTTCATTAGGGGCAACAACAATGAGTGCGGCTTCTAAAACTAATCCGGGGGGCTATTCCGTAGACAAAGAATCTCTGGAACAGTTTGAGACCAGCGATGAAAGAAGTATGGATGAAATTAAAAATATGATTAAAAAATCAGGCTACGATCCTGTAATGAAAGACTGGGACTCGGTTTACAGCGGGATATAAAACTTAAAAAAAAAACAGCATCTATCATTTGCTGAATGAAATGCTCTTGGGAACGAAATATTCATAATGATTTTAAAGTTACTTGCGTTCTCTGCGTTAAAAAAAATCAACAATAAATTATTAATGAAAAGCGAAGACATCTTTGCCCGCTACAGCCGACAGATCTTTATCGAAGAAATCGGTCTGAAAGGTCAAAGAAAAATACTAAATTCTAAAGTTTTGGTGATTGGGGCCGGTGGTTTAGGCAGTCCGGTCATTCAATATCTGGCTGCTGCGGGAGTCGGAACTCTGGGTGTTACAGATTTTGATAACGTAGAACTTCACAATTTAAACCGACAGATTGTTCACAATGAAAATACGATTGGCATTTCTAAAGTAAAAAGTGCTGAAAATTTTGTCAGAGCCTTAAATCACCAGATTCAATATGTTGGCATTGAACAAAAAATTGATGAAACAAATGCTGAAGACCTGATTTCCGAATTTGATATCATTGTTGACGGTTCCGATAATTTTACAACGAGATATGTTGTTAATGACATTTGTGTAAAACTTCAAAAACCTCTGGTCTATGGAAGTATTCTCGGGTTTTCCGGACAGGTTGCAATTTTTAACTACAATGGAAGCAAAAACTTAAGGGATATTTTCCCGGAGCCTCCTGTTGATGAAGATTTTCCGGATTGCGACAGTCTGGGAGTTTTAGGAGCTCTGCCCGGAATTGTCGGAAGCATGATGGCAAATTTAACACTAAAGATCATTACAGATCTGCCATTGCAGCTGAATCAACTGACTCTGATTGATACCTTACGCTGGCGTTTTCAGACTATTGATTTTTAAACAAAAATTTCAATATTTCACGGTGGTACAGGTAAATATTATTCTTAAGTTTTGGCTAAAGCCGTCAAGAAGTAATATAGAAAAAGCGGACTTTAGTCCGCTCCAATTGATAAAATACCTTTTAAACATTAAATATGATATGAACATTCATATTTAGTTTATTGTCCCTGCTGCATCACGCCGCTATTTTCTTCTTTCTTCGTCTGGTTCAGGATATTGGCATCTTCTTTAGCCAGCTTGTTTTTCGTTGGAATCTTATAATTTACGGATAATCCGAAGTTTCTTGTATCGTATTTACTTCTTATAAATACAGATTCTCCTGATGGCGGGTTTGAGCGTACCTGCATTACCTGTCCGTTGAAAATATCATTCGCGAAGACAGAAACAGTAAGGCGGTTGTCCATGAACTTTTTTGTTAACGTAAGGTCAAAAGAATTGTTGAAAGGCTTTTCTGCTGTGAAGTAGAAATATCCCGCTTTAGGAGTTAAATAACTATAATTTGCCGTCAGCTTTATTTCTTTCGGTAAAATAATCTGCGTCATGAGATTGAAAATCCAGAAGCCTCTGTTATTCAGATTATCAATGTCATGTTTCTGGTATCCGGCATAAATGTACATGAAATTAATTTTATCAGGGTTAAAATTAAACTTCATAATTTCGCTCAGAGGTTTACTAAAGATCATAAACGGAACAGGCAACCCGACATTGAAGTTATGAATTCTCATGTCTGAAATATTAATCTGCTCATTAAACAGGTTCTTGCCGTCTTTCCTGATAATCTGCGCTACCTGATTTTTTGCAGAGCTCACACTGTAACCGATAAATGCATAATCGAAAGCCGAAATTTTCAGTTCATAATTATCGAAAATAGTAGGCTGAAGGTTCGGATTACCGGTTACCTGCGTATTCGGGCCCTGGAATGTTACGTTATTCGGGTTCAGTGCGGAAATACTTGGCAGGTTTATTTTTTTGTTATAATTCGCCGCTACATAGACTTGGTTCATCAGATTGTACTGAACACTGGCATTCGGAAATAATTTAAATTTATTAAAAGGAATAAGATCTGCTTCAATAAGGGTATTGGTTTGATCGTTATATCTTGTAATACCGGAGATGTCATAATTTTCTGCACGGGTTCCCAATATAAAATCAAATTTTTTGAGTTTCGCCTGGAATTCCAGATAGGTTGCAGTTGTTTGTCTTGTATAATCCAGGTTGGTGATTCCTTTGCTTTCCGTATCGAATTCCTGATGCTCATACAAACCACCCAGGCTTACTTTTCCGCCGTCAAGAAGATTCAGTGGTTGAGAATAGTCTACTTTAAAATTAGCGACTCTCATATCAGAGGTATTATCCAGAACATTTCCCAAAGAAATCCTTGGTTCCCATAAACCGGTATCGGCATATTTCTTATCTCTGAAAATATTATCCTGCACAAACTTACTGTCGGATTTTGTATAACCAAACTGAAAATCCAGTTTTTGAGCCTTGTCTGAGAAGCGCTTTTGGTAAGTAACTACTGCTTCCTGTCTCGTGGTAAGTGTATGAGCAGCATCGGACGCATCAAAACTAAAATCTCTGTAGGTATATTGTTGCGGATTTGTGTTCGGAATCGGTTTGGCTTCCTGTCCGTCTCCGTCACTTAATGTGTAATTGTCATTGTTGTTATGGTAAATATCATAATTTACAAGCAACCGGTCCTGCCCCAAGTCAAAAGTCAGTCCCGATTTTGCAAAATATCCTCTTCCGAATCTGTCGGTATTGCTTGTTAAAAGATTATCCTGCTTGCCGCTCAGCATACTTTCACGATAATTTTGGCCGACATTTAATTGCCATCCGAAGATTTTATTTCTTGCATTTAGATTGAGGGAATTGCTCGTTCTGCTTCTGTATTTATCGTAATTTGTAAAAGAGTAGTTGCCGGAATAGGTTGCCGTTAAATATTTATTAGCATTTTTATTGGTGATGATATTCATAATGGCCCCTCCGGAAGTCGCCGGAAATTCTGCACCTGGCTGTGTGATTACTTCAATCCGGTCTACCGAATTGGCAGGCATGCCTTCCAGAAAAGAGTTCAGCTCATTAGAAGTAATATTTAAAGGTCTTCCGTTGAGGTATACGTCCAGTACCTTTCCCTGATACATCATTCCTGCAATATCGGTGGAAACAAGCCCGGGAAGTTTTTTGATACCTTCCAGGACATTGCCGTTATTCAGCTGCGGTTGTTCAGAGAAGTCGAAAATCGTACGATCGGCTTTCTGCTCAACGGCTTTTTTAGTTTTGGTGATCGTAATTCCTTCAATTTGTTTTTCTTTTACCTGATTATTGGTCTTTTCTTGGGCATAAGTAAACACCGTACCCAGAAATGATAAGGCAATAATTGTTTTTTTCATAATGTCTTGTCGTATCAGGTTAGACGCATGAAATTTATTTTTGTTACAGGGGAAGGCTTTATTTTATATACTTTAAAACAGATTCGGGTCTGTATTTGGGGCTTCTCTTCAGGAAATCCATAAAAAATGCGGTATGGGTGCCTCCCATCAGCAGTACGATGCGATCATTCTTGTTGATGTTGATTTTATTGAAGTTTGAAAACATCACAAGGTTTCGGTGATACATTTTAGCAGCCTCGTCGGCTCCTTCGTTCCTGTCTTTTGTGGAGACATAAGTCAGCAAATCTGCATTAATGTTAATCAGCATATTCAGCATTTGAGGATGATTGTTGAGTTTAAACAGTTCGCGGAAGGTCATTTTATCCTCCGGGTATTTTTTCTCAGCGGCATCCACCAATGCGCCATATCGCTCATAGGTGGCGTCGTCCCGTTTGTTCTTAAGATGATAGTAGAGGCTGTAGTCGTATCCTTCTTTATAATCTATACCGAAAATTTTAGAGGTTCCGGACAGCCTTCCGATTTCGAAAGCCAACAGCTCGATCTCTCCCGGGTTTTGGTATTGTTTTTCCGGATTTTGAAGATATTCCAGGTATTCTTCGTTAAGAGCAGTGTTGTTTTCGGGAAGATCTTCCACCACGATAATGGACGGACTGAATGCGGCAATCTCTGCGGCGATTTCATGGATTCTTTTTTTATTTTCTGCGTTGTGCTCATCAAATTTGGTTGTGTTTGCATCAGAAGTATTGCCCATGTGAAAGGTGGCGATGTTTAAAACAGCAACTGCATCGTCTAATTTGTCTTTAAACTGAAACGTTTGGGCCTGCAAATATGCTGCAAAGGCAAGGAAGAGCGTGGTAAAATGTATTGTTTTCATTGTTAATAATGACTAAATTCTCTAATGTGTGGTAAGCTGCTTAAATTTTATTTCAAAGAATCGAATTCCGTATAATCGAAATCAGGGGATGATGTGAATAACTGTCTCAGAACAGAGGCGTGCCCATTGCCTACAATTACCAGCAATCGGTCTTCCGGGTGATGTGGAATATTCTGAATATTTCTGAACATTCTCAGGTTTCTGTCGTACCAGTACAATGCCAGCATATCTGCGCCATCATGTTCTCTCAGCTTAAAATCGCCACTCAGGTATGCTCCGTATTCATGCTGATGGTATTCTTTCCCGTTCGTATATTTGAAAAGGTCCAGCAATGATCTGAAGTTTTTGGGTTCCGAGCTTTTAAAGAAAGTATTGTACTGTTTTGAAACAGGATCATCGCTTTGAAAGTCGTATTCTGCACTCAGGTTCTTGAAATATAGGGAATCGGTTTTGGCAAATTTTTCCTGCAGATCATCCAGCACCGAATTTGCATCTATGCTATACAGCTCGTTAATCTTAAGCTCTTTTGCAATACGCATGGCCAGCTGATACCGCTCATCCCTTTTATTGGCATACTTCCCTTCCTTGTATTCTTTTAGTTTCTGGTTGGCATTCCAGTTCGGAAATGCTTCGATCGCAATTTTTGTTGGTTTGAACTTTTTAATATAGTCCACAAGCTCAGTGACTTCTTTTGCCGTTTTTGGAGATAGCACATCAACCTGATCCCCTTTTTCAGTTTTGTGGGCATCGAGATTCGGATAGTCAAAATGGAAGGATCCTACGACGAGCACCTGCGGTTTGGTACCGGAAAAATATTCCCCAGGCTTTTTCTGGGCGGTAATAAGGGTTGATAAACAAACCAGAAATATATATAGTACTGTTTTCATAAATAGGGATTTAGGTTAATAATAGTCTGTACTGTTGCTGACAAAATTATTGTTTGTGGCCTGAAGACGAAATGCCATTTCGACCAACCATCCTAAAACAGGTGCAAAATGAACTCATCGGGAAAAAGGGACGGTTTATCGAAGAAACAGTGTACATTTTCATAGAAAGTCTATTTTTGCGGTATGAAAAACAGCAAACTGCTTTATCTGCATATTTTCTTTTGGACGATCTATATTATTGGAGCGGTTCTGATTCCTTATTTTGTCTTCCATTCCAACGCTACTGTATTTAATATAACCTTTTTTATTACCAGTATCATCTGTTTTTACGTCAACTATTTTATTGTCGTTCCCAGGTTTTTTGACGCCGATAAAATTTATAAATCCTTTATTGCCTTTTTCCTGAGCGTAAGTTCTTTTGTATTGGTGAGATATTTCGCAGAGGAATGGTTTCTGCCCACCTATTTCGGGATCAGGAATTATTCAGAAGATACCGGTTTCGGCTTTTATTTCTTCGATAATATTTTTTACAGCAGCACCACGATCTTTATCAGCACTACGTTCTGGTTCTTCAAATATTCCATCATTGCGGAAGAAGAGAAATCCCAGCTTGTTGAAGCCAAAAAAAATGCGGAATTACAGGCGCTGAAAACCCAGATCAATCCTCATTTCATCTTTAATTCTTTAAATAACATCTATTCTCTTGTATATCAGAAATCGGATAATGCTTTGCCCGCCATTGAAGAGTTGAGCCGGCTGCTGCGGTACAGTACGAAAGATCTCGGCGAAGACCGGATTGCTCTGGAAAAAGAAATTGGCTACATTGAAAGTCTCATGGCCTTGGAAAAACTCAGAATTAAAAACCCGGAACTGCTAGTGTTTGAAAAGAAAATCCTTCATCCGAATCTTAGCATATCACCGATGATCCTGGTTCCGTTTGTTGAAAATGCTTTTAAGCATGGCGATTTTAGAAATAAAGGCTTTGAAATGAGAATTTCCGATGAGAATAAGATATTACATTTTTATCTTTTAAATTATAAAAAGGAAAAGATGAAAGATTCGGTATCAGGAATTGGTATTGAAAATGTGAGAAAAAGACTGGAAATTTTATATCCTCAAAAATATACGCTTAACATTAAAGACTCGAAACAGGAATTTGTGGTAGATTTAAAAATTAATTTAAGAGATGAAAACCATTAAATGTATTATTGTCGATGATGAGCCGCTTGCCATCTCTTTACTGGAAAATTATGTGCAGAGAATTCCTTTTCTCGAACTTGTGTTTTCCTCTGAAAATCCTATTGAAGCTTTAGAATATATTCAGATTAATGAGACTGATCTTGTGTTTCTGGATATCCAGATGCCTGAACTGTCCGGTATTAATTTCATGAAAATCCTCGGTGATAAGGTGAAATATATTTTAACAACCGCTTATTCCGAATATGCTCTGGAAGGCTATGAACATCATATTGTAGATTATCTTTTAAAACCGATTTCATTCGAACGTTTTCACAAAAGTGCCGTAAAGGCGCAGGAACGTTTTTCGTTGGGAAAACAAGAACAGGACTATTTCTTTGTAAAATCTTCAGGAAAACAGCATAGAATCAATTTTGCAGAGATTTTATATGTTGAAAGCATTCGGGATTATGTTAATATAAAAACTTCAGAAGAAGAGTTTATTGTTCTGGACACTTTGAAATCAATGGAACAGCAGCTTCCTGAAAGCTCCTTCATGCGAATTCACAAATCTTTTATTGTTAATTTAAATCATATTAAAAATAGCACAACCAAAAAGATTATCATCGATCCGGAATATGAAATTCCGATAGGGGAGCGTTACAGGACGAATTTTTTTAACCGGATCAAATAAAAAAGCAACTTCAATTGAAGTTGCTTTTTCTATTATTAATTAAATCTAACAATTAATTTTCTTGTTGCTTAATCAGGTTAAGTGCAGAACCGGCTTTAAACCATTCGATCTGCTGATCGTTGTACGTATGGTTTACCATAATGATGTCTTTAGTTCCGTCTGCATGAACGAACTCCAAAGTAAGTTGTTTCCCCGGAGCAAATTGCTCAAGATCAAGGAAATTAACCGTATCATCTTCCTGTACTTTATCGTAGTCGGCTTCATCAGCAAAAGTTAATCCAAGCATTCCTTGTTTCTTAAGGTTAGTTTCGTGGATCCTTGCGAATGATTTTACCAATACTGCTTTTACGCCAAGGTGTCTTGGTTCCATAGCGGCGTGCTCTCTTGAAGAACCTTCACCGTAGTTCTGATCTCCTACAACGATTGATGGAACTCCAGCAGCTTTGTAAGCTCTTTGTACAGCTGGAACTTCACCGTATTCACCGGTAAGCTGGTTTTTCACCTTGTTGGTTTCCATGTTGTAAGCGTTTACCGCTCCGATCAGCATGTTGTTGGAAATATTATCTAAGTGACCTCTGTATTTCAACCATGGTCCAGCCATAGAAATGTGGTCGGTTGTACATTTTCCGAATGCTTTGATCAAAACTTTAGCACCTTCAATATTTTTACCGTCCCAAGCCGGGAACTCTTCTAACAACTGAAGTCTGTCTGAAGTAGGACTTACGTTTACTACAACATGAGATCCGTCTTCAGATGGAGCCTGATATCCTGCGTCTTCTACAGCAAAACCTTTTGCAGGTAATTCAGAACCTTTTGGCTCGTCTAATTTGATCTGCTCACCAGCTTCGTTTGTTAAAGTATCAGTAATAGGGTTAAAGTCTAATCTTCCCGAGATTGCTACTGCAGCTACCATTTCAGGAGAAGCTACGAAAGCGTGTGTATTCGGGTTACCATCTGCTCTTTTCGCAAAGTTTCTGTTGAAAGAGTGAATAATAGAGTTTTTCTCTCCTTTTTCAGCACCTTCTCTGTCCCATTGTCCGATACAAGGTCCACACGCGTTCGTAAAGATTCTTGCATTTTCGAATTTTCTGAAAGAGTCTAAGAATCCGTCTCTTTCAGCAGTATATTTTACCTGCTCCGAACCTGGGTTGATCCCTAAGATGGCTTTAGGCTTAACACCTTTTGCAACGGCGTCTTCCACGATAGAAGCAGCTCTTGATAAATCTTCATAAGAAGAGTTGGTACAAGATCCTATCAATGCCCATTCAACTTCAAGTGGCCATCCGTTAGCTTCCGCTTTTGCTCTGAATTCGGAAACCGGTGTTGCCAAATCCGGAGTGAAAGGTCCGTTTAAGTGAGGGGTAAGCTCAGAAAGGTTGATTTCTATTAATTGGTCGAAATATTGTTCTGGGTTTGCATATACCTCAGCATCACCTGTTAAATGTTCTGCAATCTGATCTGCAGCATCCACAACATCCTGTCTTCCTGTAGAAGCAAGATATCTTCTCATGGAATCATCATATCCGAAAGTGGAAGTCGTAGCACCGATTTCAGCACCCATGTTACAGATGGTTCCTTTTCCTGTTGCGGAAAGAGATTCTGCTCCTTCTCCGAAATATTCTACGATACATCCTGTACCACCTTTTACGGTAAGGATTCCTGCTACTTTAAGGATAACATCTTTTGCGGAAGTCCATCCGGACATTTTTCCGGTAAGTTTTACCCCGATCAGTTTAGGCATTTTAAGTTCCCATGCCATGCCAGCCATTACGTCTACTGCATCAGCACCACCTACACCAATTGCAACCATTCCTAGACCTCCTGCATTTACCGTGTGAGAATCGGTACCGATCATCATACCGCCAGGGAAAGCATAGTTTTCCAATACTACCTGGTGAATGATTCCGGCTCCCGGCTTCCAGAAACCGATTCCGTATTTATCGCAAACAGAACTCAAAAAATTGAAAACTTCCGAGTTTTTATTGATACCTTCCTGTAAATCTTTATCAGCACCTACCTTTGCCTGGATAAGGTGATCTGCGTGAGCCGTTGAAGGAACAGCTACTTTCGCTTTTCCTGCCTGCATAAACTGCAGAAGCGCCATCTGCGCAGTTGCATCCTGCATTGCTACTCTGTCCGGTGCAAAATCTACATAAGAATTTCCTCTCTCATACGCCTGTGTAGCATTTCCTTCCCAAAGGTGAGTGTATAATATTTTTTCTGATAATGTAAGAGGTTTTCCCACAATCTGTCTTGCTGCTGCAATCCTTTCAGGGTAACGCTCATACACTTTTTTGATCATATCGATATCAAATGTCATATCTCAAAAATGTTTTAAAATTATCAAACAATTATAAATGTTCCCAAAATTACGAAATTTTAATATTTTATGGGAGTTATATTATTTAGATTCTTTATAAATATGAATTTTATAATTTCTATTTTTCATTGTATTTTTGCTGTCAATATGGGTTTAAAAAAAATAATTCAGGTTCTAAGTGTTTTAATTTCGATAGTCGTTTTTTCTCAGAAATCGGTTCCGAAAAAAATAGCTGTAAAAAAGAAAGCAGTGACTTCTGAAAAAAATATGAGTTTACCGGTTGTCAATCAGGATCTTCCGTTATTAATTCCGAAGAAGAAAAATGGGAATTTCGGGTATGTGAATCAGGAGGGTAAGTTTGTCATCCAGCCCGAATATCATATTGCCGTATTTTTTTATGAAGATTGTAATCTCCTGAATTCCCCGAATGAAAAATTTCGGAAATTCGGTACCGCAGATTATGCAACGGTAGAAAAAGACGAAATTTCATATAGAATAGACAAAAAAGGAAACAGAGTCTATCGTTTTAAGAAAGAAGATCTTGGAAAATGTGTTCACAAGGAATATATTCAACAGCTGTATCAGGCTTATGTTTTAAATGGTTTTTACGGAATCATAGAAAAAGCAACTTTTAAAGATCCTGCGGATTACAGGCAGTTTCAAATCTATCCTCAATATGAATATCTCTTCATTCTTGAAGGCGATGATGTGGCCAATCCGATGGTTGTTGCTTCAAAAAACAATATGTTTGGAGTCATTGATGTACACAACAGGGTAATTATTCCATTTGAGTATGATGATATTAAACGCAATTTTAGCTGGAAATTGGGTAAAATGTTTGATGTTTCGAAAGATGGGAAAAATTATTATTACATCGATTCAAATAATAATACTTACTGATTAACCCTCATCAAATGGGGATGCATTTGAAAATTCTTTCAATAATGAGGGGTGCTAAATTTTTTAAAGTATATCTGATAATAATTTTGTAATTTTGCGGCAGAAATAAAGGGGTGCTGTCACAAGCTGAGATTATACCCAATGAACCTGGAACGGGTAATGCCGTTTAGGGAAACATGTAAATAATTGATATGATTATTGATAATTTATTAGCAAAAAATAAAAATCAATTATCTTTTATCATTAATCATTTATAAGATAATCCGCCCCTTTTATTCATTAAATGTTAAAATTTATAGAATGAAAGGATTATTTTTTTTAGGCCTAACTGTAGGCGCAGCTGCTTTTATCCAGGCACAAAATACCGATTCCTTAAAAATAAAGGAAATTGAAGCTGTTAATTTTACCAAAAGACTTCCCGTTGCAAAAGAGATCATTAATGTTCAGAAAGATCTGGACAGCAGGAATCTCGGGCAGGATCTTCCGATTCTATTAAAAAATCAGACTTCCATTATTTCGACATCAGATGCCGGAAACGGGGTAGGATATACCGGTTTTAGAATCCGAGGGGTTTCCGGAGGTGCAATTAATGTGATGATGAATGGTGTTCCGTACAATGACTCGGAAAGCCAGGGAACGTTCTTTGTCAACGTTCCGGATCTTACCAGTTCTGCTTCACAGATTCTGATTCAGCGAGGAGTGGGAACATCCAACAACGGAGCTGCCGCATTCGGGGCAAGCATCAATGTACTTTCAAAAGATCCGGAAGAAAAATTTTATGTTAAAACAGATGACAGCTACGGATCATTTAACACCTATAAATATTCTGCCGAAATCGGATCCGGAAAATTCTGGGGGAACCGACTTTCCATAATGGGAAGATATACCCATATTAATTCAGACGGATATATTGACAGAGCTTTTTCAAAGTTGAATTCCTATAATTTCACCGCTTTATATGAAGAAGGAAACACCAGAATCCGCTTAATGGCTTTCGGAGGGAAGGAAAAAACTTATCAAGCCTGGAACGGAATCGACCGGAAAACCTGGGAAACTGATCCCAAATTCAATTATTCCGGGGCAATTTATGATGCAAGTTGGGAAAATATTGTAGGCTTTTATGATAACGAAACCGACAATTACCGACAAAATCATTACCAGTTGCTTTGGGAACAGAAATTTAATGATAAATGGAATCTCGAAACAACCTTACATTATACCAAAGGAAAAGGATATTATGAAAATTATAAGCAGGGTGATCCATTCGCCAGATATAACTTACCTGATGTTGGAAGTGAAGAATATTCGGACTTTATCAGAAAAAAATGGCTTAATAATGATTTCTATGGGATTGTTTCAACGCTTTATGGAAAATTAGGAATTGTTGATGTCAACTTTGGGGCAGTCGCCAATCAATATTATGGAAGACACTTCGGAAATGTAACCGGTGTTTTCATTCCCGAGATTGATGAATACGAATATTACAGAAACCGCTCCGTAAAAAATGAAGTGGCAGGTTTTGCAAAAGCATTGGTAAGGATAAATGATTTTGAGTTTTTTGGAGATTTGCAATTGAGAAATGTAGACTACAATACGAAAATCATCACTTCCGGAGATGATGAAGGAGCTAATCTCGATAAAAACTGGCTGTTCTTCAATCCAAAAGCGGGAATCAATTACAAAATTAGCAATGGAAAAATTTTTATTTCCTACGCTCACGCACACCGCGAACCGAACCGTGACGACCTTTTGGCAAACAATGACGTAAAAGCAGAAAAACTTCACGATTTTGAAGCCGGTTTCGAAAGACAGTTTGGACCTGTATCATTCACCGCCAACTTATATTATATGTATTATGTGAACCAGCTTGTCCTGAATGGGGAGCTGAATAATGTAGGGGCCTTTATCAGAACCAATTCAGGAAAAAGTTTCCGAAGTGGGATTGAGCTCGGAGCATTGGCTAAAATTTCAAAACAGTGGGAACTTAGTGGAAATGTAAGTTTCAGCAACAACAGGAATTTAGATTTTAAAGTAGAAAATGAAAATGGTGTTCAGGATCTCGGAAATACACAGATTTCCTTTTCTCCGGACGTCATCGCCAATCTTGCAGTGAAATTCAATCCCAATAAAAATTTCCAGTTTGCCTTAATCAACCAATATGTAGGAAAACAGTATCTGGATAATTCCGAAGATCATAATCTGCAACTGAACGATTATTTCCTGACTGATTTTAATGCTCAATACCAATTCAAAATTCATAATAATGACATCGCCCTCAAGCTTTTAGTAAACAATATTTTCAATAAAAAATATGTGAACAACGGCGCTGTGTACGATGGCTCTCCTTACTATTTTTCTCAGGCAGGAACCAATTTTATGTTCGGCATCAGCTGGAAAATTCAGTAATCAATCAGGCTATATTGAAATAATTATAGTAAAAAGTAAAGTTAGATTTTTAAGGCTGCTCCGGCAGTCTTTTTTATTAAATCTTGCCACTATTTATTTTAGGAGCTTTTTCCCGCTTTCCGCACTCGCTATTTCTTTATTTTCCTGGGTCGCGGCGGCGAAGCCGCCGCGACCCAGGAAAATAAAGAAATGAGCTCAGACAATTGCTTCAATCGCGGCTAGGGTAGCAGTTTGCCTATTTACAAATGTTCCCAAAAAACAAAAGGAGGTCTCAAATAAAAGACAGATTGCTATAAATTTCGAAATTCATGAATAAGAGCAGGTTTTATTCCGCTTCCAGGAAAAGGAATAATCCAATGTCTTTAGCCAAAGCTTAATAATAGGGCCAGGATTTCTAAAATCAGATCTGCATATTTTTAAACTTGATACCGAACAATTCTTATATAACAAAAAGTCATGAAAAAGTCATAAATTTGCCACCAAATGAATATTTCAGCTTACATTTTAGAATATTTGAAACAATTCGGTACTGTTACGGTCCCGGATTTTGGGGTGTTTTCGCTCGAAAACTCCAAGGCCATTATCAATTCCGAAAATGGGAGCATCCTTCCTCCTGCCAGTAAAATTGTTTATACCCCGGATTATAAAGTAAAGTCTGAAGAGCTGGCTGCTTTTATTGCGGGACACAAACAGATGACCGTAGAAGCTTCCAAAACAGATCTCCAGATCCAGACCGATTTCTGGAAAAAGAAGCTGCAGGCAGATCAGATGCTCGAGATTCAGGGGCTTGGTACTATTTACATTGAAGAAGGCGAAACGCATTTCAAAGGAAACAGACTCCAGTCCGATTACCCGGATTTTTATGGTTTGGAAGAAATTAAGATTTCAGACATCCATAACAATGAACCTCCGAAAACAGGGTCGAAAAACTCCGGAAAAGATTACCGGTTTAACAAATCCATTCTTTGGATTTTCCTGATCATTATTCCTGTTGCTGGAATTTTATATGTAGCTTATACACAACAGGAGCTTCTTTTTGGTGAAAAATCTTTTGGAAACACCAATCCTTCCATACAGACCAGAACCCACAGGATTGAAAAAGATACTGTAAAATCACAACAAGCTGCTCCGCCGGTAGTCCCATCAGATTCTCTGAAAAAAGACACTGCTGTGGTAAAGCAGAATATTCAGCCGGCAACACAAAAGGCTGTAAACAATACAGCTCCTACAAACAACACTAAGAAAAAATGGCAAAAATAAAGAAGGCGTCAGAATCCCTGACAGTAATGACGAACATTGTACTCCCCAATGATACGAACCAATTGAGGAATCTTTTCGGTGGCGAACTATTGGCAAGAATGGACCGATGTGCCTCAATTTCAGCGACAAGACACTGCGAAAGAAGGGTAGTGACCGCTTCCGTGAATCATGTTTCATTTGATCACCCGATTCCGGAAGGTGGAATTGTAGTAATGGAATCTAAAGTTTCCAGAGCTTTTTCCACGTCTATGGAAATTTATGTAGATGTATGGCTGGATGATCCTATTAATCACAAAAAAATTCAGACCAATAAAGGAATTTATACTTTCGTGGCGGTTGATGAATTCAACAGACCCATCCCAATCCCTGAAATGGAACCGGAAACTGATCTTGAAAAAGAAAGATACGCAGCCGCACTCAGAAGAAAGGAACTCTCCCTGATTCTTTCCGGAAGAATGAAACCTTCTGAGTCAATTGAGCTTAAAAAGCTTTTTGGGGAGGAAACAAAATAATTTGATTTAAGAAATTATTTGTAGTTTTTTTGACGCAAGTTGGTGATTATCTTGGTTGTACTTAAGAAAAGAATTAATCAACAAGTTTATTGATGAAGCTGTAATCTAATCTGCTAAATCTGAATAATCTGTGCGGATTTTAAATAAAACTTAAACAAATAATTTCTTTCAGCGAAAGGCCACAAAAAATTATTGTAACAAGTACAGATAGAACCGACAAAAATAGTTGTCGGTTTTTTATTGCTGCTTCAATAGAGGATTCTAAGTAATCTCCGGTTTTAGCAAACATTCTTTCAGGAAAGAATATGGGTAAGGCTAAAAGACATAAAAACAGAAAATTAAGACCTACTTCAAGCCATAAAAAATTTTTACTCCCAAAACCGTCTCCACCGTCTCCGGAATAGTGAACGGGAATAATTTCCTGTACAGAAGAAAATTGCTGTGACAGCACAATAATATATATAAGAAGAAGCAATACGGAAATGCTGAAAATGGCCTTAGGTGATTTCATGGAAAACTAAAAAATTCGATTACAAAAGCTGTTTCTGAATCTTTGTAACTACCTTTGCAGAACAAATATAAAAATTATCAACGTAATTTCGTTTGTGTCATTTGTGCAAAACAATTAGTGTCATTAGTGTTTAGAAAAAATATGAAAATACTCCTTTTAGATAAGAACCATCCCCTGATTACCGAACAGCTTTTAGCCAAAAATTTTATTCTGGAAGAAGATTTTACCTCTTCCTATGATGAGGTTTGTCGAAAAATTAAAGACTATGACGGAATCATTATCCGAAGCAGAATTCCTTTAGACAAAAATTTTCTGGAGCATGCTGAAAATCTGAAATTCATTGCGAGAGTAGGAGCAGGAATGGAAAATATTGATATTCCTGTAGCACAAAAATTGGGAATTCAGCTAATCAATTCCCCGGAAGGAAACCGTGATTCTGTAGCGGAACATGTAGTGGGAATGCTTCTGATCTTAATGAACAGGCTTTTCATTGCATCCCGGGAAGTAAAAAACGGCATCTGGCTCAGGGAAGAAAACAGGGGGGATGAGCTTCTGGGAAAAACGGTAGGCCTCATCGGATATGGAAATATGGGTAAAGCAACAGCCAAAAGACTTTCCGGTTTCGGCTGCAAAGTGATTTTCCATGATATTCTACCTGGACTTTCTGATGAATATGCCACTCAGGTTTCCTTGGATGAGCTTAAAGAAAAAGCGGAGGTGCTCAGTCTGCATATTCCTTTAACGGAAGAATCGTATTATCTTGTAGATGGATTATTTATTTCCGAAATGAAGAATGATTTTTATTTCATCAATACTGCACGTGGTAAAAATGTGGAAACCAAAAGCTTGGTGGAAGCTATAAAATCAGGAAAGGTAAAAGGGGCTTGTCTTGACGTTCTGGAATATGAAAAGTCGTCTTTTGAAAATCTGGAAACCGAAAATGAAGATCTTCGGTATCTGCTTGAATCCGAAAAAGTAATTGTGACACCCCATATTGCGGGCTGGACTATCCAGAGTAAAGAAAAGCTCGCCCAGGTAATTGTAGATAAAATCCTTGCTCAGTTTTCAGGTAATTTTCAGTCGATTCATTAATTGGTAAATTTTTGAAGTATTTTTTGTGATTATCTTTATGTTAAATAATTCATAATATATAATCAATATTTACTCATTATTTTCAGTTTTATTAAATTGCCGCTCATTTTGAAATTCATGAGGATGCGTAATCTTGTACTTATTATCACTGCCTGTATAGTTCTTTTTTCCTGTAAAAACAAAGCTGAAAATCAGGAAGCTGCCATTGAAAGCACAACAAATCTCCCGAATTACGGAAACGTAGATCTAAGTAAAGTTTTTACTGCAGCAGACAGTCAGATTCCTGATAAAGCATCTCTTTCAAAATACATTGATCAATATTATAAAAGAGTATGGGAAAGAGGTGATCTCAGCGGTGGAATTCTGGTTGCCAAAGGCGATGATATTCTCTATGAGAATTACAGGGGTTTTGCAAGAGAAGGAAATCAAAATCCTATTGACAGGAATACTCCGCTTCATGTTGCCTCCGTATCGAAAACACTTACGGCAATGGCTATGCTTAAGCTGATAGAAGCCGGTAAAATAAATCTTGATGATCATCTTACAAAATTTTTCCCGGGATTCCCTTATCCGAATGTTACGGTTAAAACATTGCTTGATCAAAGAAGCGGACTCCCGAAATATGAATATTTTATTACTAAAATACAGCCCGCTCCTGCCGAACTTTCCAAAGCATTTCTTACGAATCAGGATATTTTAAATATGATCATCAAGTACAAACCGGATCTGGCTAGAGATACAGATACGGGATTCATGTACTGCAATACTAATTTTGCCATGCTTGCGCTGCTGATTGAAAAGGTAACCAATACTCCTTTTCCGCAAGCCATGAAAGAGATGGTTTTTGATCCTCTTAAAATGAAAAATACATTTATTTTTCAGGAAAAAGATATTCCCACGGCATCACAGTCATTTTTTTACGGAGGAAAAAAGCTTTATCCTCTGGATCGCCTGGATCTCATTTACGGGGATAAAAATGTGTATACCACACCGAGGGATCTGTATAATTTTTCTAAAGCCATGTTTTCGAAAGATTTTTTAAAGCCTGAACTCATGGAACAGGTTTTCACGCCATACAGCAATGAAAAACTCGGAATGAATAATTACGGACTGGGCTTCAGAATGAAAATTTTCGACAACGGCGAAAAACTTACTTATCACAATGGATGGTGGCACGGCACAAACTCTGTGTTTGCCCATTTGCTGAAGTCAAAAGTAACCATTGTAGCGATTGGAAACAGGTATTCCGGGAAGGTTTATACAGCGCTTGCCTTATCGGGTCTGTTTGAAGATTTTCCTTCTCAGAAGGATAAACTTCATAGTGTTATGAGTGACGATAAAGATACATTAAAAGGTCATGGTGAAGTTTATGGAGAATAATGTTTATTTTTGCGTAAACATCTTCATGAAAAGATTTCTTTTACTATTTGTTATTGGCTTTCTTTTGCAGTCTTGTGCAAGAGTAGGATCACCGGTAGGAGGTCCGAAAGATACGTTGGCGCCAAAGTTTTTAGGTTCGAATATTGACAGCACAAGAATTAATGTTCCGAGAGATATAAAGGAACTTCGTCTTGATTTCAACGAATATGTTTCGCTGAAAGACATCAATAAGAATCTTAGCATATCGCCACCGATTAAAAATATTACCAGGATCATTCCTTCCAGTATTGCCAATAAATTTGTTCTTATCCAATGGAAAGATACGCTGCAGGCCAATACCACATATAATTTTAATTTCGGAAATGCCATTTCGGATAACAACGAAAATAATATTCTAAGATATTTCAATTTTGCCTTCTCTACGGGTGACAAACTGGATGATCTTTATATCAGCGGAGAGGTAAAAGATGCCTTGTCACTTAAAAAAGCGGGTGAAAACAAATTTGTTGTGGGCCTTTACCAGGTGAAGGATACCATTGATTATAAACAAAAGCCTTATTACATCACAAAAGTTGATGATGACGGTTATTATGAGCTGAATTATCTTGCTCCGGGAAAATACAGAATTATTGCTTTTGAAGATGAAAACGGTAATTCCATGTATGATCAGGGAAAAGAAAAAGTAGGCTTTCAGAAAGAGGCCGTTGTTGTAGAAAAATCAATCTCAGGATTAAATGTAAAGCTGTACCCGTCTAAAAAACCGGTAAAATATATTGAAACCAAAGAAGTGCCGGGAGGTGTTTTAATGACTTTTGAAGGAAGGCCGGACAGCGTAAGGGTACAGTCTCAAAGCGAAAAACTGACAGATTACAAGGTAACACATGCTCCGAAATCAGATTCGGTAAGAATCTGGTTTGATGCCGTGAAAAGCAATCTCGGGCAAACCACCGTTGAAAACCTTAAGTTAGGATATAATGCTGGAACTAAAAAAGATACACTGTACAGCGCTTCTCTTTTCTATCGTTATAACACAAAAAACGCAATGGATGTAAACAGTGATAACGGCGGCGGAATGCTTCCTCCTAAAGAAAATTTTAAAATTAGCTCAAACTATTATATCACAAACCTTAATACGGATAAATGGATTTTCAGAGCAGCTGGAGACAGCCTCAATACACTTCCTTTCACTGCAAAAATATCGGAAACGAATCCCTATCAGATTATTGTTAATGCAGATTTTGTTTCTGGTAAAAAATATCAGCTTACCGTACCTAAAGAAACGGTTTCTTCTTTCTATGCTAAAAATTATCAGTCGAAACGGTTTGATTTTGAAGCAGATAAAGTGGAAAATTACGGAAGCCTAACCTTTAAACTGGAAAATGCTCCTACATCAAGTTATTGGATTCAACTGGTGGACAGTTCTGAAAAAATCCTTTATCAGAAATACACCAAAGGTAATGATGTGAAATTTGATATTCTCAAACCGGCAGAATATATTGTACGTATCCTTGTAGATAACAATGAAAATAAATATTGGGACGAGGCAGATTTTCAGAACGGAATTTTTGCAGAAGACTCTTATATTTATTACAAAACGGTAATTGTGAGACCTTTATGGGATAGCAATGAGACATGGGATCTTAAAGATACAAGGGTTTTGGATACCTCAAAGTTCGGAACTCAGAAGACGAACAACAGTGCTTCTCCAACACCTTCCAATCCAGCCACGCCAAAAACAAATGTAAGACCGGAATTAAAAACGGACAGGGGTTCGCTTACGCCTGTCAGATAATAATGAAAACATTTAAAAGAATACTTTTTTGGGTTTTGATAATCTTCGCTTTGATTCAGTTTATTCCAACGGATAAGGTGAACAGACCGGTTGACCATAAGGTAAATTTTGCGGATGTACAGAGAACGCCTCAAAAAATCAATGAGCTGATTAAAGGAGCCTGTTACGACTGCCATTCCGATGAAACGATATATCCCGGCTATGCTTATGTGGCACCAATTTCCTGGTCTGTTAAAAGCCATATCAACGAAGGCAGGGAGCATCTGAACTTTTCCATTTGGGGAACGTATAATCAGGACTTAAAAAAAAGCATGCTTGAGAGGTCGGTTCAGGCCATAGAAAACAAAACAATGCCTATGCCTGGTTATATTGTGTATCACAAAAAAGCCAATTTATCAGAAGCAGAACGGATGTTACTTGTTCAGTATTTTGAAGAAATGCTGAAATCAAAAACATATTAAAAAAAAATCCACGGATTGTAAAACTTTGAAATAAAGTCTGTCAATCCGTGGAATATATAAGGTTGTATTAAACCTTTCGCGCGTAGTTTTCAAAAAACTTTTTCTGCGAATCAAATGCAATGTCTTCAGGATTTAATTTATCCAACGGAATCCACACTGCATCCGAAATTTCAGAAATATCAAGTTTCACCTGAAACTTTTCCGAAACATGATATTCGTAAAAAAGATCGATTGTGTTATAATCTATTTCTTTATATCGATATACATTCGGAAGGCTCGTAAGATACTTTAAATTTGAAATATCAACATCAAGCTGCAGTTCTTCAAAAAGCTCTCTTTTGCAGGTTTCTTCTGCGCTTTCACTCGGGTCTACAAAGCCTCCGGGAAGATCAAGCTTTCCTTTTTTCGGATCTCTGTTCCTTCTGGTAAGGTAAATTTCATTTTCAAATCGTATAACCACAGCTACCGCTCCGGCTACATTATTATAAAGCGTAAAATTACATTCGGGACAGCTCCATTTTTTCTCACCGTCCCAGTTCAGAGATCCTTTGCCACAGCTTGGGCAATATTTCAATATTTTCATTGAGCAACATTAATATTTCTCGGGTGGTAATTTAAAATAACATCCCGGAGTTCTTCGGTTTTAAGATGGGTATAAATTTCCGTGCTGGTGATGCTGGAATGGCCCAGCATTTCCTGGATATAACGGAGATCTGCCCCGTTTTGAAGCAAATGCGTCGCAAAAGAATGCCTGAAGGTGTGCGGTGAGATTTTCTTGCTCACCCCAGCTTTGTCCGTAAGTTCTTTTATGATTAAAAATACGATTACTCTCGACATGGAAGTTCCTCTGCTATTCAGAAACAGAGTATCTTCATATCTTTTGCTGACTTTAATTTTAGAACGTATCTCCGAAATATAATTTAAAAGTAAGGTAGCAGTATAGTCCGCGAGCGGAACAAAACGTGTCTTATTGCCTTTTCCAAGCACTTTAATGTAGTGTTCGTGGAAGTTGATATTGGAAATTTTAAGCTCAATAAGCTCCGATACCCGCAGTCCGCATCCGTAAAGCACCTCAATAATGCACTGGTTTCTTTTTCCCAAATCAGAATCCAGTTCAATGGCGTCTATAATTTTGTTAATGTCCGGAAGTGTTAAGGTATCAGGCAGATAAAGCCCTAGCTTTGGACCTTCTAATAAAGTGGCCGGATTGTCTTTGCG
The DNA here is from genome assembly GCF_034651565.1 of Chryseobacterium sp. MHB01. Taxonomy (NCBI): domain Bacteria; kingdom Pseudomonadati; phylum Bacteroidota; class Flavobacteriia; order Flavobacteriales; family Weeksellaceae; genus Chryseobacterium; species Chryseobacterium sp. MHB01. The sequence goes on along the minus strand of NZ_JAYEDA010000023.1, from coordinate 8,040 downwards.
AAATTCATCCTCAACAAGATATTTGAAAAATGCTTTTATAGACGAGATCCATCTTGCCTGTGAACGTTCGCTGAATTTCTTTTTGGAAAGGTTAAAAATGTATTCCTGCAGGTTTTCGTACTGAATCGTATCTGGCCCCACATTTTCTAAATCTTCTTCTGCGTATTCTTTTAGTTTTTTGATATCCCTGATATACGCATCAAGAGTATTTTCTGAAAAATTTCTTTCAAAACGAAGAAAAATTTCAAAATCCTTAATTTTTTCATCCCAAATCATGTTGTGTTATTTTTTTAATTCATATTCCGAAATCTGTATTATTTCAATACCATGGTTTTTTAAAAATGATATTCCATCATCGTCCGAATACTCGTTTATATATACAAGCCTGTTGATTCCGGCCTGTAGAATAAGTTTACTGCATTCTTTACACGGAGACAGTGTTAAATATAACGTGGCTCCTTTTGCAGACTGTGTGGAAGCGGCCAGCTTTAAAATGGCATTGGCTTCTGCATGCAGCACATACCAATGCGTTTTGCCTTCTTCGTCCTCACAGCAATTTTCAAAACCTGATGGGGTACCATTGTAACCATCTGAAATAATCATCCTATCTTTTACGATAAGAGCTCCTACCTGCTTTCGTTTACAGTAGGATAGTTTTGCCCATTCCTGAGCCATCTTCAGATAAGCTTTATCAAACTTATTCATACATCAGCATCGTTTTTTTCGAAATAATTTTAATCAAGGATAATTTAGAAGCTGGGTTTTCTTTTTTCAAGAAACGCAGAGACTCCTTCTTTTTTATCATCTAAGTCAAAAAGCTCTCCGAAATATTGAATTTCGGTTTCAAAACCTTTATCCGTATCTGATAAGTTTACAGCACGAATAGCTTTGGATATTGCCATTGGGGAATTGTTAGCAATAACGTTGGCCAATTCCTGTGTTTTGGTTAATAATTCTTCAACAGGATATACTTCATTTACCAATCCGATTTCTTTTGCTCTCTGAGCAGGAACCATTTTGGCAGAGAAGATCATTTCGTTGGCAATACCTTTTCCTACAAGCTTCGGAAGCCTTTGAGTTCCGCCATAACCCGGAATCAATCCCAGCGTTACTTCAGGTAATCCCAGTTTGGCATTTTCCGATGCATATCTGATGTGGCATGCCATAGCAAGCTCCAGACCGCCGCCCAAAGCAAATCCGTTTACGGCTGCAATAACAGGCTTGGTCATATTTTCTATTTTATTGAATAATGAGTTTTGTCCGTTTCTGGCAAGTTCTTCTGCTTTCTCCTGTCCGAAATCACTGAATTCTTTAATGTCGGCTCCTGCAACGAAAGATTTTTCACCGCTTCCTGTAAGAATGATTACCCTACAGCTGCTATCAGTATCTAATTCTTCCAAAGCTGAACCCAATTCACTGATTGTTTTGGCATTTAGTGCATTTAAACTTTCAGGACGGTTTATGGTAATTATAGATATGTTATTTTGTCTATCTAATAATATGTTTTCGTAACCCATTTTTCAACTGATAAAATATTATTCTGTGCAAATTATAAATTTTTTATAAAAAAAAGGAAAAAAGATTGACTTTTTTTCCTTTTATTGCATTTGTTTTATTATTTAAGGCAATTATTTAGAATGATTCATCATATTGGCATCAATAACAACATTAAGCTGTGTGGCGACTTTCATACCCAGCTCGATATTCGCTCTGAAAAAATGGCAAAGCTGGCGGTTGATGATTTCATCTCTTTTAGGTCCTGTGATGCCTTTCATGCTTCCCACAATATTGTTCACAAGATTATGCCGGTCTTCAGGACTCATTGCTTTTGAGTAGAGCAATCCCGGCTGAGTGTAATGATCATCGTCGTTTTCATTTCTGCTGTAATTGGCTACATGAGCGCTGTCCAGTTCGTATTCATAATTTTTGTAAGATGAATCAGGTTTTATATCATCAAAGCTGTTCGGATGATAATTTGGCTTGTCCTGATAATGACTGGAGTCTGCCATAAAACCGTCGCGCTGATAATTATTTACGGCAAACGGACATCTGTTCACTTCAAGATGATGGGCATTGACGCCCACTCTGTATCGATGGGCATCAGGATAAGAGAACAGTCTTCCCTGAAGCATTTTATCCGGAGAAAAGCTGATTCCGTTAATTAAGTTACTTGGTGAAAAGGTTGATTGCTCAACGTGAGCAAAATAATTTACCGGAATTTCATTCAATTCCATTTCGCCCACTTCAATTAACGGGAAATCTCCCTGAAACCATACTTTAGTTATATCAAAAGGGTTCCATCTGAAGTCTCTTGCCTGATCTTCTGTCATTACCTGAATATACATGGTCCATTTCGGGAAGTTTCCTTCTTCAATGGCATTGCACATATCCTCCTGGGCGAAATCAGGATTTTCGCCTGCCATTTTTATCGCTTCTGCATCCGTGAAATTCTTGATTCCCTGTTTTGTTTTCATGTGGAATTTTACCCATACCCTCTCGTTTTTATCATTGATCATCGAAAAAGTATGAGATCCGAAACCGTGCATATGACGGTATCCGTACGGCGTTCCTCTGTCGGACATCAAAATAAGAACCTGATGCAGCGATTCAGGATTAAGACTCCAGAAATCCCACATCATAGTAGCACTTTTAAGATTGGTTTTCGGAACTCTTTTCTGGGTGTGGATAAAGTCCGGGAATTTTTTTGCATCTTTAATGAAGAATACCGGTGTATTATTTCCTACGAGATCCCAGTTTCCATCCTCTGTATAAAATTTAAGAGCAAAACCTCTTGGGTCTCTAGCCGTGTCTGCACTTCCTTTTTCCCCACCCACAGTAGAGAAACGGGCAAACATCCTGCATGAATTTCCTACTTTTGAAAATAATTTTGCTTTTGTATATTGGCTGATATCGTGTGTTACAGTGAAAGTTCCGTAGGCGCCGGTGCCTTTAGCATGAACAATTCGTTCGGGGATTCTCTCTCTCACAAAATGGGCAAGATTTTCCTGTAAAACGAAATCCTGCAACAAAACAGGCCCTCTTGGTCCTACGGTCTGCGAATCCTGATGCTCATAATAAGGAGCGCCATTGTTTAACGTTAATTTTTTAGAATCCATATACTTATGATTTGTTTCGCGGTTTTTACTGTTAGCTGCCTGTATAGACGTATTAAAATATCAAATTTACTTTAATTTTTAATTACAAATGGCAAAAACATTTTATCTTTGTCATAGATAATATTAATCAGATGAACATTCAGCAATTGGAGTATCTTATCGCTGTAGATAAGTATAAACATTTTGGTAAAGCAGCTCAAGCATGCTTCATTACGCAGCCTACGTTAAGTGCAATGATACAGAAATTTGAGGATGAACTGGATGTAAAGGTTTTTGACAGAACTACCCACCCGATTCGTACCACAGATGTGGGGCTTCAGATCATTGATCAGGCAAAAGTGATTATAGAATCTGTCAATGAACTTAAGAATAAGGCCAACCTTTTAAACAATATTTTAGGTGGTACCATTAATATAGGAATTATTCCTACGGTTTCTTCTTTTATCCTTCCAACAGAGATTTTCAAATTTCTGGAGGATAATCCAAAGATCCAGATGAATGTAAAGGAAATGACAACCGATAATATCATTAAGGCCCTTAAAGCGGGTGAACTTGACGCCGGAATTATTTCTACCCCATATGATTCTGCGGACGAATTTTATCAGGATTTCCTGTTTAATGAAGAACTGATGATTTACAGTTCTGATACGGAAGCTAACAAGAAAAATTCTTACGTTGTTCCGGAAGAACTGAATGTAGAAAAAGTATGGTTGCTTGAAGAAGGAAACTGTCTTAGAAATCAGTTTGAAAACATCTGCCATCTGAAAGAAAATACCCTGAAGCCGAAGAATCTTGATTTTCTTGCTTCCAATATTCAGACATTGGTACACATGGTAGATAAAGTAGGAGGGATCAGTATTTTACCGGAACTCGCGTTAAGTCAGCTTTCCGATCAGCAGAAAGAAAATGTTTTCAGGTTCAAAAAGCCTTTTCCGTACAGGGAAATCAGCATTATTTATTATAAGCCGACCTTCAAGCAAAAAATTATTGACGAATTGTCACATTCTATAAGAGCATCACTCGAGAAAAAGCTTAATTATCACGAAAATCCGAAAGAATTCGTAAGCATTAAACCACAATAAATTTTATTGTTAAAGTTGATAAGCTGCTGCTATTCATGAAATTTATAATAAACGGGCAAAAATTTGAGTATTAAAAAAATAGTACTTAACTTTGCGCACGTTTACGAACGAGGAAAAATTTGTCCTGATTGCAACCTCTATAAAAAAATGCTAAAACAGTATTTCTTTTTAGTCGTACCGGTAATTATTCTTATTTTTCTTCGTTAATTTTAATCTAAAACAAATAGAGTAATATGTCTTATTTATTTACGTCTGAATCCGTTTCAGAAGGACATCCGGATAAGATTGCCGATCAGATTTCTGATGCGTTAATCGATCATTTTTTAGCATACGATAAAAATTCCAAAGTAGCTTGTGAAACCCTTGTTACAACAGGACAGGTAGTACTTGCCGGTGAGGTAAAATCTGATGCATATCTTGATGTGCAGACGATTGCCAGAGAAGTCATCAACGGAATAGGCTATACAAAAGGAGAATATATGTTCAATGGTGATTCCTGCGGTGTTATTTCTGCGATCCACGAGCAGTCTCCGGATATTAATCAAGGTGTTGACAGAGCTGTAGAAGATGAATCTTTTGAAGGAAAGGCCAACGCACAGGGAGCCGGCGACCAGGGGATGATGTTCGGGTATGCAACCAACGAAACAGCCAATTATATGCCTTTAGCTCTTGACCTTGCGCATACTATTCTTAAAGAGCTTTCAGCGATCAGAAGAGAAGATTCTGAGATTAAATATCTTCGCCCGGATGCAAAAAGCCAGGTGACGATTGAATATTCTGATGATCATAAACCGATCAGAATCGATTCTATCGTTGTTTCTACACAACATGATGATTTCGGCTCTGAAGAAGAAATGCTGAACAAAATCAGAGAAGACATTAAAAATATTCTGATCCCAAGAGTGGTGGCTTTGCAGTCTGATGAAATCAAAGCGTTATTTAATGATCAGATCAAATACCATATCAATCCTACCGGGAAATTTGTAATCGGTGGTCCTCACGGAGATACAGGTCTTACAGGAAGAAAAATCATTGTAGATACCTACGGAGGTAAAGGTGCTCACGGAGGTGGTGCTTTCTCTGGGAAAGATCCTTCAAAAGTTGACAGAAGTGCCGCGTATGCGACAAGACATATCGCTAAAAATCTTGTTGCTGCGGGAGTTGCAGATGAAGTTTTGGTTCAGGTGTCTTATGCAATCGGTGTGGCAGAACCTTGTGGTTTGTACATCAATACCTACGGAACTGCGAAAGTTGATCTTCACGACGGAGCTATCGCAAAAAAAGTTTCTGAGATATTCGATCTTAGACCTTACGCGATTGAGCAGAACCTGAAACTTAGAAATCCTATCTATCAGGAAACTGCTTCTTATGGGCACATGGGTAAAGAACATTATGTGGCTGATAAGACCTTCAACAAAGGACAGAAAAATGAGCTTACACTTACTGGTTTAGAGTTCTTTACATGGGAGAAACTGGACAAAGTAGACGAAATTAAATCCGCTTTCGGAATTTAATTTTCACAATAATAAACAAATGAATAGCTGCTTTATCTTTCAGGTAAAGCAGTTTTTTTTAATTTTACATAAAATAGAACAGAATATGAATAAAGTACGATTCGTCATTACAATCCTTACCGTTTTTTTTCTCGGCACTTTTGCCAAAGCACAGCTTACCGTACATAAAATGGTAAGTGTAGGATATACTTATCAGAATCAAAGTTTTGGCGAAGTGGGTGGCAAGTTGCTTTTCCTGAAGAATGATGATGTCATCTACAGGCTTGGTGCGTCTGCCATGATGGGGTCTGTAAATTCGCAGTTTGCAATAATGCCTAAGGTTTCGACTGACGTTTTATTGAATTTTCAGAAAAATGTAGATTTTTACCATTCGTATTATTTTCTGATCGGCGCAGAAGGTACCAACAAATATGTTGCTCCGAAAGTTGGTTTTACCCTGTTCGGGATTCTGGATCTTACCGGAGGGTATGCTTTTCCGATAGGAAACAGCGGAATAAACGGAAAAGAATTAAAAGGACTGAATATTAATTTTTCACTAAATATCCCTACTGTATTCATTCATGACATGTTTAAATGATTTTTTTTAAATTTTTCTTTCAAAAATTTAATAATAGGTTAACAGTTATTAAAAATTTATTATATTTACATCATTAAAAATTGTATCCGCCTATTGATTATACTTTACTCTGAAGAATTGTTTTGTATTTACAGCTGAAACCAGATGAAAAATCTGGAAAGTATTTGTTCAGCAAAAAAGTATTGAGAAGAAGTTATGAAATCAAAATCGGATAGTTTACTTATTTCCCTTTATCAAAAAGGAGACGAAGAGGCGTTGTCGACCCTTATCCACCGCCATCAGAGAGAACTGTTTACATTCATTTTTTACAAAATTAATGATGAAGATCTGGCAAATGATGTTTTTCAGGATACATTCATGAAAATCATTGTTATGCTTAAGGAAGGACGTTATAACGAAGAAGGAAAATTCATTCTTTGGGCAAAAAGAATTGCTCATAACCTTATTATTGACCATTTCAGAGCAAAATCCAAGAATATTAAAGTATCGGAAACAACTTTTGAAACCGAAGAATATTCCATTTTCGACCTGTTGAGAGAACCTTCTGAAAATATTGAAGACCAGCTGGTAACCAACCAGATTCAGGAAGACCTTTTAAGGATGCTGCAGTTTCTTCCTGAAAATCAGCAGCAAGTAATAAAACTGAGATTTTTTGACGGGTTAAGTTTTAAGGAAATTGCAGATCACACCGATATGAGCATTAATACCACATTGGGACGCGTAAGGTATGCATTAATTAACCTGAGAAAAATCATGGAAGAAAATAATATTATCTTGACACGATAGATAATAATTTCGGAAAATTCTCGTTTTAAGGAAAAACATTTAACCGCCTATGAGAAAAAATGATTCCTTAAAAGTGAAAACTTTGAAACCAAAAAAGCAAACAATTGAGTTTTTACTCAATTTTTCGAAGAATCTTGAGGTTGTAAAAACCAAGAGCAAGAATTATCCGATTTCCAAAAATTAAAATTAATTTTGTGCTGTATGAAAATTCAGCACATTTTTTTTGATCTCGACAATACGTTGTGGGATCACCGCAGAAATGCTTACCTTACCATTAAACAGCTTTTTGAAAAAGAGGAAATTGCCCTAAATTACGGAATTGACTTTGAAGAGTTTCATTCCGTTTATCATGAAATCAATGAGAGGCTTTGGGAAGATATTCGCGATGGAATTATCGATAAAGAGTATCTGAGAAAGCATCGTTTTTATGATACATTCAGACATTTTAATGTTGACGATGAACAGCTGTCCATGTATTTTGAAGAACATTTTTTAGATAAAATCCTTAATCACAATGAATTGGTGGAAGGCGCCACGTATATTTTAGATTATCTTAAAGCTAAAAATTACACTTTACATATTATTTCTAATGGTTTTAAAGAAGTTACAGAAAGAAAATGTATTTTATCCGGAATTGATCAATATTTTCAAACAATCACCAGTGCAGATACTGTGGGCGTAAGAAAGCCAAGACCGGAGATTTTTGAATATTCTCTAAAGCTTTCGGAAGCATCAAAAGAGGAAAGTATTCTGATCGGCGACGATTGGATCGCTGATGTTGTCGGAGCAAAAAATTTCGGGATGGATGTGATTTTCTTTAATGTTTTAAAGGAAAACAGGCAGGAAGAAGGATTGAAGGTAATACAGCATTTACTGCAGATTAAAGAGTTTCTATAACTTTTTTATAACAATTTTGTTTAAAAAGTTTCGGGGGGGGGGGGGGGTGGGGGGGGGGGTGGTAAAAA
>NZ_JAYEDA010000022.1:0-37522 GCF_034651565.1 Chryseobacterium sp. MHB01 | reverse complement strand
GCAAAAACTAAAACCGGAAAAAGCGAGCAGTGAGAGCAGGAAAAAGCTCCTAAAAAGAATAATTCAACAAACTTAAAAACTCCTCATAAAAAAAATCCGAAAGCAAACACTTCCGGATTCTGATTTTTATCTAACAACTATTTATTGTAAATTTTCGATAACGATGGCAGAAGCACCGCCTCCACCATTACAGATGGCAGCTGCACCATATTTGCCGTTATTTTGTTTCAAAACATTGATCAGGGTAACAATAATTCTTGAACCTGAACTTCCAAGCGGGTGACCAATAGCTACTGCTCCACCATTTACATTCACTTTAGAGGCATCTAATCCCAGAATTTTATTGTTGGCAAGGCCCACCACAGAGAAAGCTTCGTTGAACTCGAAGAAATCGATATCTGTAAGTTCCAATCCTGCTTTTTTAAGCGCAATCGGTAATGCTTTTGAAGGTGCAGTAGTGAAATCTTCCGGAGCTTGAGCCGCATCTGCATAAGAAATGATTTTTGCCAATGGCTTAAGTCCCAATTCTTCCATTTTCTCTTTAGAAACGAGGATCAAAGCAGAAGCCCCGTCATTTAAAGTAGAAGCATTTGCTGCTGTTACCGTTCCCTCTTCTTTTTTGAACACGGTGGGAAGCGTTGGAATCCTGTCGAAGCTTACAGATTTGTATTCTTCATCTTCAGCAAATATTACAGGTTCTCCTTTTCTCTGCGGAATTTCTACAGGTACTACCTCATCGGCAAATTTTCCTTCGCTCCATGCTTTTGCAGCTCTTTTATAAGATTCGATGGCAAAATTATCCTGTTCTTCTCTGGAAATGCTGTAGTCTGTTGCGCACTTTTCTGCACAAACACCCATGTGAACTTTATTGTACACATCTGTAAGCCCGTCCAGAACCATTCCGTCCTGCATTTTTACGTCACCTAATTTAGTGGCATTTCTTGCGTTGTAATAGTGTGGAACCGAAGACATATTTTCCATACCTCCAGCAACGATCACATCAGCATCACCCGCTTTTATCGCCTGTGCAGCCATCGTTACAGCCTTCATCCCTGAAGCACAAACTTTATTTACCGTAGTGGAAGGCGTTTCGTTTGAAAGACCAGCTCCCAAAGCAACCTGACGCGCAGGTGCCTGACCTTCTCCAGCCTGTAAAACATTCCCCATATAGATTTCCTGAACCTGTTTCGGATCAAGATTAATTTTGTCTAATGCTCCTTTTACGGCAACAGCTCCAAGCTTTGTAGCAGGAACAGCTGATAAACTTCCCAGAAAGCTCCCCATTGGAGTTCTTACTGCGGAAACAATGAATACTTCTTTCATTTTTATAATTCTATTTTTATTCTAAATATACTTCAGGAATTCGTTATTTTAAGATTTATATCTGTGTTTATATAGATTGATATTATTTTAAAAATCAATCATTATTTTCTGCCGGCCACAATAATTATAATGGCTCCCAGAAATTCAACAATCCATCCCCATCTGAGTTTTACAATACCTGCGAGCTTATCCTGCCAAGATTTAAAAGGCATAAAGCTGAAATACTGTAAAGCCTGAAACTTCACGGCAAAAAGGGTAAATATGAATAACAAAATCAGAAGAACAGCAAAAATTCTCGAGATTTTAATACTGTTATTAACAATACCGAACAAGGTTCCTGCAGCAAGAACCCAGCATGCAATAGCAAGAAAATGATCGAGCTCCCAGTAGTTCCAGTTTCCGATCACGGGAACGTGAACAAGCGGCAGAAAACTTCCCGCTACCACCAATATTAACCCTAATAACTGAATATTTTTCATAAATCTTAAAGTGCCAAAATACAAAAAAAAACACACTTACAATAAGTGTGTTTTAAAAGTAAATTTTACCTAACTATCATTCATGAATGATAATACAATTAATAAAAATTTAACTATTATGTAATATAAAATTAGAATCATTATATAATCAGAAATTCACATTCATTATTTCCAGACCAATTTGAAGTCCATATTTGTGACTGAGGGTTGTATTATTATTAAATGCAGGCGTAAAATCTTTCTGAACATAAATATTGAATCCGGCATATCCTATTCCCAATTTCGCTCCGAAAATCAGATCGTTAACTCCGTGATTAATGCTTTCCCTTTCTACAATTCTTCTGCTGTAATCATTGGAATAACGATTGTAAATATTGCTGGAAACTCTTACTCCACCATACACTCCGGCAACTACAGTAAACTGACTGGCTTTATTATCAAGATATTTTGTTCCGTTATAATCCACGTATTTAGGATTAAGCACAAATCTCAAATCAACAGGAATAAAAAGATAATGGTTGTTGATATGCGTATCTTTCAGATTTCCTTTAGTAAAATCTTTGATATCTAAGATTTTATTTTCCTGAGTAAAAGTTTTTCCATATTTAGCCTTTGACTGATCCCAGCGGTATCCCAGTCCGATACGATAAAAAATGGGACTTCTGTAACCTCCGAGCTGATTTTCATAGCGGGCTACATACACAGCAGAATTGAAAATCGTATTCTTAAATTCCGAACTGCTGTTTAAAAAAGCAAAAGGCTTGTCTTTGGTGGTATAGCTTGTTCCAACAATTGAAACAGCGTATTCCCAGGTACGGAGGTAGTCCGCAGGATTCTTTTTATCCTCATCCATGCGTATTTTCAAACCTCCAAGTCCTACAACAATTTGATTTTTATCTTTTGCCAGAGAATCAATGGGTTTTAATACGGCATCCTTCACCATTTCGCGGGTTGCCTCTTCAAATTCTATTTTTCGGGCGTCTATTTTTTCATTAATGGATTGTTCATATTTTGAAGCTATATCCGCTTTAAGCCTCTGTTTTTCATCAGCTCCGATTTTATTTTTCTTAAAGTCCTTATCAATATCGTCAAGCTCCTTATTCATTTTTATTTTCTCAGAAATGACAATGCTGTCTATTTTTCTGGAATAATCTGTCATGGAATTATTAACGGGCGGATTTTCCTGCGAAAACGCGTATGAAAATGACATAAGAGCCGTCATTAAGGCAATTTTTGTTTTCATATAAATAATTATTATTTAAAACACTATTTTAGTGCTGGTCATTTTCTGGCCAGTATGTATTTATAAAAAGATTTTTATTTTATTTGGGATCTACGTAAACAGTCACTCCGAGAACGGTTACATTTTCCACTTTAGGTTTGGGCTTTTCAAAATTAAAAATCCCAAGTTTGATATCATTTTTCTGGGAAGTTTCCCTGGCTTTATCAAATTCTCTTCCTAATAACAGCTCGTTTGAATTGATATAGGTTGGTTTGGCCAATTTATTCTGTGCAATTACCGGTGTGTGGTTTTCTATTTTGGCAGGTGCAATATCTATTTTTACGTTTTCAGCGGCTAAATGTTGTAGTTCGACTTCAGGAATTACGGTTTTAAACTTTTTCTCTGTTGTATTTTTTTCTAAAGATAAGTCCGCTTTCTTTTTCTGATACCGGGCGATTTTAACATCAGTTGTTTTGTCTTTAATAGGTGCTTCCGATTTATCAGAATTTCCCTGGTTTTGTAATTCGGGATTGATAGGATTTACCGTTTTTTCCAATCCTTTTTTTACAATGTAATCTATTTCATTATTATCAAAAGTACTTTTCTCAGCATTAAAATAAAAAACAACACCTATGGAAACGAAAAGTAACAATACCGCTGCATATTTCCACCATTGAAAAGATTCTTTTAAAACTCTTTCCGGCTTACTCTCTAGCTTATCGTCCAATCTGCTCCAAAGATCGGGGGAAGGCTTTATTTCAAGCTCTTCGTAGCGGGATTTTAATTTATTTAGCATATTGTTTTTCATCCTTTTTCTGTTTTAAAAAATCTGTGATCCATTTTTTGGATTTACTGAGCTGACTTTTGCTAGTCCCTTCAGAAATATTAAGAATTTCTGCTATTTCATGATGTTTTCTTTCTTCAAAGACATAGAGGTTAAAAATAATCCTGTAGCCATCCGGCATTTTAGAGAAAATTTCATCAACATTAATATCCTGCACTTCTTCGTTCCATTCATCATCGCGATACTCAATTTCACTAATCTCCACATCTGAGTATAATATATTTTTCCTTTTCCTGATAAAATTGATGGAATTATTTACCACTATTTTTCTCAGCCAGAACGGAAAACTTTTCCATTCCTTACATTCTTCAATCTTTGAAAAGCAGACAAAAAAAGAATTCATCACAATGTCTTCCGCATCATGGATATTGTTGACATACGAATTTGCAATGGCGAGCATTTTTGCCGAAAACATTTCGTAGAGGGCCTTTTGGCCTTTCCGGTCATGTTTTTTTGCCTGTTGAAAATTCTTTTCTAAATGCTTCATGTATCTGTTTCTATCTATAAGACGGAAGATATCCGGAATAGTTGCCTGAAAAATAAAAAAAATTGCACTTTATAAGAAAAGTGCAATCTAATATATTCGTTATCAATATATAATTAATGTTTAACCTGGGAAATTTCTTCCGGATTGTGTTTATGCTTAAATAATACCGCGAATAAAACCGCAAGAATTAATGCATAGGCAGCAAATGAAAGCCAGATGTTATGCCAGTCTTTTACCATTACCACTGATGAAAGTGTTCCGTCCGGATTCACCATAGCATTAAAACTTTTCTTTAAAATTTCTAAAAATGTAGGATTATCCGGAGAAGTTTCCAGGTAAGCGGATAAAGAAGACGCTGTGGTAAATTTGTGAGTGAAAAATTTGTCGATTGCCCATCCAGCAGCATAACTTCCGAACACCGCCCCAAAACCATTGGTCATCATCATAAACAGTCCCTGTGCTGAAGAACGGATTTTTTTATCTGTGGTCGTTTCCACGAAAAGTGATCCTGAAATATTGAAGAAATCGAATGCCATTCCGTAAACAATGCAGGAAAGGACAATGAGGCTTAAGCCAAACCCTTCAGGAACGCCATATGCAAAGAATGCAAATCTTAACACCCAAGCGATCATTGACATAAGCATTACCTTTTTAATTCCGAATTTTTTCAAGAAAAATGGAATTGCTAAAATAAACAATGTTTCAGACACCTGAGATATCGACATAATAATGGTTGAACGTTTTACAACGAAAGAATCTGCGTATTTTGGAAAATGTTCAAACTCACTTAAGAAAACATCACCATAAGCATTGGTAAGCTGTAATGCAGCTCCCAATAACATGGAGAATAAGAAGAACAGGGCCGTTTTATAATCTTTGAATAATTTAAAAGCATTCAGTCCCAGCTGTTCCGCTAGCGGTGCGTTTTTATCAATTAATTTCTGAGGTGGGCATTTAGGAAGTGTTAATGCATAAATTCCAAGAAATACCGCAACTCCCCCTGCAATATAAAATTGTCCTTCCGTAGCTTTATTTCCTGTAAGATTGGTTATCCACATGGCCACGATAAAACCTATTGTTCCCCAAACACGGATTGGCGGAAAATCTTTCACCACATCCAGATCACTGTTTTTAAGAACCGTATATGAAATAGAATTAGCTAATGCAATCGTAGGCATGTAAAAACACATGGCTAAAAGCATGACATAGAAAAACGAATCGGGGTCTGCCGAATGCGGTAAAAAGAAAAGAACAATTCCGTAAAGAATATGCAAAGCTGCAAATATGCGTTCTGCATTTACCCACCGGTCGGCAATAATACCGGTTATGGTAGGCATAAATATGGAAGCAATCCCCATAGTTCCGAAAACGGCTCCAAACTGTGCCCCATCCCAGTGTTTTGTCCCAAACCAGAAATTGGCCATTGTAATCAGCCAGGCTCCCCAAACGAAGAACTGAAGAAAACTGAGGATGGTAAGTCGTAATTTTAAATTCATCTTTTATATAAATATCTTTTAATCGATTTTCTTTTTCCTCCTTTTAATTTCTTCCTGGATTTCCAGAGCAGTGTCATAATCTTCTTCCTTCACCGCTTCATCCAGCAATTTCTGTAGCTCCTCCATAGAAACTGATCTCAGGCTATCTTCCGTATTCACCGTTTCCGAGAAGGTCTCCTCTTCTTTGGACACATCTTCCAGCTCCAGCAGTATTCCTGCTTCATTGAGAACCTGCTGTGTGGTAAAAATAGGAGCATCAAATCTTACGGCCATCGCCACGGCATCAGAAGTTCTTGCATCAAGAATAAGTTCTTCTTCCGTTGTTTTATTTTTAAAATTAATATTAGAGAAGAAAACGCCGTCCACAATCTGATAAATGATAACGGAAACGAGTTCATAATTGGCAGAAACTATAAATTTTGTGAATAAATCGTGTGTAAGAGGGCGAGGCGGATGTATATCTTTCTCTAGCCCCAGAGAAATGGATTGTGCCTCGAAATTTCCTATAACAACAGGTAATTTTATATGTGTTTCTTCATGTTCCAATAATAATGCGTACGCCCCTGATTGGGTCTGGCTGTACGATATTCCGCGAATAATTAGCTGTTTATAATCCATAAGTACAAATATAGATTAATTTTTGAAAGTTTTTTTTACTTTTTAGACAAAAATAAAAGCCCGAAAGGGGCTTTTACAGGTAATTATAATGATTGGTGAATTGTGAATTTTATTTTCATAACTCAATTTCATTTTGCAAGTAAATTTTAATTTAAATTAACAAGCCTAACGAATTGACTCTCCACAATTGACTTCTCTTATCCTTTTATTGCTTTGATTTTCTCTGTTAATGCAGGGATAATCTGGAAAGCATCTCCCACAACACCGTAATCAGCTGACTTGAAGAACGGTGCTTCTGCATCGCTGTTGATTACTACGATTGTTTTTGAAGAGTTTACTCCTGCCAGGTGCTGAATTGCTCCCGAGATACCTACCGCAATGTATAAATTCGGGGAAATCGCTTTACCGGTCTGTCCAACGTGTTCTGTGTGAGGTCTCCATCCGATATCAGAAACCGGCTTAGAACATGCTGTAGCAGCTCCTAAAACGTTTGCCAGATCTTCGATCATTCCCCAATTTTCCGGGCCCTTCATCCCTCTTCCTGCAGAAACTACCACTTCAGCTTCTTTAAGATCCAGTTTTCCTGAGCTCTGCTCGTGAGAGATTACTTTCGTGTCTTCATTAACAACAGAAAGGTTTTTTACCTCTTCTGTTCCTGAAACCGGGTTTTCTTTAACCCCGAAAGCATTTTGTGAAACGGTGATGATAACACCCGCCGATTCAGCTTTTGCATGCATAAAGCCTTTTCCTGAGAAAGCTCTTCTTTTTACCTGAAGCGGTGAAAGACTTTCCGGAGCCGCCAATACGTTGGTAATTAAAGAATGACCGTTCATTACAGCCAGCATTGGAGCGATAGATGATGCATCAGTAGTATGAGGGAAAACGATGATATTGCCGCCTGCCACTTCACTTACTGCCTGAGCATAAGCTTTTGCCGAGAAATTTTTAAGACCTTCGTCTTTGATGTTGATTACATTGGATGCTCCATATTTATATAACAAATCTGAAGAATCTGTTGGATTTACAGAGATCGCCGTCACGGTATCTCCAGCCTGGTCTGCAACAGCTTTGGCATAAGAAACTGCTTCAAAGGCTGCTTTTTTGTAAACTCCGTTTATATTTTCTGCGTATACGAATACTGCCATTTTAAATTTGTTTAAGGATTAATGTTCAAGATTCAAGGTTACCAAATTATTGTTATTTGACAAATATTTTATTTAAATATCAATTGTCTTGAAATCTTTTT
Organism: Chryseobacterium sp. MHB01; assembly: GCF_034651565.1. NCBI lineage: Bacteria > Pseudomonadati > Bacteroidota > Flavobacteriia > Flavobacteriales > Weeksellaceae > Chryseobacterium > Chryseobacterium sp. MHB01. The sequence goes on along the minus strand of NZ_JAYEDA010000022.1, from coordinate 29,807 downwards.
ACTTTTACTTGATTCTTATTAAATTACTTTCGCTTCTTCGTGAAGTAATCTTACCAGCTCGTCAAGATTGTCCGGAGACACCATTTTTACGGCAGCTCTTGGCGGAACGCTGTCAAAAGAAACACCCTGAACTTTCACTTCTGATGAAGAAGATTCTACTACCTGTAAAGGTTTTGTTCTTGCAGACATAATTCCTCTCATATTCGGGATAATCAGATCTTTTTCATCTACCAATCCTTTCTGACCTGCGATTACTGCCGGCAGCTTTACAGAAATAGTTTCTTTACCTCCTTCAATTTCTCTTACTGCAGTTGCTTCACTTCCATTCACATCGAGTCCTACGGAAGCATTTACAAAAGGCTGATTTAATAATTGAGCAACCATTCCCGGAACAGATCCACCGTTATAGTCGATAGATTCTTTACCGCAAAGGATCAGGTCATAACCGCCATTCTGAGCTACAGCAGCGATTTCTTTAGCGGTTGAAAAACTATCTTTAGGATCAAGATTTACCCTTACCGCATCATTTGCACCGATAGCCAGTGCCTTTCTTATAACAGGCTCCGTAGTGGCATCACCTACGTTTATTACGGTTACTGTTGCACCCTGAGATTCCTGTAATTTAATTGCTTTTGTTAATGCAAATTCATCAAGCGGATTGATCACCCACTGAATTCCGTTTTTGTCGAATGCGGACTTATCCGCCGTAAAGTTAATTTTAGAAGTAGTATCAGGAACACTACTTATGCAAACTAATATTTTCATATGTTGTTTTAATTTTTTATTGCCCTGAAGCCTTAAAGTTTCAATCGCTAATATAATTAAAAAATATATTATGCATGCATAATACTTATTAATTTATTATTCAGCGCATTAGATGTATTTAATTTGCTGGTTTTGTTGCCCTAAATTCGATCTTACTTGGTAAAACCCTTGAATTCATATTTAAAATATCAAGAACAAGGCGGCCCATATCTTCCGGCTGAATCTTCCATGCATCTTTTTCAGAAGGAATATTACCGTTGAAATGGGTTGCCACAGAACCCGGCATGATGACGGTAGATTTGATATTGTATTTTCTGAGGTCGATCATTGCGGCCTGTGTAAATCCTACTACTCCAAACTTTGAAGCATTGTAACCTGCTCCGTTTTCGAAAAAGTTAGCTCCTGCCAGACTTGAAATGGTGATATAATAGCCTTCCGTCTTTTTAAGTTCTTCTACAGACGCTTTTAATGTATAAAAAACTCCTGTTAAATTCGTTTCAATCATATCATTCCATTCTTCTGCTGACAACTGATCTACAGGCTTGAAAACACCAAGTCCTGCATTGGCAATAACAAAATCCAGCTTTCCGAACTTTTCGACCGTATATTTCACGGCCTCCTCTTCGCTTTCAAGGCTTCTTACATCAGAAACGATTCCCAGAACATTTTCAGAATACTTTTTTAATTTCTGTTCGGCTTTTTCAACATCATCTCTTTTTCTCCCTGAAAATGCGACAGAGATCCCATTTTCAAGTAAAACTTTTGCAATTCCGAATCCTATTCCTTTGGTTCCGCCTGTAATATAGGCTACTTTATCTTTTATCATATTTTTTGATTTAGTTCTTAAAAATAAGAAAAACGCCCCGTTTGGAGCGTTTTATAAATACTAATATTTGTCAGTATTTTATTTTTTAATGAATTTTTCCGTAACGAGACCATTAATAGTTTCTACAGAAATAAAATATGTTCCCACAGAAAGATGTCTCACATCCACAATATTGCCATTTAATTTTACATCAATATTTTTACCTGATAAATCTGTAACATGTACTTTTTTGATTTTATCTTCAGATTTGATATTAATCACATCCGTTGTAGGATTGGGGTAAATTGCTAAAAGCACTTGTGCATTCTTTGGCTTTCCAATGTCATCAACACCCAACAATGCCTGGTTTGTAAATTGAACGTTAACATTGTCAACTCCAGCGGTATTTGCAACAGTATTTGTAGCAAGTGTAGTATTTACTGCATCAAATTCACTAGCTACATCTCCTGTGAAAATTGAGTATGTAGTATTTCCTGTGAAAGAATATGATGCGCTTGTCGTTCCGTTCGTATATATGAAAGAATGTGCCCCAGTAGTTTTATTGTAAATATATCTTACTGTTACCCATGTATTTGCCGGAAAAACCTCTGCACCCAGACCTAAATTTAATATCCCTGTCTGTGTAGGAGTTGCTACGACCGTAACTCTTGCCTGACCGTATATTTTTTTTGTTTCATAATCGTAAACAATTCCTCCAATCTGTGCAGCACTTGAATATAGCTGTAGTCCAACTCTACCTTTTCCTGTAGCTGAACCTGTATAAATCTCCATTTGTGCCATTACTAAATTATTAGCTGCTGTTGCCGTGGTGGTTATACCTTTATAAGCATATCTATTATTCGTGTTTGCTCCTGTTGAAGGCGGTGCACCAGCTCCTGTTGTCAAATTAATACTTTTTCCGTGAGAAGCGTCAATTGTTGTAACCTGATAATCTGAAGCAGCTCCTTGATAGATATACCAACCGCTTTGTCCTGCTGTAGCTCCCGTAGGATCTGTAGCTAAATTACCATTAGTCAGTGTATTGTAATTTTCATTAATAAGTGTTTGAGCCTGCCCGAAACCTATTAAATAAGAAGATAAAAATAGAACCGATAAAACTTTTTTCATAATGATATTATATTAAATTATACTCGTTAAATATATATTTATTACAAATATAAACAAAACATTATTTAAAAAAATTAAAAAATCCCCAAGAACAGCGTCAAGGGGATTAATATTTATTATTTGGAGTAATTCTCAAAAAACAGCGGTATACTCTCGATTCCCTTATAGAAATTGAATAATCCGTAATGTTCATTTGGTGAGTGAATTGCATCAGAATCCAATCCGAATCCCATTAATACCGACTTCGCTCCCAACACCTGCTCAAACATGGCGGTAATAGGAATACTCCCACCGCCTCTGTAAGGAAGAACTTCTTTTCCGAAAGCAGTTTCCATAGCGTGTTTTGCAGCCATAAATTCTTTTGTATCGGTTGGTAAGACATACGGCATTCCTCCGTGATGCGGCGTAACTTTTACCTTTACATTTTCCGGAGCTATTTTTTTAAAATAATTTGTAAATTTTTCGGTAATTTCTTCGGGAGTCTGATAAGGGACAAGACGCATCGAAATTTTAGCAAAAGCTTTTGATGGAATTACCGTTTTGGCACCTTCGCCTGTATAGCCACCCCAGATTCCGTTGCAGTCTAATGTTGGACGAATAGATGTCCGTTCCAGTGTAGTATACCCTTTTTCACCTTCCACACCGTTCAGTCCGATTGATTTTTTAAATTCTTCAGGATTGTCTTTCAATTTGTTCATATCATTTCTGTCGGCATCTGAAACTGTTTCTACGTTGTCATAAAAACCGTCAATAGTGATATGCCCGTTTTCATCAATAAGTCTGGCAATCATTCTTGAGAGCACATGGATAGGATTTGGAACTGCGCCGCCGTATAATCCCGAATGCAGATCTCTATTAGGCCCCTCCACTTCTACTTCCACATAGCTTAAACCCCGTAAACCTGTTGTAACTGTTGGCTGTTCATTGCTGTAAATATGGGTATCGGAAATTAAAATACAATCACAGGAAAGTTTTTCTTTGTTTTCGTTTACAAAATCTCCGAGACTTACCGAACCTACCTCTTCTTCCCCTTCCAGAATAAATTTAACATTACAGGGAAGTGTATTGGTTTTCATCATGGCTTCAAATGCCTTGAGGTGCATGAAGAACTGTCCTTTATCATCCGCAGAACCTCTTGCAAATATTGCTCCCTCAGGGTGAAGTTCCGTTTTTTCAATATAAGGCTCAAAAGGAGGTTTTTTCCAAAGTTCCAAAGGATCAGCGGGCTGTACATCGTAATGTCCATATACTAAAACGGTCGGCAGATTTTTATCTAACATTTTTTCCCCGAAAACAATAGGATATCCTTTGGTCTGACAAACTTCCACATGATCAGCACCAGCATTTTTAAGATGTTCTGCCACGACATCTGCACATTTCAAAACGTCATCTTTATACGCAGGATCTGCAGAAATAGAAGGAATTCTCAGTAATTCAAACAATTCATCTACGAAACGCTGCTTGTTTTCGTTGATGTAATTTAATGTCTCTTGCATTGTAAATTATTATTTTGTTAAAAGTAAAAAATTTGCCCCGCCGGAACAAACAAAAACACATAATTTTCCTCAGGTATACCGCTGGTTTATACAGAGCAGTACCCTTAAATCTTATATAAAAATTATTAATTCACTAAATAATTGCTTTCAAAACCTAAGAAATTTTAGGAATGTTTTTACTTTGCGGCGGCTTCGCCGCCGCAAAGTAAAAACAACAATGCAAAAAAAATGTCCCGCGCATATGCGCGGGACATTTTTTATTTTTACTAATAAATTAGTGTTCAGCTTTTGGCGTCTGAGAACCTTCCGGTATCGGAGTAGCGTCAGAATGCTTATTATCTTCTTCTTTATGCTTCGGAGCACCTGCAGTATCTGTTTTTGCAGGAGCTTCATGTCCGTCGTGTGCATCTCCTCTGTATTCAGAAAGATTATCCTGCTCGCCACTTGTCTGTTCGTCATCAGAGTATCTTTCCACGCCTTCCTCAAGTTTGATAACTTTTTTGTTACCTCCTGCCTGGATCTTTTTACAGCTTACCGCAACAGTAGCAAGGGCTAAACATATAACTAATTTTTTCATATGGAAAATTTATTTTTTAAAGATATATGAAATCGCATTATTACAGCCATGTATCTTATTTCAGCCGTCAGCGATTGCATGCTTATTTTTTTAATTGCCCAAAATTAAGAAATCTTGTATTTTACAGCAACATTTTTAGACTGATTTTAAAATTATTTTGCCTTTTTTGGATTGCGTAAAAATAATATACTTTTCACTTCCATCTTTTAGGCTGTATTTTTTTTTAATCTCTTCCGGTTTTAGAGGATAATTTTTTGAAATAATATTATACTGGCTTTTCTTTTGGATCTTTTTGGCATCAACAATTTCCATTTCAAATACTCTTCCAGGAAAATCATTTATCTGCGAATCAGAAGTATAAATATGAGTATTCGGGTGAAGCTTTTTCAGGCCGTTTTTATAAGAAATAAGGTTAAAAATACCTGCTTTTAAAATGGCATTATTAGGGATATAGATATATTTTTCGGGCTCCCCATACTCTGCATGAGCATTTTCTTCATCTCCAACTGTAAATTCAAAAACAGGATCATCACTTTCGAGATTTACACAATGGCAGGAAATTGTATCATTTTTTTGACCGGATAAGAAAACGACAACTTCTTTTACATCATTTTTAACCGCAATAATGTCGATCCTGAAAATATTTGGTAAAACAGACACCAGATATTTCAAATCTATTAACGGAGAAAGTTTAATGACAACCTTTTGAGCAGAAGACAATAGTCTTTGCTGAATAGCCAGAATATCGGGCGAAAGATCTTCCAGCAGGAAAACTTTATTTTTATTGCTGTCTCTGCGCGCCGGATCAAGATAAATCACATCAAATACCTCTTTATTTTCCTCGAGAAAATCTTCAAGTTTCTGATTAACAAAAGTTGCTTTTTTTCCTAAAACATTCCAGTTATTACGTACAATTTCAAGAAGATCCGGGTTTTGCTCTATTAATGTGATTTCCTTAAAATTTTCAGATAAATGATAAGCATCAATTCCAAATCCTGTAGTCAGATCAATAAATTTTTCACCCTCCAAAAGTCTGGATTTATATTGAGCTGTCTTTTCCGACGAAGATTGTTCTACATTAAGCTGTGGCGGGAAAATAATACCTTGTTTTAACAAAAAAGGAAACTTTTTCTGTGCTACCTGTTTTCCTTTGATCTGCTGTACAATCTCATGCATAGAAACTCCCGGAAATGGTGATTTTTTCAATAACAAAGTGTGTAAATCTGTATTGAGATTTGCGTTGATATAGTCCTGTATGTTCTGATCTAATATTTTAACCACAGATTTCTCAGATTTGCACAGATTTGTAATATATTTTAGTAATCTAAATTTCCGTTTATTTTCCTGAATATGCTTTTTGCTATATAATCTGTATAAAAATTCACTAAAATACCTAATTTAAGATCAGTGAGCTTTAGATAAGTCAATAACTGCTGATGATGAATATTTTTAATTTCTGTTATGGCTTTTACTTCAATTATTACTTTATTTTCAACAATAATATCAGCAATAAAACCCGAATCTAGAAATGTATTCTTATATTTTATTTTCATGGGAACCTGTGATTTTACGGTTAAACCGTTGTTTTGAAGTTCCTGAACTAAAACATTCTCATAAACTTTTTCCAGCAAACCCGGCCCCAATTCATTATACACAGAAAAAATACATTTTCTGATATAAAAACTAATTTCGTTTTCTTTCATTATCAAATGTGTTTTATACTATAATCTGTGCGAATCTGAGAAATTTGTGGTCGTCAAAAAAACTAAGATTTAACAGTTAAGCGGCACTAATTCATCTTTTATAAAAAATATAATCCGTTAAGATTGGATCTATTCCGTTTTGTTTGAGTAAGGAATTGATTTGTCCACGGTGATAAGTCGAATGGTTGATGGCCTGAAAAAGCATTTCAAAAACGGTATTTTCAAAATTTGTACCTCTGGAATTCTGGTAATTAATTTTTCGATCCGGATCAAAATTATTGATGATTTCAATACTTTTCTCAAAATTGTGTTGATTTATTTCCTCCAGCATTTCAAAAGGATTAATCTGCCATACTTCAAATGTCTTTTCTCCTAAAATTCTTGAATTCCAGATTTGCTGAGCATTTAAAATATGATTAATGAGACTTATTGTCTTTTCATCAACTTTCTCAATATTTTCACCAATAACTCTGATCATTTCGCTATTAAAGTGAAAAGTGTACTCAAATAAATCAATAAGTTTTTCTTTCATTATTCAAACATTTGAGCCCATTTTACAGGTTTGATCTCGCTCTCATGATAAAGGTCTTCGGCAGATTTTTTAACATCCAATTTTGGGTATAAATTAACGCCGATCAGCTTTATTTTACCATCTTCCACCCATTTCTGTTCTTCCAAAGCATGGTCATAAATCTGTTTCTGTATAATTCCTTGTTTCATAAGTTCAAGGTAACCGCCGGCTTCCTCGATTTCAACAAAATAATTCCAGGACTTTTCTGCGATCTGACGTGTAATATCTTCTATAAAATAACTTCCGTTAGAGGCATCTTCGAAAACGTTAATGATACTTTCATAAGCAAGAACAATTTGTTGTTTAAAAGAAATCTCTTCTGAGTTTTCTGTTGATCTGTCCACCAAATAATTGTTGCTGAAAACAGCATCTGCTCCACCGATCATTGCCGAAGCAAGCTCCAGGGTAGAACGGATCAGATTATTCTCATTATCCGCAACCGCTTTATTTCTCAAGGATGTTTCTGCGAAAATGTACGGAATTTCATCAGCATTATATTCTTTAGAAAGTTGATTAAAAGCTAGCTTGAAAGCTCTTAATTTAGCCATTTCAAAGAAATAGTTTGCTCCTATTGCAATTCTGAAAATCAGTTTATGTAAAATTTCCTGACCATAAATTTCTATCAGTTCCTTGGTTTTTGCCAACGCAATTCCCAGTTGCTGATAAATGGACGCTCCTGCATTCTGATGGAGAGATATATCAATGCATATATTTCTTTTAAATTGTTTTGCCAGTAATTCTTTAACCAGCTGATCATTGATCAATGTTTCTTTTTCATTAAAAACATCAATTAAAGAAAAGTATTGATCATCTTCTTTAGGACTGATGTGTCCTGCAAGATCAATATTATCAATAAAAATAGTCTTCTGTACAAGATTTTCTATATTATGATCCAAAAGAAATGCATACACATCTTCTTCAAGGCTTTCATGATACCTGGCCACAAGATGGGTATTTTCTTCAACTTTCGGAAGATTGATCAATGGCTGCGGAATTTCATCATAGAAAGGTTTTACAGTAATTCCTTCTAAATTCTCTTTAGTAAGAACAGAATAGATATCTTCGGTCTTAAGTTGTTTCTTAACTAAGTTTTCCCAAGCTGTGTTTGACATGGATAATGAATTGGATTATTGTGAATGATCAACAGTGAATTTGCTTTACAAGCGAACTTTTAACTTGACAGCAAAGCAAATTGACAATTCACTTATTGACTTTAAAATTATTTTTTAGCTATGTTTGTACTGTCTACCACGAGAATAAAAATTTCCTCATTCGGTTTTTTCATGAAATAATTTTCTCTGGCGTACTTTTCTTTTTCAGACTTATTATTCATCAGCTTTTTATAAAATGTATCATTTTTTTCGTACTCGGTTTTATAATATTGAAGCTGTTCTTCGTATTTACTGATCTCGCCATTCAGCTCATTGATTACCAGAAATGAGGTTTTGTCGAAAAAAATCATCCAGACCAAAAACAGGCAGATCGTAATGGTATATTTATTCAGCAGATATTTCTGAATGAATTTAAATGTTTCCGATTTCGGCTGAATGTCTTTGATAAGTTTGCTTCCTTTCATTGTCTTAATGTTTTCTCAGAGAATTTTTGATCACAGTCGTTAAAAAATCAATGGCTACGGAATTTTGCCTCATATTAGGGATAATAAGATCCGCTTCGTTTTTGGAAGGCTCAATGAATTCCTGATGCATCGGTTTCAGAGTTGTCTGATAACGGTGAAGCACTTCATTCAGGTCTCTTCCCCTTTCCTGGGTGTCTCTTCGTATTCTCCTGATCAGTCTTTCATCGGAATCGGCATGTACAAATACTTTAAGATCAAATTCCTTTAAAAGTTCTTTATTTGTGAGAACAAGAATTCCTTCCACTACCAATACGTTTTTAGGCTCTACAGTAACATGGTCTCCGGTCCTTGAATGGGTTACAAAGCTGTAAATCGGCTGCTCAATAGGCTCGTTGTTCTTTAAAGCTTTTACATGTTTTATCAATAAATCAAAGTCAATAGACTTAGGATGATCATAATTTAAAGCTTCTCTTTCTACTAAGGTAAGATTATGATTATCATGATAATAATTATCCTGGGAAAGGATGTTCATTCCTTCAATATCAAGCTGCTGTATTATTTTGTCAACAACCGTAGTTTTGCCGGATCCGGTGCCTCCTGCAATTCCTATTACAAGCATTCTGTTTGTTTCTTTATAGTTTTTACAAATATACTATTTTAGTTGAATGCAAATAAAATAATGCCGACTGAATTATTCAAAACAAAAAATCCGATGTATGATAACACCGGATTTAAATTTTTATTTTTTGATGAATTTTGTTGACAATTCCAAACCTTTTATCCTCAGAATATAGTCTCCGACTGCCAAATGAGAGACGTTGACCGTATTTCTTCCGTTGGCTATGGTTGTTTCTAATACCTTTCTTCCTTCCATATTGAAGATTTCAACTTTTTCTTCCTTGCTGATCTTCATGGAAATATTCAAAACCTCTGAAACCGGGTTCGGATAAATGGCAATGATTTCTTTTTTAGAAAGATCATCTACACTTAGCTGACATGAATAAGCCGGCAGTGTATATCCTGCAGCTGTAAATTCTGTGGTGATCTGGTCAATATCATTACAATTAAATCCAAATGTTCCCAGCATATCAATTGCAGCCTGCCTTACGGCAATTGCAGCATTCTGCTGATTGGTATTGGAAGTGGTAAGGCTTAATCCTTCAAGAAATGCGCGATCTGTTTTTTGTTTTCCGATAGCATCATAAATTCTCATGAGTGCAGAGGCCCAAATTTGCCCATCCGTATGGATAGAACCGGTTAACCCGCCCGGATAAATTGCGGCATAATCTGTAACCCTTCCGTCCCAGAAAGGATTGTGCCCATCCCAGCTGAACATCCATTGATAAGCTGCATCAGTAGGCTGCCACTGGTTAAGGCTTCTGCTGTATGATTGCGCCCAATAGTCTCCACAACCTTCACTCAAACCGTTAACCTGTGAAAGATTTCCGTTGGTAAGCCAGTCGTGAATTCCGTGACCAAGCTCATGCAGAATAACATCTGCATCTTCAGCATCGTCTACGCCTCCTTCCCCGAATACCAGAATCTGGCTGTTGGGATCATAATGTGAATTGTCGGCACCACCTTCTCCATGCGGGTCAAATGCAAGAACACCATTGTTCATAACCGGAATACATGGGATTCCCAATGTTACATTAATATAACGAAGATTGTTGTCAAGATGCCAGTAGGCGTTGGCTGCTTCAAATCCATCCTGATTTCTGTTAAATAAAAATTGGTTGCTCGTTTGGGTAAAAAGCCCTTTGTTAGGTGATTCCAGTTCTTTGATCTCCGCATAAGTACCTTTCAGCTTGTATACACCTGCTGTCAGCTCCAATTCAGGAATTGTAACTAAAGTTCTAGCCGCGTCCAGACTCGCATTTGTAGCATCATTTCCGTCAACATATTGTCCCCCGTAGGCAACATGCATTTTAGATAAAGGATCCGGATTAAAGATGTACGCAGAACCTGTTACCAGAACATTTTTCTTAACTTCTTTCTGTTTTTTATTTTTTTCAGGCTTTTCTTTTTCCTTATGTCGAAAAGCAATGTCTTTCACACTGATTACTTCACCTGTTTTTGCATCAATTATCGTTTCCCAGCTTCCCGGATTTTCATATGAACTTGTAAGAACACGATACACCAGCTTTGTTTCCCCCTGCTCTGTAAGATATACAAAAAGCTTAAAGTCTTCATAAGTGATATCTCCTTTTGAATGAGAAGCAATATGCGCTTTTTTCAACGCATCCACCGATGAAACAGAAGGGTTAATATCTATCTGCTGAACATTTTTTTTGAAACTTTCAGTAGCCGTATAGCTGATCTGGCCATTTTTATTGAAATGCATCACAATTTCTGACTGAAAGACAGGAACATTTCCTATCATCTGCTGAAAACGGAGCGTTTCTCCAGAATTTCCTTTTCTCACATAGTTTAATTTCAATGTGCTGAAATCCTGAAGCCCTATACTTCTTGAATTTTGAGTGATCCAGTTTCTTGCAGGATTTTCCAATGATGACTGCTGACCGTATAAAGCCGTACATGACAATAGGCAGCCAACAAGCAAAGAGTTAATTTGTAATTTCATCTAAATTTTTATAATTAGCGGCGACAAGTTACAAATTTTTGATAAATTTTTATGGATCTGGCAAAAAATCTATAGATTTTTTATAAAAGAAGAGCTTCGGCATTTGCCGAAGCTCTTCTTTTATAAAATTTCACTGGTTAATTCTCTTGAAAGTAACTTTTCGTGCATTGGTTTCAGCAGATCCAGAGAACCCGTTTTTACGGTACATTTGCCTTTAAAATGGACAAGAATTGTACATTGTTCTGCTTGTTCCAGAGTGTGTTTGCAAATCTCAATCAGGCAATCAATTACATAATCAAGTGTATGAACATCATCGTTATGTAAAACCAGTTTATACACTTCATCCGTATCGTCAAGTACAAGCACCTCCTCTTCATACTGCCGTTTCGGATCTTCGTAATCTCTGATGCTGTTAAAAAAAAACATTACAATTTTATTTAAGGTTAAATCAGACCTCGCCTATTTTTTCAGCCAGATCATTTATAGTATTTGGTTCTTCGTACACCAGCTCTACCAACTCTACACTTTTATTATTCATTTTTAATATTTTAAAATGATAATTTTCGAGATCGAATTCCTGGTTTTCTTCCGGGATATCTTCCAAAGCATGAAGAATAAATCCTGCAAGGGTATTGTATTCGCTTTCTTCCGAAAGAGGAAGTTTTTTAGGTATGAATTCGTTGATTTCGTCAAGTGGCTGGGTAGCCTGTACCCAATAGGTATTCTCTCCTATTTTATCAACAATTTTTTCTTCATCATCTTCTTCATCCTGAATTTCACCTACCAGTTCTTCCAGAATATCTTCAAGGGTGATAATTCCTTCCGTACCTCCGAATTCATCTATCACAATGGCAAGATGCTGTTTTTTTTGTTGGAAAATTTTAAGAAGGTCTGAAATCTTTTTACTTCCCACTACAAAAAATGCATCACGCATCAGATCTTTAAGATCATCATGGCTAAGTTCACCTTTTCTTTTAACAAATTCCCTGATAATTTCTTTGGTATAAAGAATACCAATCACATTGTCGATAGAATCAACATACACCGGAATTCTGGAATATCCGCTCTCCATGATTTTGTTGATGATTTCATTCACATCCTCTTCAAAATCGATAGAAGTAATATTTTGCCGTGGCACCATGATCTGCTTGGCAGAATGATCTGTAAAATCGAATGCATTCTTGATGATTTCATAATTCTCCTCTTCAATTTCTCCGCTGTCCGCACTCTGCTTTACCAAAAGCTGAAGTTCTTCGGTAGAGTGTATTTCGTGTTCGGAAGCAGGGTGAATTTTTACCAATCTTAAAAAAGTATTGGACATTAAGTTCATCAACCAGATAAATGGCTTGAAAACAGTGTAAAATACTCTTAACGGAATAGCCGTTGCCATTGTGGTAGATTCCGATTTCCGGATGGCAATAGATTTAGGAATAAGTTCTCCGAAAACAATATGCATAATTGTGATAAGAACGAAACTTGTGATTACGGAAATTGAGGTAATCGTTGTTTCGGTGAGATCAATATTAAGGGAGCTGAAAATATTTTCAACAATATGATGTAATGCACTTTCTCCTACCCAACCCAGGGCAAGGGAGGCCAAAGTAATACCAAGCTGTGTTGCGGAGAGGTATTCATCAAGATGTTTGATGATATGCTCTGCCTGCTTTGCCATAGAGTTTCCTTCTGCGGCTTTTAACTGGATTTGTGAGTAACGTACTTTAACAATTGAAAATTCTGCGGCTACGAAGAAGCCATTTAGTAAAACAAGTAATAAGGCCAGCAAAAGCCTGACTATGTCCGAATCCATTTAGAAATTGTATATAATTTATTGTACAAATATATACAAAATAAAAATAACAAAAAAAGCATCGTGGTATACGATGCTTTAATAAATATTTGTATGAAATATCTTTTAAGAGTTTTTCAAAGCTTCTGCTCCGGAAACGATCTCCAGGATTTCGTTTGTAATTGCAGCCTGTCTTGCTTTGTTATAGAAAATTACAAGATCATTTTTCAGAGCCTGTGCATTATCTGTTGCTTTGTGCATGGCCGTCATTCTCGCACCGTGTTCAGAAGCTACTGAATCAAGAATTGCTTTGAAAACCTGAGTCTTGATCGATTTAGGAATCAGATTATCCAGAATCTCAGTTCTGTTAGGTTCAAAAATATAATCTGTTTCTACCTGAGGTTCTGTATTTTCCGGCATAGAAATCGGAAGAAGCTGTTCTGTTGTTACTTCCTGGGTAGCAGCGTTGACGAATTTATTATAAATTAAATATACTTCATCAAATTTACCTTCTTTGAAACTAGTCATTACTGCTTCCGTAACGTGAGATACTGTATCGAAATTAAGGTTATCGTATACAGAACTTGCGTTGGAATATACCGTACGACTTCTTCTTACAGCATCAAAAGCTTTTTTACCTACAGGAAGAACTTCAATTTCATATTGAGAATTATTCTTAAACTGTGCATTAAGCTCTTTAACAATAGATGAGTTAAAAGCGCCGGCAAGACCTCTGTTTGAAGTAACAGCGATGAAAAGTATTTTTTTCACCTCTCTTTTCTGAGCATACACAGAAATCTGATCAGGATCTGAACTTGAATTTACATTCTGGATAAGCTCCTGCAGTTTTTCAGAATATGGTCTCAGCATTACGATAGCGTCCTGTGCCTTTTTCAGTTTCGCCGCGGAAACCATTTTCATAGCACGGGTAATCTGCATCGTAGATGAAATTGACGTAATTCTGCCTCGTATTTCTTTTAAGTTTGCCATTATTTTGGTTCAAGGTTTAAGGTCTAAAGTTTAAGGTTTAAACATAATAATTTAAACCTTAAACATTGAATTTTTAGTTATATTTAGAAGCTAAATCGTTAGCTGCCTGCTTAAGAACGCTCGTGATTGAGTCATCGATTTTTCCAGCTTTGATAGCAGCCATCGTTTCAGGGTGCTTAGATCTCAGGAATGCGATATACTCGATCTGGAATTCTTTTACTTTTCTGATAGGAACGTTTCTTAATAAATTCTCCGTTCCTGCGTAGATCATCGCTACCTGGCTGTCTACAGGAAGTGGAGAGTTTACCGGTTGTTTAAGAATTTCTACGTTTCTTTCTCCTTTAGAGATTACTGCTAAAGTAGCAGCATCAAGATCAGAACCGAATTTAGCGAATGCTTCCAATTCTTTATATTGTGCCTGGTCAAGTTTCAATGTACCAGATACTTTTTTCATTGATTTGATCTGAGCGTTACCTCCTACTCTGGATACAGAGATCCCCACGTTGATCGCAGGACGCACCCCTGAGTTGAATAGATCAGATTCAAGGAAGATCTGTCCGTCTGTAATAGAGATTACGTTGGTTGGGATATACGCAGAAACGTCACCAGCCTGAGTTTCGATAATCGGAAGCGCTGTTAATGAACCTCCCCCTTTTACGATTGGTCTTAAAGACTCAGGTAAATCATTCATCTGGCTTGCGATATTGTCATCAGCGATTACTTTCGCAGCTCTTTCCAATAATCTTGAGTGAAGATAGAAAACGTCTCCAGGATAAGCTTCACGGCCCGGTGGTCTTCTCAATAGTAGAGAAAGCTCACGGTACGCAACCGCCTGTTTAGATAAATCATCGTAAACGATCAATGCCGGTCTACCCGTATCTCTGAAGAACTCCCCGATCGCAGCACCTGCCATTGCAGAATATACCTGCATTGGAACCGGATCTGATGCGTTAGCCGCAACGATTACCGTATATGCTAAAGCTCCTTTATCAGAAAGTGTTTTTACGATTTGTGCTACAGTAGACGCTTTTTGTCCGATAGCAACATATATACAATATACAGGCTTCCCTGCATCATAGAATTCTTTTTGGTTGATGATCGTATCGATCGCAACAGTGGTTTTACCCGTCTGTCTGTCACCGATGATAAGCTCTCTTTGCCCTCTCCCTACAGGAATCATAGAGTCAATAGCAACGATACCTGACTGTAAAGGTTCAGTTACCGGCTGTCTATAAATAACTCCGGGAGCTTTTCTTTCCAATGGCATTTCGTATAAATCCCCAGTAATAGGACCTTTACCATCGATAGGGTTACCAAGAGTATCCACTACTCTTCCTAACATTCCTTCTCCTACTTTGATAGAAGAGATTCTGTTTGTTCTTTTTACTGTATCTCCTTCTTTTACCAATTTACTTTCACCAAGTAGCGCAACACCTACGTTGTCTTCTTCAAGGTTAAGTACAATACCTTCTACATCACTAGAAAATTTCACCAACTCTCCGTATTGTACGTTTTCTAACCCGTATACACGAGCAATTCCATCACCGATGGTTAAAACTGTACCTACTTCCTCAACGTTTGATTGAGTATCGAAGTTGGCCAATTGCTGTTTTAAGATCGCAGATACTTCTGCCGGATTTATTTCTGCCATTGTATGGTTGTTTTTTCTTTAATTTAATTGAAAATCTTTTTTAACTTTATTAAGCTTAGATCTTACTGAAGCATCTACCTGCTGATCTCCCACTCTTAAAATGTATCCTCCTAAAATTTCAGGTTTTACATTTACAATAAGGTCGAATTTTGAATTGGCGTTCACTAAATTGGTAGAACCCAAAATCTGATCAATATTCTCTTTGGAAAGTGGAGTTGCTGTTGTAAGTACGACTCTCTGTACTCCGTTGATATCTTCAACTTTGTTGATGAATTCCTGAGCGATATTTTTCAGCTGGTTTTCTCTTCCGTGTCTGATTACCAAAGTAATGATATTTCTGGAAGATGCCGATAAACCTTTAAAAATTTCGTTTGCTACTTCTACTTTCTTTTTAGAATCGATGTAAGGGGTAAGGAAGAACTTTCTTAAATCCTCAGATTCAGTCATGATCTTTACTACATCTTTCATTTCAGAAAATACAGTAGCCGTTTGCCCTGATTCGTTGGTGAAATCAAGTAAACCTTGTGCGTATCTTTTAGCTACTTTAGATGTAAGCATTCTTAGTTAAGGTTTGATTTGTTTAAATAATTCTGAACTAATTCGTTTTGAGCTTCGCTGTTGTCAAGCTTTTGCTTAAGGATAGATTCTGCGATATTTACGGATAATGTACCGATCTGAGTTTTGATATCTGCCATAGCAGCATTTTTCTCAGCATTGATGGTTTGTTTAGCCGCTTCGATCATTTTATCTCCTTCAGCTTTAGCAACATCTTTAGCCTCACCTACGATTCTATCTTTAATTTCTCTTGCTTCTTTAAGGATAGCATCTCTTTCGATTTTCGCCTCACGAATGATTCTTTCGTTATCCTCTTTTAAAGTTTCCATTTCTTTTCTTGCCAATGTAGCTTGATTAAGAGCATCAACAATAGAAGTTTCTCTGTCGTTGATTGCATTAACAATCGGTTTCCAAGCGAATTTTGCAAGAAGAAACAATAGGATAACAAAAGTAAGGGTCATCCAAAACAAAAGTCCAATTCCAGGTTCTATAATTCCCATATCTGTAAATTCTTTTTTTTAATCGTTATTATGGATTTTTTAAAATTCCTAGCAGCAAGCCAACCGCTCGGCTGCTAAGAAATGTTTTTGAGGATAATTACTTGATGAAAGCACCAAAGATAATCGCGATAAGACCAGCACCCTCGATAAGACCAGCAGCAATAAGCATTGCTCCTTGAATCTTTCCAGCTTGCTCAGGTTGTCTTGCGATAGCATCCATAGCGTGACCACCGATTTTACCGATACCCATACCTACTCCAAGTACAGCTAAACCGATACCTACGTAAATTAATCCTGCTCCAGTTGTGATGTCCATAATAAATAAATTATATTAGTTAAAAATTATTTTAATATTTTTCTTTTAATTAGTGAGCGTGCTCTTCGTGACCGTGCTCATGTTCGTGCTCTGCTACTGCGATACCGATAAATAGAGCGGACAATACCGTGAAGATATATGCTTGCAGTGCCGCTACCAATAATTCCAATACAGAAACAAATAATGCTAATGGTACAGATGCAAATCCTAAGAACGGAGATCTGAAAATGAAGATTAGTGAAATAATCGCCAGGATCATAATGTGTCCCGCTGTAACGTTAGCGAAAAGTCGCATCATTAAGGCGAAAGGTTTTGTAAAGATCCCGATAATCTCAATTGGAACCATAATTGGGTACAATAAGATTGGAACCGGCGGCATGAAGATATGCTTCCAATAATCTTTATTAGCACTGAATAAAGTAATCAATAAAGTAATGATTGCTAAAACTGCAGTAATTGCGATGTTCCCTGTAAGGTTGGCCCCGAAAGGAAAGAAAGGAATCAATCCGAATAAGTTATTAAACCAGATAAAGAAAAATGCGGTTAATAAATAAGGCATATATCTTTTGTATTTAACAGATCCTATATTTGGTATTGCTACCTCGTCTCTTATGAATACAATTACAGGCTCTAATAATTTCCCTGCACCTTTTGGCAACTGAGATTTTTTATAGTTTCTTGCCATCCCCATGAAGATCACCGCCATGAAAATTACCGAAAGAAACATTGACGCTGCATTCTTTGTAATTGAAAGATCAAAGAACACTTCATTTGCTTTTTGCTTTCCGCTGATTATTGAAAACAGAGTAGCTTTCTGAATTCCTTTAGTTGAAACAACCTGTCCTTCCTCTAAAGTATACCCGTCATGCTCATGACCGTGAGCAATACTCTTTGAAAGAAAAGTGTGCCATCCTTCATTATCTTTAATAATCACAGGAAGCGGAACAGATACATGATGCTCTTCACCGTTATCATCTTTTGTAGTCCATAAATGCCATTCATTTGAATCACCGATGTGTTCCATGATCATTTTAGTAGCATTAAAACCTTCTTTCTGCTCTATTTTTTCCGCCGGCTCTTCGCCTTCAGAAGTATGTTGAGCAATCGCTAAACCGCTCACAAACACAAATAAAAATGCGAAAAACAATGAAGAAATCTTTCTATTCATATCTCTTTTTTAATCGTGTGCAAATATATCGATTTTATTAAACTTTACCAATATTAAAAATTGATTTTTATCATCAAAAAAACTAAGATTTATTAATGAGTTTTATTATCGGTATATATATAAGGAGTGATGCTATTATAAAACATATCACTATAAATAGAAAATTTTCTTTTGTTTTCTCTATAATAACTAATGAAACAATGAGCCAGATAATATCTTTTGATATATTGATGGCTAAAAATTTCATTGCTGCATCTGATTTTCTATACATATATTTTTTAAAAATTATAAAAACGCTAATGTTTAAGATTGAAATCAGCAGGATAATGATTAAACTATCGATAAAATTCATTCCACAAAAATAGAATTATAATTTTGATACATTACAAATCTCTTTATCTATATATTAATATATACTAAAAATTTGCTTATTTTTGCAAACCTATAATTTACAATACATATGTTTAATAGTTTACAGGATAAATTAGACAAAGCGCTACATAATATTTCAGGACGTGGAAAAATCACGGAAATCAACGTTGCGGAAACCGTAAAAGAAATTCGTAGAGCATTGGTGGATGCCGATGTTAATTATAAAGTTGCAAAAGATCTTACGAAAAGAGTTCAGGATAAAGCACTGGGACAGGATGTTCTTACATCGCTTACTCCGGGACAGCTGATGACGAAAATCGTTCATGATGAACTTGTAGATCTTATGGGGGGCTCCCAGGAAGGAATCAACCTTTCCGGAAAACCATCTGTGATTCTTATTGCAGGGCTTCAGGGTTCTGGTAAGACAACATTCTCCGGAAAATTGGCCAATTATTTAAAAACAAAAAGAAATAAGAAACCTCTTTTGGTAGCGTGTGACGTCTACCGTCCGGCTGCGATCGACCAGCTGAAAGTTTTGGGCGGTCAGATCGGTGTTCCTGTCTTCACGGAAGAAGGTTCTATGGATCCTTCAAGCATTTCTCAAAACGCCATTAATTTTGCTAAATCAAACGGTCACGATGTGGTGATTGTAGATACCGCTGGTCGTTTGGCCATTGACGAGCAGATGATGAAGGAAATTAAAACTGTTCACTCTGTTATTGCACCAAACGAAACACTATTCGTTGTAGATTCCATGACGGGTCAGGATGCGGTGAATACGGCAAAAGCATTCAATGATACTCTAAATTTTGATGGGGTTGTTTTAACAAAATTGGACGGTGATACCCGTGGTGGAGCAGCTTTAACAATCCGTTCTGTAGTTGAAAAACCGATTAAATTCATCTCTACCGGTGAGAAAATGGAAGCACTGGATCTTTTCTATCCGGAAAGGATGGCAGACAGAATCCTGGGAATGGGAGACGTTGTTTCCCTGGTAGAAAGAGCTCAGGAACAGTTTGATGAGGAAGAAGCCAAAAAGCTTCATAAAAAAATCGCCAAAAACGAGTTTGGTTTTGATGATTTCCTGAAACAGATCAATCAGATTAAAAAAATGGGGAACATGAAGGATTTGATGGGAATGATTCCGGGTGTAGGAAAAGCGATCAAAGATGTGGAGATCAGCGATGACGCATTCAAACATATTGAGGCAATCATCTACTCCATGACTCCAGAAGAAAGAAGAAAACCTTCTATCATCAATACACAGAGAAAAAACAGAATTGCCAAAGGTGCCGGAAGAAAAATTGAAGATGTAAACCAACTGATGAAGCAGTTTGACCAGATGGGAAAAATGATGAAGATGATGCAGGGACCTCAGGGAAAACAGATGATGCAGATGATGAGCAAAATGCCGAATATGCCTGGAATGGGCGGAATGTTCGGTAAATAAGCACGCCAAATTAAATCAAATCAATTAAAAATATTTTTATGGAAGTGTACGGAAACAATCAGGGTAATTATAATCAGCCTTACCGGTCTGAAAAAAAAGTAGCCGCCGGTATTCTTGCTATCCTTTTGGGTGGGCTGGCTATTCATAAATTTTACCTGGGATATACAAAAACGGGAATCATTCAGCTGATTTTAAGTCTTGTAACCTGCGGTACTGTTGGCGGACTTATCGGTTTAATAGAAGGGATCATTTATCTTACGAAATCTGATGAGGAGTTTGACAGAACCTACGTTCAGAACCAGAAAGAATGGTTTTAATTTTAAATAAAATATAAAATGCGGCTCAAATTTATTGAGCCGCATTTTTTTTCACTCTGTCAAAGTTTCGATCTTTGACAACGTTTTTTATTTATCAGATTTCTGAGCTTTAGCTTTAATGAAGTAAGAGAAGCCTGCATTCACTCCGAAAGTGTTTCTTGTTGTTTTATAATCAATTCCGGAATAAGTTTCTTTATTATAGAACTGATCAAAACCAAGACCTAAATTAATCCCCAAAGATTGGGTAGCCATATAGGTAACTCCTGCTTTCGCTTTCCATGCAAGACCATCCGTTGTTGTATCACCTGACCAAAGCAAAGGATCTGCAATAGAATTGGAAATATTGAATTTTGTTTTAGTGGATGCATATCCGATTCCGGCTCCTACAAAAGGGAAAAATTTGCTGTCTGTATTAAAATAGTAAGTAGCAGTCGGCATAACGGAAAATGTAGATAAAGTCACTTTACTCCCATCATTTTTAGTAGTATTCGAATCAAAACCTAAATCAATTCCTACTGCCAATCCGTCGATAACAAAATATCCAACAGAAGGTGTAATTGAAAAAGAGCTGACTTTAGTTTCATCATATTTTGTTCCGTTTACCTTAGTATTGGTGTTAATACTGTTGAAACCCATTCCTGTGTTTCCGCTGATTACCCAATCTCCTTTTGTCATTTGAGCATTGGAAAGCCCGAAAAGTGCAACTGCACCTGCAAGTAATAGTTTTTTCATGATTTTTTAATTTAAAAAGTTTATGTTTAGTTTTGTTTTATTATTTAGCAAAAACATATTTTACCCCGAAAGTAACCGAAGATAAATTTAAACCGAAATTGAATGTATCAGTTCCATTTTCCTGATCTTTAATCTTCATGTTTTTATACCCAAACTCTCCGATGGTAGCTTCAATCGTCCAGTTTTTATTGATGAAATAATCCAGTCCGGGTTTCACATTTACACCGAATGAAGTATATTTTTGTTCGATATTTATACTTTGAAAATAGGTATATCCATTCATATCAAAATAATTTAATTGTAGATCTGCCGTACGTTTTCCAATTTCAACAGGAATTTCAAGCTGTCCGAAAATATATAAATTATCCGAAAGTGTCCAGTATTTTCTGATGAATGGTCTCGCTGTAAAAGCACTTGCTTTAATGGTCGACTGCAGGGTTTCAACACCAAACCCGAGATTATTGACATCCGTATTTTCTGCTTTGCTGCCAGTATAGCCTATTCCCGTACCTATTGCCAAATTAGGGGCTATGAAAACACCTACTGTAGGAATGACACTGAAATTCTGACTTTTATTTTCTGTATTATTGTCTTTATTTTGAGAAAAACCTGCCTGACCGGACAGATAAAGCGTCCCCGTTTTGATCTGGGCATTAGAAAGACCGAAAAGCATAACAGTTCCGGCTAAGAGTAATTTTTTCATGGTAATTTAGTAATGAATATATGTAGAAAAAGCCCTAAGCAAAAACTTAGGACTTTAGATTATATATGTTTTGTTTATTATTTAGCAAAAACATATTTAACACCGAAAGTAACTGAAGATAAGTTTAATCCGAAGTTAAAGTTATCAGTGCTTTTGTCAAGATCTTTGTACTTGAAGTTGTTGTATCCGAATTCTCCGATAGTAGCTTCGATAGACCAGTTTTTGTTTAAGAAATAATCTAAACCTGGTTTTACGTTTACTCCGATTGAAGTGAATTTAGATTCAGTATTGAACTGAGATGCTGTACCGCTGTATTCAGCTTTATCTTTACCAAACGCCATTGGAACTTCCAATTGACCGAAGATGTATAATTTCTCACCTACAGTCCAGTATTTTCTTACGAATGGAGCTACTACAAATGCATCAGTGGAAAGTTTAGTTTCAACATTAGTCAACGCACTTGTTGTAGTGTTAGAAGTGTTTGCATACCCTACACCTAAACCAACAGCAACATTATTTCCAACGAAATATCCAACAGTAGGTACAATAGTGAAATCTTCTACTTTAGAATCTGTATTGTTATCCTGAGTTGAAGAATAACCTACCTGTCCTGATAAGTATGTAGTTCCTTTAGCGATCTGAGCATTAGATAAACCGAAAAGTGCAATAGCACCTGCTAATAATACTTTTTTCATTTTTTTAAAAATTTAATACTTTCTGACGGCAAATTTACAGTGGTACACGCTAATATTAAAATTTGTTAATGTGATTAATATCATTGCTTGTTTTTGGCTTTTTACAGCTATAAATCGTATTAAAAGAATGGAGTTGAAGTTTTCACAATTATATGAATAAAAAAACTCCAATTTTTCAATTGGAGTTAAATATGATTGATTTAAAAAAAATTTATCTCAGGAAAAAATTCGCTCCGAAGTTAATAGCTCCGAAGTTGAATCTGTCATTCCCTCTCCAGTAAGGATCTTTATATTTGCTACCGATATTCTGGAATCCAAGATACAATTCTGTATTTTTCATTTGATATCCTACTCTCGGTGCTACGTACAATCCACTATTGATATAATTCTTTGTAGAGATCGCTGCTCCTAGATCCAATCCTACAAAAAGAGGAATTTTATTAAAGGTATATTTTCCGGAAGCTGCAATCGGGATAAAACCGAAATCATCAACATTGTCTTTCCCGAAAAAATGAGAATATCCTGTAGTAGCACCAATATCCAGACCTTTCGTAATATTCCACATGTACGCTGCGTCTATACCGATTGTTACACTTGCCGCATCTGCAGCGTCACCAAGCGGAGCACCAATATGCCCCCCAAGTCTGAAACCTTCCTGCGCCTGCGCAACACCACCTAAAAGTGCAAAAGCACCCAGTAATAATAGTTTTTTCATTTTAATAAGTTTAAATATTTAATATTTGAATGATTACTCACTGAAAAATGTGGTATGTTAAAACCATAAAAAAGCGGAACAAATTTTGTACCGCTTTATATTTTTAAGTAAATAATTTTTCTTAGTTACCTCCGAATTTGAAACCTACACCTATTTGTGCAAAGCTATTGGTAACTTTACCTCCACTTCCGTCATTAGATAAATTTGAAACACCAAGGCTGTATCTTGCATCAAAGAATAATCCGTTTTCCAACATGTATTCTACACCTACGAACGGAGCAATATTTAATTTTTTGATATCGTCTTTAATGTCTACTTCACCGCTATCTCCTTCCACTTCTACATTCATGAAGTCAGACCCGATTACTGTTTTCTGTTTAGCGCTAAGAATAACTCCGAAGTTTGCACCAGCTGCAACTGAAAATCCTTCTGTTATGAAATATTTTGCTGAAACAGGTACCAAAAGAGTTCCCAGATTAACCTCTGTTTTTTCTCCAACATACATAATACCAACATTTACACCGTCAATCTTTTCCTTACCTCCTAGTGGTGAGTATAAAACTTCCGCCTGAAAACCAAAGTTATCATTGATCTTATATTCTGCCATACCACCAATGTAAAAAGTGTATTTAGGATCCATGTTTCTTTTTCCTAAATCATCCTGATTCTGATCAATTTTAAGTGTAGACATTGCAAAACCGGCTTTAGGACCAAACCTGAATTCCTGAGCTTTTGCGCTCATCCCGATAACAGCAACTGCTGTAAGAAGTAAAAATTTCTTCATTTCGTTAATAGTTTTTAAAGTAATTCGGGGCAAAAATACTCTTTTTTTTTAAAATTCCAACATTTGTGAATTTTATTTTAAATCAAAAAAAATACAGGAAATATAACTTCCTGTATTATAATATTTTGATTAAATAATTTTCCAGTTACTTAGTCGTTTCTCTGTCTTTTTTCTTCATCATTGTAGGCTAAAATAATCTTTTTAACCACCGGATGCCTTACCACATCTTCTTCCGTAAGATGCACAAATCCTATTTCTTTTACTCCTTTCAGAATACGCATTGCTTCTTTTAGTCCAGACTGTTGTTTTGGCGGAAGGTCAACCTGGCTTGGATCTCCCGTAATGATGAATTTTGCATTCATTCCCATTCTGGTTAAAAACATTTTCATCTGAGAATGCGTGGTATTCTGAGCTTCATCCAGAATCACAAACGCATCGTCAAGCGTTCTCCCTCTCATAAATGCCAAAGGAGCAACCTCAATTACTTTTTTCTCAATAAATCCTTCCAGTTTTTCGTGAGGAATCATATCCCGGAGTGCATCATATAAAGGCTGTAAATACGGATCCAGCTTTTCCTTAAGATCTCCCGGCAGGAAACCAAGGCTCTCCCCCGCCTCCACTGCAGGCCTCGTAAGAACAATTCTTTTAACGGTCTTATCTCTCAACGCTTTAGCAGCCAATGCAACACTGGTATACGTTTTACCCGTCCCCGCCGGTCCGATTGCAAAAACCATATCTTTTTTTTCGGTTTCTTTCACCAGTTTTTTAAGATTGGTGGTTTTGGCCTTAATGATTTTTCCGTTTACCCCTTTTACGATGATATCCTGATCGAAAACAAGCTGCTTTTCGTTTTCATCTTTTATATTGAGAATATTTTCAACATCTTTCAGGGTTATAGAATTATTTTTTGAAATATAATTTACTATGTCATCCAGTTTCTGCTTAAAAATATCAAGCGCTTCCTGATTTCCCATGGCGAAGATAAAGTGATCTCTTCCAGTGATTTTAAGGGTCGGAAATGTTGATTTTATTAAATTGAAATATTGGTTATTAACTCCATAGAAGATTTTCGCATCGATATCCTCCAAATCATATGTTAATTCAAACATGCAGTATCTTTATTAATTTTAGATTTTAAATGTAAAGCTTTTTTCGGAAATTTATATCAAATTCTTTTCCACAATCATTCGGGCATTCTTTTTATTTTAAATAAATTTGCATTTCTACTATTCTATAAACAATCAATGTCAATTATTACACTTACTTCAGATTTCGGAAATTTGGATTACAGAGTTGCCGCTGTAAAAGGCAGTATACTTTCTCTGAATCAGAAAGTTAATATTATTGATATTACCCATGATATCCAGGCTTTCAACCTTGTACAGACATCGTACATCGTGAGAAATGCATACAAACACTTTCCGAAAAATACCGTCCACATCATTTCTGTAGACAGTTTTCACAACAAATCGAGAAAAAATATACTTTATAAATCAGACGGACATTATTTTATTGCTGCTGACAACGGGCTTTTAAGTCTTGTTTTTTTTGATATCAAACCTGAAGCAATTTATGAAATCACTTTAAATAACAGATTTGATGATATTGTTAACTTTACATCAACTGATGTTTTTGTTCCTGCAGCAGTACATCTTGCCAATGGCGGACTGCCGGAAGTCATCGGTAGAAAGATTGATTCTGCCAAACAGCTTCTTTTTCCGAAACCTGTTTTTAATGAATCTGAAAAAATGATTATCGGGGAAGTTACCTATATTGATAATTTCGGAAATATAATATCAAATATTAGCAAAGATTTTTTTGAAAGTTCAGGAAAAGGATATGAAAATTTCACGATAAAATTCAGAAATTTAAGTCTTTCACGTATATTTTTAAGTCATACGGAGGTGGTTTCGGATTGGGAAAGAGAGACAGAATTTCACGGGCAATCTGCAGCAATTTTCAATGACAGCCAGCTTTTGGAGTTAACCATCTACAAAGGAAGCAAGAAAAACGGCGCCAAGTCTTTGTTCGGACTAAATGTAGGAGAGAATATTTACATTGAATTTTTCTAAAATTTAATATTTCATAAAAAAATCGATTTTTTTTATATATTTGTCAAAATCTAAAAATTAAAAATGGCAGAGTACAAATTATTGCTTCCTTCCATGGGAGAAGGTGTGATGGAAGCCACCATTATCACCTGGTTATTCAACGAAGGAGATCATGTGAAAGAAGATGATTCCATAGTGGAGATTGCAACTGACAAAGTAGATTCAGACGTTCCGACACCAGTTTCGGGGAAAATCGTTAAGATTTTAAAACAGAAAGACGAGGTTGCAAAAGTAGGCGAAGCTATTGCTATTTTAGAAATTGAAGGAGAAGGAAGTGCTCCTGCTTCTGAAGAAACAACTGCAGAAACTCAGGCTTCTGCTCCGGATGCCGAAACTTTAAAAACGATAGAAGAACCTTTAAAAGTATCTGCTTCCACAGAATTTTCGGGAGATCTTTATCTTTCCCCACTTGTAAAATCAATTGCACAACAG
The DNA here is from genome assembly GCF_034651565.1 of Chryseobacterium sp. MHB01. Classification (NCBI taxonomy): domain Bacteria; kingdom Pseudomonadati; phylum Bacteroidota; class Flavobacteriia; order Flavobacteriales; family Weeksellaceae; genus Chryseobacterium; species Chryseobacterium sp. MHB01. The sequence continues at coordinate 3,325 of NZ_JAYEDA010000022.1, read as the reverse complement.
GAAAATATTTCTGAAGCCGAACTGAAATCCATCAATGGAAGTGGTCTGGAAGGAAGAATTACCAAAGAAGATATTTTAACATACGTTAAAAACAGAGGCAATCAGTCTGTTCCACAAGCTGCACCGGCACAACAGACCGCTCAGGCTGCAAAACCTGTGGGGACATCAGCTCCTGCTTCCACAATCACGGCTGCTGCCGGTGATGAAATCATTCCGATGGACAGAATGAGAAAGATCATTGCCGAAAACATGGTGAAAGCCAAACAAATTGCTCCACACGTAACTTCTTTCATCGAAACAGATGTAACCAACGTTGTAAAATGGAGAAATAAAAATAAATCCCTCTTTGAAAAACGTGAAGGTGAAAAGCTTACTTTCATGCCGATTTTCGTAAGAGCGGTGGTAAAAGCCATTCAGGATTTCCCGATGATCAACGTTTCTATTAATGGTGAAAACATCATTAAAAAGAAAAATATCAATATTGGTATGGCAACCGCTTTACCGGACGGGAACCTTATTGTTCCGGTAATTAAAAATGCAGACCAGTTATCTCTTTCAGGACTGGCAAAAGCAATTAATGATCTGGCGTACAGAGCAAGAAATAAAAAATTAAGACCTGAAGATACTCAGGGCGCAACATATACTATCTCCAACGTAGGAAGTTTCGGAAACCTTATGGGAACTCCAATTATCCCTCAGCCGCAGGTAGCTATTTTAGCAATCGGGGCAATCGTTAAAAAACCGGCTGTTCTTGAAACGCCTGACGGAGACGTGATTGCAATCAGAAACTTAATGTTCATGTCTCACTCTTACGATCACAGAGTGGTAGACGGTTCTCTTGGAGGAATGATGCTGAAGCATGTTCATGACTACCTTGAAAACTGGGATCTGAACACAGAAATATAAGTAATGAGAATTTGATAATGAGTAATTAAACTTAATATTCATTAAATTAATTAAGATGATAAGTTCTAAATGATGTAATTGTCTTGTTGAGCTTATCGAAACATCTTTACCATACAAACCTTCGGACTTTTCCGAAGGTTTTTTTACTATCTCGAATAAATTATATCTTTAAAAGAAATTCATTGCAATGGAAATTGATTTTAGAAAACTTGATGTCAAAAAACTTTTTGATTTTTCAAAAGAAGAAGAAAACTTGATTTTTCAAGTATATGATCAACTATTCGAGATCTATGATATAGCTGTTATTGATATCAAAGACTCACCATTTCATGAATTTGATTCCGGTAAGGAAATACCGATTTTCATACCCAGAATATGCTACTTTATTACGGATAAAAATAAAGAGCATTCTTTTTATCTTTTAATTGTTAACAAAATCGAAAAATCAGTACAAGGCCGTCGTTTACCTGCTCAGACAGAAACTTTACAAATTTGGGGAATGAAATCACTGGAAGGTAATTTTGGCTATATTTCAATCAATAAAAAGAAGTGGGCAGACAGAATCGCGGGAATATTCAGCAGTTTTAATATCAACTTTAAAGATAATTCATTCAGTAACTTTTATGTTTTAGGAAGTGATAAATATAAAGCCATGGCTTTTTTGGACGCAAAAAGAAAGGAAATAATAAAATCTTTTCCTGATGAAGATTTTAAGCTGGAAATTAAAAACAATATTTTGTGTTTCGGACTTCCTAAAAATCTTTCTGTTGAAAAAAGTATAATTATTGCAGAATTTTTAAACCAAATATAATTTCTGTACTTTTATACTGATCATCCAAATATAGAGAATGCTGAAAATTTTATCCCTAATCCGAAGATCATTAAAAAAGTCCTTCGACAATATTCACAACGAACAGCTGAAGCATAATCTTTTGCAGGCCATACCATTTTGGATAGGTTCCGTGATCACAGGCTTTGTAGCTGTTATGTATGCTAAAATATTTGCATGGGGAGAACATCTTCTGAATTATATCCTGAACTGGCATTTGTGGATGATTTTCATTATTGCTCCCATCGGTTTTGTATTGTCGTGGTGGCTGGTGAAAGAATTCGCTCCGTATGCAAAAGGCAGCGGAATCCCTCAGGTAATGGCCGCGGTAGAACTTGCCAATCCGAAAGAACACAAAAAAATAAGAAGTTTATTAAGCTTAAAAATCATTGTCTTTAAAATACTTTCATCCGTAGTTTTGGTGATCGGGGGCGGTGCAGTTGGCCGGGAAGGCCCTACGATTCAGGTTGCAGGTTCTGTTTTCAGAAAAGTGAACGAATATCTTCCGGATTGGTGGCCTAAGATTTCCAAGAAAAATATGATCATGACAGGTGCTGCCGCAGGACTTGCCGCAGCTTTCAACACCCCTCTCGGCGGAATTGTTTTTGCGGTGGAAGAACTTTCGAAAACCCACATCAACTACTTTAAAACTGCTTTATTTACAGCGGTGATCATTGCAGGTCTTACAGCACAGACACTGGCCGGATCTTATTTATATTTAGGCTATCCGAAGACTAATGATGTTTCATTAATGGTCATGTTCCCGATCATGCTTGTTGCCGGAATTGCCGGAATTCTCGCAAGTCAGCTTTCGGTAATTATGCTTAAAATCACGGACTGGAAAAAGAGAAAACTGAAAACCGACAGAGCAAATGTTGTTTTTCTTGTGATATCGGCATTGCTTATAGCATCCGTCGCCTACTTTATCAACCGCGAAATTCTGGGTTCCGGAAAAGAAATCATGGAACGTATTCTATATACCGATGAAAAACACGAAGACTGGTATGTTCCTGTTTTACGGATGTTCGGTCCGGCACTATCTTTTACTTCCGGCGGTGCGGGAGGAATTTTTGCGCCTGCCTTAACGGCCGGAGCTACGGTTGGCTCTGTAATTTCAGGATTTATTGATCTGAGCCCGAATGAAACTAATGTGGTTGTTCTCGGAGGGATGGTCGCCTTTTTAACAGGGATTACAAGAGCTCCGTTTACATCAGCCATTATTGTTCTGGAAATGACCGACAGACATTCGTTAATATTTCATCTGATGCTTGCCGGAATGATTTCTTCCATTGCCTCAATTCTTGTCAGCAGGCATTCTCTGTATGATCTTATTAAAGTTGGTTTTTTGGAAGAAATACGGAAAGAGAAAAATTAATTGTTTATTTTAATCTAAATTAATAGTGCTAAAATTTCCGGAATGAAATCTGCCAGATGGTCTTGAAAATTTGAAAAATGTTGTCGCAAATATTTCAACGCTGTCATTTCCTAGCCCCGATCGAACGGCATGTCTGAGCTCTTTCCAATGGTTTCGGGGGGGGGGGGGGGGGGGGGGGGCGGGGGGGGGGGGGGGGGGGGGGGGGGGGGGGGGGG
>NZ_JAYEDA010000021.1:0-38915 GCF_034651565.1 Chryseobacterium sp. MHB01 | reverse complement strand
GGTACATCCGTTGGCATCAGTGATAGTTACCGTATATGTTCCGGCAGCTAAGCCTGTTCTGTCTTCGGTTGTGATTCCACCACCCCAGTTGAATGTATAAGGTGCTGTTCCTCCTGCCGGAGTCAAGTTGATCGCTCCATTGGAAGCGCCGTTACATGCTACGTTTGTTACTACCGTTGTTCCGCTTACTGCACTTGCTGGCTGATCAATCGTAAATGTTCTTGTAGATTGGCATCCCAAATTATCCGTTACCGTTACAGTATAAGTTCCGGCAGATAAACCTGTAGCCGTTGCAGCGGTGCCACCGAAAGGTGCCCAAGAATATGTATAAGGTGCAACACCACCTGATGGTACTACCGTAGCAACACCATTGGACCCGCCATTACAGGATACATCAGTTTTGCTTCCTGTGGTACTTATGCTTACAACCGTTAATGTAGCAGCATTAGAAGTAGCAGAGCCTGAACCGATAGCCACGGCACGATACTGATAACCGTTCATGGCTGAAGTAGCTCCCGTGATGGTCAAAGTATTGGTTGTAACTCCTGAATAAGGAGCGGTGTTAGTCAAAGCAATAAATCCGCTACCAGAATTCTGATACCACTGGTAAGAACTAGCCCCTGAAGCAGCAACCGTAAAGGTAGTGGTGCCTCCTGCACATATAGTTCTGTTTGCCGGACTTGCCGTAATTACAGGATTACTGGCCAAGAACGTACACCCTGAATACTGCGATCCTGCAGCAGTACTAAGTGTCCAGTTGGCATTATTCATGACCGCTGTTCTTATATTGGCAACTGTTGATGTTGGAACACCGGTACAGTTAAACTTTCCGGATCTAGCCACTGTGACACCAGATACCGGCCCTGTATAAAATGCATTCGTACCTCCCGTAAGTCCCGGTGGCATTAATGAAGCATTGGGACTTCCAACCGCATCACTATTCCATGCAGCTGTTGTAGATCCTGCTGTATAAAAATAATTGATACCGGCAATACAAGTCACATTAGCACCTGTAACACTACCGTTTCCTCCCTGGAAAGCTATAATCTGATCTCCCACAGATGATAAAACCAATCCATTGGAAGATGTTCCGTCGGTAAGCGCTACAGTACCATTGGGTATAGATGTACTTGTTGCAGGATTATAAACAGAAGCTGACAACGCTGAAATATACACTTCAGTACCGGCCGGCAACGCAGTACCGCTGGTCCATGTAATTGCAGATTCTGTTGATCCGGCTGCTTGCCAGGCATTGCTTCCCTGATATCCCCGATCGGTAAAGCTTATTTGTGTTCCGCTTGAAATAGGGGCAAGCAAAACAAATGAAAATACATCTACCGAAGTAGAACTCGAATCATAAGAGGTAAACGCAATCCCTCCGGGAGAGAGCGTCGTCTGAGCCTGGGCATATCCCAGCAACGACGCTCCCATAATGGCGACTGTTTTTGCCAGCGTTCTAATTGTAGAATAAAAATTTTTCATTTTTAATTATATTTAAGTTATAAGTTCAAAAATTGTTCACCATTTCTAAGCCCGAAAGCAGATAATTTATGTCCGCTCATGAAGCCCTCTTCGACGTAGACGATATCTAGTCTCAGATGTGAATTATCATTACATTTAACAATTAACCCATTTTCCTTATCCAAAGAAAGTATGGTTCCGGGAGTTCCCGTATGATGATTTGCAATCTCAACGGACGTAGCTTCCACTAGCCTGATATTCCATCCGTTCCATTGAGTATACGCTCCTTTATTCCAGGGATTACATGCTCTTATTAATGCTTCAATGGTTTCAGCATCCTGCTTCTCCCAGGAAATACAAACATCTGAAGCACCTGGTTTCGGATAATACCGGGCCATTTCTTCGTTTTGTTCCGTTCCTAAAAAATTTCTTTGTAAAAGGTTTAAAAGTTCATTTAAAAGATTGGCGCCTAACCACGACAAGTGAGTGCATAATGCCCCATGTGTCATCTCCGCAGTAACAGGAATATTTTTTTTAAGAATAATGGCTCCTTTATCGATATCCCGATCAATAACATGAACAGTAATTCCCGATTGTCCAGAACGGCTTCTTATGGTTTCAAAGACAGGATCTGCCCCTCGCATTTCCGGCAAAAGCCCGTAATGAAAGTTGTAAAATTTACCAGAATAAAGCGCAAGAATTTCAGAAGAAATTTTCCAGGGAAAAGTCATGGTAAAAACGGTATTGGCGCCGGAAACCTCCATCATATTTTTTATCTGACCGGTGCAGCTTTCGGATGTCATAATAAAAAGAGGTATTCCTGACTGCTTTGAAAGCATGGAGCAAAATTCGATGACTTCCGGATTCTTATCAGGCACTCCTAACGCACAAAGCCGGCCTGCAGCATGTAAAGCCTGCAAAGCCGGAAATGCCATCCGGTTATTACATAAAACTGCTATTTTAAATGGACCTGTCATGATTCTAAGCACGCATAAGCATTAAGCCAAGTATTAGCCTCTACAGTTCTTATATATTCAATATTCCTTTCTAACGCTTCGCGTTCCATTTCTGTAACCGAGGCTGCATAACAGTCTTTTAAAAGACAGTTTCCTGTTTTGTCATCTTTTGAAACGGTCGCATAATAAACTTCAGTCTCCGAAAATCCGTTTTCAGGATTTATATATACTTTTCCACGTGGTGAATGAATGGTCATTTCATTAAACTCTGTATTTTCCAGTCCTATCAACTGTGCAGCTTCCCATCCCAATAAAGAGAAAAGGTTGGCTTTACCATATTTAATTCCATCCATTATATTTACAAAAGTTTCATTTTCAGGAATCTTCAAATTTCTTGACCAGGCTATTGCTGTACTCCAATCATATCCGGGATATGGTATTTTTCCCAACCAGGTTTCATCCGCAGTAAATCCCGTACCATATACTTTATAATGGCCGGACATTTCGCTGCTTCCCGCAAAAAAGTCTTCAGCCATATCACCACAAAAAGTTGCAAGTACCGCAGTGTTCTGTTCTTTTTCAAGAAATTCCGTAAGTGGTTTCAATGTAAAATCAGAACGCTTTAAAGAAGTAATGTGGTTAAAAACTATAGATCCTCCTTTTTCTTCAGCAGCAGCTGCATATACATAAGAAGGACGGTATCCTGCATCATAAAAAGAGCAGCTGAATGCAAAATTCCTGAATCCGTCTTCAATGGCTTTATGTGTTATTACACGTGTACAAAGGCCACCCTGAAGAGAGATAAACCATGCATTTGAAAGCTTTTTGCTGAATTTAGGAAAATGATAACCACTATCAAGAACGATGAGGGTTTTTCCCGAAGATTCAAAAAGAGGATGTACAAATTCTGCTGAAAAAGGATTCATATATCCTATTATGATATCTGTACCGGCGAGCAAAAACTGTTCGCAATGGTCATAAATTTCCTCGTTTTTTGCAGCAACCCCAATTCCTGCTGAAATGATTTCATGGTATCCTTCCAGTCCCATATTCTTAAGGGATTGTTTGAAACCGTCCATAATATCAAATGAAATAGACGGATAAATAACAGAGCGCGGTAAAAGTAAAGCTATTTTCATATTCTTAATAAAGTCAGTCTGCGGCAAACTGTTTTGCCGCAGACTGAATTAATAAATGCTAATTAAGATCTTGACGGAAAAATCCCGTACATACAGATGATGTAATTCATTCCCAGATAAGGCTGACGAATACTCATCGGCTGCCCTGCTCCTGAAACGCTTAACGCGAATGCATTAGGTATTGCTTTCATGGTGCTGTCTGGCTGCTCGCTAGAATACAAACCCTGTAATGATGCAAGTGTACTGCCTGCAGGAGAACCTGTATTTCCTTCATCTGAAAATGTTTTTATTGAAACTGTTTCAGACCCTGCAGTGTGCGTATGCGTTGGCATGTGCTGTATATCGCAGGTTACCGTTTCAGTACCTGCTGTCATTCCTAATTGAAATACTTTGGTTCCTGCTCCGGTACCGGTTCCCACAGCTGTTCTTCCTGCAAAATTCGGCAGCATGAAGGTTGTTGTCCCGTTACCTCCGTACATTGTACCCAAAAGCGCAAAAAGTGCCTGGTTAGTACTAATCGATATTGTCTGCCCCTGACAAAACGCCCAATACTTGGGAGCAAAATTTCCGGCAAACATTCTTATTTCTGACATGGTTCCTTCCATAATAATCGTTTTTCTATTAATAGTTTAATGAATTAATCCTGTCTTGGTGGATAATACCCTTCAAGACAAATAATGTAGTTGGTTGCCAATACAGGCTGTATAATACTAAATGGAACATTGCTTCCAACAGCAGATATAGAACCTGTTGTGGTAGCCGGTGCGATAAAAGTATCAGGTGCCTGAGTGGAATATGCTGCAGCTGAACCTGCGAGTACGTTACCTGCCGGAGATCCCGTATTACCTTCATCTGAAAAACATGGAAATGCAATTGTTGCTGCTGCGGTATGGCTGTGCGCAGGCATTTGCGCGGTAGTCATGGTAACCGTTTCAGTTCCGCCTACCTCTCCTAAATCTATAGGAGTAAGACCAGCTCCCTGGCCTGTTCCTACAGCAACTCTTCCTCGAAGATCCGGAACGCCGAACGTATTGCGGCCATCGCCACCGAAAGTAGTTCCTAATATTGTGTATACTGCCTCAAATTGTGAGATACTATAAAGTGTTCCGTCGCAGAAAGCCCAGCCAAGCGGAGCAAAATTTCCACCAAATAAACGCACTTCTCCTATATAACCTTCCATAATGATATCTTTAATTGTTATTAATTTTATTTTAAATTTCAGTAATTATCCTCTTGGAGGAAAAGTCCCGTAAAGGCAAATAATATAATTCATTCCAAGTGAAGGCTGAACAATAGTGAGCGCGTTATTCCCCCCCGAAACACCTACCTGCAATGCCATCGGAATTGGTTTTGTCGTAGAGTCGGTACCCTGATTGCTGTACATCGATGCCTTTGATGCGAGGATATTGTTCGCCGGAGTTCCCGAATCCCCTTCATCCGAATAAGCAGGAATTACAACATTCCCTGACAAATTATGGGTATGAGCAGGCAAATTTGACATGGTGAGAGTTACAGAGTTTGTACCTGTCGCTTCTCCCAAACTGTAATATGATAAACCGGGACCCTGCCCTGCACCCACAGCCGACCTTCCCGCAAGGTTCGGGAGACCGAAGGTAGTTATCCCATCTCCTCCATAGGTATTTCCTAGAAGTGAAAACAAGGCCGTATTTGACCTGATAGCCAATAAAGCGCCATTACAATACTGCCATGATTTGGGAGCAAAGTTTGCGGCAAAAAGTCGGATTTCTCCAATTGTTCCGTCCATAATTATTGTTTTTAAAATGAAAATTTATTAAAGTATAACCTACTCAGGAGAATGATAAACAGAATCCCAACCTGAATAAATTGTTAAGCTGTCAGCAGATGTCGGAGTGAAAGAAGCATCCATACAGTAAAATTCAAACAATGTTTGAAAGCCCGTATTTTACGATCTTATTAGTCCCGAAAATGTGATATTAATTTGGAAAAGAATAGTTTACTATGATTTTCATGATTATTTATTTTAGTTTTTTAGTTTTCTGAGTGATAAACTGCTTTACAGCAATCACATCTTATTACAAATTTAAATTTATTATTGACATAATTGCTATTTATTAAAAAAAATTAGTTAATAATTTATTATTTCTAATTTATATTCATTTTTAAAGCAATATGACTCAGCAATTATTTCCCCGATAAAATTAAACATTACCGTATTAGCTGAATTAAGTATTTATACTGAATTTGCATTAAAATTTGCAACATACCACGATTACAAATCCTGCAGATTTTGTTTATTGGTGAATGTTTTTAAGCCAATTCCGATTTATAATTTTATAAGTGTCTGAGTTATAAAACATAATGATCTTTAACGTCATAAAGTCAATTTCCAGCATAAAAAAACCGCTTTAAACTTGCGTTTAAAGCGGCCTTTATTTTTATGAAGTTATGCTTATTTTACTTCTTCAAAGTCTGCATCCTGTACATCATCTGCTCCTGCATTGTTACCACCAGGGTTTTGAGCTCCTGCATCGGCACCAGGCTGCTGTCCTGCTGCATACAATTCTTCTGAAGCTGCCATCCATGCTGCATCAAGTGCTTCTGTTTTAGCTTTTACATCATCTGCATTTTTAGCTTCAAAAGCGGTTTTCAATTCTGCATGAGCAGTTTCGATTGCTGCTTTTTTGTCTGCAGATAACTTATCACCAAACTCTTTCAGTTGCTTTTCAGTCTGGAAGATCAATCCGTCTGCTTTATTGAAGATTTCAACTTCTTCTTTTTTCTTAGCATCAGCAGAAGCATTTTCCTGAGCTTCTTTTTTCATTCTTTCGATTTCCTCATCAGAAAGACCTGAAGAAGCCTGGATTTTGATAGACTGCTCTTTACCTGTTCCTTTATCTTTCGCAGAAACACTTAGGATACCATTCGCATCAATATCGAAAGTTACTTCAATTTGAGGAACTCCTCTTGGTGCCGGTGGAATATCTGTAAGATCGAATCTACCGATTTCCTTGTTATCATTGAACATTGGTCTTTCACCCTGTCCTACTCTGATGCTTACAGCAGGCTGATTATCAGAAGCTGTTGAGAATACTTCAGATTTTTTAGTTGGGATCGTTGTGTTTGCTTCAATTAATTTAGTGAAAACAGAACCCATTGTTTCGATACCTAAAGAAAGCGGCGTAACGTCTAATAAAAGAACGTCTTTTACATCTCCTGTTAAAACCCCTCCCTGGATAGCAGCACCAATTGCCACAACCTCATCCGGGTTAACTCCTTTAGACGGTTTTTTACCGAAGAATTTTTCCACTTCTTCCTGAATGATCGGGATTCTCGTAGAACCACCTACCAGGATTACTTCATCGATATCTGAAGTTGATAAACCTGCATCTTTCAATGCTTTAGCAACCGGCTCCATAGATCTTCTAACAAGATCTGCAGATAACTGCTCAAATTTCGCTTTCGTTAAAGTCTTCACTAAGTGTTTAGGACCTGTAGCGGTAGCGGTAATATATGGAAGGTTGATTTCTGTTTGTGGAGAAGAAGATAATTCGATTTTTGCTTTTTCAGCAGCTTCTTTTAATCTCTGTAATGCGATAGCATCAGATTTTAAATCAACGCCTTCTTCAGCTTTGAATTCATCTGCCATCCAGTTGATGATCACATCATCAAAGTCGTCACCTCCTAAGTGCGTATCACCATTTGTAGACAATACTTCAAATACACCGTCTCCTAAATCAAGGATAGAAATATCGAAAGTACCACCACCAAGGTCATATACTGCGATTTTCTGATCTTTATGGTTTTTATCAAGACCATACGCTAACGCTGCAGCAGTAGGCTCGTTGATAATTCTTTCTACTTTAAGACCTGCAATTTCACCGGCTTCTTTGGTAGCCTGTCTTTGTGCATCATTGAAGTATGCAGGAACAGTAATTACCGCTCTTGTCACTTCCTGACCAAGATAATCTTCTGCAGTTTTCTTCATTTTCTGAAGGGTCATTGCAGAAATTTCCTGCGGAGTATATTCTCTGTCGTCGATTTTTACTTTTACGGTATCGTTTGGCCCGCTTACTACTTTATAAGGTACTCTTGAGATTTCAGAGGCATCATCTTTAAAATGTGTTCCGATAAATCTTTTGATAGAGTAAACCGTTTTTGTAGGGTTAGTAACTGCTTGTCTTTTCGCAGGATCCCCCACTTTTCTTTCACCATCTTCTGTAAATGCTACAATAGAAGGAGTTGTTCTTTTACCTTCTGCGTTAGGGATAACAACAGGGTCTTTGCCCTCCATTACAGCAACACAAGAGTTGGTTGTACCTAAGTCAATTCCGATTATTTTACTCATAATATTTTTATTTTTTCTATTTTTAATTTTAATTTACATTCTGTATTTCTCAATATTTGTACCATTCAAATTTTTATGACAAATTGACACACCCCATTTGAAATCAGCAATAACAATGAGATTTTAAAGCTAACCGATCATATGATAACGATACTGTAAAGGTGGATTTTAACCAGTATTGCTGTTCAAAATGTCACTTTTTAATTTATATTATTAATTTCATAAGCATATTTCTATTCCATAGGTTTTTTTAATAACTTTAATCACTATAAAAAATTAATTGCATCGGGCTTTATTAAATTTAATTAAAGCTTAACGTTGAAATACTTCAATAAAAAAAGGTGAATTATTATTTTTGATAAATTATAAACTAGCGAATGTCATTACATTTTAATCCGAGAGATATTACCTGGCTTGCCTTCAATGAGAGGGTGCTACAGGAAGCAATGGACGAGAAAGTTCCTTTGCATTTGAGAATCCGTTTTTTAGGAATTTTTTCAAATAATTTAGATGAATTTTTCAGAGTTCGCGTTGCCGGGTTAAAACGTGCCATGGATTTCAAAGAAAAAGTAATTGCCGAATCTTTTTATCAGCCTCCTTCAAAAATTCTTCAGAAAATCAATGATATTGTTATGAGGCAGCAACAGAATTTTGATAAAACGTGGAAGAAAATCCAGGGCGAAATGGCGGATCATCATGTATTCATCAAAGCTCCCAAAAACTTAACCCCAAAACAGAAAGAGTTTGTAAGAAACTATTTTGATGAAGTGGTAGAATCAAACGTGATCCCGATTCTGCTCCATGAAAATACCCCAATGCCTTATATGAGAGACAAAAGTCTCTATCTAGGTGTTGCCATGAGAAAAAAGGATTGGCAGTATTCCAGCAATTATGCCATTATAGAGATTCCATCGCGTTTTGTAGGAAGATTTGTCCTGCTTCCGACTGAAGATCCGCAGGAAAAAGATGTCATGCTTCTGGAAGACGTGATTACTTTTAACCTGCCGCATATTTTTTCGTATTTCGGATATGATGAATTTTCGGCGAATGCTTTTAAAGTAACCAAAGATGCGGAACTGGATCTTGATAATGATATCAGAACCAATTTTGCCGAAAAAATCGAAAAAGGATTAAAAAACAGGAGAAAGGGAAAACCTACCCGTTTTGTTTTTGATAAAGATATGGATAAAGCACTTCTCGAGATGCTGATCCGAAAATTGAATTTATCCAAAAAGGACAGTATTATTCCTGGTGGAAAGATTCATAATTTCAAACATTTTATGGATTTCCCGGATGTTTTCGAGAAATATGAAAGGCCTGTAGAAAGAACTTCTTTTACCCATCCTGACTTTGAAAACGGTAACCGTGTAACAGACGTTATTTTGAAACAGGATGTCCTTTTAACATTCCCTTATCATAAATACAATCCCGTTATCGACCTTCTTCGGGAGGCCGCAATGGACCCTGATGTAAAATCCATTCAGATTACGGCATATCGTCTGGCGAGTAATTCAAAAATAATCAACGCATTAATTTATGCCGCAAGAAACGGCAAAGAGGTTACCGTTATGCTTGAACTGCAGGCAAGGTTTGATGAAGAGTCTAACCTCGAATGGAAAGAAATGCTGGAACCGGAAGGAATTACAGTATTGATAGGTATTCCAAACAAGAAAGTACATGCCAAATTGTGTATCATCAAAAAAAGATCCCACAACAAAACCATTCAGTACGGATTTATAAGTACCGGAAATTTTAATGAAAAAACAGCAAGAATTTACGGCGATCATTTGCTGATGACAGCCGACCGCGGAATCATGGCAGATATCAATAAAGTGTTCAATATCCTTAAAAAACCAAAGGTTGACTTTCTGCCTGTTCTTAAAACCTGCAAAAATCTTTTGGTATGTCCGCAATTCATGAGGGAAAAGATCGTTCATCATATCGATAAAGAAATTGAAGAAGCAAAAGCAGGAAGACATGCGGAGATGATCATTAAAGCCAATTCGGTGAGTGACAGATCTCTGATTGAAAAATTGTATGAGGCTGCTAACGCCGGAGTTCACATCAGAATGATCGTAAGAGGTATTTACTGTGCGGTAAACCAGAAGGATTTTAAAGAAAAAATTAAGGCGATCAGTATTGTAGATGAATATCTGGAACATGCCAGAGTCATGTATTTTTATAATAAAGGTGCTGAAGATATGTATATTTCATCAGCAGACTGGATGACCAGAAATTTGGATTACAGAATTGAAGCTGCTGCCAAAGTCACCGATAAAAACCTTAAGAAAGAACTGAAAGATATTCTTGACATACAGTTGAAAGATAATGTAAAAGCTCGTATTTTAGACAAAAAATTGAGTAACGAGTACATTCATAATGATAAAGAAGAATGCCGTTCCCAGATTGAAACCTATCGATACTTACATGCTAAAACAAACAAAAAATGAAGATTGCAGCCATAGACATCGGAAGTAATGCGGCCAGACTGCTGATTAATGAAGTAAAGATTAATAATAAACAGCCTGAATTCATCAAGCTCAATCTTTTGAGAATTCCTCTGAGACTGGGAATGGATGTGTTCACCCTTGGAAAAATCGGTGAGGAGCGTGAGAAAATGGTGATTGATTCTATGAAGATCTTCAGTGACCTGATGAAAATTTATAAGGTAGAACATTACAGAGCCTGCGCGACAAGTGCCATGCGTGATGCTGCCAATGGCCGGGACATCATTGATGAAGTAAAAAAAACCTCCGGAATTGATATTGAAATTATTTCGGGAGACGAAGAAGCTTCCCTGGTTTTTGAAAACCACATTGCAGAAGGCCTTGATAAAGATTTTGCCTACCTTTACATTGATGTTGGCGGTGGCTCTACCGAACTTACCTTCTATGAAAACGGCAAAATGCTGTATGAGAAATCTTTCAACATCGGGACGATCCGCTTACTGAATAATCTGGTAACCCCCGATAACTGGAAGGACATGAAGGAAGAGATCAGGAAAAATATCAACAGCAAAAAGCCTGTTGTTGCGATCGGTTCAGGCGGGAACATTAATAAAGTTTTTTCGATGAGCAAAACGAAAGACGGCAAACCGATGTCCTCATCACATCTTAAGAAAGTCTACAAGGAGTTCAATGACCTTACCGTGGATGAAAGAATGACGAAATACAATCTCCGCGAAGACAGAGCAGATGTGCTGGTTCATGCCTTAAAAATTTTCAATAACGTGATGACATGGTCTGAAATCAATAGGATTTTTGTCCCTAAGATCTCTGTAGCAGACGGTTTGATCCATAATATTTACAGTACTTTACAGGACAAAAAATAATTATCTCAATAGAATTAAAACCGGTCAGTGATCGGTTTTTTTGTTGATTCAATTTGTTTCTTTTTTAAATAGTGAAGAAGTGACAACCACCCTAGCCTTGATTGAGCGGTATGTTTGAGCTCTTTTCCATTTCCATTTTGCGGCGGCTTCGCCGCCGCAAAATGGAAATGGAAAAAGCGAGTAGCGAAAGCAAGAAAAAGCTTCCAATAAAAAAATATATTGCTTTTCGATGCAATCAAATTACTCCTTAAAAAAAATAACAAATACAATTCGACGGAATTAAAAAAACTCAATATATATAATTTTTCATCTTCCATAAAGTAAAATTGGGGTTCGGAACGTCAGCAATAATACAATATTAAATAATGAACTCAATTAAAGTAATTCTCACAGGAGCCACCGGAATGGTGGGCGAAGGTGTTCTGATGGAATGCCTTGAAAACCCCAATATTTCGGAAGTTCTGAGTGTAAGCCGTAAGACCAGCGGAAAAAAGCATGCTAAACTGAAAGAATATATCATTCCCGATTTTCTCGCCATGAATCTTCATGATGAAAACCTAAAAGGTTATGACGCTGTTTTCTTTTGCGCAGGAATAAGCAGTATGGGAATGAGCGAAGAGGAATATACCAGAATAACCTTTGATACAACGATCCATTTTGCCAAGGCTGCACTCAGCCAGAATCCGGATATGGTATTTAACTACGTTTCAGGTGCATATACCGATAGTACTGAGAGCGGAAAGATCATGTGGGCAAGAGTAAAGGGGAAAACGGAAAATACGTTGAGGAAGCTTGGATTCAGTGCTGCATACAATTTCCGGCCCGGATTTATGAAACCTGTTGAGGGGCAGAAGAATGTAAAATGGTTTTTTAAACCTTTTATTTTATTTTTTCCGGCGATATTTCCTTCAAAATCATTAACTTTACATGAAGTGGGTAGAGCAATGATCAACGCAGTACAAAAAGGATACCCCACCTCAACATTAGAAATCAAGGACATTAAAAATCTGGCGATATGAAAGGAATGATAAAAAGAATTTTTCTGGTTGCTTTTATTTTATTGGTTCTGACTGCTATTTCGGGTTTTTTCTATATGCAGAAACATCCTCTTGACGGGAGAAAAGCAACGGGAAAAAATCTGAATTTTTCGGGCCATGTGTCCAAGTAGGAAAAACTAATATTTCGTGAAGTTCAAAGATCGTTTTAGAGAATTCTGATGACGGTTCATCGCCTGCGATGTAATATTTTTCATTCATCTTAAACCTATTTATTAATCATTTATTAAAATTACCTTAAAATATTTAAAAAGTAGAAACTCCATTTTTGCATAAATTTAATATCAGCAAAAATGATTAATAACTACTTTTTGAAAGGTTCTGTTATAGCTGCATTTTTCCTTCAGGGAGCGGTTTTTGGACAGACATCCCTTATCCACTACTGGAATTTTAACAATAATACTTCTGTTGCTGCCATTACCACTCCTACAGTAAGTTTAACAGGAGGATCACTGAACGCAGTGATTAATGGGACGACAGAGATCGATTTTGCAGGCGGAACAGGACAGAATTTCAATGTTGAAAATCTGAATGCCAGAAACGGAGATGCCGCAGGAACCCATTTACGATATAACTTCCCTATTAACGGAAACCTGCAGTTTAATTTACCTACGACAGGGTATCAAAATGTAGTTGTGAAATTTACAACTAGAAGATCCGGTTCCGGAGCGGGAACACAGACATGGTCTTATTCTACGGACGGAACGATATTTCAGACATACCAGACTATTTCCCCGCAGGATGCCAACCCGCAGCTGATTACATTTGATTTTTCCGGAGTGAGCGGCGTTTCCAACAACCCAAATTTTAAGCTTAAAGTTGAATTCTCTCCAACTGGCGGCGGAAGTGTGGGAAATAACCGGTTTGATAATTTTACCGTAGATGCAACTGCTGTAAACGGAGCCGACACAACGCCACCAACAGTAACGTATCTTCCGGCAAATAATACAAATAATGCTTCTTCTACCGCAAATCCTACTATTACATTCAACGAAAATGTAAGGCTGCTGGATAATTCTGCAATTACCAATGCTAATGCACAAAATCTGGTTGATTTCCGGTTAACAGATGCTTTGGGAGCACAGGTTCCTTTCACTACAACATTTGCGAATAATACAATCACCATAATTCCTGTTTCTGGTTTAGCGACCAATCAGACTTATTTTCTGGCTTTAAAGCCGAATACCGTTGAGGATACGAGTGACAATGCCGTAAGTACGGTGACCTCTTCCACTTTTACTACTGCGGGAACTTCCGTTTCTTTAGATAAAAATTTTATTAAAGTCAATGAAAATGCAGGAACATTAGCATTTAAGCTAAATATTGCCAATCCATCAAATGCTACCGTGAATCTTGTGGTAAAACCTGCTCCGTTCAGTACTGCGGACAGTAATGATTTTACATTGGCCAATCAGACCATTACGATTAATCCTTCTACAACAAGCTATACCGTGAATATTCCGATCATTGATGATATAGCTGAAGAACAGCAGGCAGAATATTTTGTAGTGAGTCTTGAAAATCCTGTTGGGGCAACCATTTCCGGAGACAATAATGCAACAATTTATATTATTGATAATGACAAGCAGGCACCTGTTCCGTCAAATCAGATTGCCCTAAACTATATCGGAAGTTTTGATCCTTCCGGAAACAACAACAGTTCTACGGAAATTGTTGTTCATGATCCCGCAACTCAGAGATTATTTACCATCAGCTCCATTACGGATGTTTTTGATATTATTAACTTTAGCAATCCTACAACCCCAACAGTAATCAATACTATCAACATGGCTCCGTACGGAGGTATTACCAGTATTGCCGTAAAAAACGGAATCATCGCTGCCGCTTCTCCGAATACCAATCCGCAACAGAATGGCTCCGTAGTTTTCTTTGATATCAACGGGAATTTCCTGAAACAGGTAACCGTAGGTGCTTTGCCGGATATGATTACTTTCTCACCGGACGGTACAAAAGTAATGACCGCTAACGAAGGAGAACCGAATGATGCTTACACCGTTGATCCTGAAGGTACAATCAGCATCATTGATATTTCAGGCGGAATTGCAAACCTTACCCAATCTAATGTAACAACCCTAAATTTTAATGCATTTGATGCTCAGGTTGCTGCTTTAACAGCAACAGGTCTAAGAAAAGTGAGAACGAACAACACCCTTTCCCAGGATCTGGAACCGGAATATATTACGATCAGTTCAGACAGTCAGAAAGCATGGGTTACGCTTCAGGAAAACAATGCGGTGGCAGAGGTGAATTTAGCGACAAAAACAATTACCGGAATCTGGGGACTGGGTAAAAAAGACATGAGCATTCCCGGAAACGGCTTCGATGCATCGGATAACAATAATGAAATTTTAATCGCCAACTGGCCTGTAAAAGCGTACTACACTCCGGATGCGGTTCAGAATTATAAAGTGGGGAATACTCATTATATTGTTACGGCCAACGAAGGAGATGAAAAAGATCTTTCAGGCTTCAGCGAAAGAACAACGGTGGGAGCAAATAATTATAGTCCTGATCCAGCTTTGTTTCCTCAGGCAGCGATTTTGAAAGCTTCTTATAATTTGGGCAGATTCAGAGTTTCTAATGCTACAGGAAATACAGATGGCGACGCAGATTTTGAAGAGATTGCAGCGTTAGGCGCACGTTCTTTTTCCATATTTAATGCAGATACAAGACAGATTGTTTACGACAGTGGAGATCAGTTTGAGCGGTATATTGCAGCTAATCATCCTTTGATCTTCAATGCTGATAATGAATCAAATACTGTAAAGAACAGAAGCCGCGCGAAAGGCCCGGAGCCGGAAGGTGTGGCTCTAGGAACGATCAATGGGCAGACTTATGCTTTTATTACTTTGGAAAGAACCGGCGGTGTGATGGTTTACAATATTACAGACCCTAATAATCCAACATTTACCGATTACAAACATTCGCGTATGACTTCTGCTTATGGTGGCGATAACGGACCTGAAGGAATTATCTACGTAGCTCCTGAAAATACAACAACAGGTAAAGGCTATGTAATCATCGCCAACGAAATAAGCGGAACTTTATCCATGTATGAAGTTGCGGGTGCCCCTACTCTGGCAACAGGTGAGATAAAAACAGCTAAGACTACCTTTAATGTATTCCCAAATCCTATAACAAAAGGAAATACTCTTTATTTCAACAGAATGCAGGATTATGAGCTGTACGACATGTCCGGAAAATTAATCAGAAAAGATAAAAAGGCTTTAACTATTGATACTTCTGAACTTTCTACAGGAGTTTATCTTTTGAAAACTTCAGAAGGACAAACAAAAAGAGTTGTTGTAAAATAGAATACATTATTTAGTTGATTTGAATAAGCCCTTTACCGGGCTTTTTTATCCTTACAATAAATATTCTTTAAAAAAATCAATCCCGGCGAATTTCTCTGCCGGGATTTATAATTAATGCATATCGTCATAAATTCTTACAAGATCAACTACATTTTTCACCTGCAGCTTTTCAAAGATTTTTTTCTTATAAGTACTGATGGTAGACATCTTAAGGTTCAGTATGTTTGAAATTTCTATATTCCCGTTTCCCTGCGCAAGAAGCTTAAAAATCTGAAATTCTCTTTTAGAAAGTCTTTCTACAGAATGACTGCCCGCAGTATGTGTAACCAGCTTCTTCATCATATCCACGGTATAATAATAGCCTTCCTCAAACATGGAATTTACCGCGGTAATGATTTCAGATTCTGAGGCTCCTTTGTTGAGATATCCGGCAGCTCCCTCTTCTATGTATTGTATCCCTACATTGTCATCATAAGTTGAAAAAAATAAAATCTTAAGGTGTTTTTGCTTTTTCTTAAGATCTTTTACCATTGCCCTAAAAATACTTCCCGGTATATCAATATCAATAATTAAAAGATCATATACCTTTTCAGAAACCATATCCTTTGTATCGGAGTATGTTTCAGCAAAATCTATATTACAATGATATTGGAGTTTTGACTTTAGCACCAGAGCTGTACCTGTTCTTACTACATAGTGACCGTCAGCAATGAGTATATTTTTCATAGAGTTAGTTTTTTAAATAAAAGTCCCAGTCAAACGGGAAACAGCTTCTCTTTATTGTTATGTTTTCAATACAAGTTACAGACCAAATACCATATACATTTCTATCCATACCTTTCTATCAGGAGTTTTATTAAAGTTATTACAACGGTTTTATGATTCCGGAAATTCAGGAACCTAATAATTGAAAATAATTTTTATAAAATCTTTAAAAATTATTAAACATATAAATTAAATGAATAAAAAAGTATGTTACAAGCATTCATCCTTATCTTAGCGCTGTAAATATTTTCTACAAAAATAATACATAAAATATTCATGGGCATGTAGAAATATTACTATAAATATTTCATAAATTTTCTAAATAATTTCTTATAAATCAAGTGAAAACGATTACACATAAAAATCAAAATAGTGTGATAAATTTAAAACCAACCGAATCTTTGTTCAAATCCCTTCCTTGTAAAGATAAATCCTGCGTAAAGATTGGCAATTTTAAAAGTTATAAGTATATGAAAAATCTAAAATAAAAAAAACAGACCTCTAAATATTAAAGGTCTGCTGAAAAATATATTTAATTTTTTCTTTTATTCTACGCTTACAACTTTTTCTATCTCCGGAGCATGCTGCTTAATCGTGTTCTCAACACCCAGTTTCAGGGTAGAAAAATTTAACGAACATCCGGAACAGTTTCCTAAAAGTTTTACATAAACCAGATTATCCTTCACATCGATAAGCTCGATATCCCCTCCGTCTTTATTGAGAAACGGACGGATACTTTCCAAAGCTTCCAATACCCTTGTTACTGTATCTTCGTGTGTTATATTTGTTTCCATATTTTTTTCAGTTCAATTTGGTTTCAATTACTATTGAAATTATTTTGCTTTTGGGGAGCATCCTGCCATCGTAGTGATCTTAACCGCTTCCGTAGGAGGCAGATTTTTGTTTCTTTCTACAAGGCTTTCCACCATTCTTCGGGCAGTTTCCGTGTACACCTCTGCAATTACAGAATTTTCCTGCAATGCTGCCGGTCTTCCTACATCTCCAGCTTCCCTGATGCTCTGAATCAAAGGAATTTCCCCCAGTACAGGAATACCAAGATCTTCTGCAAGATACTGAGCGCCTTGTTTTCCAAAAATATAATATTTATTTTCAGGCAATTCTTCCGGTGTAAAGTACGCCATATTTTCGATTAATCCAAGAACTGGAATATTAATACTTTCCATTTGGAACATTGCAATACCTTTTCTTACGTCTGCCAAAGCTACATGCTGCGGTGTGCTCACAATCACGGCACCCGTTACAGGCACTTCCTGGATAATAGACAGGTGAATGTCTCCGGTTCCCGGAGGAAGGTCAATTAATAAAAAATCAAGTTCTCCCCACGCTGCATCTCTGATCATCTGGTTTAATGCCTTTGAAGCCATTGGTCCTCTCCAAACTACCGCCTGATTTGCTCCTGAAAAGTATCCTATAGAAAGCATTTTTACACCATAGTTCTCGATCGGTTTCATTAGATTTTTGCCTTCAATTTCTACAGAAATCGGTTTTTGCCCTTCCGTATCAAACATCGTAGGAACAGATGGACCGTAAATATCAGCATCCAGCAATCCTACTTTGAAACCCATTTTTGCCAGTGTTACTGCTATGTTCGCAGAAACGGTAGACTTTCCTACCCCGCCCTTTCCTGAAGCAATAGCAATGATATTCTGGATTCCGGGAATCTGTTTTCCTTTGATCTGGCTTTGCTGAATTTCACTCGGTTCCGGAGAAACGATTTTCAGTTTCAGGTTTACCTCTTCTCCGAATTCGCTTGCAAAAGCCTGTTTCATGGCTGCTTCAAGCTTTTTCTTTTCATGCATGGCCGGTGAATGAGCAGTCATATCAATATAAACCTCATTACCCATGATCTGAAGATTGTTTACCAAATCATCTACTTCTATATCTTTAAGGAAATTCTGAACCTTGTCTTTCGTCAACATAAACTAATAAATTGTCTACAAATTTACGAAAAATTAACCTATTTAGAATAAGTAAAGACACTGATAGATATTTTCTTTTGCGAAAGCTAATTTTATAGTATTTTAGGGGAATTTTAATTTATAGATCATGAAAAGAATATTCATCGTTCTTTTAGGAATTTTATTCCATAATACATTTTCACAAAATTATTCGCAATATGTGAATCCGTTTATCGGAACAGGTGGCCACGGACATACTTTTCCGGGAGCAATTGTTCCCTTCGGAATGGTGCAGCTATCTCCGGATACAAGAATCGACGGAAGCTGGGACGGCTGCAGCGGCTATCATTACTCAGACTCCGTGATTTATGGATTTTCTCATACGCATCTTAACGGAACGGGAGTTTCGGATTACGGAGATATTATGCTGATGCCAACGATGGGAAACCCGGGACTTACTCCAAAAGAATATTCTTCGAAATTTTCACATAAAAACGAAAAAGCTTCAGCAGGATTTTATGCGGTTAAATTAGATAAGCACAATATTGATGTACGTTTAACCACTACAAAAAGAGTAGGTTACCATGAATACACATTCAATAATGCCGGAAATGCCAATATTATTTTAGACTTAAATCACAGGGATAAATTATTGCAAGGTGAGGTAAGAATTATCAATGACAAAACGATCGAAGTTCTCCGCAGAAGTGAAGCCTGGGCAACCAACCAGTACATCTATGCCAGAATTGAATTTTCAAAACCAATAAAAGTTTCAAAATCAAAAAGAGCTGGAAAAAGTACAGATCGCAGTGAAGCAACTTTTGACGGGACTGAAATAGCTTTAGCTTTTTCAGCTCAAGTAAAAAAAGGAGAGAAAATTCTCGTAAAAGTATCAATTTCCACTACCGGTTATGAAGGCGCTGCCAAAAATATGCTTGCAGAAGGTAAATCAAATGATTTTGAAGCGATAAGAAAACAGGCCGTAGCTGACTGGGATAAAGAATTATCTAAAATCGAAGTTAAATCTCCGGATAAAGATAAGCTAGCTGTTTTTTATACAGCTATGTATCATGTTTTCACACAGCCGAACATTAATATGGATGTTGACGGAAAATACAGAGGCCGCGACAACAAATTCTATATGGCCAACGGTTTTGATTATTATTCGGTTTTTTCACTGTGGGATACCTTCAGAGCAGCACATCCTCTGATGACATTAATTGACAGAAAAAGAACGGCAGATTTCATCAATACTTTTATCAAACAGTATGAGCAGGGCGGAAAACTTCCCGTTTGGGAACTGGCTTCCAACGAAACAGAATGTATGATCGGTTATCATGCAGTGTCGGTTATTGCCGATGCCATGGCAAAGGGAATCACCGGTTTTGATTATGAAAAAGCATTCGAGGCTTCCAAACATTCTGCCATGCTGGATATCTTCGGGTTAAATGCCTACAAACAGAACAATTTCATCAGTATTGATGATGAACATGAAAGTGTTTCCAAAACGGTGGAATATGCCTATGACGACTGGTGTATTGCGCAAATGGCTAAAATTTTAGGCAAAAAAGAAGATTACCAGTATTTTATGAAGCGTTCTCAGAACTGGAAAAACCTCTACAATCCTAAAAACGGATTTATGCAGCCGAGAAAAAACGGAAACTGGTACGAGCCTTTTGAACCTCGTGAAGTGAATAATAACTATACGGAAGGAAATTCATGGCATTATTCTTATTCTGTTCAGCAGGATATTCCGGGATTAATTGCAGCTCATGGCGGAAAGGAAAAGTTTGAGCAGTTTATTGACGCTATTTTTTCTGCACCGGATAAAACCACAGGAAGAGAACAGGTGGATATCACCGGACTGATCGGGCAATATGCCCAGGGAAATGAACCGAGCCACCATATTGCGTACCTTTACAATTATGTCGATAAGCCGGAAAAAACAGATGCGAAGATTAAATTCATCCTCGATAACTATTATAAAAATACTCCGGACGGGCTGATCGGAAATGAAGACTGCGGACAGATGAGCGCATGGTACATTCTGAGTGCCCTGGGAATTTATTCCGTAACACCCGGATTACCCGAATGGCAGACCACAAAACCTTATTTTGATGAGGTTAAAATTCATCTTGAAGACGGAACCACAAGAACCATCACTAAAAATACAGGCAAAGAAGAACTTAAAAAACTTGGTTTTGAAAATGCAAAATCCTACAAAGATTTTAAATATGATGAATTAACAGCTTCGCCCGTGATTGCAGCAGCAAGAATCTTTGATCTTAATACGAAAGTAGAAATCACTGCCATGAATCCTGATGATAAAATTTACTACATGACACTCGACGAAGGAGATGCTAATGTTAGAAAAATGTTCATGCCTTACAAAGGTCCGTTCACCATTACCAAAACAACGCAGGTTGCCGCTTACGCAGAGCGAAAAGGAGAAAAAAGCTCTATTGTAAGAGCCGACTTCAACAGAAGACCTAATAATTGGGACATTTCGGTACTTTCCCATCCTACTCCACAGTATACCGCAAGTGGAAAATTATCTTTAATTGACGGCATCAGCGGTGATACCAACTGGCGAAAAGGAGAATGGCTGGGTTACCAGGGACAGACTTTTGAAGCCGTTATCGATATGAGATCTCCACAGCAATTCACAAAATTGTCTTCCACCTATCTTCAGGACAGCAGAGCTTGGATTTTAATGCCGAAAAAAGTAGAATATTATGTTTCAAACAACGGCAAAGATTACATTCTGCTAAAAACGGTAGACAATACACTTGATCCGAAAGACGAAACCGTTCAGATAAAAGATTTTTCAGCTGAGGTATTGCCTACACAGGCTCGATTTATCAAAGTAAAAGCTTATCATTTCGGTAAACTTCCGGAATGGCACCAGGGAGCGGGCGGCGATGCTTATATTTTTGTGGATGAAATTTCCGTGAAATAATACTGATCATGAAAAAACTGTTATTTTTTTTCTTTTTAGTTTTAAACGTTGTAACGTTGTACGCCTGCAAATGTAAAACAGATCCGTTAGCAGAAAACTATCTGGCTGCAGATGTTGCGGGAATTATCAGAATTATAAAGGTCTACGGCGAAAATGCGGAACAGAGAACTTATAAGGCAGATATAAAATTTGAAAAGGTTTATAAAGGTAAGGAATTCCAAACGCTTACTGTAAGGGGTCTTATCGGAAATCCGTATTCAGGAGCGTGCGAAACAGATGTACAGCCTGGTGAAACCTATCTTATTTTATTGAATAAATACAATGGTGAATATTCTATTTCGTCCTGTTCTCCGAAATACAGGTTTGATATGGAGAAGGAAAAAGCAACATCTGAAGTTTTGGAAAAAACATTCGCCTACATTGATAAAAATAAATTTGCTTTCACAGGACTGCAATTTGCGACGTGCTTTGATGAATTACAAAAAGGTAACAAATCTGATCTTTCAGCAATAAAAAACTTTTCGCCGAAAAATCCGTTTGCAATTTATAAGGTAAAAGTTAATGATTATTCTAAAATTGAGGAACTGACTCCGGTCACAACTTTCGGAGATAAAGATCAGGAAATTGAAAACATTCTTAAAAGGAATATGATTATCGACACCCCTATGTTCTTCGATCATAAACCCGGAGAAGAATTTTTGATATTACTTTTATACCTTCCGGATAATATCAATACAAAATATGGAGAAATAATCAATTTTGAATGGTAAAAAACTAAACCTCTTCTTTTGAAAGAGGTTTTTATTTTAATTCATATTTTCCGACCACTTCAGCTCTTCCGGCAATTGTCTGTCTGAAAATTCGATATGAATCACCCTTCTTTTCTTTCCATTTGTAGTACGGTTTGATCCATGAAGAAGTAAAGGCTTCATGAGCATTATTCCGCCTTTGTGCACCCTGCAGATGGTTTCTGTTTCTACGGACCAGTCGATGGTTTCGGGCCGGTAAATTCCTTTCGCGTGTGATGTTGGAATTACTTTTAACGCACCGTTGTATTCATCGGTATCATCCAGGTGAATTCTAATAGTGAAAATATTTTCCAGAATGTCAATCGGCGGCTGAACGGCAAACTGATTCGGCTTCGTAGTCCATGGACCAAATCCCGGAAGATCTGTTTTTTTATCAACAGAAATTGTAAGATCCTGATGATATGCCACATACCAATTTGATTTTTCAGGCTTATCAAAGTAAATGCTTTTCACCACAAAATATTGTTCTCCGAAAATTTCTGTGATGATGTTCTTTATATTTTCATTAAAAACCAGCTGCCTGGCTTGAGGAATTTCTTTTAAAAATTGCCTGATCGCGAAAAGATCGTCTGATTTTCTGAATGTCTCTTTCGAGGTATCTATATTTTGAATGATTTCTCCGATCTTTTTAATTTCTTCTTCCGAAAAAACGTTGTTAATTACAGTAAAGCCATTTTCCTGTATTGAGTTTTTATGATGGTCTAAATTCATTTTCTAAAAACAGTTTTTTGAAAAGCAAAGATGCAAAGATTTTCTTTTAATGATCACATAGATTTTGCAGATTCTCTGTTATTACTGTTTTGAATTAGGAATCATGCAGCAATTTTGTCATCCTGAAAGGATCTCAACAAGAGTATTTTAAAAAAGACTTCGCTTAAAGCGTAATATTAAAGGGATAATAACTCAAGATTTATGTTTTCTCCCGCGGATGACGGATTGTATGACTTATAAAGAATTCATGATTTTGTAATAATTTCATGAAGAAAAGTTCCGGCATGACCAATTAGCCCCGATCGAACGGCATGTCTGAGCTCTTTCCGAGTTCTTTTCGCGGCGGCAAAGCCGCCGCGAAAAGAACTCGGAAAAGCGAGTAGTGAGAGCGGGAAAAAGCTTCAAATAAAAAAATAAATACTGCTTTTCGATATAATCAAATTGCTCCTTAAAAAATCCACAAATACAATTCGAAGAAGTCAAAAAGCTCCTAAAAAAAATAGCCAACAGTGAATGCACTATTGACCATTTTTCTTATTTACTACATATTTTAAAGATCGCCACCATGATTATCCAGCTGTCCTTCCCATTTGGAAACCGCTGAAGTTGCCAAAGCATTTCCAAGAACGTTGGTCATACTTCTTCCCATATCACAGAAATGGTCAATCGGAAGGATCAGGGCGATTCCTTCAGGAGGAATTCCGAACATGGAACATGTGGCCACAATGATTACCAGAGAAGCTCTCGGAACACCTGCAATTCCTTTTGAAGTAAGCATCAATACTAAAAGCATAGTGATTTGCTGACCAATACTCATTTCAATTCCATAAATCTGGGCAATGAAAATGGAAGCAAACGTCATGTACATCATACTCCCATCCAGATTAAAAGAATAGCCTAATGGTAAAATAAATGATACCACCCTGTTATTACAGCCGAATCTCTCAAGCTCTTCTACCAGTTTCGGGAAAACTGCTTCAGAACTGGTGGTGGAAAAGGCAATAAGCAAAGGTTCTTTAATTCTTCTCAGCAATTCAAAAAGCCGGTTGCCGATGATTAAATATCCTGCAAGTAAGAGAACCAGCCAGAGAATGCCCAGTGCAAAGAAAAAATCCCTGAGATAAATGGCATAAACCTTAAAGATCTCAAAACCATTGGTTGCCACTACTGCTGCAATAGCTCCCAGGACACCCAGCGGTGCAAACCACATAATATAACCTACCATTTTCAGGATTCCATGGGCGATAATATCAAACAGCTTTACAACAGGTTGTGCATATTCGTCTCCCAAATTGGCCAGTGCAATCCCAAACATGATAGAAAATACCACAATCTGCAGCACTTCATTGGTAGCAAAAGCTTCAAAAACACTTTTAGGAATAATGTGCTTTACAAAATCTTCCATGGAAAATCCTTTGCTGCTTTTCAGAAGTTCATCTGCGGAAGCCGCATCCTGAATAGGGAGTGTTGTCACGTGTCCCGGCTCCAGCCAGTTTACCAACATAAGACCAATAAACAGAGATACCAAGGAAGCAGAGATGAACCATAACATCGCTTTTGTACCTACCCTTCCGATCATCTTAATATCACTCATTTTGGCAATTCCCACCACCAGGGTCGTAAATACCAAAGGTGCGATAATCATCTGCACCAGACGAATGAAAACAGTTCCTAAGAGTTTTATGTTTTTAGAAAACGGTTCTGCGCTTTCAGGATAACGGATGTGTACAAATCCGCCGATGGCCACACCCAGAATCAAGGCAACAACGATGGCTATAAATAGTTTATTCTGTCCTTTCATATAGATAATTCAAGTTTGGCAAATATAATATTTTTAGAATTGCTTCCAATCCCACATCAGATATAATACAGCCGTTATCAGATATTAAGTTCAGAATGTCTTTATTTAAAGAACAATTTTATCAATCTGAATTACATTTCTTTTTTAATTTCATGAAAATAAATCCTAAATATGATCTTTTGGTATAAATTTTATTGTTATCTTGATCATATTAAATACATCAAAATATACAACTATGAAAAAAACTATCGCAATGGCTGCCTTAGCTGTAGCTATCTCTTTGGGATCAGTTTCATGCAAAAAAAAGGTTTCTGATACCGACCTGCAGACGCAGGCTACTACGGTGGTAACCTCTAATCCTGGAGCTTCTGTAGAAGTAAAAGATGGTGTTGCACATCTCAGTGGCACCTTTGAAACCCAGGAAGAAAAAGACGCTATGATCACACAGCTTAAAGCCATCAACGGAATTAAAGACGTACATGATATGGCAACGGTAGCTCCTGCAGCCGCAGCAACACCTGCTCCTGTAGAAACGCAGTCTGCTGTGGATCCTGCCGTACAGCAAAAATTACAGGATGCCGTAAAAGATATTCCCGGAGTAAAATT
The DNA here is from genome assembly GCF_034651565.1 of Chryseobacterium sp. MHB01. NCBI lineage: Bacteria > Pseudomonadati > Bacteroidota > Flavobacteriia > Flavobacteriales > Weeksellaceae > Chryseobacterium > Chryseobacterium sp. MHB01. Next base: position 13,741 of record NZ_JAYEDA010000021.1, on the reverse strand, counting down.
GGAGGTCATAAACGGAGAACTAACCTTAACCGGAACTATTTCTGCTTCAGATGCAAGAAAAGTAAAAGAATCGGTAGATGCTTTAAAAGTAGGAAAGGTAAACTATAATTATACAGTTAAAAAATAACGAGATGAGTACTTTAGAAGACAAATATTCAAGTGTGGTTTCTGCGGCACAGGCTGCAGGAATTTCTGATCTTAAAGTTCAGGAACAGGATGGTATTCTGTATGTTTCGGGAAGTGCCTCAAACACCGCTGCCAAAGATGCGGTATGGAATGCTTTGGGAACCATTGATTCCACTTATTCCGCTTCAGATATTAATATTGATGTACAGGTTTCCGGACTTACTAAAGGAACGGCACTCACTGTAGCAACGGATGATTCTAATCTCAATATCAGACAGGAACCTTCTACGGATGCAGCTATTATCGGAAAAGTAAGCAAAGGTTCTTCCATCACGCTTGTAGAACAGACTTCCGATGACTGGTGGAAAGTGAAAACTTCTGACGGACAGGAGGGCTATGCTTATTCAAGATATTTGAGAGCTTAGTATCCTCAATCTATATAATTAAAAAACATCCTTTGTCAAAGGGATGTTTTATTTTTATGGAAAATTAACAGTTAACCCCCAATTTCAGGGGAAAAATTAACTGTATTTAACTCTATTAATTGTGAATTAAATAATGTTTTTTATACTTTTGCAGCTCTAATAATCTATGATACATGAAGAAATTAGCAATTCTGCTTATCCTGACATTCAATATTTTGATTCTTAACGCTCAAAAATTAAACATCGACGGAAAAATACTCGGCCTAGAAAAAAAACCTATTGAAAATGCAACGGTTTATCTTCTCAAGCAAAAAGATTCTTCTATTATCAATTATACTGCAACCAACCGCGAGGGAAAGTTTTCCCTGAAAGCAGACGAACTGAATGAACCCAGCATTCTGAAAATAGATGCCGACAAAATGATTTCTTTTTCCAAGCGTCTTGAAAAAATTGAAAAATCTTTTTCGTTAGGAGATATCGAGATGGAGAAAAACTCGATAACCAATATTGAGGAAGTTAGGCTTACGGCATCGCCGGTAAAGATTAAAAAGGATACGATTGAATTTAATGCTTCATCCATAAAGGTTCGTCCTGACAGTAAAATTGAAGAACTTCTTAAGCAAATTCCCGGCGTTCAGATTGATAACGACGGAAAAATCACGATCAATGGTAAAGAGGTTGACCAGATTACCATCAACGGAAAGCCTTTCTTTGACAAAAACGGGAGAATAGCACTGCAGAATCTTCCTGCGGATATTATCAAAAACATCCAGTTTACCACGACAAAAACCAAAGAAGAGGAACTGAGCGGCAAGGCATCAAAGTCAAACAACGCCACCATTAATTTCAATATTGATGAAAAGAAAAACAAAGGGCTCATTTCACGACTTACGTTGGGCTATGGCTCTGACAAGAGATATGAAGGCAGCGGACTGCTGAGTTATTTTAAAAACGACACCAAAATAAGTATCCTGGCGGCTTCAAATAATATAAATTCTCAGGGCTTTTCCAGCGATGAGGTTTTCGACAGTATGGGTCGCGGAAGAAATTCGTGGCTGATGCAGGGTGGTTCCGTATACACTTCCGGAGGTGTTACCTATTATTCTTCAGCAGGACCTAACACCAAAGGTATTCAGAAGTCAACGACTATTGGATTCAATTACAGTGATAAATTCGGAAAAGATACCGACCTGGACAACCTCAGCTTAATCCACATCAACAATAATCTCGAAACAAGATCCAAAGTATCAAGAACAACCTTATTGCCAGATTATATTTTAAAAACAGATTCCGAAAACAATGGTGAAAATGAATCGAAGCAGTATAATTTCGATCTCTCAGCAAGAATTCGACTGGATTCTCTCACAAGCATTTATTTCTCTCCTTCATTCTCAAGAAATGAGATACATAATTTCAGCGCTTCCAATTCCCGTACATTCAAAGACAACGACCTGCTGAACACAAGTGATAATTACACCAAAACAGATTCTGAGAACAACTCCTTTAGCCCAAATATTTATTTCTCAAAGAAATTCCGGAAAAAAGGCAGGGAAATGCACGCGAGTATGAGCAGCAGCATCACAGAAAATAAGGAAAATGTACTGAACAGATCTGAAAATATTTTCTATACACAGCCTCAATCTTTTGATAACAGAAACCAGTATTCTGTAAGGAAAAATCTCAACAACAATTATCGCTTCAGTTTGGGATATTCAGAGCCTCTTTCGGACTCGTTGAATATTGGCCTGGGCATACGCTATAATTCATCGAATATGAGAAACCTGCGTGATGTAAATGATTTCAATACGGCAACACAGGATTATTCCAGCTACAACGATATTTTATCAAACAGGATGAATCAGAAGATCGATGAGTTTACTCCCGAATTATCATTTGAACTCAACAAAAAGAAAATAAGTGCCTGGGGAGCTCTGAATGCAGATATTTCGAACATGAACGTCAATTCAAGCTTTACCGGTCAGAATTACGATCTGCAGAAAAACTTCATTCTTCCAGGTTATAATGTGGGACTAAACTATCAGTTTTCCCAGAATAAAAGATTAAATCTTTATCATTATTCAGACTTTACCATCCCGACTGCAGAACAGCTTACTCCTTACCGGGATATTTCAAATCCTTTGGTAGCCTTTCAGGGAAATCCGGATCTGAAAAACACATGGAGCAATTCCACGTATCTTTATTTCAACAATTTTAATATGGTAAAAACTATCAGCTATTACTTTAATATTGGATTTACTTATAAGAACAATGATATCATCAATTACTCTTCATTCGATGAAAGCGGAAGGCAGCTGATCACCTATGCCAATATCAGCGGTAATAAAAATTTCAACCTGGGAGGAGGTTTCAGCAAAACATTCAAATGGAAAGAAAATAAACTGACGATCAACCCAAGACTCAATACCAATTATGCATTCAATAAAGGTTTCGTGAACGGCCAGGAATTTACAAGCCAGTCATACAACATCAATCCCGGGATCAATTTAACGTACGAAATCAAAGAAAAACTAACGGTAAAACCTTCTTATACGATAGGATATAATTTTTCAAAATATAAAAATTACAGCATCGATGATGTAAATACCACCAATCAGGCTTTTAAGCTGGAACTTACCAACTACATTTTTAAAAGCAGGCTGATCTTAGGAAATGATGTGGAATATAATACCAGCACCAATATTGCACCCGGCTTTAAAAGAGATTTTTATTTCTGGAACACCAGCGTAGGCTATTCATTCTTTAATAAGCAGCTGACCGCCAAAGTAAAAGTCTATGATGTATTAAATCAAAACCAGAGTGTAAGAAGAGTGATTTCAAACACGTATTTTGAAGACCGTGACGATCTGATCCTAACGCGTTATGTCATGTTCTCGCTAACGATGAAGCTTAATAAATTCGCAGGAAAAAAGACAAAAACCCAATAGATTAAAATTATTTACACAGCGGCATCCTCTTTTCGGGGATGCTTTTTTTTGGTTTGTAAGTAGGCATATCTATCATTAACACTATTTAAAAACAAGCTATAAAATACTGAAATATAACAATTTGTACTTGATCGCCTCTTCGGACTGGTTGATTGCCTCTCCGGAGTGGTTGATTGCCTCTTCGGACTGGTTGATTGCCTCTTCGGACCGATTGATTACTTCTCCGGACCAGTTGATCGCCTATTCGGAATGCCTGAACGTTTCATCGAAGCGATTGATCGTTTCAACAAAATGCATGAACATTACTTCTGACAGGTTGGAACGGTTATCAAAACAAATGAAAGACCTACCAAAGTTTTTGCTTATAGCAAAGATTATTAATACCAATTCTTCAGAATCTTGTCCCAGTCAACAGTAAATAAAATCATTTATCATTAAATTAGCCACAAATTTTATATATGAAGATTCATTTTTCAATTTTGTTTATTTTATTATTCGTCTTTGGAAACGCACAGAATCCGGATGATGAAGATCATTTTGTGAAAGATAACTTTACAAAAAAGGAATTTTACATTCCGATGCGTGACGGGGTGAAACTTTATACAGCAGTCTACATTCCGAAAGATATTTCCAATAAAAACAAATATCCTTTCCTGATGCAGAGAACCTGCTACAGTATTGCGCCATACGGTGAAAATGAATACAGAGAAAGGCTTGGTCCCAACAAATACCTGATGCAGGATAAATATATTTTTGTACTTCAGGATGTACGTGGAAGATATATGAGTGAAGGAACATTTACCAATATGACCCCGCAGGTTGACCGGAAAACCAAAAAAGATGTCGATGAAAGTACGGACACTTACGATACCATCGAATATCTTCTGAAAAACATCAAAGGAAACAATGGAAAAGTGGGCCAGTACGGAACTTCTTATCCCGGATTTTATACTGCTGCAGGAGTCCTGGCGCAGCATCCTGCTTTGGTTGCCTCTTCCCCGCAAGCTCCGATTTCAGATTTCTGGAATGACGATTTTCTCCATAACGGAAAAGTAATGCTAGGCTATTTCAGGACCTTCCCGGTTTTCGGCGTTCAGAAAACAAAACCGGAAAATAAAGCATGGTACAACGACACCATGATTAAACCTACTTCTGAAGATGGCCTTAAATTTTACAGAGATATGGGAACTTTGAAAGACGGGTACGAGAAATACTACAAGGATAATTTCTTTATGACCGAAATTATGAATCATCCGAATTACGATGAATTCTGGCAGAAAAGAAGTCTTCTTCCTCATCTTAAAAATGTAAACCATGCGGTAATGACTGTTGGCGGATGGTTTGATGCGGAAGATCTTTCCGGACCGCTGAATATTTATAAAACCATTGAAAAGACAAGCCCGAAAGCTAAAAATACAATTGTAATGGGACCGTTTTCACACGGGGCCTGGGCTTATGAACAGGGAAAACATTTTCATAATGACATCTATTTTGGGGACAGCATTGCAACATATTATCAGAAAAATGTGGAAACAAAGTTTTTCAGTCATTATCTGAAAGGAAATGCAAAACAGGATGCAGGCTTACCGGAAGCACTGATGTACGATACCGGCGCCAAACAATGGAGAGAATTTGCAATATACCCTCCGAAAGAAGCACAGAAAGTGAATTTCTATTTGTCTGGCGGCACATTGAAGAACACTGCAGGACAAGGTTTCTCGGAATATTACAGTGATCCGAATAATCCTGTTTTAAGTTCTGATAAGCTTAAAGATTTTAATGGTTTTACCCCGAAAAATTACATGTCGGAAGACCAGCGTTTTGCAGAGGGCAGACCGGACGTTCTGACTTTCACAACAGATGTACTGACGGAAGACGTTACTTTTGCAGGAGAGATCATGGCTAAATTAAATATTGCCTCTACATCCACCGACGCAGATTTTGCCGTGAAGCTGATTGATATTTATCCTGAAGATTTCAAGCCTGCCGCAAAAAAAGAAGGCGTGATTTACGGAAATTACCATCAGATGGTACGCAGCGAAATTATGCCTGCAAGATTCAGGAATTCGAGAGAAAAAGCAGAAGCTTTGGTTCCGGACCAGAAAACGGCTGTGAATTTCAGACTTCAGGATGTTGTTCATACTTTTAAAAAGGGGCATAAAATTCAGATTCAGATTTCTTCAACCTGGTTTCCGCTTTTTGCAGTCAATCCGCAAAAATTTTTAGACAATCCAAATTTTGCGACGAAAGAGGATTACACAAAAGCATTCATCAAAGTTTTTGATGACAGTGCGATTGAAGTTGAGGTTTTGAAATAAATTTCTAAAAGCTGTTCGGTCTGAACAGCTTTTTGTTTTTTTTATTTCTTATCTAAATGCAAAGATCTATTATAATTGGATACTTTTTAAGGAGCAAAGATCCGCGACAGGTCGTTTATTAAGCTTAAATAAAAAACTTTGTGATCAAGGTCAAGGTGTTGAAATAAAAATGGAACTGTGGTTTCGAGGACCTAAGCACCGATAGCGAGATTGTTATATTTTAAATTATACCTAAAAATGGTGGCTTCGAGAACCTCAGCCACCATTTTTACTCCTCAATCGTTCTGAAAGTCAGGTTTACTCTTGGGGTTTTCACTTTTGTTGTTGGCGGAAGCCTGTGCAGCCAGTGATCCTGTGTTGTTCCTTTCATCACGAGTAAACTTCCGTTTTCCAGGAATATTTCTACTTTTTCTTTCGTTGTTTTATGTTTAAACAAGAACTTTCTTTCTGCACCGAATGTCAGCGATGCAATGGCTCCATGTTTTTTAAGATCCTTTTCGGCATCACTGTGGTAAGCCATTCCTTCACTGCCGTCGTGATATAAATTCAGAAGGCATGAATTATAGGTTTCTCCTGTCATCTGCTCACATTTATTTTTTAATTCCAGCAGTTCAGGCGTCCACGGCTTCGCATACTTTGTTCTTTTCGAATACGTGTACTCAAATGGTTTCTCTCCAAACCACGCCACTTTTCTTTTGGTTAAGATCAATTTTCCGAAAATCAGGGCTTCGTCATTTTCCCACGGAATTTCTTTCAATAAATAATCATAATAAAAATCAGATTTTTCTCCGGAAAATATTTTTCCGTAATAATGAGCGATTCCATCATCAGGAAGAAGATTTAAAGGATAATCTGATATATCTTCGAATAAATTGAGCATGACAATCTGAGTTTTGTGTTTAGGGTTTATGTTTATTATCTCATCTTGTTATTCTGTAAGAATCCAGGCAAGATATTATTAAAATTAACATCTAATACATAAACCTTAATTCTTATACAATGATGAAGATGAAGATGTGTTGAAGTTTGGCTAAAGCCGGTTCTGATTTATATCTTTAAAATGGACTAAAGCCCGTTCCTATTGATGAAATTATTGGCTTTATAAATTTAAATAAATCAATTTGTATTTATTCGTGAAAATTTGCGCCCTTTATGCTTAAAAATCCGAATAAACCTGCGAGCTTTCCCAGCCAATCATTAGCTGCTTTCGGTCAGTTCCCCACATATAACCCCCGATATTTCCGGAAGATTGGATCACGCGGTGACAAGGGATCAAAAACGCAACAGGATTACTGCCTATTGCCGTTCCTACCGCTCTTGAAGCATTCGGGTGCCCTATTTTCCCGGCTAAGCTTCCATAAGTAGAGAGTTTCCCCATCGGAATGGTAAGAAGGCTTTCCCAAACTTTCAGCTGAAAATCCGTGCCTTTTAAATGTAATTTTACGGTATTTAGCTTAGTCCAGTCTTTATTGAATATGGACAGGGCATTGGCCTGAAGCTCGTCCTGCCTTTCAATAAAAGAAGCATTGGGAAATTTTGACTGTAAATCTCCCAATGCTTTTTGTATATCATTTTCAAAAGCCATATAGCAGATTCCTTTTTCTGTGGAAGCTGCAATTAATTTTCCAAAAGGACTGTCTGAAAAACTGTAATTGATGTTCAGATTCTTTCCGCCATTTTTATATTCTGCAGGAGACATTCCTTCGATTTTCACAAACAGATCGTGCAGCCGGCTCGTACTGGAGAAACCTGTTTCAAAAGCCGTATCAAATAAACTTGCCTTTTCTTCTTTCAATAAAGATTTGGCGTGTTCCAGGCTGATGAACTGTAAAAATTTCTTCGGACTTGTCCCTGCCCAATCCGAAAACATTTTCTGAAAATGTGCAGGACTCAGGTGTATTTTCTCCGCCACTTCTTCCAAACTTGGCTGAAGCTTAAAATTGCTGCGGATATATTCTATCGCTTTGGCAATTCTTTTGTAATCTAACTGATTTTGTGTGGACATATCATTAATTTTACCTCACAAATTTCCGAAGAAGATCCGGTAGAAAAAATCCGATTCCTGCGGAATTTTAGTTGTTTTTATAAAGGTGATAATACGCAAGCATTTTGTAATACAGCTTTGCAGCAAGGAATGCACTTGGTTTTGCCATCGGAGAATCCATTAATTCTACAATATCAAATGCCACCACATTACATTTTTCAAATACTTTTCTCAACAATTCCAAAGTCGGATACCATTGTAAGCCTCCAGGTTCCGGTGTTCCTGTTGAAGGTGCGATGGAAGGATCAAAAGCATCAAGATCGATGGTGATATATACATTCCCTGAAACTTTTTCCAATACATCATTTACCCAATTTTCGTTGTTGGCAATTTCGTGAGCAAAAAACACTCTTCCTTCCGGCAGATATTGTGCTTCCTCAATATCCATAGAACGGATTCCCACCTGTACCAGGTTATGTTTCTGGCTGGCTTCAAAAACTGCACATGCGTGATTGGAAGTAGAACCGTGGAATTCCGGACGTAAGTCGGTGTGAGCATCCAGCTGAAGAACCGTTAAATTCTCAAACTTCTCTCCTACTGCACGAATCGAACCGATAGAAACGGAATGTTCCCCGCCAAAAAGGGTAAACAATTTATCGTCATGACTTAAAAGTTCTTTTGTTTTTTGATAAACCGCTTCCGTCATGGCTTCAGGAGTAGCGTTTTCAGAAACTTCGCCTGCTAAATACACGCCTTCAAGATAAGGTTCAGTCTGTGTTTCAATATCGTAAAGTTCCATATTTTCTGAAGCGTTCAGGAACAATTCCGGTCCTTTGTCGGCTCCTTTTCCCCATGTAGATGTTCCATCGTAAGGGACCGTTACCAACACTACTTTCGAGTTTTCCAGTGATGCATTTTCTTCAGGAATTCCTGCGTATGTTTTCATGTTTTATCTGAAATTAAATGATTTCGGCAAAGATACAAAGAAGTTTGGAGAAGTGGAGGGAGGCTGGAAGATAGGTGCTGGAAGTTTTACATAATGAAGAATAATTAATGTTGAAATTTTAGATCTAAATCATTTTTAAATTCAAATAATTAACCTAATAAAATTACGCCCTCCAATTTTAAACTTCCATTCTCCAACTTCCCGCTTCCCACCAAAATCCTTACCTTTACAAAAACAAAATTGTATGTCGTTAAAAGCTGTGCTGTTCGATATGGATGGCGTTATTGTGGATACAGAACCCTTGCACAGAAAAGCCTATTTTAAAACATTTAAAGAACTGGGAATTGATGTTTCCGAGGAATTGTATGCTTCATTTACGGGAGCTTCTACCAAAAGAGTGTGTGATACATTGATTAAAAATTTCAATCTAAAACAAACCTTTGAAGAAATAGCAAAAATTAAAAGGGAGTATTTTAAGGATTATTTTTATAATGATGAGGAATTCGACCTGATTTCCGGAGTGAAAGAACTGATTGAGCATTATTATGAAAACGGCATCACCCTGATTCTTGCATCGTCTGCAACGATGACCACTATTGATATGGTTTTTGAGAAATTTGAGCTTGAAAAATATTTCAGCGGTAAAATAAGCGGTGCCGATTTGAAAGAATCAAAGCCTCATCCCGAGGTTTTCCTGCTGGCTGCGGAAATGGCAGGACACCCCGTTGAAAACTGCATGGTAATTGAAGATTCTACCAATGGTATTTTAGCGGCACACCGGGCAAAAATTTTCTGTGCCGCATATAGAAGTCCGCATTCTAAAAACCAGGATTATACATTGGCGGATACGGTAGTTTCGGATTACGAAGATCTTCAGATTGATAAAATCTCGCAATATTTTTAAACGCAAAAAGCTCTCAGTCTGGTTCTGAGAGCTTTTTATTATATTTCATTGCTGTCATTCTGAATGAAACGTAGTGGAATGAAGAATCTATGTAACTTTGAGATTGCTTCGTCGCTTCGCTTCTTGCAATGACAATTTACAGTTATTTATACCCAAGGATTTTCAATACATCTTCCGGCTCCTGCTTTTCACGGAAAATCTCGTATTGCAGCTCCCCGTTTTCATCTTTCTGAATCAGGACGTGTCTTGGCTGCGGCATCAGACAGTGGTGAATTCCTCCAAAACCACTGATGGTTTCCTGATATGCTCCCGTGTGGAAAAATCCGATATATAAAGGTTTTGTATCACTGAACACAGGCAGATAAATGGCATTGGTATGCTGCTCAGAATTATAATAATCATCCGAATCACAAGTCAGACCACCCAAAAACACTCTTTCATAGGTGTCTTCCCAACGGTTCAGCGGAAGCATGATGAAGTGTCTTGAAATGGCCCATGTATCAGGAAGTGTGGTCATAAACGATGAGTCGATCATATTCCACTTTTCTCTATCGTTTTGACGTTTCTGAGAAATTATCTTATAAATATTCGCGCCGCTTTCTCCAACGGTAAAGCTACCGAACTCTGTATAAATATTTGGTTCTTCCACTCCTTCTTCTTCACAGAATTTTTTGATCTGGGAAACAATTTCCTCTACCATATACTGATAGTCATAATCAAAGTTCAGGGAAGTTTTGATAGGAAATCCGCCACCAATATTTAAGGAATCAACTTCCGGTGCGATTTTTTTCAGACGTGCATATACACGAAGACATTTGTAGAGTTCATTCCAGTAATAAGCGGTGTCCTTGATTCCGGTATTAATGAAGAAGTGAAGCATTTTAAGCCTTGCATTCGGGTGTTCTGCAATTTTCTGGCTGTAATAAGGAATAATATCCTTGTATCCTATTCCCAACCTTGAGGTATAAAATTCAAACTTCGGTTCTTCCTCAGAAGCAATTCTGATTCCGATGTCGAAAGTAGTATCAATGCTTTCCGTAAGTTTATCCAGTTCACGGTAATTATCAAGAATCGGGGTAATATTTTCAAAACCGTTATTGATCATATCCGAAATCTTTGCCAGATAATCATCTGTTTTGAAACCGTTGCAGATTACTTCAATATTTTTATCCACTTTTCCATTCTCGTAAAGAGATTTTACGATATCCATATCGTAAGCGGAAGAAGTTTCTATGGAAATATCATTTTTGAGTGCTTCTTCCAGTACAAATTTGAAATGACTTGATTTTGTACAGTAGCAATAAGTATAATTTTTTTTATATTCGGTTTTCTCAAAAGCTTCCTTAAACCAGCTTTTCGCCTTCTGGATATTTTGAGAAATTCTCGGCAGGTAGCTAATTTTTAGCGGGGTGCCAAATTTTTCAACAACATCCATCAACGGAATGTCGTGAAACAACAAATTGTTCTCAGATACATTGAATTCTTCTGTTGGAAAATACAATGTCTGATCAATTAGTTCCGAGTATTTTATTTTCATTTCTAAACAAGTGAATTAAGAAATGCAAAATTGCTAAAAAAGTTTGGTTTTTTAGCGTTAAAGTTATTATAAATTTTTATCGTTTTCGATCTTGAAATCAGCGCTAATTATTAATCCGTGAACTTCCTGATATATTCTTCCCGTTTATTTTCATTTATTTTTAAAACCTGTTGAATATAAGCATCTTCAGAACCATATTTTTTATTGATTTCATTAAATGCAGCATCCAGATAAGCCTTTTCTACCCAACTGAGTTTTTCAAGTACACTAATATCCATCTTAGGGTACAGAAAATGTAGATTTCTGGCAAGTTTAAGTCTTTGATTAACTAAGTTTTTTCTATAATTATTTGATAGCAGATAATCGTTATAAATAGTTTGTTTGTCGAATTTCAGTACGGTTAAAATAAGTGCTGTAATGATTCCTGTACGGTCTTTTCCGGCAGTACAGTGGTACAGAACAGGCTGATCAGAATCTAAAATTTCAGTGATAGTTTCCCTGATTATTTCAGGATTTTCTGTGATATATTCTCTGTAAAAATCAAGCATTCTTCTGTCGGCATCTTCACCTTTTACTTTTCCTTTCAGCACTAATTTTCTAGCCTTGTCCAACTGATCGCCTTCATCCTCAAAAGCAGAATAATTTTTGTAAACCATCTGCCCCGGAAGATGATCCGGTTTCTGTGCAATTTCTCTGGAATTTCTTAGGTCGATCGTTTCTTTTATTCCAAGATTTTCCAATTCTTTAAAGGATTTTCTTTTCAGTTGATGAAGATTTCCGCTTCGGTAAAATTTTCCACTTTTCAGGATTCTTCCCTCAATATTTCTGATGTTACTGACAGATCTGAAATTATGAACCTCTTTAATTTTGATATTTTTTTCACTTATATTTCTTCCGTACTCAGGAGCAGAGAAGTTTTGCGTTTTGCATGAGCTTACGCAATATATTGAAACAATGAGAAAAAGTATTTTGATTAAATTTTTCATTTTTTGATTCTGTAAAGCTAATTGCTTTTTAAATCCGCTAGTTTCACGGATTTACACAGATTAGAATTTATTTAATTGAATAATAACTGTTAGTTATGAACAAATTTTAATTTCCACAGATTACGCTGATTTACACGTAATTTATGCCTAAAGTTTAAAATTATTAATTACAGGTAATTTTTACCAATGAAAATTAATAAATCTCCCTTTTCATATTCAACAGAAACTTCATCATGAACGGCAAAATTCCGGGTTCCTATATTGGATGTAATACTTAAATTTCCATTAGTTAGAGGCCAGTTCAACCCTTTGGTTGTAATATTTTCAACGGAAGGAAAGGGATATAATGAAACCATTTTACCTTTTAGATTTTTTACAGTAAATTTTTTCGGAATAAAATAATATTCAGAAAATTCATCATAAAACCTTATGTTTAGCTGATCTTTAAAACCAAAAGCTACCGTAAGATTTCCTAAAAAATGATCCTGCTCTCCTCCGCTTCCTCCGAAAACATCAACACTGGCAATGTCTTTTTCCGCGATGATTTCCAGCGCTTTCTGAAAATCGGTTTTATCCTGATCCGGAGTATAAATGAATTTGTCCTGGTAAATATTTTCATCTGAACCCGAATGTGAATCAAAATCCCCGGAAATAAAATCCAGTTTTTCCAAAGGAAAATTAAGTTCTTTCAGATAATGAAAGGCTCCGTCTGTACAGGCAATGAGATTGTATTCATCAGGATCGGGAAATGATTTCGGGACGTCGCCATTAATGAAAAGTAAGGCTTTATCTTTCATTCGGGTTCCAGTATTCTTCCGGTTCGTTGTTGATTTTTGAAATATATCTCGCGAGAACGAACAGATAATCTGAAAGCCTGTTCAGATACTTTATCAGCTCGGGTCTTACTTCTTCTGATTCATTCAGGAAAACCAGAGAACGCTCTGCTCTTCGGCAAATTGTTCTTGCTGCATGTAAAAAAGTCGCTGCTTTTCCGCCACCGGGAAGAATGAAATACTGGAGCGGCTCTAATTTTTCGTCGAAGGCATCCATCCAATTTTCCAGCTCTTCTATTTCGGTATCGGAAATTACCAATGGCAGTCGGGATTTTCCGTTGGCTAACATCAGTTTGTCAACCGGAGTTGCCGCCTCTGAACCAACTGTAAATAAATCAAACTGAATTTTCTTCAGTTGTTTTAAAACTTCTTCGTCCCCGATATGGCTTTTGGCAATTCCGATGAATGAATTCAGCTCATCTATATTTCCGTAACTGTCGACTCTTGCACTGGCTTTTGAAACTCTTGTTCCGCCGTACAATGCAGTCTGACCTTTGTCTCCTGTTTTCGTGTAAATTTTCATTGTACTAAATTACTTTTTTCCGGCAAGGTTTACAAGTTCTGATTAAGAATCGGTGACTTCGAGAGCCTCAGTCCCCGGGCTGTTAGATATTAAGTCGGCCATCAGTCTGTTAAAGTATTAAGTCAGCCACCAGTTGTTATGTTATAAAGTCAATGAACGGTTTTCTATTCAAGATTTTCACCAGTATTTGTATCATCGACAAATACCCTAGCCC
>NZ_JAYEDA010000020.1:0-44378 GCF_034651565.1 Chryseobacterium sp. MHB01 | reverse complement strand
CAACCCCGAAATAACAAAAGAGCTCAAACATACCGTTCGATCTGGGCTAGGGTATAGGCCTTTCATTAGAAACTAAAACATCAACACGTCATTTCTATGCTTTAACAGCAAAACATCAGGTAAAAAAGCAAAGTCCCCACAATTTGTCATGATAAATTAAATGAAATAATATTTAAATAAACCAATCCTCTTGACCATTGGCTTTTAATTGTCTATTTTTGGATCAATGAAATTTTCTACAAAAGAACTATTGGAAGGAATACAGTCAGGAAACAAACGCCTGATTGCAAAAGCCATTACCTTAGTAGAAAGTAAAAAAGCTGAGCACCGCCAACAAGCCGAAGAATTACTAAAAGAGGTGATGCCTTTCACGGGAAATTCCATCAGAGTGGGCGTAACCGGTGTTCCGGGTGCGGGAAAATCAACCTTTATTGAAAATTTTGGTAGGCTTGCAATTGCCAATGGCAAGAAGGTGGCGGTTCTGGCGATTGATCCGAGTTCAGCCATTAATAAAGGAAGTATTCTGGGCGATAAAACAAGGATGGAAGAACTGGCAAAAGAAGAAAACGCTTTTATAAGGCCTTCTCCAAGCTCAGGATTTCTGGGAGGTGTTGCCAATACCACTTTTGAAACCATGATGATCTGCGAAGCAGCGGGCTACGATTATATTTTAATAGAAACCGTAGGTGTCGGTCAGTCTGAAGTTTTGGTCGCAGATATTACAGATGTTTTCCTGTTTTTAAAAATAATCGGCGGCGGAGATGAACTTCAGGGAATCAAAAGAGGAATCATGGAAATGGTAGATGTGATCTTTATCAATAAAGTTGATGAAGAAAATCTGCGGAAAGCGAAAAATACGAGGATCGAATTAAAAAGAGCACTGGACTTTATTCCTCCCAAAGAAAAAGACTGGAAAGTTCCGGTTTTACTGGGTTCTGCTTTAAGCAATGAGGGGCTTAATGAAGTTTTTGAAAAAATTGATGAATTCATTAGCCTAAAAAAGAAAACCAAAAGATTTGATGAAGTAAGAAATCAGCAGGCTGAAAAGCGCTTCGAATATTGGGTTCAGGAATATATTTTGTCGGAGATGAAGAAAAACAATACTTTGGAAGAGGCTTATCTTCAGCATAAAAAAAATGCTTCTGCACTGGTTTCCAATCCAAGTACCGAAGCAAAATTATTTGTGGAAAAATTTTTATCTAAAGAAAAATCTTAAGGGTGAACTTTCTGTTCTTCATTTTTTGTAATATATCCGTCATACGAAATCGGCTGCCTGTCGTTGCTTCTTATAGAGGTAAGAGCTTGTCCGGATTTCGAAACTTCAATAATAATTTCATCAACAGCTTTCACATCATTGGTTTTAATTCTTACAATCCAGGCTCCTTTTTTATTCTGACTTTTATTAATGGTAAAATCCTTTGAAGTAAATCGGTAACTGTTTTGTGTTGTATTTCCATAGGTAGGGTTAAAAACTCTTCCAAAATAAGGGAGTGCCACTTCCAGACTGTTGGGTCTGATATCGATGCTGTAATTGCTGCCGGTCAGGTCAAAAATTCTGGTAGCGGGAGCATTAGGCAATGAGTTCGCAATATTGATAACGTCATAATTGGTAGGATTGGCTCTCTGTGCATGAAACGAAAAATCCTGGGAATTTATAAGCGCCGTTACTGCCTGGACATCCATATTGCTGCTCTGTGAAGAACAGTTTTCGAAAAGCAACAGAAAGGCAAGCATGCATATAATGGAGATAAACTTTTTCATAATATAAATATATACGGATACAAACAGCAAATTGTATGCAAATATATAAGCTTAAAATTTTATTTTGGAATAAAAATTGTAAAGGTTGAACTAATAACACTCGAACTATGAAATTTACAAATTTATTAGGAATAGGGGCTTCGGCTCTTATTGTTGCTGCTTGTACGACCAATCCAATCACGGGAAGGTCTTCTTTACAGTTGGCAAATAATTCAGAAATCCTGACCATGTCTGCTCAGGAGTACAGATCAACATTAGGAAAATCCAAAGTTATAACAGGAACAGCAGATGCCAAAAAGGTAGTCAATGTAGGATCGAGAATTAAATCTGCTGCAGAAAGATATTATCAGTCCATCGGTCGTTCGGGAGATCTTGCCAATTATAATTGGGAATTTAATCTTATTCAGAGTAATGAGCTTAATGCATGGTGTATGCCTGGCGGAAAAGTAGCGGTTTACACTGGAATTTTGCCCGTTACCAAAAATGAAAACGGATTGGCTGTAGTAATGGGGCATGAAGTGTCACACGCCTTGGCCGGACATGGAAACGAAAGGATTTCTCAGGCAATGGTTGCTCAATACGGTGGAGCAATCTTAGGAGGAAGTATTTCCAATGCACAGTGGGCCAATGTTTTTGAAGCGGTTTATCCTATCGGATCACAGGTCGCTTTATTGAAATACGGAAGAAATCAGGAGTCTGAAGCAGATCAGATGGGACTTTACATCATGGGAATGGCAGGATACGATCCAAGAGAGGCAATTCCTTTCTGGGAAAGAATGGAGGCGGCTTCAAAGGGAGCAAGACAGCCGGAATTTTTATCTACTCACCCTAATCCTGAAACCAGAATCTCAGATATTAATAAAAATTTACCTAAAGCACTGGAATATTACAGAGCTGCAGGAGGAAAAATGTAAATACAAAAAGAAATTTTAATCTTGAGTAAGGCCTTATTGAATTTTTATTAATTTGGTAAGGCCTTTTAATTCAAACCATTTAGGCACAACACTATGAAAAATCTAACAATTACAGGACTTATTCTTTTGGCTTTATCCATACTTCTTTTTTATCTTACAGCAAACAATTTTACATTAAATGATCTTGGGATGCCTCATATAATGGGAATTCTGGGAGGTATCGGAATCGGATTGATAATAGGCGGAATGGTAGGCTACGTAAGCAAAGGAAGTGCAATAAAAGCTGAAGAGAAAAGAAGAGAGTTTAAAAAACTGCAGCAGGAAAAAGAAGATCTTGAAAAAAGAGCTGCTGATATTGCAAGACGTGAAGCAGAGCTGGACCTAAGAAATCAAAATCCTCAGCTCTGATAAACTGAGGATTTGGTATTGCTAAATTAATGTTAATTTAAAACTTATAACCTACACCTACCATAAAAAGGTTAGGTCTGTTGTCATATCTTATCTCTTCACCTGAAACTCGGTTGATAAAATTTCTGGAATCTTTACTGAAAGCACCTTCGTATCTGGCATTCAGAATTAATTTAGAGATTTCAACCTGAGCACCGAATTGGTATCCTACGGTAAAATTATCCCTGGCATTTTCTTTAAAGTCATTAAAAGCGTCTTCTTTAGCCAAATTGTAGCTCGCCACAGGACCTACAAAAACGCCAAGAGTATTTCCTAAAATATTGTATCCTAAAAGAACAGGAAGATCCAGCCTGCTGCTCTTGATATCAAAAGTTGTATTGGCGGCAGTAAATTCATTTTTAAAATTGGTGTAGTACAATTCCGGCATCAGGAAAAACGAGGTTGGCAATCCCACTTTTAATGAAAGACCCACGTTAAAACCTGCATTGTTTTTACCTTCGCCTTCAATGGCCTGGTTTACCGTTCCTTTGATATTCTGCCATGACGGAGATCCTGTAGGAAAAATTAAATTTGCCTTTCCTGCCAAAGAAATCTGTGCAGAAGCAAATAGGGAAAACCCTATTAAAGCTATACTAAGAATCTTTTTCATTGTCTTCTATTTTTGTAATTGTATTATCAATCGTTTTATTGTTCTCAAGCAGATACTCTCTCAGTTCTTTAAATAATTCCGAAGAATATACAAAGTCAATAAGATTTTTATTACCCGCCGTAATCAGGATATCTTTATTTCCTTCCCATTCCTTGATTCCTAATCTCAGGTATACAATTTTCTCGCCAATTGTCATTACAGAATTCATATCGTGGGTATTGATGATGGTAGTGGTATTGTATTCCTGGGTAATTTCCAGCAGCAGATCATCGATTACATTGGAGGTGTAAGGATCCAGACCGGAATTCGGTTCATCACAGAAAAGATATTTGGGATTATTCACAATTGCTCTTGCAATCGCTACCCGTTTCTGCATACCCCCGGAAATTTCGGAAGGAAATTTTTTATTAGCTTTATCAAGATGTACTCTTCCGATAACCTCGAAAACCCGTCTTTTCTTTTCCCTGAATGTTAAATTGGTAAACATATCCAGCGGGAACATAATATTTTCTTCCACTGTTAAAGAATCGAACAAGGCACTTCCCTGGAAAACCGTTCCGATCTCGGAGCGAAGATGCTGCTTTTCTTCTCTTGACATCACATTGATATCCTTACCGTCAAATAGAATTTCTCCGGAAGTTGGCTGATAAACATTAAGCAGACTTTTAAGGAATACCGTTTTTCCGGATCCACTCTGCCCAATGATCAGATTGACCTTTCCTTTATCGAATGTAGTTGAAATTCCTTTAAGTACCTCAACCTGATCAAAACTTTTTTTAAGATCTTTTACCTCAATCATTTAGCTTAATATTAATTGGGTTAATAGTAATTCCGAAAGGATAATGAAAACCATTGTCCAAACTACTGCCTGTGTACTTGCTCTCCCTACTTCCAAAGATCCTCCTTTTACATTATATCCAAAATATGAAGGTACTGTTGCTATGATAAAAGCAAAAACAATTGTTTTTGTGAATGCATAATAAATAAACAGATTCGGCATATACATCTGTATTCCTACAATATAATCATTGGTAGTCCAGTTTCCGGTTAAAATCCCGGCTATATAACCTCCGCCAATACCAAAAACAATACTTATGGCAATAAGTAGAGGATTAAAAATTACACACGCTACAATTTTAGGAAAAATAAGAAAATTAGGAGAATTTACTCCCATAATATCCAAAGCGTCAATCTGTTCGGAAACCCTCATCGTTCCGATACTGGAGGCAATGTAAGAACCTACTTTACCGGCAAGGATAAGACTTATAATGGTAGGAGAAAATTCCAGAACCAAAACGGCTTTTGTAGCATATCCTACAAATGATGGCGGAATAGGGAACGATGAAGCATCAAAATTATTAAACATCTGAATGGCCACAACTGCTCCTACAAATATAGAAGTGAAGATGACAAGACCAAATGAATTAACGCCTAAGTCATTTATTTCTCTCATGAGCAGCTTCCAGAAAACATTCATTTTCTGTGGCTTCTGTATAGATTTACCGAGAAGGATAATGTATTCTCCGACTGCTGTAAAAAACTTTTTTAACATTCTGCTAAATTAGACTTTTTTTATTTATTAATTATAGAATGGGCAGACCAGGCTCTATCAATATTCAATATATCATAATGTAGACCAAAATCTTTATTTTGCATTTTTATCTCCGCCAATCACCAGTAAAATGGTTTTTAAGATGATGACCAGATCAAGCATGAAACTCCAGTTTCTTACATAAAATGCATCTGCCAGAACTCTTTTATTCATTTCCACTTCCACATCTCCGGCATCTCCGCGAAGTCCGTTTACCTGAGCAAGACCTGTAATTCCGGGAGTTACCATGCTTCTCAGGCTGTAGCGTCCTATTTTTGGTTTGTAATAATTGTCTACCGCGAGCATATGAGGCCTTGGTCCTACGATGGACATGTCCCCTTTCAGGACATTCAGAAACTGAGGCATTTCGTCAAGGCTGGTTTTTCTCAGAAATTTTCCGAAAGGAGTGATCCTTTTATCATTTTCTTCAGTTGTTTTTGTTGACGATTCGTCATTAACGATCATTGTACGGAATTTGATGCATTTAAAAACCTCTTCATGAAATCCATATCTCTCCTGAATAAAAAATACAGGTCCTTTTGATGTTAATTTGATTAAAACAGCAACAATAGGGAAGAGCCACGAACATACTCCAATCAAAATGACTAAAGAAAAGATGATATCGAAAATTCTTTTCATCAAATAATTAGAATAATATTCCAGCGGATATTTTACCTGATTAAGAACGGGCTGTGTCTGTATATATCCCATATTGTAAAGGAAAAAATCACTTTGTGTAATATTGGGAATCAATGAGATGTGTACTTTATTCGCTTCTGCCAGTTTGAAAATTTCTTTTTCCGTACTGTGCGTATAAGAATTTTCCAGAGGAATGAACAGCGTGTGGATTCCGTTTTCCTTCCAGAATTCAATCAGCTGATCGGTTTTGATTTCCTCATTTGGATATTCAAAAATTTTATATCCGTAATCCCTTCTGTCTCTTAATATATTTTTTAAAACTTCCGTAGAGCTGTTCTCATGTATAAACATCACGTTCCGGTGGTTGATCCCAAGGCTTCGGACATATTTGATTCCGAAAAATATCATCGATCTTACAAAAAAAATAAAAAAGAAGAGATAGAAGGAAAGCCAGTAAATATCTGAATTAAAAAATACATTGTAGCTTACTTTTCCAATCAGCAATACCCCAAGAATAAATAACAAAAAATGAATGAAGATTCTTTCCAGAAACAGAGTATAGGTAAGGTTTCTGGGAATATTGTAAATTCCTGTTCTTCCGCTTAAAAGAATCCAGAATAAAAAAAGCAATGCTAAAGAAAAGGCATTCTGATACCAGGTTTCCTCATTGTATTTCAGAGTCTGATTCCTTGTTAAAAAAAAGAATATGAAAATAGATGCAATAACCACAAGGTCAAGCAGGATAATGATGGATTTAAGATATCTGGAATAGCGTATTCTCTGCATCTATCGGGTTTAACGGATAAGAAAGCTAATTTACATATTTTTATGGAATATTCAGATACTTATGGGTCTGCACGGAAGCTCTCCACTCCGGATGTTCGAGAATGAAATCTGTAATTTTAGGGTACATTTCGTCACGTTTGCTCCATTCGCTCTGGAGGTATAGTGTACAGCTCTCTGAAACCTTTGCTGCCTGCTCTTGGGCGAATTTAAAGTCATTATTATTAAATACAATCACTTTCAGCTCATGTGCTTTTTGATAAATTTCCTCTTTTGGGAGGCCGGTTTTTTTGGGAGATAATGTGATCCAGTCGATCTGCCCGCTCAACGGATAAGCTCCTGAAGTTTCAATATGAATAGAGCAGCCCAGTTCTTTTAGTCTTGATGTTAAAATATCAAGGTTCCACATCAATGGCTCTCCACCTGTTAAAACAATTGTCTTACAGTGCTTTGCTGCGGTTTCTGCAATTTCTTTTGCATTCATCAGCGGATGGAGGTTCGGATCCCAGCTTTCCTTTACATCGCACCAATGGCACCCTACATCGCAGCCACCCAGCCTGATAAAATAGGCTGCTTTTCCGGTATGTGCTCCTTCTCCCTGAAGAGTGTAAAAATGCTCCATCACAGGGAGCATTTTACCTTCTTTTAATAATATATCTTCTACTAAGTCCATTTTAAAATTAATCGTTGTAGACCGAAGTTTTGTAAGCAATGATTGTATTTTTCATCAACATCGCTCTTGTCATAGGCCCAACTCCTCCCGGAACCGGTGTAATCCAGCTTGCTTTTGCTGCACAGCTGTCAAAGTCTACGTCACCAGCCAGATAATATCCTTTCGGAGAGTCGTCGTCTACTCTTGTAATTCCTACGTCAACAATTACGGCACCTTCTTTAATCATATCTCCTTTCAGGAAATGAGGATCACCTAATGCAGTAATAACAATGTCTGCTTTTTTAGTATATTCTTCGATGTCTTTTGTATAAGAGTGTGTTAAGGTAACCGTAGAATTTCCCGGGAAATCTTTTCTTCCCATAAGGATACTCATCGGTCTTCCTACGATTTTACTTCTTCCGATGATAACACAGTCTTTACCTTTTGTTTCAATATTGTATCTTTCCAGTAATGTTAAAATACCAAATGGCGTAGCAGGCAGGAAAGTATCCATTTCCAATGCCATTCTTCCGAAATTTTCAGGGTGAAAACCGTCAACATCTTTTCTTGGATCAATAGCATTAATGATTTTTTCCTGGTCGATCTGATCCGGTAATGGCAACTGAACGATGAATCCGTCAACCGCTTTGGATTTATTTAATTCATCAATTTTTTCCAGCAACTCAGATTCTGAAACAGTGCTTGGAAATTTTATAAGGCTTGATTGAAAGCCAACTTCTTCACAGTCTTTTACTTTTGAATTGACATAAGCTTTGCTCGCTCCATTGTTTCCTACAAGAATAGCCACCAAATGTGGTGCACGTCTTTTCCCGGCAACAATTTTTTCAACTTCAGCCTTTATTTCCTGTTTTATTTCTTTGGATATTTTTAGTCCGTCAAGAATTTCTGCCATTTTTACTTTTATTACTTTTATAATTAGATTTTTTAAGGATATTTTTCCGGATTCTGATGGGTGCAGAAAACGGAGAGGATATTTACGATTTTTTCTTTTTCGTCTACATCAAATAAAATTAAATAAGGCAGTTTCTTTAAAGGAATCGCCCTTACATCTTTATATTTAACTGCGAAAAAAGGATTTATCTGCAAAGATTTATAAGCATCTAATAATTTTTTCTTAAAACTTTTAGCTGCAGATTGAGATTGCAGTTTATAATATTTAATAGCATCATCAATATTATTGTTTGCAATAGGAGAAACTAAAATTTTAAATGCCATACTTTTCGGAAATTCTCTTTAACGATTCGAATGCATCTACCGATTGTGATCTGTCTTGTTTTAAAGATTCATCAATAACTCTTTTCATTTCATCCGTCAATTCAAAATCATCCTCGTTTTTTTCAAAACTGATTTTCATTTTTTTCAAAAGATTTTCCATTAAAGTTTCTTCTTCTTTATTTTTAAGATGTATGATAATGGTACTCATTTGTTTTATTTTTAATCAAAATTAATGAAAATCAGCAACAATTTATTTGTTTGCTTTATAATAATTAATTAATCCATTGGTTGAAGAATCATGAGCGCTAACGGTCTCATTACTTTCAAGTTCCGGAAGAATTTTATTCGCTAAAACTTTCCCTAATTCCACCCCGAACTGGTCGAAACTGAAAATATTCCAGATTACGCCCTGAACGAAAATTTTATGCTCGTACAATGCGATTAACTGACCTAGTGAAAAAGGAGTCAATTCATTGAATAATATGGAGTTGGTAGGTGTATTTCCGTGGAAAACTTTATAATTTAATAAGAAATCAATTTCTTCATCAGATTTTCCTGAGGCCTTTAATTCCGCTTCTACCTCTTCTTCTGTTTTTCCGAAGGCAAGAGCTTCAGTCTGAGCGAAGAAATTGGCTAATAATTTATCCTGATGATCGGAAACTTTGTTTGGACTTTTAGCATAAGCAATAAAATCAGCAGGAATCAGTTCTGTTCCTTGGTGAATTAATTGATAGAAAGCATGCTGTCCGTTTGTTCCCGGTTCACCCCAAATGATGGGTCCTGTTTCATATTCTACGAACTCTCCGTTTCTGTCAACACATTTTCCGTTGCTTTCCATATCTCCCTGCTGGAAATATGCCGGAAATCTGTCTAAATATTGTGAGTAAGGAAGAATCGCAACCGTTGTCGCTGCATAAAAATTACGGTACCAGATTCCGATCAATCCCATTAAAACTGGAATGTTTTCAGCAAAATCTGCTGTCTGGAAATGCTGGTCAGTATCATAAGCTCCTCTGAGTAACTGTTCGAAGTTTTCATAACCTACAGCCAAGACGATACTTAATCCGATGGCGCTCCATAATGAGTATCTTCCGCCCACCCAATCCCAGAATTCGAAGATATTCTCTTCCGCAATTCCAAAGTCTTTAACCGCTTGGACGTTAGTAGATAAAGCCACAAAGTGTTTCGCTACATCTTCTTGTTTTCCTGCTTTTAAGAACCAGTCTCTTGCAGAATGAGCATTCGTCATTGTTTCCTGGGTAGTAAATGTTTTAGAAGCAATGATGAACAGCGTTGTTTCAGGATTGAGGTCTTTCACAACTTCTGCAATATGATTTCCGTCTACATTAGAAACAAAATGAACGTTTAACCTTGTTTTAAAATGTTTTAAAGCCGAAACCACCATCACAGGCCCTAAATCCGAACCGCCGATTCCAATGTTCACCACATCTGTAATTTCTTTTCCGCTAAAACCTTTATGAGCTCCTGAAATAATACTTTCGGAAAAAGATTTCATATGATCCAAAACCTTTTTAATCTGAGGTTTGATGTTTTCTCCGTCTACTAAAATCTCTTTATCGGAAAAATCCCTCAAAGCTGTATGCAGAACTGCTCTTCCTTCCGTCTCATTGATTTTGTCTCCCGAAAACATTTTGGAAATGGCATCTTTCAGTTCACATTCTTCTGCGAGGCTTAAAAGAAGCTTTTTCGTTTCGGAATCGATGAGGTTTTTCGAATAATCGAACAAAAAATTCGGTCTTTTGATTGAAAATTCATTAAAACGGTTCGGATTGCTTTGAAAAAGACTTCTCAGATCAAAATCATTATTGGCAAACTGTTCGTCTAATGCTTTCCAGCTATTGGTTTGAGTAGGATTTATTTTTGATAGCATATATTAGAAATTAGGTTTTGTGATTAGGATTCAGGATCGTGAATACCAAATCCTCATGTAAAATATTGATTTGCAAATTTACGGAATTTAGTTCAATGATGTCAATGGATGATTAAAAATCAGCCGGCAAGTTCTTATTGTCAAAATCAGTATTTTTAGATCAAATTTTTTACTAATGATCAACAGACGTAATTTTATCAGAAAATCATCATTAGGAATTGGCTTTTTTGCTTTGCCCTTGCCTGTAAAATTTATTTTTAACGAAGAATATATTTCCAGACGGCCCGAAATTTCCCAACGAAAATTTACGTCTGAAGCGGTTGAAAAAACCATTAAGACAGTTAAAAAATCAATTGCTGACAAAGAACTGGCGTGGATGTTTGAAAATTGTTTTCCTAATACATTAGATACAACAGTAAAATTTTATTATAAAAATAATAAGCCTTACACTTATGTAATTACGGGAGATATTGACGCCATGTGGCTCAGGGATTCTTCTGCACAGGTTTATCCGTATTTAGGCCTTGCCAATGAAGATGAAAAGCTGAAGAATCTCTTAAAAGGTGTTATTAATAAGCAGGTAGAATGTGTTCTTCTTGATCCTTATGCCAATGCTTTTTTTGATAATGCAGCCAAAATAAGCGAATGGAAAGATGATTCTACACTAATGAAGCCCGGAATTCACGAAAGGAAGTGGGAAATCGATTCTTTGTGTTATGTGATGAGATTGTCTTATAACTACTGGAAAGCAACTGGTGATTCTTCAGTATTTGATGCGGATTGGAAAAAAGCAATGCTTTTGATTTTGCAGACTTTTAAACAGCAGCAAAGAAAAGATTCAAAAGGACTGTATAAATTCCAGCGATCCAATGGAAATCCTTTGGATACGCAGTTTGCAGGAGGGTACGGAAATCCAACCATGAAAGTTGGACTTATTCATTCGATGTTCAGACCTTCGGATGATGCTACTTTTTACCCGTTTTTGATTTCTTCCAATATGTTTGCGGTAGTTTCTTTAAGAGAGACGGCAGAAATCTTTTCTAAAATTTTAAAAGATGAGAATTCTTCAGGCCAGTTTAAAGATTTGGCTAAAGAAGTAGATGATGCGATTCAAAAATATGCTGTTTTAAATCATCCTGAGGCGGGAAAGATTTATGCATTGGAAATTGACGGTTTTGGAAATGCTCTGTTTATGGATGATGCCAATGTCCCGAATTTACTGTCCATCCCTTATTTAGGATATGCTTCGAAAGACGATAAAATTTATCAGAATACCAGGAAGTTTTCTTTGAGCAAGACCAATCCATGGTTTAGTGAGGGAAAATTTGCCAAAGGAATCGGCGGGCCGCACATCGGAGAACATAAGATCTGGCCTTTAGGTTTGATCATGCAGGCTTTAACCACCGATAACGATGAAGAAATTATTTCATGTTTGAAAATGCTGAGGGCCACACACGCGGGAACAGGATTTATTCATGAGTCTTTTGATGTTGATCATCCTGAAGATTTTACAAGGGCGTGGTTTGCATGGGCCAATACTTTATTTGGTGAACTGATTCTTCATCTCTATAAAACAAAACCGGAAATTCTTAAAAGAAAGTTTTAATGAAAATAAAAACCTCAGGATTTACCAAAGGTTTATTGTAAAATTTAAAATATATATAGATAACCCGTAGGTTAGAATAGCTTATGCTTCGGCGTCCGACCGCTTTTTTGCAGACTTCCTTTTTCTTGCAAAATAAACGACTGCAATTCCGATTAATACAATTGGCCATACTGTAATTAATCCTACAACAATTTTCTGAATTAAATAATATCCTTCCACAAAAGCTGATTTAGCACTGTATAGAAAATCGAAGTTATATTTATCATCAATACTGTCTGTGTTGGTAATGGCAATCTCAGCAACTCTGATTTTTGGTTCTTTAATGTAAACATCCACCATACTGTATTTCAGGTTGTCAGTCACATCCATGTTGGCTAATTGTTGTTGATTGCCTTCAGCCATATTTTCGTTATCCAGCTCTACTTTATCTTTATTAGCTTTTAATGCAGAGATGTTTTTGCTGTTTTTTTCAATTCTTTTGCTTTCAAGCTGGGCGTATTTTATGCTTGATGTTATATCTTCCGCATTAATGAGCCTTGAATTAAGGAATAGTTTTTTATCGTTGATCATAGTGAGCAGTTCACCGAGTTTTTCAGTGGGAACTCGCAGCTGCATCCTGTTTTCTGTCTGGTATTTTTTTACCAATACGGCATTTTCATTCGATGTGTTATATGTATTTTCCGAAACAACATTACTCTGCAGGTTGCTTTTTGTTACAAATCCTCCAAGTTCCTGTACAGACTTTTCAATAGAGATCGTTGTCTCATAAACGTCTTTTACTTCCATGTTCACATCAGCGGTTTTAATAAACTGCTTGTCTTTTACTCTCATGGTGGCAACGGAAGAAACACTATCCGAAACCATTGCTGCCGAAGAGTCAGCGGTAGCATACGCTTCCATATCTGTTGATGCAACTTCTCCTTTTTTACAGGAATATATTCCTAATAACAATGCGGCTGCCAATGATAATCTGAGGTGCGTTGTTTTCATAATATTGATTTTTAATGTTTTGCTTATTCCAAAGTTCGGGCTGAATCTTTTGTAACATTTGGAAATCAGCGGTAAACAATTTGTAAAAGGAAATTATTTATTAAGTTTTTAAAAATCAGGTATTTGTAAAATAAACAGGTTTTAGGTACCTCATTTTCGGATTAATTTTTGCTTATCTTTTACAAGTCAAACACACAAAGAATTATTTATGTCAAATACTTTTTCCAAAATCAGAAATGCAATAGAATTATTCAGATCCATAGACTTTGACCAGCTGAGTACAATTTCTCAAAAGGTAAATCTTCCCAAGTTGATGGAGAATTTCTCCAAGCTAGACGATAAGCAGCTTTCCGGAATGATGAAAATGCTCGATCCCAATAAAAAGAAAAAAGAACTTCCACCCATCGATGGCGACTTTTACGACATTTATCATACGTTGAGCCCGGATCAAAGAGAAATTCAGCTTAAAGTAAGAGCGTTTATGGAAAAAGAAGTAAGGCCTTTGGTTAATCATTACTGGCTGAGAGACGAATTTCCACATGAATTAATACCGAAATTTCAGAAACTGAATATTTGCGGCGTTACCTACGAAGGGTATGGCTGTCCCGGATTGCCTTTCCTGATGGAAGGCGTTCTGGCTATGGAAATGGCAAGAGTAGATGCTTCTATTGCTACTTTCTTCGGAGTGCAGTCCGGTCTTTCCATGGGTTCGATTTATATCTGCGGTTCTGAAGAGCAAAAGCAAAAGTGGCTTCCGCAAATGCAGAAATTCGAAAAAATAGGAGCTTTTGGCTTAACGGAGCCTGAAGTCGGTTCCGGAGCAGCAGGTGGCTTAACGGTAACCTGTAAGAAAACACCTGAAGGCTGGGTTCTGAACGGACAGAAAAAGTGGATCGGGAATGCAACTTTTGCCGATGTTATTATTATCTGGGCCAGAGATCTTGATGATGGCGAAGTAAAAGGATTTATTGTTGAAAAAGATAATCCCGGATATTCGGTAGAGAAAATAAAGGGGAAAATGGCTTTGAGAATCGTTCAAAACGGATTGATTACCCTAAAAGATTGTATGATTACTGAAGAAAACAGATTGCAAAATGCAAATTCTTTTAAAGATACCGCGAAAGTATTACGGATGACGAGGGCAGGAGTGGCCTGGATGGCAACCGGTTGCGCCAGAGGAGCGTATGAAAGTGCTTTGGATTATACCAGGAAAAGAGAACAGTTCGGTAAACCGATTGCTTCTTTCCAGATGATTCAGGGACATTTAGTGGAAATGCTTTCCAATCTTACGGCAATGCAGACAATGGTTTTCAGACTTTCCGAAATGCAGGATGAAGGAATTTTGAAAGATGAACACGCTTCTCTCGCAAAAGTTTTCTGTACCATGAGAACGAGGGATATCGTATCAAGAGCAAGAGAAGTCATGGGCGGAAACGGAATCCTCCTTGAATACGACGTGGCTAGATTTGTGGCAGATGCGGAAGCTATTTATTCTTACGAAGGAACCAAAGAAATCAATTCTTTGATTGTGGGAAGATCAATTACCGGCTTTAGTGCATTTGTATGATATAAGTGAATGGTCAATTGTTAATTCGCTTTGATTGTCAATTTTTTAAATTTACTGTGGAGCAAAATTCACTATTGACCATTCATAATTTAATTGGTCATTCATTTTTTGATCAGCTCACCAGATGTTTGTATTTTTCTCTGTTGTCTATAATCATCCAGAGGTTGATAAGAAACATTACTCCAACAGTAGCCATCATACTTGGTGATTTGTCTAAAGTAAACACATGCGCGACAATTCCTACCATCACGGGTAAAATGACAATAGCTCCTAAAGCTCTCGTTTTTGGAAAGATAAACAGCAGTCCGCCGATGACTTCAACGGCACCTACCAATGGCATCAGCCAAGCAATTTCCCCAAAAGCACTAAAAACTTTCATTTGCTCCGGAGTCGGGTTTTCCATTGGCATGTAATTGAAGAATTTGTTTAATCCGGCATTAATAAACATTAATCCGAAAAGAAGAGACAGGATAAATTTTACGGCTTTCATAGAAATATTTTTATTTAAAGTTAAATAAAATTATAATCCATTAACTATATGTTGTAAAATTTATAATAAATATTTTATTTTGTAATTAATCCATCTCTTTTAGGGTTATATTTTTAGAGATTTTATATTTTTTCTTTTTCTTATCCGGTTTTTCTTCTTCACCGAGTAATTTTCCCCACGGCTGAAGTCCTTCAACTCTTTCAAAGATAATTTTAATGATGGCAATGGCCGGAATACATAAAAACATGCCTGCAATTCCCCACAGATGTTCACCAACCAGAATGCCTATAAAAGAAAATAAGGCGTTGATTTTTACTTTTGATCCTACTACAAAAGGAAGAATAATGTTTCCGTCTATGGCATGAACAATAATATATCCTATAGCAACGTAAATGCATGTGGACGGAGTACTGGTTGCAAAAGCGATAAAACAGGAAATAAGGAGCGAAATGAAAATGCCTATATAAGGAATTATATTAAGCAAACCGGTAAGAACTCCAAGCAGAATAGCATATTTTACTCCCAGTATGGTAAGGACAGTTGTTGTAAGAATCGAAACAATAATCACCTGAAGACAAAGCCCGATAATATATCTTTTTGTCATTATTCTAACTTCCGAAACGACTTCCTGAACACTGCTTTTATGCTTTTCGGTGAAAACATTAACAATGAAATTATTTAAAATTCTTCTGTAATTTAAAATGAATATGAAAAATAAAATAAAGAAAGCTAAAAATCCTAATCCTGTAGAAAAAATTCCCAGGGTAAACCCTAAAATAATGCCTGTAGAAGATAACAGTTTCTTTAAGCCTTCGTCCAGATAGGCAAACTGCTCATCAATTTTCACATTAAATGTTCTGGAAACCCATCTTTGGAGATCATGAAAAACATGTGTTGCCTGCTCTGTAAGCTGGGGAATGTCTTTACTGAAACTCGAAATCTGGGAGCCAAAGAAAAAGATAAGACTTGTAATGACAATCAGCAAAATCATTACAGAAAATATGGTAGAAAATGATCTTGGAAATTTTAATTTCTGTTCCAGAAAATTAGCAAATGGCAAAAATATCATGGCCATAAGAAATGCTAAAAAAAACGGAGCAAGAATGCTTTCGCCCAAAGCTAAAAGATATCCAAATCCTATTATGGAAACAATAACCAGCGCAAGCTTTACGAGAAAAGGAAGCCGAAGTAAATTCATAATTTTTTCTGTTGCATAAAAATAATAAAAACACTCCGAATTGAAGCGTCTTAAAAATAATTTATTTGATGACTGTTAGGATAAGAAAATTCCATGCCTGTTTTTTAAATTAAAAAAAACACATCCTTGTGAGATGTGTTTATATGAGAATATTAATGTAATCTATTTTTCAACGGCGAGTTCCAGCACTTCATTCATCCAGCTTACATAATGAACTTTCAGATTTTTTAAATAATCCTTTTTTATTTCTTCTACATCTTTTCTGTTGGCCTCACAAAGAATAACTTCTTTGATTCCCGCTCTTGTTGCAGCAAGCAGCTTTTCTTTAATTCCGCCTACCGGAAGTACTTTTCCTCTCAGCGTAATCTCACCGGTCATGGCAAGATGAGGCTTTACTTTTTTATTTTTAAATGAAGAAACCATCGAAGTAAGCATGGCAATCCCTGCAGATGGACCGTCCTTAGGAGTTGCTCCTTCCGGAACGTGAACGTGGATATTCTTCTTTTCAATATCGTCCTGAGAAATTCCCAGGTCATCATGTTTGGCTTTAATATATTCCAGGGCGATGGTTGCAGATTCTTTCATTACCGTTCCCAGATTTCCGGTCATGGTAAGCGAGCCTTTTCCGTTGCTGGTAATGCTTTCAATAAAAAGGATATCGCCGCCTACGCTTGTCCATGCAAGCCCGGTAACAACGCCTGGTACATCGGTAAGTTCAGACAGGCTTTTAGGTCTCGGAACACCTAAAATTTCATCAATTTTTTCAATGGAGATTTTTGGGTCATATTCTTTTACCAAAGCTGTTTGCAGTGCTGCCCATCTTGCGATGGCTGCAAGTCTTTTTTCAAGGCTTCTTACCCCGCTCTCTGAAGTATGTGCTTCAATAATATGCTTAAGCTCACTGTTTCCAAGTTTGAATGATTTGGAATCGAGGCCGTTTTCTTCCTGTTGTTTCTTGATTAAATGTCGTTTGGCGATTTCGATTTTTTCTTCCAAAGTGTATCCTGTAATCTGAATAATTTCCATTCTGTCCAGCAAAGGTGTCTGAATCGTTGATAGGGAATTTGCTGTGGCAATAAACATTACTTTGGACAAATCATAGCCCATTTCAAGAAAATTGTCGTAGAATGATTTATTTTGCTCAGGATCAAGTACTTCTAAGAGTGCGGAACTCGGATCACCGTGCATTCCTTTTCCTACTTTATCAATCTCATCAAGAACAATTACAGGATTTGAAGTTTCTGATTTTTTAATAGACTGAAGAATTCTTCCTGCCATGGCTCCGATGTATGTTTTTCTGTGTCCACGGATTTCACTTTCATCATGCAGCCCGCCAAGAGAAACCCGTACATATTTTCTTCCCAAGGCATCGGCAACGGATTTTCCGAGAGATGTTTTTCCCACACCCGGAGGTCCCACCAAAAGAAGAATAGGAGATTTCATGTTGTTTTTAAGTTTTAAAACAGCCATATGTTCCAGGATCCTTTTTTTGATGTCTTCCAGTCCGAAATGTGCTTTATCTAAAATTTTCTGCGCTCTCTCAATGTCAAAAGTATCTTTGGTGTACGTTTCCCAGGGAAGATCGGTAAAGAAATCCAGGTAATTTCTCTGAACATTATAATCCGGAGAATTAGGATTCTGACGCTGCAAACGGTTAATCTCTTTTTGAAAATGCTCTTCAACTTCCTGGCTCCAGGTTTTCTTTTTAGCTTTAGCGATTAGTTCTTCAACATCACTTTCCGGGCCGCCACCAAGTTCCTCTTGGATGGTTCTGATCTGTTGATTCAGGAAATATTCCCGCTGCTGTTTATCGAGATCTTTGGAAGTTTTCTGATGAATCTGATTTCTCAGCTCCAGTTTTCTGAAATCCTCATGCATCATTTCATAGCACTTATTAGCCCTTTCCATAAGGTTTTTCTCCTCAAGAAGTTTTTGCTTTTCGGTAGAAGGGAAGTTGGCGTTGGTGCAGATGAAATTCAGCAGGTCATCATTATTATTGATGTTTTTAATGGCAAAATTGGCCGCATTAGGGATATTCGGATCAAGTTCGATAATCTTTAACGCAAGATCTTTCACATTTTCCAGCAATGCTTCGTATTCTTCCTTGTTTTT
Organism: Chryseobacterium sp. MHB01; assembly: GCF_034651565.1. Lineage (NCBI taxonomy): Bacteria > Pseudomonadati > Bacteroidota > Flavobacteriia > Flavobacteriales > Weeksellaceae > Chryseobacterium > Chryseobacterium sp. MHB01. Next base: position 25,891 of record NZ_JAYEDA010000020.1, on the reverse strand, counting down.
TGGCTTTCCGTCTTTTAGCTTTGATATCTCTGCCTTAAAATAAGGTTGCTTTTCAACGATTTTTTTAATCTTAAACCGATGAAATCCTTTTGTAATAGCCGTAATATTGCCTTCAGGAAGCTTTATAATCTTAATGATTTTGGCAAGTGTACCTACCTGGAAAATATCTTTTTCCGATGGCTGTTCTAAGTCAGAATTTTTCTGGCTTACAATTCCTATAAAATCGCCGTTTTTTTGTGCTTCCTCCAGAAGCTGTATGGATGTTTTTCTTCCGGCTGTTATGGGGATAACCACATTCGGGAACATCACCATATTCCTTACGGGAAGAACCGGAAATATTTTTTGTTCGGAATTTTTCTCTGTTTCTGCAAGATCGGAAAGGTTGATCTCTTCAGCTACAATATCAAATCCGTCACTTATCATTTCTTCTAAACTTATATCTTCAAACTCTGTCATAGTAAATCGAATGACAAATTGTCATTGCCGTTTTAATTCATTAAAGTAAAACTTTACAATATGTGCTAAAAGTCATATTGTATATAATATGTCCTTTTATGACACAAGACCTGTGCCATTTGTTTTTTGCTAAAAAATACGGTCAAAATTTCCTTTTTTAGAAAAATTAAATTTTAAAAATTAAAATAAAGAACTAGGATTTCCGTAATTTCTTAAAAATGTGTATTTTCGCAACCTGATAAAAAACTATAATTTATATAATGGCAATTTTAGGACAAATTAGGAGTAGACCTTGGCTTTTGATGGGAGTAATTGCACTGGCGCTTTTGGCGTTCCTTGTAAACCCAGACAGTATCGAAAAGGTTTTCGGTAAAAATCCTGATGTTTTAGGAAAAGTAAATGGTGAGAAAATTACCCGTGAAGAGTTTAACGACCAGCTTTTCGTACTGCAGCAGCAGGCAGATCAGCAGGGGCAGCCGAAGACCGGTCTTGAAGAGCAGGCTTGGCAGTTGCTGGTACAGTCTAAACTCATCAAACAACAATTCGAGAAAATGGGCTTCGAAATGACGGAAGATTATTTCTGGAATCAACTTCAGTATGATCAGATGTTTGCTCAGCAGAAGCAGTTTTTCGACGAAAAAGGAAACTTCAAAACCCAGGAGCTTAAAAAACAGATTGAAGATATGAAAGCTGGTTCGCCGGAAGGATACAACCAGTGGATGAAAAGCAGAAAATCTATTGAATACAGATTGATGGCGAGACAGGTTTTTGCTAATATTTCCCAGGGAATCACAACCGGGAAAAAAGAAGCAGAAGCTTTAATGAAGCAGAGAGATCAGCTGGCTGATATCGATTTCGTAAAGATTGATTATGCAACTTATCTTCAGAAAAATAATATTAAAGTTACCACTGAAGATCTTGCCAATTATATCAAGCAGCATCCTGTAATGTTCAAAGCTGAAGAAAGCAGAAACATCGGAGTGGTTTATTTCCCTTCCCAGCCAAGTGCAGCGGATGATGCCGCCACGCAGAAAGAAATCAACAAATTATTCTCTGCAGGAACGGATGCAAGCGGCGGTACGGAAAATTTCCAGAATACAAAGAATGATTCTATGTTTGTGATGGCCAATTCCGATATGCCTTACAATCCTCAGTATCTGAAACCAAATCAGTTGCCGCAGACTATTCAGGCGCAGATTCCATCTGCTGCTATCGGACAGACTTTCGGTCCTTATAAAGAACAAAATTTCTATGTAGTGTCTAAACTTTTAGACAAAAAGACATCTGACTCTACTTTATCAAGACATATTCTTATTGCTTTTAAAGGAAGCCCGGCGGGAGAGGGTGTTACTAGATCCAAAGAACAGGCTAAAAAACTGGCGGATTCTATTGGTGCAATTGTAAAAGCTAATCCAGGGAAATTTACAGAATTCTTGAAATTATCAAACGACCCGAATTCAGCAGCGCAGGGAGGAAGTCTTGGATGGACAACTCCGGAAACGCCTTTCGTACCGGAATTCCTTACCTACCTTGCTAACAATCCTAAAGGAGCAACAGGAGTGGTAGAAACTCAGTTCGGATATCATATCATCAATATCGAAGATAAAAAGCCGGGTGCAATGAGCTATAAAGTTGCCAATCTTGTAAAAGCAGTAAAGCCTTCTGATGCTACCGAAGCAGATGTAAACAAAAAAGCCAGCAGATTCGTTCAGCAGGTTCAGGGAAAATCGTTTAACGATTTCGTAAATATTGCTAAGAAAGCAAACTATCAGTTCTCAAATCCTAAGCAGGCAAAAAGATTTGATGGTCAGCTTCAAGGTTTAGGAACAGAAAAAGATCCTGAAATCCTTGCATGGGCATTTGATAAAAAGAGAGAAAAAGGTGATACCGAGCTGTTTACCGTGGACGGAACAGGAGACAAAATCGTAGTATACCTGAACGGGAAGCAGGAAAAAGGTTCTGCAGATCCTGAATCTGTGAGAGACCAGATTGAAGTAGTAGTGAAAAATAAACTTGCTGCAAAGCAGATTTCTGAGAAAATCGGAAAAGCTGGAAGCCTGGATCAGATTGCTAAGCAATTCGGAACTACAAAACAGTCTGCACAGGTTAATCTTTTAAATCCTTCAGTAGCTGGTTCTATGGAACCTAAAGTTGCAGGAGCGGCGTTCGGAGTAGCAAAAGGAAAAATTTCTAATCCGGTTGAAGGCGGAACAGGTGTTTACGTTTTGGTGAAAAAGAATGAGACGGTAAACAAGCAACCTGGAGATCTTAAACAATTCACAGAATCTGTTACCCAGAGAAATTCAGGAATGTTCGGGCAGGCTTGGCTGAAAAGCTTACAGGACAATGCTGATATCAAAGACTACAGAATTGAAATCTGGAATAAATTAGGCACTCAACAGCAATAAAATTATTTTCATAAAGATAAAAAGCGGCAAAGTTTTTGCCGCTTCTTTTGTGTTTAACGCGGAGCAATAAAGAAAAACATTCATTTAAATGTATTATATTTGCTCATAGAAAAATTTAGCAAGTGAAGTTCAGTAAAGAATTAAAAGCTGGGATAATCGCATTGATAGCCATTGTAGGCTTTGTGATACTTTTCCAATTTATGAAAGGCAGAAGCCTTTTTACTACCGATAATATATTTTACGCAAAATATGATAACGTGGAAGGGCTCGCCCAGTCTGCACCGGTTTCCATTAACGGATTAAAAGTAGGGCAGGTGGATAAGATCATTCCCAATACTTCCAAAGACGGGAAAATTGATTTCCTGGTGAAAATTACGGTTGACAATAATTTTGAATTTTCAAAAAACTCAACACTTGAGATTTTCGAGCCAGGCTTAATGTCCGGAAAAGAAATGAGAATCAACCTGATGTACGGAGGTCCCACGGCTAAAGACGGAGATACTTTAAAAGGAGCATTTAAGCTCGGAACTTTAGGGAGTCTTTCTTCTCAGGTAGGCCCTGTTAAAGATCAGCTGCAGACCGTTTTGTATAGAGTAGATTCTTTAATGTCTAGTGCAAACCAGGTGGTAAATGCCCAAAATAGAGAAGAAATCAGATTGTTGCTGGCCAATCTTAATAAAACAGTGGCTGCTCTGCAAACCACAGCAGGAAGTGTGAACAGTCTTGTAGGGCATAACGATCCTAAGCTCCAGAAAGTTTTGGATGACGCAAGCCTTACCATGCAAAGCGGTAAAGTAACCTTGGATAAATACGGTAATCTTGCAGAAAGTATTGATACACAAAAACTGAATGCTACAATTGCTAATCTTGATGCTACTGTAGGAAAGCTTAATGAAGTAGTAGCCGGAATAAATAACGGACAGGGAAGTTTAGGAAAACTGATGAAAGATGAGGAATTGTACAATAATCTAAATTCTGCATCCACCAACCTGAATTCATTAATTGAAGATGTGAAGGCAAATCCTAAGAGGTATGTTAATTTTTCAGTATTCGGGAAAAATAGTAAAGACTAATAAATAAATCCATGCAATATATCGCTCATATTATTTTTCTGATTTTATTAATTGTGGGTTTTGGCCTCTTCGCAAAAAGCTTGCAAAAGATTTATAGAAATATCAGATTAGGACGTGAAATCAACCGTAGCGACAGAAAGGGTGAACGCTGGGAAACCATGGTTAGGGTGGCAATGGGGCAAAGCAAAATGACAAAACGCCCTGTAGCAGGAATTCTGCACCTTTTTGTATATGTCGGTTTTATTATTATCAATTTTGAACTTATAGAAATTGTTGTTGACGGGATTTTCGGAACGCATAGATTTTTGGCAGCAATCTTCGGAAATACCTTCTACAGCTATTTTACAGCAACATTGGAAGTGCTGGCATTATTGGTTATAATCGGGGTTGTAATATTCTTTATCAGAAGAAATTTTTACGGAGTAAAAAGGCTTACTATGAAAGAACTTTTCGGATGGCCTAAGGAAGATGCCAACTGGATTCTTATCATTGAGTTTGCTCTTATGGTTGCTTTCTTTACTATGAATGCTTCAGACTCTATTCTTCAGGCAAGAGGGTACGATCATTTTGCTCGTCTTGGATCATTTCCGATTAGTCAGATTACCTTTGTGCCTTTTTTAGAAGTTTTCAGTTTTGATAACGGATTCTTATTCGGTATTGAAAGAGCTGCATGGTGGTTTCACTTTGTAGGCATCCTGTTCTTTATGAATTATCTTTATTATTCAAAACATTTACACATTATTTTAGCTTTTCCAAGTACTTGGTATGCCAATCTGGAGAAGAAAGGAAAATTCAATAATCTGGATTCCGTTACTCAGGAAATCAAATTAATGATGGATCCGAATGCAGACCCATATGCTGCTCCGGCCGGAGGTGATGCAGAAGCTCCTTCGAAATTCGGGGCGGAAGATATTTTTGACCTTAATCAGGTACAGTTATTAAATGCGTATTCCTGTACGGAATGTGGCCGTTGTACTGCTGTTTGTCCGGCAAATATTACCGGTAAAAAACTTTCTCCAAGGTTAATTTTAATGAAAACCCGGGACCGTCTTGAAGAGGTAGGGAGAAACATAGATAAAAACGGGAAGTTTGAAGATGATGGTAAAAAGCTGTTGAACGATTACATTACCAAAGAAGAACTTTGGGCATGTACTACTTGTAATGCTTGTACAGAAGCATGTCCGGTGTTGCTTGATCCGCTTTCCATTATTTTTGATATGAGAAGGTTTCTGGTAATGGAACAGTCTGCTGCTCCTCAGGAATTGAATCTTATGATGGCCAATGTAGAAAACAATGCTGCTCCTTGGCAATACAACCAGGCGGACCGTCTGAATTGGGCAAAAGATTAATTAATCAATTATATAATTTGAGAATTTGAGACTGAGTTATTGCATTTTCAAATTTTCAGATTCTCACATTTTTCAAATTGAAAGAGATGGATTTCAATATAAAAACAATGGCAGAATATGCTGCCGAAGGTAAATCACCCGAAGTTCTGTTCTGGGTAGGCTGTGCCGGGAGTTTTGACGACCGTGCCAAGAAAATAACGAAAGCATTTTGTAAAATTTTAAATAAAATCGGGGTTGAATTCGCTGTTTTAGGACAGGAGGAAAGCTGTACCGGAGATCCGGCAAAACGCGCCGGAAATGAATTCGTCTTCCAGATGATGGCTTTAACGAATATTGAAGTTCTTAATGCTTATGAAGTTAAAAAAATTGTTACGGCTTGTCCGCATTGCTTTAATACCCTTAAAAACGAATATCCAAGCCTGGGTGGAAACTATGAAGTTATTCATCACACGCAGTTTCTCAGAAACCTGATGGAAGAAGGAAGGCTGAAAATTGAAGGCGGGGCTTTCAGAGGAAAAAAGATTACTTTCCATGACCCATGTTATCTGGGACGGGCAAATGATGAATACGAAGCGCCCAGAGCTTTGCTGGAAAAGCTGGATGCTGAACTCGTAGAAATGAAACGCTGCAAAACAAACGGATTATGTTGTGGTGCAGGAGGAGCTCAAATGTTTAAAGAGCCGGAAAAAGGAAATAAAGATATTAATATTGAACGTACGGAAGAGGCTTTGTCTTTTGAACCTAAAGTCATTGCAACCGGATGCCCTTTCTGCAATACCATGATGACAGATGGCGTGAAACATTTTAATAAAAATCACGAAGTTGCCGTAAAAGATATTGTAGAACTGTTGGCTGAAGCTGAAGATTTATAAAATTCTGAGCAATTTTAACGAATAGCATTCCATGAAAACAGGATGGCGAATTTCCTTTTTTTTCATAATCATCATTATTGCTGTACTGAGCTTCTGGAATTATAAAAACAGGGTTTACGATTGGGATATGCCTGGCTATATAGGAAGTCTCTATACCCTGAAGTTTCCGGATGCACCGGATACAATTCGTAAACTTACCTACAGCGAAATACAAAAAAAAGCTCCTGAAGACCAGTTCAGGGATATTTTAGGAATACAAAAGCCTGCCGATAATGCCCGACAGGCTTTTGCTAATAATACACGTGCCTTCATGGAACAGTTGCCTTATTATCAGATAAAAGTAGGGTATAATCTGGGAATTCTTTTTCTCTATCAATTAGGTCTTTCTTCGCCGGATGCGGTCCTTTTCTTAAGTATAATTTCCTATTTTATTTCCGGATTACTTTTATTTTATATTATAAGAATTATTTTCCCTGAAAACTATATTCTCACAGGAGTGCTGACTATTTCAATCATGCTATTGCCTCCCATGACTTTTATGGCCAGAGTAGCCACACCGGATATGTTCGTTTTACAATTTCTGTTGATTTTTATGATGGGTATAATCAAACAATGGAAAAAGTGGACTATGTTTTCAGTTCTTTTTGCCATTACTTTTATCAGACCTGATTATATACCCTTTACATTAAGTTATCTGGCAGTAGCAGGTATTTATGGATATTTAAACAATAAAAAAATAGAAATAGCTTTTATATTACAAAGCATCATTCTTTTTACTTTATATGTATCGATCACAAATTTTTATGGTTATCCCGGTTGGAAACATCTTTTTTATGATACCTTCATCTACAGGCGTGAATTTATTTCCGGATCACCGCCGGATTTCAGCATTAACGATTATCTTGCCATAATTTTCACCAAAATTATTTACTTTAAGAAAGTTACTATAACGTCCGTAGGACTTCTCATATTAACGTTTTATCTTTCTAAAGATTTATGGATCAGAACGCTTGCTGTCTTTTTTCTAATTAATATTTATATTAAATTCCTGTTTTTCCCCCATTCATCAGGATTAAGGTTTTTCTTCGGATATATTATTTTGTTAATCATCCTTTTTCTATATGTATTGAGTAAAAAGTATAATGGGTTCAAACTCAGGAAAATTGCGTAATTTTGAATTTTAAAATGTATCAGACATGAAGATTGAAGAATCAAATATTGTAGAGACCAACGATTACAGAGTTATCATATATCCCGCATCCAGGCCTTTTGAGACAAAAGAGGCAAAAATAATTACAGAAAAGCTTTTTGATTTTCTGTCCACTTGGGCTGCGCATGGAAAACCGCTCTCATCATCGTTTAAGATTGAAAAGAATCAGTTTATTGTTATTTGTGTAGACGAAGAGAAAGAAATGGCTTCGGGATGCAGCATTGATGCATTGGGAAAAATAATGAAAGAAATTGATGATGAATACCATCTGGGTCTTTTCGACAGAATGAAAGCAAGCTTCATCGAAAATGGTGAAGTAAAAACGTTGAAACTTATTGATTTTAAAACGAAAATAAGAAGCGGAGAGATTTCTAAAGACATACAGGTTTTTGACTTTTCAAAAAATACCTATCTCGAATTTTTAGGAAATTTTCTTCTGCCCTTTGAAAGAAGCTGGGCCGCATCTATTAAATAAAATCCCGATTAATTGAATAAACAAAAAGTGGAAAACTTCCACTTTTTTTGCTTTAGTTATATTTGTGAAATTTAAATATAAAAGATCCTATTAATTATCCCGGATGAAAGTATCTAAACTCCTTTTTTTAACAACCGCTCACAGACATGATGATGACAGGATATTCTATCATCAGGCCAAAGCATTGAAAGAACAAGGATATGAGGTGAAAATCTGCAGTCTTTCATCAGAATTTCAGGGCACGGTTGAAGGGATTGAAATAGAATCCTATGCCGTCCTGGAAAGAAGTGTTTCTGAAAAGAAGAAGATTCTGGAAAAAATGTGCATCGCGTATCAGCCGGACGCTGTCATCTGCTCAGAACCTTTAGCCGTAATAGCAGCAAAAAGCATCAGAAAGAATAAAAATATAAGTATTATCTATGATGTCACGGAATGGTATCCATCCATGAGGATGGTAGAAAGATTTTCTTTTCCATTTAACCTTATTCATGCAATAAAGTTTTTTCTTATTCAGTTATATGCGGGATGGATCAGCACCCATTATATTTTCGGAGAAAACACAAAGAAGTTTCCTCTGGCGTATTTCTTTCCGTTTAAAAAATCAATAGTGTTACCCTATTATCCGGATGATATTTATATTAGGCAACATATTAAAAGCCTGGATTCGGACAAAATAACACTCTGCTACACAGGACAGTTTTCTGAGGAAAAAGGAATCGGTAATTTTTTTGCCGCGGCAGATAGTCTGAGAAAAAAAGCACCTGAACTTAAGATCTCAATCCTTTTAATTGGCGGTTCCAGAAAAGAAAAAGACGAAAAATATTTTTCCGGACTGGTAAAAAAATACCATTTTGAAAATCTCAGAATAGAAAAGCCGGCGGCTTTTGAAACCTTTACGGAAGCTTATGCTGATGCAGATATCTGTTTTGATCTGAGAACCATGAATTACGAAAATCATCATTGTCTGCCGATTAAGATATTTTATTATGCAGCCTCCGGAAAACCTGTAATTTATACGGATTTAAAAGCTACACGACAGCATATTGATGTGTCAAAATTCGGGTTTTTGGTTGATCCTGAAAATTCTGAGAGAATTTCAGATATTATTCTGAATTATATCAAGAACCCTAAAATTTATTCGGAGCATGCTCAGAATGCGAGAAAAGAGTATGAAACGAAGTATGCCTGGAATGGTATTAAAAATAATTTCGTCAACTTCATCAAAAAATCATTAGCATAAGATGAAGGAGACTATTTTTAAAACTTTTGTTTCCCGGTTTTTAATCCTGATCCTGAATTTCGGGCTGGTAATTTACTCCACCAATATGTGGGGAAGCAGTGGAAAAGGGTTGATATCGATTATCATTGCAGACCTTACCATCATCAGTTTTTTTGCGAATATCTTTGTAGGCAGCAGTATGAGCTATTTTGCAAGAAAATTCAGAACTGAGGAAATCCTGCCTTTTGCTTATCTTTGGGCTGTTATTACGGGAATTCTGATTCCTGTTTTGTTCAGTTCCGGCCATGCTGCAGAATATTCCGGTTACCTTATCGGGCTTTCGGTGATGTCTTCACTTCTTACGGCGAATGTAAATTTGTTCGTAGGCCAGCAGAATATCAAAATGTTCAACTTATATACGGTTTTACAGCAACTCGTGCACATCATATTCATCATCATAATTGTTTATTGTATCAAAATTACCTCTGTTAATGCCTATTTCATTGCCCAGATAAGTTGCTTTACGCTACTGTTTTTTATCACTGCCATTCAGTTAATAAAAAAGGCTGATTTTAAAAAAATATTGATCTCAAAGGATATTGGTTTCCAATTGTTTAATTATGGCTGGAAAATACAGTTGAGTACATTTCTACAGTTTCTCAATAACAGGCTTTCATTTTATTTTCTTGAATATTTCAGGGGAATTATAAGTGTCGGTGTTTTCTCGGTGGGAATTGCCTTCTCCGAAGCTGTATGGACTGTAAGCAGAAGTCTTTCTGTAGTTCTCTATGCAGATGTGGTAAATGATACGGATTTTAATAGTGCAATCGAAAAAACAAAAATATCCCTGCGCATCAGCTTCCTTATTACCCTTCTGTTTATTTCTATCATGCTGATGATTCCTGCGCACTGGTATGCCATGATTTTCGGTAAAGATTTCGGGGAGACAAAAGAAATTGTTTTGTTACTTTCGCCCGGTATTTTAGCGATAGCCGTGAGCAATATTATCGGATATTACTTCGCAGGAATTAATAAATTGAGAATTTTAAATGTTAAATCTCTTGCGGGGCTCATCTTTACCATTATCTCTTCATTTTTTATCATTCCGAAATGGGGAATCAAAGGAGCCTGTATTATAAACTCTGCTTCCTATTGCCTTTCATCGGGAGTTCTTTTTTGGAGGTTTTATCAGATTACCGAATTTCATATTCGTGATTTCATCTTGTCCAGAAAAGAAATTCATCTTCTGCTAAAGAAAATTGTGAAAACTCATTGATTAAATTTATCAGAGATTTAAACATTTTTAAAGTTGAATATAATCTAAATACAGATTGCTGTTAATTAATCCTGAAAGCCAATAAAATCAGAGGAAAAATTGAAAATAAGTTTTTATCTTTGCTGTACATGAAGAATATTTTTTTCGGAGTTCTGGTTATTTTTTTTGCTTTCCTAAGTTGCAGGACAGAGGAGGATGATTTGCAGAATATCGACCAGATCCTTAATATTTATATGAAAAATACATCCGGGAGAGATCTTTTTAAAAATAAAAAGGATTCTTCTTATTTCACGTATTCAATGAACGATGACAATGGTGCCGCAGATCTTGCTCCTGTCAACAGCAGCCTCCGTGCAACTGCAGATTCCACACTTTTTATTGAATATATTGCAGGCGCAAGAAGAATAGGGATTGATACTTTAAATCCGGATAATAAAATCTATCGTTCTGATATAACAGTTTCTTTGATCAAGAGGCTTAATAATACTGCTTTAGATACTATTGAGGATAAACTTAGAATTGAATACAGAATGACGCCGTCCGTGTTCGAAGTCTCGAAAGTATATTATAACGGTACCTTAAGATTTACAAAACAGCCCGGTTCCCCGAATGTTGTTACAATCGTAAAATAATTTTATACATTTGCAAAACTGTTGACATTCTGATGTTCAACATTCTAATAACTAACATCTAAATAAAATGTTACAAGTCAATTTTTTGCGCGACAACAAAGAGCGCGTTTTAGAGGGTCTTAAGAAAAGACAATTCAGGAATCTTGAGTTGGTGGATCAGGCTATTGCTACCGACGACGAAAGAAGAAAAATTCAGTTCGAACTGGATTCCCAGCTTTCCGAAAGCAATAAAATTTCCAAGGAAATCGGACTTTTGATGAAAGAGGGAAAAAGAGAAGAAGCCGAATCTGCAAAATCTAAAACAGCACAGCTTAAAGAGTCTACGTCCGAATTGAAATCACAATTAGATGTCAGAGAAAAAGAACTGATCAATATCCTATACCAGCTTCCGAATATTCCTCATGAACAAGTGAAGAGTGGTGCTTCTGCAGACGATAACGAGGTTATTTACCAGTCTCACGATGTTGAAGGTCTTGGAGAAGGAGCGATCCCTCACTGGGAACTGGCAAAAAAATACAACCTAATTGATTTTGAGCTTGGGGTGAAAATTGCCGGAGCAGGTTTTCCGGTTTACTTAGGAAAAGGAGCACGTTTGCAGAGAGCGCTGGTTCAGTATTTTCTTGATAAAAACGTAGAAAAAGGATATATGGAGGTCAATCCTCCTCACGTGATAAACGAAGCTTCCGGATACGGAACAGGTCAGCTACCGGACAAAGAAGGACAGATGTATGAGATTGCTAATAATACAACCTCCGAAACATTATTTTTAATTCCTACAGCAGAAGTACCGGTTACCAATCTGTACAGGGATGTATTATTCGAGGAAAAGGATTTACCTGTAAAGAATACAGCTTTTTCTCAGTGCTACAGAAGAGAGGCGGGAAGTTATGGTGCTCACGTAAGAGGACTGAACCGTCTTCATCAGTTTGAAAAAGTAGAAATTGTAAGAATTGAAAAGCCAGAAAATTCTTATGCGGTCTTAGAAGAAATGGTAGAACATATTAAAGAAATTCTGAGTGATCTTGAACTTCCTTACAGAGTGTTAAGACTTTGCGGCGGAGACACCGGTTTTGCTTCTGCCATGACCTACGACTTCGAAGTCTGGAGTGCTGCCCAGGAGAAATGGCTGGAGGTGAGCTCTGTTTCCAATTTTGAAACCTTCCAGGCGAACAGATTAAAATGCCGTTACAAAACAGACGGAAAGTCCCAGCTTGTACATACCTTAAACGGATCTGCAATGGCGTTACCGAGAATTATGGCTGCTTTGCTGGAAAACAATCAGACAGAGGATGGGATTAAGCTTCCAAAAAAGATTGCAGAATATGCGAGATTTGATGTGATAAACTAATCAAAAAATAAAAACCACTGATATTCAGTGGTTTTTTTATTCAATAGTATTTACCTATTTTTTTACTCCTTAATAAATTTTGTTGAAGCTGAATTTCCGTTTTTATCGATTGTTTGTAAAATATAATTTCCTTTTGCCAATCCGTATACATTGATTTGTGGGATCTTAACTGAATTTTTCTGGGAATAGACTTTTTGTCCAACTAAATTGAAAATATTCAATTCCATAATATCATTATCAGATTTTACATACAGCTGATCTTTTACCGGGTTAGGGTAAACTGATGTTCCTCCATTGATCTCAACAGACTTTACCCCTAAAGTACCTGCGGAACTAATTTTCACATAAGAAAAATTTCCCTGCAATACACTTGTAGAGCTGGACCAGCATGATGTGAATAAGCTTCCATATCCTGTTGCGCTTGTTCCTACCGCCTGGTTTGAGGTTGATGTACCGTTGCTTCCAGTATGCCGTATTTCAATAACCAGATTGCTACCTGTGTAAAGATAAGGAGTGGTGAAAGTAATATCAAAGCTGAATGTATTGTTATTTGCCACTGAACCGGCTGGTATTGAAAGGCTTCCGGACCGAACCTGTGTCTGAGTTCCTACAACGTTTGCTGCAAAATTTAGCTGTGCGTTGGCAGGATTTACACCATCACTAAGATAAATCTGATAATCAGGATAAGTAATATTAGAAGCAGGCCATGATGAAGCTGCCGTACTCGGTATTTTGAACGATATTGATGAAAGGTACTTCCCCGATAAAGTAGTCAATTGTGTATCATCAATAACCATTTGATATGTTCTCGTAGAATTGGCAAAAGGACCTGTAAAGGTACTTACAACCGTTAAATCGGGAACTGTTACCGAAGTTTGGGCTTTTACTCCCGAATAAGTAAAAAATAAACCTGCTGCGAATGCGAGCGTTGTTGTTTTTCTTGAATTTAGCCATTTTGATGGCTCAAATTTCGTAAAAAGTAGTTTTATAAGCATATATTAAATTTTTAGTTACGATAAAGGTACAAAATTGATTTTGCAATAAAATCGCATTTAATAAATAATGTTAGTAATATTTTTAAATTTTTTATATAATTGTTTTATAAATAAATTGTTATATGCGTGATCTTTATAATTAGTGGTTAATTTGGTCCTTTCAGAGTTATAATTAAAAGCCCTCTGGATAGGCTCCAAAGGGCTTAATCTTTTAAATTTAGCTTTTATTCACTACTAATGACAATTCGTATTATCGTGATTGTGTGTATTATGATCCCCCGGCAAATGACAGTCTCCCTGTTTGTCTTTTGAGATCGTCATTGCTTCTGCTCTTGGAGAGAGATAAGGAATTCCGAGCTCAAGACCTCTTACAATAAACAGACCTCCTAAGATAATCATCACCACCGGAATCATCTTTAATATTTTTATCCGGAAAGCCTGGTTCATAAGATTTCCTAAAAGAACGACCGTAAACATAAACGGGAGGGTTCCTAATCCAAAAAGAGCCATATATAAAGCGCCCTGCCATATTCCCCCACTTGCAAGGCTTGCGGTTAATGCCATGTAAACCATTCCGCAGGGTAAGAAACCATTAAGAATTCCTGTTGTAAATCTTGATCGGTAATCTGCTTTCTGTAGCAACCTTCCCAAATTAGATTTTACTTTGAATAAAAATTTAGAAAAGAAAGGAATTTTTGAAGCAAAATCTTTACCTCCGAAAGAAAATACAGCCATTATAATTAATAATATTCCCACGGCAATCGTAAGATATTTCTGGATTCCTGCCATTTCGAAGCCTTCGCCTACAATGCCCAGAATTGCTCCTAAAAATGAATAGGTAAAAATTCTTCCGAACTGGTAAGTAAGATTCTGGAGATAATAATTGGTCGCCTGTTTTTTTGTTAATCCCATTGACAGGGCAATAGGTCCGCACATTCCGATACAGTGAAAACCGGAAGCAAATCCTAAACCTATAGCCGATACAATAAGTGCTATTTCCATATTACATCATAATCTATTCGGTAATCTGTTTTATCTTTAGTCCAGTTTAATCGTAATGTATAATTTCCCATTTTTAATACCTGAGCAGGTATTATAAATGATTTGCTGGCATCAAGCTGCACAGATTTTTTTATATCTAAATTCTGATCGTCAGTCCTGTTCAAAACAAATTTTACCGTTGTATTGGAATTGTTATAGTTTGTTGGAAAGGTAATCTTAATCCCATTTTTATCCTGGCTGTAGACTGGTTTTTCCTGCAGATCATCGGCTCTTTTTTTAGCATCAATAACATCCTGATATTTCAGTTCTTCCTCATAATAATTATCAGTTACCATTTCAGAATTTTTCTGGCCATTCGGGAAAAGGAATAGCATTGATAATATGAATGCCATGAATGCCAGTAATGCGATGACTACACCGTGCCCCCAAGTGAATTTTTTCATTTTAAATTAATATATTTTAAAAACCTCAATATTCCGTCAGATGATGATATTGAGGTTTCTGATATTAGAATTGTAGTTTAAAAGGTCCCTCAAAATAGGTTTCGTAAGAATCCACCAGTTTTCCGCTCATATCATAAACACCAATAGTAATATTCTGCTTGGAAAGATTCATTTCACTTTCCGGGAAGCTGATATTAACGGTTCCTTTGGTAATCTTATCCCTATCAACGGTAATTTTGCTTGAACCACTGTAAATAACTTCTCCGTGTTTCGGTTCAACTACTTTAATGGTTACAATCTTCTTATCATTGGTTTTATTGAGGAAAGTATAATTGTAGGTATTGGTAATTTTTCCGTCCCTTAAAAAAAATGTACTTCCGGCAGGCTTTATGAATTTTGCTTCCATTTCGCCACGGTTATAAAGAAGATATCCAAGGAAACCGGTTAGTAATACCAGAATTAAGGCAAAGCCTTTCATTCTTCCTGTAAATTTAAATTTGGTCTCGTTTTCAATTTCATTCTCCGTAGCGTACCGGATTAATCCTTTCGGGAGCCCTACTTTTTCCATGACTTCATCACAGGCGTCAATACATGCCGTACAGTTTACGCATTCCAGCTGTTGCCCGTCCCTGATATCAATTCCGGTAGGGCAAACTACCACACACTGATGACAATCGATACAATCTCCTTTTCCGGCTGCTTTTCGGTCTTCTCCTTTTCTCCATTTCGCTCTGTTTTCCCCTCTTTTGAAATCGTAGAAAACATTTACCGTATCCTTATCGATCAAAACACCCTGTAACCTTCCGTAAGGACAAACCAGTGTGCAAACCTGCTCTCTGAACCATGCAAATACAAAGTAAAATGCAGCAGTAAGCAAAATCATTACAATAAAATTGGTTGGATGCGCAAATGGTCCTTCCGAAAGAATCCTGAAAACCTCTTCATATCCTACGATATACATAAACATGAAGTGGGTAATAACAAGTGATATGATAATGTAGATGGTCCACTTCAGACCTCTTTTCCATATCTTTTCGCTGTTCCACTCCTGTCTGTCCAGTTTCATCTGCTTATTTCTGTCTCCTTCAATAGCATATTCTATTTTACGGAAAATCATTTCAAGGAAAATTGTCTGAGGACATATCCACCCGCAGAAAATTCTACCGAAAGCAATCGTAAATACAATAATAAAAATAAGAGATGCAATAGCTCCCAACGTTAGGATGAAAAAATCCTGAGGATAGAAAGGTTGCCCGAAAATGAAAAACTCCCGGTCAATCACATTAAATAAAATCATCGGATTACCATTGATTTTAACAAACGGTACCGAAAAATAAATAAATAATAAAATACAGCTCACAAGATACCTGTAATTGGTATACTTTCCTTTAGGCTTTCTGGGATAGACCCATTTTCTTTTTCCGGACTGATCCATGGTGCCTATAGAATCTCTGTAAGTTTCAGGGTCCAGAACCTGGCCCTGTCCGCCGCGTACTTCTATTTCTTCTATGTCTGACATATGTACTGGTATTTAAAAAAGAAAAAACATAATTCGTTACTATTTTTAAGGTAATAACAAATTATGTTTTTCATATGTTTCTAATTTTTTTGTTAAAATTATTCTTTCTCCCAGTGTGCTTCAGTTCCCTGAGGTGCTGCACCACCCTGAGCTGGTGTCACCGGAGGCAATTCCTGGTTGATGTGGTATACATATGCTGCAATCTTTTCAATTTCAGCACCGGAAACTTCCCCGTTCTTACCGAATGCTCTCATCGCAGGATTTGTAGGAGATCCGTTCCAGTCCATATGGAATACGTTTTTAAATAACGTTTTCTCAGGCTGGTTGATCCAATATTGATCCGTAAGGTTTGGACCGATACCGCCACTACCGTCTTCTTTATGACAAGATGCACAGTTCGTTTTAAAGAGCTCTTTACCCTCTGCAATATTATCTGCTGAATATTTAGCTGTTTCAATTGTTACAGGCGGCTGAGTTTCTTCGTATTTCTTGATGCTTGCAAGCTGTTCTTTATATTCTTTCTCATATTCTGTCAATGGATGAGCAAAATCTGTGAAAGAGTATGCTGCAACGTACACAATACAAAAAGCGGTCCCAAAATAGAACAAACCTACCCACCATTTCGGTAATTGGTTGTCCAATTCCATAATCCCGTCGAAGCCGTGATCGATAAGGATATCTTTCTCTTCGGCAGCAGATTGTTTTTTAAATGCTGCATTATATAACCTTATAAAATAAGGAACTTTTTTCTCTGCTAAATAAGCTGCTTTTTCTTCAGGAGATAATTTTTTGAATTTATTGTTTTCAATAAGATCTCCGATCGCGCTGTGTATGTATGCCAGAATACCTGCAATCACAACAGTTCCCCAGAAGTAAGGCGAGCCTAGAAACTCATAGCTCTGTACAAACAGATAATAAAAAACTATTAAAAGTCCGATTATTATTAAGATGTTTACAAAAACCGGTGTTCTTTGTTTCATAATAAGTTGTTAATTTTTTAAATTAAAATTATCATCATCCTGGTCATCACTCAGAGGAGCTTCCTCTTCTTCCTTGTAATATTTTTTAGGTCTGCTGAAAACATATATTACAAGTGCTACGAAGAACAGCATAAAGAAAATCAGAGCCAAAGTCTGGTAAAAGCCAGCATTGTCGGTATTGGATAATATGTCTTTAAAGTTCTGAGGTATCATGATGGAACTTTTTTTTTAATGTTAGTTATTACTTGCTGTTTTGATTTCCGTTGTTTTGATATCCGTTCCTAATCTCTGAAGGTAAGAAATAAGAGCTACAATCTCTTTTTTCTCCAATTCACCTTTAGGTCTCTTTGCATAGGCATCTTTAAGATCCGGTGCTTCAGACATAATATCTCTTACAATCTTCGTTGCCTGGTTATTGGCCCATGAGTTGGCGGAATCTATCTCAGCTTTGGTGTAAGGAACTTCAAATGCACTCTTCATCAGCTTCATTTTATCTACCATTTTAGATCTGTCAAGATCGGTAGCAATTAACCAAGGGTAACGAGGCATGATAGAACCTGCTGAAGTAGATCTTGGGTTATACATGTGCTTATAGTGCCAAGAACTTGGGTTTTTACCACCCTCTCTGTGCAAATCCGGTCCGGTTCTCTTAGATCCCCAAAGGAACGGTCTGTCATATACGAATTCTCCCGCTTTGGAATACTGTCCGTTTTTACCGTTGAATCTTACAATCTCATCTCTGAATGGTCTTACCATCTGAGAGTGACATGCATTACATCCTTCTCTGATATAAATATCTCTACCTTCCAGCTCCAGTGGAGAATATGGCTTCACTGCTGAAATGGTTGGTACACTTTTCTTAAGCGATAGGGTAGGAATAATTTCCACCATACTACCGATAGAGATCGTTAATAAAGACAGAATACCCATCAATACAGGAGTTCTTTCCAGCCAAAGGTGAGTTCCTTCTCCTTCTTTACGCTTTTTGCTGATGTTCGCTAAAGCCGGAGCTTCTGCAGGTACATCTTTCTGGAATGATCCTTTTCTTACCGTAGCAATTAAGTTTACCACCATTAAAATAGCTCCTGAAAGATAAAATAATCCTCCTACGAATCTCATTTTAAAATAAGGAATAATTGCCGTTACAGTATCCAGCCAGTTTTTCCATACTAAGGTTCCGTCCGGGTTGAACTGCTTCCACATTAATCCTTGAGTAAATCCGGAGATATACATTGGTACTGCATAGAAGATGATTCCTAAAGTTCCCAGCCAGAAATGCCAGTTGGCAAGTCTTGTTGAATATAATTTCGTTCTCCATAAGATTGGGATCAGGTAATAGATTACACCGAATGCCATGAAACCATTCCATCCTAATGCACCTAAGTGTACGTGACCGATAACCCAGTCTGTAAAGTGACCGATTTTGTTAATGTTTTTAGTTGCCAATAATGGGCCTTCAAACGTTGCCATACCATAACAAGTTACCGCAACAACGAAGAATTTAAGAATAGGATTTTCTCTTACTTTATCCCAGGCTCCTCTCAAAGTTAGTAATCCGTTCAGCATACCTCCCCAAGATGGTGCAATAAGCATGATAGAGAAACCTGTTCCCACTGCCTGAGCCCAAGCCGGTAAAGCGGTATATTGAAGGTGGTGAGGACCAGCCCAGATATAAACGAAGATTAGTGACCAGAAGTGAATAATCGATAGTTTATACGAGAATACCGGTCTGTCTGCTGCTTTAGGTAAAAAATAATACATTAAACCTAAAACAGGAGTTGTCAGTACGAATGCAACCGCATTGTGACCGTACCACCATTGTACGATAGCATCTTTTACCCCTGCATATGCAGAATAAGATTTCCATCCTGTGAAAGATAGAGGAACCTCAAGGTTGTTGAAAATATGAAGCATCGCTACGGCAATCCATGTTCCAACATAGAACCAGATGGCAACATATAAATGTCTTACTCGTCTTTTAGCTATCGTTAAGAACATATTAGCCCCGAAAATCACCCATGAGATGGTAATTAAAATATCAATAGGCCATTCGTGTTCTGCATATTCTTTGGATGTGTTAATCCCCATGAAGAACGTAACATACGTTACAAGGATCATGATCTGCCATGTCCAGAAGTGGATCCAGGACAGGGTGTCACTGTACATTCTTGTTTTCAGTAATCGCTGTAAGGAATAATATACTCCTACATAAACAACATTCATTACGAATGCAAAAATAACAGTACTCGTGTGCAGCATTCTGATTCTCCCAAATCCGAAAGCACCATGCGTTTTTATCAACCCATCGATGCCACCACCTAAACTTTTAATGGTTGTATCGTCCGTTCCGAATAAAAACTCCGGAAGCTCAGGGTAGAAAAGCATTAATGCAGCTGTAAGCCCAAACAAAAACCCTATGATCCCGAAAACGACGGTCGCATAAAGAAATGCCCGGACAATACTGTTGTCATAACTAAACTTTTGTGTTTCCATATCAACTATTCACTTTTTTCTTCAATTTTTTTACTTTCTCCTTTTTCATCATCGTTTTCATTGCTGCCAGGCTCTTCTTTTTCCCTGATTTCATCAGAGTCGAAAAGAATTCTTACAGCCGGGGATTCATCATCCTCAAACTGTCCTTTTCTGGCATACACTATAAACACGACCAGGAAAACTGCAGCCAAAGAAACACTGCATAGGATCATTAAATATAGAATATCCATTAGACAACAAAATTAACCTATTTTCGGGGTTCAAATTTAGTGAAAAATAATGATATTCGTCACGAAATACGGCTTTTGTCTAATTTAAAACCAGTCTAAATAAGGGCGTTTAAGCGTTTTTTTTGAAATATTTCCTGCCCAGTATCCAGGTTGAAAGAGTAGTGAATGAAACAACTGTAATGGAGCTTGCTGGCATGATCAAAGCGGCGAAAAGAGGATGCATATGTCCTGTAACTGCGTAACTTAAGCCGACAACATTGTAAAGAAAACTGATTATGAATGTCATCTTCACAATTGTCATCGAACCCTTGCAGACATTCAGGTATTTATCGAGAAGTACCACTTTTTCACCGTCCATAATGACATCGGAAGAAGGGGTGAAACTATTGGTGTCGTCAGCAATCGCTATTCCCACATTACTTTGCTTTAATGCTCCGGCATCGTTAAGTCCGTCTCCAAGCATCGCTACTTTAAAGTTTTGATCCTGAAGGTTTTTGATGTAATTCAGCTTGTCTTCGGGACTTTGGTTAAATGCCATTCCTTTGGATGCAGGAATCAATTCTTTAAGTTGGTTTTCTTCTGAAGCATTATCGCCACTGAGAATAAAAACGTGGTATCCGGCAAGTTTTTTAAAGAGATTTTTTAGATTTTCGCGGTATTCATTTTTAAAAATAAATTTACCGATAAACTCATTGTTTTTGCTGATATACACTGCTGTTTCCAGATTTTTTGACTCCTGATTATTGTACCTGGCTGAGCCGATTTTATAGAGATTGCCTCTCACCATCGCTTCGTATCCTTTCCCTGAAATCTCTCTGAAATGTTCTACCTGATAATAGTCGTCATTTACTTCAATAAAATCATACAACGATTTTGATAGGGGGTGATTGGAGTTCTTTAAAAGCGTTTTTATATTCAGTAAATCAAATTCTTGAATCTCTGCTCCCTCGTAAGTAATATTGGATTTTTTTCTGTGGGTGATGGTTCCTGTCTTATCAAAAACAATCGTATCGAGTTTAGCAATTTTCTCGATGGTGATTGTGTCTTTTACATAGAATTTATTTCGTCCTAAAATCCTCATGATATGTCCGAAAGTAAAAGGCGCGGACAGGGCAAGGGCACAAGGGCAGGCAATAATCAGAATGGCGGAAATTACCTGGAACATTTTATTAAGATCAATAAAATACCAGTAAATTCCGGAGATTAAGGCAATGCCTAAAATAATGAAAGTGAAGTACTTACTGACCTTGTTCGTTAGGGTGTCAAGCCCGGTTTCATGTTTTTTGAAAGCTTCTTTGTTCCAAAGCTGGGTAAGGTAACTCTGGTCAACATTCTTGATCACTTCGAGTTCAAGAGAAGAACCGATCTGTTTTCCGCCTGCGAAAATTTTATCTCCAGGTTGCTTGCTTATGGTAGCGCTTTCACCCGTAATAAAACTGTTGTCTATATTTCCATCGCCATTTATGAGGATGGCATCCACCGGAATGATTTCCTGATTTCTTACTAAAATACGGTCTCCGATTTTAATTTCCGAAAGCAGAATATTGTCCTGCTTTCCGTCAAAATCAACTTTTGTAACGGCAATAGGATAAAACGATTTATAATCCCGGTCGTAAGAAAGTGCGCTGTACGTTCGTTTCTGGAAAATTTTACCAAGAAGCATGAAGAATAAAAGTCCGCACAGGGTGTCAAAATATCCAGGACCATAGTCGGTTGCCACTTCATAGAGGCTCCGTCCGAAGAGTACGATAATTCCCAGGACGATAGGAACATCAATATTTACGATCTTATTTTTCAGTCCGTACCAGGCAGATTTATAATAATCTGAAGCCGAATATACTACCACCGGAATGGCCAGCAGACACATTAGTGCGCGGAAAAGTCCTTTGTAATGCTCCATCCAGTAATCTTCACCGCCGATATATTCCGGAAAAGCAAGGAACATTCCGTTTCCGAAAGCAAAAGCAGCAATAGCAAATTTTACCAGAAGTGATTTGTCAAGATGTTCAACATTTTTATCCGCAGTTTCAAGACTGATAACCGGCTTATAGCCCAGATTGGTGAGGAAATTAGCTAATTCGCTTAGTTTTAATTCATTATGATTGAATGAAACCTGCAGCGTCTTTCTGGTGAAATTAACCTGCGAATATTTAATGTTTTTGTTTAATGTATGAAGGCTTTCCAATAACCAGATGCATGAAGAACAGTGGATTACTGGGATTTTAAAAGTGATGAGACTGGTGTTTCCTTCAGAAAAATCAGTCACCTTTTCAAAGATTTCCGGGGTGTCTAGATAATCGAACTGCCCGGAATTTTCATCACCGGGGCGAATTCCTGCTCTTTTATTAAGCTCGTAAAAATTGTTTAAATTATTAGCATTTAGAATTTCATAGACCGATTTACAACCGTTACAGCAGAAAGTCTTTTCATCAAATAAAATTCTTTCTTTTTCGATACCTTGGCCACAATGAAAACAGTTCTCGCTCACCTTCATAAATTATTGAACTACAAAATTATAACAATTTTTTTTGTTTATCGAGTTAAAAAGTTCTATTTTTGTGATAAATGTCATATAAAATGTCGCAGGAACAACAGATTGCCATCGAAGAAAGGTTCGCCAGAGTTTTTAATGATAAATCATTTAAAGAGAGACTTTCCAGTGCTGATTTTGAAAAATATCTCAACGCCAAAAAGAAGTTTACTTTCCAGAAACATGATACGATTTTTGAGGACGGAGAAACTCCCAAGGGAGTGTTTGTTTTAGAAAAAGGAGCAGCGAAATTATCAAAATCGGGAGCATTCGGAAAAGACCAGATCTTAAGATTTATTAAAGAAGGTGATATCATCGGTTATCGTTCTTTGCTTTGTGGAGAAAACTTCCAGGCAAAAGCGGAAGCCATGACTGATATTGAGGCTACTTTTCTGCCTGCAGATGTTTTTATGTATCTTCTTGAAATAGATTCTCAATTATCTTTTGTTATGCTTCAGAAGATTTCCTATGAATTGGGCGAGTCTTCTAATACGATTACCTTCCTTGCACAGAAAACGGTGAGGGAGAGACTTGCGGAAATCTTGCTTCTTCTGGAACAGAAATTAGGTGTAGATCCTGAAGGTTTTATCAAAATTTCGTTAACAAGGGAAGAAATCGCCAACATTATAGGTACGGCCACCGAAAGTGCCATCCGTCTTATTTCCGAATTTAAAGGAGATAATCTCATTGAAGTAGACGGAAGAAATATCAAGATTCTCAACCACGACAAATTAATGAAACTCGGTCACGTAGTTTTATAAAATCATACAAAATTGAAGTCGGCTCAGGGCCGACTTTTTAACTTTTAAATAGATACAATATGTCTGTTCATTCTGAAATTAAGAAAGTTACAACGGAAACCTTGCGCAAAATGAAATTTGACAAGGAAAAAATAACCATGCTTACAGCATACGATTATACCACAGCAAAAATGGTGGATGCCGGAGGGATTGATGCGGTTCTTATAGGCGACTCTGCTGCCAATGTCATGGCGGGCTTTGAAACCACACTTCCCATTACGCTGGATCAGATGATTTATCATTCTCAAAGTGTAGTAAGAGGTACAGACAGGGCATTGGTGGTTGCCGATCTGCCTTTCGGAACCTATCAGAGCAACCCGGAAAAAGCTCTGGAATCTGCAGTGAGAATGATGAAAGAAGGAGGAGCACATGCTGTAAAAATTGAAGGGGGAAAAGAAATCTCAAAATCAATTAAAAAAATTATCAATGCAGGTATTCCTGTGATGGGGCATTTAGGTTTAACACCTCAGTCTATCTATAAATTCGGAACCTATAAAGTAAGAGCAAAAGAAGAAGCTGAAGCAGAAAAATTAATTGCGGATGCGCAATTGCTTGAGGAATTGGGATGCTTTGCAGTGGTTTTAGAAAAAATTCCTGCGGATTTAGCTAAAAAAGTAACGGAATCGATCTCTATTCCTACCATTGGGATAGGAGCAGGAGCGCATTGCGACGGGCAGGTCTTGGTCTACCATGATATGGTTGGAATGAACAAAGGTTTCAGTCCTAAATTTTTAAGAAGATATCTTGATCTTTATACCGAAATTACAGGTGCTGTAGAGCAATACGTGAAAGATGTGAAAAGTCAGAATTTCCCTATCGAAAGTGAAAGTTATTAATCATGAATAATCAACAAACAATCCAGGGAGTACTTTCTATTGTAGCATTATTGTGTCTTGTAGTAGGCTGGTTTGATCTTTTCTCTCCCGATATCAATATATTGCTTTCCCGGAGAGTATTTTATGTGCTTATCGGAATAAGCTTTTTTCTTCAGGCTCCGTTGATGACGACAAAAAATTTTATGTATGCCATGTATGCAGCGGCAGGATTATGTGTGGTGGGTGCTCTTTTCCCGGTAGACTGGAAAATTTCCGGAATTAAAACATTAGGTCTTCTCGGAGGAATTATACTTTCATTTTCAAACAGACCCAATTATCGTCAGTAAAAAATGGAGGAACAGATTGTGTATGAAGACAACCATCTTCTGGTGATCAATAAAAAAGTAGGGCAGCTGGTACAGGGTGATAAAACCGGAGATGATTCTTTACTGGAACTGATTAAAAGTTTTATCAAAAAAAGAGATGACAAACCGGGAAATGTTTTTCTCGGACTTGTTCATCGTATCGACAGACCAACTTCCGGATTGGTAATTTATGCTAAAACTTCCAAAGCACTGTCCCGGCTCACGCAAATGGTAAAAAACCGGGAAATTAAAAAAACATACTGGGCTGTTGTTACCAAAGAGATGATTCCGCAGTCCCAGAGGCTGATTCATTTTTTAAAGAAAAACGAAAAAAATAATAAAGCCATCGTTTTCCCGAAAGCCACTGAAGGTGCAAAAGAAGCAATTCTTACTTATCATATCATCAAAAATCTGGATAATTATTTTCTTCTGGAAATAGACCTGGAAACGGGAAGGCATCACCAGATCAGGGCCCAGCTTTCAAAAATCGGGGCTCCTATTAAAGGAGATCTTAAATATGGTGCAGCACGTTCAAATCCTGATGGAGGAATAAACCTTCACGCCCGAAAACTGGAATTTATTCATCCCGTTACCAAAGAAAATATTGAAATCACGGCTCCCGTTCCGCAGAATGACGCAGTCTGGAGAGCCTGCGAAGAATAACAATCAATTAAATTCCGTAGAAATACTTATCGGAAAATAGTAGAATCCCTGTAATGGTTTTTGTTTTTTTAAGATAGTTTTACCTATCAATTTAAAGAACAATAATCATGCTTACACTTGGACAACTTAAAGAGGCAACCTGCTCAAAATCTGCTTACGCTTCGCAATTCTTACCGTATGTTATAGCAACATGCGATAAGTTTTCCGTCAATACCCCTTCCCGAATGCTGAATTTTTTGGCACAGGTAGGTCACGAAAGCGGCGGCTTGTTTTACACCGAAGAACTTGCGAGCGGAAGCGCATACGAGGGAAGAAAAGATCTGGGAAATACTCAGAAAGGAGATGGGGTAAGATTCAAAGGAAGAGGGCTTATCCAGATTACCGGAAGAGCCAATTATAAAGCGGTTTCACTTGCTTTAGGAACAGATTTTGTGGCAAATCCCACATTTTTAGGAGGTAAAAATGTTACGAAATGTAATGCTATTCAGCTTAAAAATGCAGCAGAAAGTGCTGGCTGGTTCTGGAATAGCAGAAATCTCAATGCATTGGCAGATCAGATTGATATTACCAAAAATATTGATACGGGCAACAACCTTGTTGTTTTTAAAAAGATTACCAAAGCCATTAACGGAGGATACAATGGTCTGCCCGACAGACTAAACCGTTATAAAGCAGGATTAAGTTATTTTCTTTAATTGTAACAGACGATATTCAGACTGAAGATAGTCTTTATTTTTT